>JBJELU010000014.1:0-21247 GCA_051879355.1 Oliverpabstia sp.
AAGAACTGGCAGTTAAATGTGGATACTGGCATAACTTCCGCTTCAATCCGGCTGCAGAGAACAAGTTCACTCTGGATTCCAAGGATCCTTCTGATGATTATCAGGCATTCCTGGATGGAGAAGTTCGTTACAACTCTCTGAAACGTTCTAATCCGGAAAAAGCTGCAAGACTGTTTGCTAAGAACGAATCCGAAGCAAAAGCAAGACTTGCTTACCTGAAGAAACTGGTTGCTCTTCACGGAAAAGAAGAATAATCATAGAGCAGTGATAACTGCTGAATAAATAAGAAAAACCTGCATCACGGGGAGTTTCCCGGTGGTGCAGGTTTTTCTTTATTCTTTATAGGTAAAGCGGGTCCTTGATCTTTGTGTTTTGAACTTCATGGCAGAACATGGGGAGAATAAAATGATGGGCACGGCAGTAATCGTGGTATATCTTTTGGTTACAGATGGTACCTTGCATTTTATGTTTTTACATGCTAGTATTGTTTTAGAAATACTAATTTGCAAATAACAGGTTTGATTCATTTGTGATTCTGTGGAAACAGCGGGGGTATGTATGGCCAGAACGGTAGGAATTGGAATACAGAGTTTTGATAAAATACGTGAAAATAACTACTTTTATATTGATAAAACTTCTTTTATAAAAGAATGGTGGGAAAGCGGAGATGATGTGACACTGATCACCCGCCCCCGTCGTTTTGGAAAGACTTTAAATATGAGCATGGTGGAAGAATTCTTTTCGATTGACTATACAAATCGAGGGGATTTATTTGACGGACTTTCCATTTGGGAAGAGGAAAAATATAGGAAGCTTCAAGGAACATATCCTGTGATCAGTCTTTCTTTTGCAAATATAAAAGAAAATAATTATCAGGATACCCGAAAGAAAATCTGTCAGTTATTGGCAGGCTTGTATACAGATTATGCATTTTTGCTGGATAGTGAAGTGATGCGAGAAGGTGATAAGGAATTTTTCCGAAGAGTTACCGTAGAAATGGATGATGTAGATGCCACAATGGCGATTCACTATCTGTCAAAATTTTTGTATTTATATTACGGTAAAAAAGCAATTATTTTATTGGATGAATATGATACACCCATGCAGGAAGCTTATGTGGATGGCTACTGGAATCAATTAGTGAGCTTTACAAGAAGTATGTTTAATTCAGCGTTCAAGACCAATCCATGGCTGGAACGTGCGATTATGACCGGAATCACACGAGTAAGTAAGGAGTCGATTTTTTCAGATCTTAATAATCTGAAAGTAGTAACGACAACCTCAAATGAATATGCGGAATCTTTCGGATTTACCGAAAAGGAAGTATTTGAAGCTCTCGATGAATATGGTTTCACTGCAGAAAAGCAGGATGTGAAGCAGTGGTATGACGGTTTCATTTTTGGGAATCATAAGGATATTTATAACCCATGGTCTATTTTGAATTATCTGGATACAGGAAAGCTTTCGACTTATTGGGCCAATACCAGTTCTAATAGCCTGGTTGGCAAACTTCTTCGGGAAGGAAATCGCAAGATAAAAGAGAAATTTGAAGCATTGCTTCAGGGGCAGGTGATACAGACAACCATTGACGAGCAGATTGTATATAACCAGCTGGATAATGACGAGTCTGCAATCTGGAGTCTTCTTCTTGCCAGTGGTTATCTGAAAGTTCTGTCTTATGACAGGGAAGAGCTTCTGGAATACGGTGAGGAAGCGAAGTATACATTAACGCTTACCAACTATGAGGTGGAGCGTATGTTTTATAACATGGTACGTGGATGGTTTCGTGATTCACGGGCTGATTATAATGATTTTGTACAGGCCCTGCTTCTTGGTGATACGAAGGCGATGAATGCATACATGAATCGTGTGGCATTAAATACATTCAGTTATTTTGATACGGGAAATCGTCCTTCTGGTGAAGAACCTGAGAGATTTTATCATGGATTTGTACTGGGGCTGGTGGTAGATCTGCAGAATCGTTATATGATTACTTCAAACAGAGAAAGTGGATTTGGAAGATATGATGTTATGCTGGAGCCAAGAAATCCGCAAAAGGATGATGCAATTATTCTGGAATTTAAAATATTTGATTCGGATGATGAAGAAACCCTGAAAGATACGGTGCAGGATGCATTACTGCAGATTGAGAAAAAACAATATGCAGCCCAGTTAATAGCAAGAGGAATTCCCAGGGAGCATATTCGAAGCTATGGTTTTGCATTTCGCGGCAAACAAGTGTTGATAGGGTGATTCATACACTAACATCAGTTAGAAAAAACTAAAGGTAAAGAGGACAGTGCAATGAAATATTATGTGAATGCGTCAGTAAAACGAAGTGGAGATGGAAGTGCGGAGTATCCATTTCAGTCTATTCAGGAGGCAGCCAATATTGCAAAGCCGGGGGATGAAGTCTTGGTATATCCGGGTGTGTACAGAGAACATGTAAATCCCATCCATCCAGGTACGGAAGATGCCAGAATTACGTATATATCTGTAGAACCTTTACAGGCAGTCATTACAGGAGCGGAAGAAGTAAAAAACTGGAAAATGTATGTGGGGGATGTCTGGGTGGCAAGAATACCCAATGGTATTTTTGGCAGCTACAATCCTTATACGACGCTTGTCAGAGGGGACTGGTATATTGCATCTTTTATTGCACATACAGGAGAAGTATATCTGAATGGTAAGTCTTTGTATGAAGTGACGGATCTGAATCAGGTTTTGCATCCTGTAATTTCCAAAGAATCCTGGGATCCGGATTTTTCCCTATATACATGGTATACGGAGCAGGATCAGGAAAAGAATGAAACCATCATCTATGCTAATTTTCATGGGGTTGATCCGAATAAGGAAAATGTGGAGATTAATGTCCGGGAGAATTGTTTTTATCCAATGAAAGAGGGAGTGGGATATATTACCCTTTCCGGATTCAATATAAATAAGGCTGCCACCCAGTGGGCACCTCCTACTGCTTATCAGGAGGGAATGGTTGGCCCTCATTGGTCCAGAGGGTGGGTGATTGAAGATTGTGAAATCTCACATTCCAAGTGTTCCGGTATATCTCTTGGAAAATACAGGCAGCCAAACAATGATAATAAATGGCTGAAGTGGAAATATAAAGACGGCACGCAGACAGAACGGGACTGCATCTGTCAGGCACAGATGGAAGGCTGGACAAAGGAAAATATTGGATCCCATATTATCAGAAGATGCAATATCCATGATTGTGGACAGACCGGTATCGTGGGACATCTGGGCGGTGTATTTTCCATTATTGAAGATAATCATATCCATCACATAAATAATAAGCAGAATCTGGCAGGTGCTGAAATTGGCGGAATCAAAATGCATGCGGCTATTGATGTCATCTATCGCCGCAATCATATTCATCACTGTACAAGAGGACTTTGGCTTGACTGGCAGGCTCAGGGAACCCGTGTGACGCAGAACCTGTTTCATGACAATACCCTGCCAATCGCAGATGACTGTATTGCCAGAGATGCTGTGGGACTGGGTGAGGATATCTTTGTGGAAGTTTCCCATGGTCCCACACTTATTGATAATAATTTTTTGTTATCGGATCGTTCACTCAAACTCCCAACCCAGGGAGTTGCCCTTGTACATAATCTGATAGCAGGCTCGATAGCGGCTGTGGGCATCGGCACGGACAATGGTTCAAAGTCTCTGCCTTCTGCCCGATATACCCCGTATCATGTGCCGCATCGCACAGAAGTGGCGGGATTTATGACGATTCTGCATGGTGATATACGTTTTTATAACAATATTTTCGTTCAGAAACCCCAGCGTCCGGGAATGGTGGGAATCATGGAGTATATGCAGAATGAAGGAAAGTCGGAATGGGATGATGGAAATCTGTTCGCTGGTACCTGGATGTATGATGAAGGATATCAGACATTTGAAGAATGGGATAAAGAATTTGACGGTTACTGCGGTATGGGCTCTGAAGTGAGTGACAGATATTATATGCATCTTCCGGTCTGGGCTGAGGGAAATGTGTATCTGAATGGGGCAAAGCCATGGAAGAAAGAGAAGAATTGCGTTGTGGACTGCGAGCACCATGTGGAAATAGAACTGGAAGAAACGGATGGAGAGTGGAAACTTAAGACGAATCTTTACGATGTTCTTCCTGAGATTACGGTTGGAACAGTCAGTACGGAAACACTTGGGATGGCATTTGAGCCTGAGCAGATGTTTGAAAATCCGGACGGGACGCCGATCGTATTTCATACGGATTATTTTGGAAAACATAGGAAAATTAATCCTGTGGTTGGGCCTATTGAATTTTCTGAAAATTCAGATGTCAAACTGAATTAGGATAAAATAAAAAGAGTTAGCGAAGATAAACATTGTACTTTATAAGAAACATGCCTGCACCTGCTTGACGATTTTTTAACAATCCAATACAATGATGTTATAATCAATTTAGGAGGTTTGATAATGCGAAAAGAGTGGGAAGGCTTCAGCCATGGTATCTGGGAAAAAGAAATCAATGTCAGAGATTTCATTCAGAAAAACTACACTCCTTATGACGGAGATGATGCTTTTCTGGCAGATGCCACAGAAAACACAAAAGAACTTTGGGAACAGGTCATGGATCTTTCCAGACAGGAGAGAGAAAAAGGCGGTGTGCTGGATATGGACACCAAAATTATTTCCACAATCACTTCTCATGGCCCCGGTTATCTGAACAAAGAAAAAGAGACAATCGTAGGTTTTCAGACTGACAAACCTTTCAAACGTTCTCTGCAGCCTTACGGCGGTATCCGTATGGCGGTGAAAGCGTGTGAAGACAATGGATATCATGTGGATCCTCAAATTGTTGAGTTCTTCACCAAACACAGAAAAACTCATAATGAGGGTGTTTTTGATGCTTACACACCGGAAATGAGAGCGTGTCGTTCCAGTCACATTATTACCGGACTTCCGGATGCATACGGTCGCGGAAGAATTATCGGTGACTACCGTCGTGTGGCATTGTATGGTGTTGATCGTCTGATCGAGGACAAGCAGCATCAGAAAGATACGACCAGAATTATTATGTATTCTGACGTTACCAGAGCAAGGGAAGAACTTTCAGAACAGATTAAAGCTCTGAAAGAACTGAAAGAGCTTGGTAAAATTTATGGATTTGATATTTCCAGACCTGCACAGAATGTACAGGAAGCAATCCAGTGGCTGTATTTTGGCTATCTGGCTGCCATCAAGGAACAGAATGGTGCAGCCATGTCTCTGGGACGTACATCCACATTCCTGGATGTTTATGCAGAGAGAGATCTGGCAAACGGAACATTTACCGAAGAACAGATTCAGGAATTTGTTGACCATTTCATTATGAAACTGCGTCTGGTAAAATTTGCAAGAACACCGGAGTATAATGCACTGTTTTCCGGAGACCCTACATGGGTAACCGAATCCATCGGAGGTATGGGTATTGACGGACGTTCCATGGTAACAAAGATGTCTTTCCGTTACCTGCACACCCTGAAAAACCTGGGTACTGCTCCGGAACCAAACCTGACCGTACTCTGGTCCACAAGACTGCCGGAAAACTTCAAACGTTTCTGTGCAAAGACATCCATTGAGTCTTCTTCCATTCAGTATGAGAATGATGACCTGATGCGTGTGACCCATGGAGATGATTATGCCATCGCATGCTGCGTATCATCCATGAGAGTGGGTAAGGAAATGCAGTTCTTCGGAGCTCGTGCAAACCTGGCAAAATGCCTGCTTTACGCAATCAACGGCGGTGTGGATGAAGTAAGCAAAAAACAGGTGGGACCGGAATTCCGCCCGATTACTTCTGAATACCTTGATTACGATGAAGTTATGGATAAGTTCCATGCAATGATGAAATGGCTGGCTCAGGTATATGTAAATACTCTGAACATTATCCATTATATGCATGACAAATATTGTTATGAGAGAATTCAGATGGCACTGCATGACAAGAATGTAACCCGCTGGTTTGCAACCGGTATTGCAGGTCTTTCTGTAGTAGCGGATTCTCTGTCAGCAATCAAATATGCAAAAGTAAAAACAATCAGAGATGAAAATGGTATCGTAGTTGATTACGAAGTAGAAGGAGATTTCCCGAAATATGGTAACGATGATGATCGTGTAGATGATATCGCTTATGATATCGTTCATGATTTCATGGCCTATGTAAAAGGAAACCATACTTACCGCGGCGGTATTCCGACAACTTCTATCCTGACGATCACTTCCAACGTGGTATACGGAAAAGCAACCGGTTCCACACCAGATGGAAGAAAAGCAGGAGAACCATTTGCTCCGGGTGCCAACCCGATGCACAGACGTGACAGCCATGGTGCCGTTGCAAGTCTGAGTTCTGTTTCCAAACTTCCGTTCAAGGATGCACAGGATGGTATTTCCAATACCTTCTCCATCATCCCGGGAGCACTTGGAAAAGATGATGCAATTTTCTTTGATGATATCGCATTTGAACTGGAACCGGACTGCGCATGCTGTGAGCCGAACGCAGAACTGGACTGATTGTTTTTTAGGATTTCGAGAGCACATAGTGCGGAGAAATCCGTGTATCATAGAATATTATAACGAATAAGGAGGACATACAATGAATATTACTGATGCTCAGATCGACAACCTGGTAAACCTTCTGGATGGTTACGCTGAAAAAGGCGGTCATCATCTGAATGTAAATGTATTTACAAAAGATACTCTTCTGGATGCCCAGGCTCATCCGGAAAAATATCCGCAGCTGACTGTTCGTGTTTCCGGTTATGCCGTAAACTTCAATAAACTGACAAAAGAACAGCAGGACGAAGTTATTTCCAGAACCTTCCATGACGGAATGTAAGAAGAATACAGTGGGGAGAATTCATTCCCTTGAGAGTTTCGGGACCGTTGACGGTCCCGGAATTCGTTTTGTGGTATTTTTTCAGGGATGTCCCATGCGCTGTCAGTACTGCCATAACCCGGATACCTGGGAAGTCGGGGGCGGCACTGAGATGAGTGTAGAGGAAATTCTTTCCGCATATGAAAAAAATAAAACTTTTTACCGGAAAGGCGGTATTACAGCCACCGGCGGTGAACCTTTGCTGCAGCTGGGATTTCTGACGGAATTATTTGCGGAAGCAAAGAAGAGAGGAATCCATACCTGCCTGGATACTTCCGGGATTGTATACCGGGAAAGCAGAAGGGATGAATTTGAACGGTTGTTTTCATGCCTGGATCTGGTTTTGCTGGATATGAAGCACAGCACTGCGGAAGGACACAGACAGCTGACCGGGCAGGAACAGGCCCCTGTACTGCAGTTTGCAGATGCATTGAATCGTGCCGGGATTCCCATGGTTGTCCGGCATGTGGTGGTGCCGGGAATTACAGATGATGAAGAACATCTGAAGCGGCTGGGCCGGCTACTGGCACCGTATCGGAATCTGAAAGGGCTGGAAGTTCTTCCCTATCATACCATGGGATTGAAAAAATACGAGTCGCTTGGCCTGGAATATCCGCTGAAAGGCGTGGAGGCCATGGATAAAGGAAAAGTCAGGGAATTGCGCAGCACGATTTTAAATGAAATACGAAATGCCCGAATGGCATAAAGAAGGCTTCTCTTGCGTACCTGAAGAAAAACAGGTATACTTATCCTATATCAAAGCTCGAGGAGGATTCCGCATGTCGAAACGATTTTGTGTTACAGGAACCTGTATTCCAGAAAAGAATTATATGGTAGATATCAGTAAAAGAATTGACCGGATCGTAAAAGATTATATCGAGCAGGGTAAATATTTTACGATGAATCGTGCACGGCAGTACGGAAAAACGACAACACTCTATTTGCTGGAACGCCGATTGCAGGAAGAATATCTGGTATTAAGTCTTAGTTTTGAGGCTGCTGATGAATATTTTCATTCTCTTGCAAGTCTGGCGGAGGGGCTGGTGCTGGATATCGGAGAATGTCTGAAAGCTCAGAAAGTATCGGAGGATATTCTTAAGGAGTGGAACAGTACACTGTCGGAAAAATTCCCGATGCGGTCATTGGGAATGAAGATTACTTCTTTATGCAGGTCATGTCAGAAGAAAGTGGTTTTGATGATCGATGAGGTGGATAAAAGTTCAGATAATCAGATTTTTCTGTCATTCTTAGGACTTTTAAGGGAAAAATATCTGAAATGGCAGCAGGGGAAAGACCAGACGTTTCAATCTGTGATTCTTGCGGGAGTTTACGATGTTAAGACTTTAAAACTGAAGCTGCATCCACAGGAAGAATCGAAATATAACAGTCCGTGGAATATAGCGGTTGATTTTCCACTGGATATGAGTTTTGATGCAGAGCAGATAGCAGCTATGCTGGACGAATATGAAGAAGATTATCATACAGGAATGAATGTAAAAGAAATTGCAGAATTGCTGTATGACTATACAGCTGGATATCCGTATCTTGTTTCAAGAATCTGTCAGTTGGCAGACGAAAGAGTAGCAGGAACAGAAGAATATCCCGACAGAGAAGCGGTATGGACAAAAGAGGGGATCTTAGCATCGATTAAACTGCTGCTGAAAGAACCGAATACTTTGTTCGATGATATGACAAAAAAACTTTTGGATTACCCACAGTTAAAAGAGATGCTTCAAAATATACTTTTTGGTGGAATTGATTTTCCGTTTAAACGGGAGACACCAATGATTGATCTGGGTGTGACGTTTGGATTTCTGAAAGATAAAAATGGAATTGTTGCGGTAACAAACCGGATTTTTGAGACACAGCTTTACGATATGTTCCTGTCTGAGATGGCTGTAAACAATAAAATATATATGGAGACAGCATCGAACCGAAATCAGTTTATTGTGTCAGAGATGCTCCAGATGGATCTGGTGATGAAGAAATTTTATGAATATTACGAAGAAATATATTCGGATAATGAACAGAAATTTATAGAGGAAAATGGAAGGCGATTATTTCTGTTATATTTGAAACCAATCATCAATGGAACCGGAAATTATTATATTGAAGCAAGAACGCGAGATAATCGGCGTACAGATATTATTATCGATTATAAAGGAAAACAGTTTATTATTGAACTTAAAATCTGGCGTGGGAACGAATATCATATGCGCGGCGAAGAGCAGGTTTTCGAATATCTGGAATACTATAAGCAGGAAAAAGGCTATTTGTTAAGCTTTAATTTTAATAAGAATAAACGCAGTGGAATTCAGGAACTGGAATACAAAGGGAAAAGGATTCTGGAAGTCATTGTATGATTATAGAGTTAAGTAAATGGTATAAATTTTCTGAAAAAAATCTTCCTTTTAGAGAATTGTAATGGTATAATAAATCTATCATCAGACAGCTTGAGCGTGATAAGGCTGTTATACCAAAATTCAAAGGGGGTAGATTTATGGAGAGCAGGATGCATAAGATTTTTTCAGAATCCAATGGAAAGATTGCTTTGAAAGTGTATGAGGGACATTTTGCAACACCGCATTCTCACATCACACATTATTTTGACATGGCAACACTCCGAACACGTGCTTCTGAGGCTTCAGAAGTAGCAAAAGTCCTGGCTGGTCATTATGAGATGAGTACCATCGTAGACACGATTATTTGTATGGACGGAACAGAAGTAATCGGTGCTTATCTGGCAGAAGAACTGTCCAATGCCGGGATCATGTCCATGAATGCTCATGAGACGATTTATGTGGTTTCACCGGAAGTAAACATCAACGGACAGCTGATGTTCCAGGAAAACATGGTTCCCATGATCAGGAATAAAAATATCCTGATTCTCACCGCATCAGCAACTACAGGCGGTTCCCTGCAGGCATGCTTTGACTGCGTGAACTATTATGAAGGAAAATTGCAGGGGGCATGTGCAATTTTCAGTGCGGTGAACAAAATCAACGGAGTTCCGGTGAATGCGATTTTCACATCCCGTCAGGTGCCGGATTACCGAAGCTACACAACAAGAGAGTGTCCACATTGTCGGGCACAGAAAAAGATTGACGCTATTGTCAATGGATATGGGTATTCAAAATTGTAAGAAACAGCTTACGCCCGGATTCGGAAACTTTAATTTCCGGATCCGGGCGCTTTTTTTCTTGATCGAACCACACTTGCCCACACGGTTCTTATGTGTTATGATACAAGGGTCGAAAAACGAAAAATCTCCGGTGGTGACGGTATTGTTGCGGAAAGTTACACCGGTACAGGAAAGGATAAAGAAACATGGCGGTAGATCAGGTATTTATAATAAGAAAACTCCAGAATCTGGAGGAAATGTTTGTGGTGTATTCTGCGGTGACCAGAATGCCGTTTGCTACCTGTGACGAAGAAACATTTAACGATCAGGTCTGGATTTTTACAGATGCGGATAAAGTACAGGAATTTGCGAAAAGCTATACAGAAAAGAAGATGTTGTTGATGGGAGTAAAGGTAAAGAAAACAGAAGCCCCCATGTTTTATATGAATTTGTTTGCGATGGGAATCAATGAAGTAGTGTTCCAGGATGGTGATATCCAGCATAAGATTGAACTGGACAAAATTGTGAGGATTCCGGATTACAGCAAGCTTCCGGAAAAGCAGCGGCCGATCCTGAATCCTCAGCTGATGCTGTCATCCATTTATTTTCTTCAGGAGTTAAGAAAACCAGGTGTTCAGCCGAATCGTGAAGAGTTGAAGGATCTGGAAGAAGAGATGTCTGTGAATCTGGTTAAGTCCAAATATCTGATGCCTGTGGATGTGATGGAGGATAAAGAAGGTCCGGAGAGTATACGTTTGATTTATGTACAGAATAAAAACGGCGAAAAATTTCAGCCGATTTTTTCAGATACCGGTGAACTGATGAAACACTATCAGAACAAAGAGAAAAAACATCGTATCTTACAGATTCCTTTTGAAAAACTGAAGGATCATATGATCAAAGATGTGGAAGGCTACGTGCTGAATCCGGAAGGAATCAACCTGATTTTGAAAAAGGAACAGATGGAATTATTGGTAAAATACTATTCCCGTCCGGAAAAATAAGGGAAACAGGAGGAAATTTGTTTGAAAATCGAAGAATGCAAAGCTTATGAAGTGATCAGACAGCAGTGGATTGAGGATATACATTCCGAAGGATTTCTTCTCCGTCACCGGAAAAGTGGTGCGAGAGTGCTGCTTTTGAAAAATGATGATGATAATAAAGTGTTTAACATTGCGTTTCGGACACCTCCGGCGGACAGTACCGGTGTGGCTCATATTCTGGAACACAGTGTTTTGTGCGGTTCCCGGAAATTTCCATTGAAAGATCCGTTTGTGGAACTGGTGAAAGGCTCATTAAATACCTTTCTGAATGCGATGACTTATCCGGATAAGACCATGTATCCTGTGGCAAGCTGCAATGACCAGGATTTTCAGAATCTGATGAATGTGTATCTGGATGCTGTGTTCTATCCGAATATTTATACAAAAGAAGAAATTTTCCGTCAGGAAGGCTGGAGTTATCAGCTGGAATCAGTGGACAGTCCTCTGAAATACAACGGCGTTGTCTATAATGAGATGAAAGGGGCATTTTCATCAGCAGATGAGATACTGGATCGGGAAATCTTCAATGTGCTGTTCCCGGATACACCTTACGGTGTGGAGTCCGGTGGAGATCCCCGGTGTATCCCGGATCTGACTTATGAAGATTTTCTGGCGTTCCACAGCCGTTACTACCATCCGTCCAACAGTTATATCTACCTTTATGGTGATATGGACATGGCAGAAAAGCTGGACTGGCTGGACCGGGAATACCTGAGTCATTTTGATTCGATTACTGTTGATTCAGAGATTCCTTATCAGAAACCCTTTGACGAACCGCGGGAACATGTAATCCATTATCCTGTTTCAGAAAATGGTTCCGAAGAGGCGGCAACATATCTGAGCTGTAATACAGTTGTTGGAAATGCACTTGATGTGGAGCTTTGTACTGCTTTTGAAGTATTGGATTATGTGCTGCTGTCTGCACCGGGTGCACCACTGAAACAGGCATTGCTGGATGCAGGAATCGGAAAAGATATTGAAGGCGGATACAGCGATGGGATTTTGCAGCCCTTCTTCTCCGTTATGGCGAAAAATGCAGAACTTGCGGATAAAGATCGATTTCTGCAGATCATCCAGGATACCCTGCAGGAAATCGTAAAAGAAGGCGTGGACCGCAAGGCTATTGAAGCAGGTATCAATTATCTGGAATTCCGCTTCCGGGAGGCAGATTATTCTTCCTTCCCGAAAGGACTCATGTATGGAATTGATGTATTTGACAGTTGGCTGTATGATGAGAACCAGCCATTTATGCATCTGCAGAGGCTGGGTGCATTTGAAAGTCTGAAAAAGAAAGCAAATGAAGGGTATTTTGAACAGCTGATCCGGGATTATCTGCTGGATAATCCTCATACGGCCATTGTACTGGGTGTTCCGCAGAAAGGTCTTGCGGCCAAACAGGAAAAAGAACTGGAGGAGAAGCTGGTTGCCTATAAAGCAACACTTTCCGGGGAGGAACTGGAGCAGCTTGTGCAAAAGACGGAAGCACTGAAGGCGTTTCAGGAAAGTGAGGATTCCGAAGAAGATAAAGCACGGATTCCTATGCTGAAAAGAGAAGATATCCGGAAAGAAACGGTGCAGATTTATAACGAACCTCACATGGTATTGGGAAGTACCGTGCTTCATCATCCGGTAGACACCAATGGCATCAGTTATCTGTCTCTGCTTTTTGATACCAGCCGTGTCCCCGATGATCTGGTTTCCTATATGGGAATCCTGAAGTCGGTGCTTGGCTATGTGGATACCGCACACTACACCTACGGGGAACTGTTCCATGAAATTAATGCAAAAAGCGGCGGAATCAACTGCGGTCTGCAGGTATTTAACCAGAAAGATAGTGCCGGGAAAGACTGTCTGCGGATGTTTGGTGTGCGTTCCAAGTATTTAAAGTCCAATGAAAACTTTGTATTTTCCATGATTCGGGAAATTATACTTACCTCTGATTTCAGTGATGACAAGCGGTTATATGAGATTATCGCCCAGCAGAAAGCCAGATTGGAATCCTCTCTGGGAGAGGCGGGACATTCCACAGCTGTGATGCGTATGTCTTCCTATTTTTCAGCGGGCTCTGCATTCCAGGAAAGGATTGCAGGAATTGCATATTTCCGTCTGCTGGAAGAACTGGAAGCTCATTTTGAAGAAAAGAAAGAAAATCTGAGAAAAAATCTCCAGGAATTGATGTGCATGATTTTCCGCCCGGAAAATCTTTTTGTCAGTGTCACAACGGATGCGAAAGGATTTGAAGGCGTAGAACACCAGATTGCTCTTCTTCGTCCGCTGCTTCATACAGAGCCGGTTCGTGAGGGAGAAATTCATTATGAATTTACGCAGAAAAATGAAGGATTTACCACGGCAGGGCAGGTACAGTATGTGGCTGCAGGCGGCAATTTCCGTACAGCAGGATTTGATTATACTGGAGCATTGAGGATCCTGAAAGTGATTCTCAGCTATGATTATCTGTGGATGAATATCCGGGTAAAAGGCGGAGCTTATGGCTGTATGAGCAACTTCCGCAGGACCGGAGACTGTTTCCTGGTGTCTTACCGGGATCCGCACTTTAAAGAGACTCTGGACGTATTTGCAGGAACAGCGGAATATCTGAGAAATTTCCAGGCCGACGAGCGTGAAATGACAAAATATATTATCGGAACCATCAGTGAACTGGATGTGCCGATGAATCCGTCAGCCAAAGGTGCATTGTCTCTGAATGCTTGGTTTGGCGGGATATCCCGGGAAAATCTTCAGAAGGAAAGGGATGAGATTCTGCAGGCTCAGCCGGAAGATATCCGCAGGCTGGCAGAACTTATTGAGGCTGTCTGGAAGCAGGGAAATGTCTGCGTTGTCGGCAGCGAAAGTTCTCTGAAAAAACATGAAGACCTGTTAAAACATACAGAACCGTTAATGCATTAAAGGAGAATATGATGAAAGATAATTTCAAATCAGGGTTTGTGGCAATTATCGGTCGCCCGAATGTGGGAAAATCCACACTGATGAATCATCTGATTGGACAGAAAATTGCCATTACCTCCAAAAAACCGCAGACTACCCGGAACAGAATTCAGACGGTCTATACCTGTGAGGATGGGCAGATTGTGTTTTTGGACACCCCGGGAATTCATAAGGCAAAGAATAAGCTGGGCGAATATATGGTAAATGTGGCAGAACAGACGCTGCGTGATGTGGATGTGGTGATGTGGCTGGTAGAACCCACCACTTTCATCGGAGCCGGTGAAAAACATATCGCCGAACAGCTGGAGAAAACGTCTTTGCCGGTGATCCTTGTGATCAATAAAGTGGATACTGTAAAAAAAGAAGAAATCCTTCAGGTGATAGACACATACCGCAAATTATATGATTTCGCCGAAATCATTCCGGTGTCCGCACTGCGTGGACAGAACACGGATGACATTATCCAGTCCCTGTTCAAATATATGACCTACGGCCCCATGTTCTATGATGAAGATACAGTTACCGATCAGCCTCAGAGACAGATTGTGGCAGAGGTCATCAGAGAAAAAGCACTTCATGCTCTCGATGAAGAGATTCCACATGGCATAGCTGTGACCATTGAGAAGATGAGAGAGCGCAAAGGGCAGAAAATTATTGATATCGAAGCTACGATTATCTGCGAGAGAGATTCTCACAAAGGGATTATTATCGGTAAACAGGGCACAATGCTGAAAAAAATCGGAAGTAACGCCCGGTATGAGATCGAAAAGATGCTGGAAGAAAAAGTAAATCTTCGCATCTGGGTCAAAGTGCGAAAAGACTGGAGAGACAGTGACACCCTGATGAAGAATTTCGGCTACGACAAGAGAGAGATTTAACTGATGAGTGAACCCATTACCGTTACCGGTATGGTGCTGAGTGCGATGCCGGTAGGAGATTATGACAAACGAGTGGTACTGCTGACGAAAGAGCAGGGAAAAATCACTGCTTTTGCCAGAGGGTGCAGAAAAAGTACCAGCCCCCTCCTTGCCGCTGCCAATCCATTCGTTTTCGGCAGCTTCAAGCTATACGAAGGGCGGTCTGCCTATACACTGGCACAGGCAAATATCCGTGAATACTTTACGGAACTGGCATCCAGACAGCCGGGAGTCTACTATGGGTTCTATTTTCTGGAGATTGCGGATTATTATGGAAGAGAAGGAAACTGTGAGACAGATATGCTGAACCTTCTCTATGTAACAATGAAAGCACTGCTGAATGAGCGGATTTCCGACCGGCTGATCCGGACCATTTTTCAACTGAAGGCCATGGTAATCAACGGAGAATACCCGTCACTCTTTGCCTGCACTGTCTGTGGAAATACAGACTTTCTGACACATACATCCGACAGAAATACCGGCTGTGTCTGTCAGAAGTGTGCCCCGTCAGTACGGGATGCCCATGCCATATCACCGACAGCATTGTATACACTGCAATACATCGTTTCCTCACCCATAGACAGACTTTATACCTTTACCGTAAAGCCGGAAGTGGAGCAGGAAACTGCCCGGTGGATGGATCGATATATGGACAGGAATACGGACAAAAAATTTAAGAGCCTGGAGATACTCGAGTTGATGATAAAGTGACAGGGGGAGGGGTGACTGGGGTGACTGGGGGACGGGTACATAGACACGAGCAGTGTCTATGTACCCGTCCCCCAGTCACCCCCATCCCAAATATAGGCTTGAAAAATAGATAGGCAGAAGGTATAATACATATATTCAGTTTCGGAGGATATGATTTATGAGAAAACGCAGTACTGTATTGTTGTTGGCTGGTCTGCTGACCTTATCAGGATGTGGAAAAATTGAAAAAGCTGCGGAATCTACGGTTACAGTGGATAAAAAGGGAATTGTGACTGAGATTCTGATTGAGGATTTTTCGTCAGAAGAGTATCAGGAAGATGAACTGAAGAAAAGTATTGAGGAACTGGTGAGTACCTATAACAAGCAGGCGGGAGAAGAGGAGGTCACTCTGAAGAAGGTGCAGGTAAAAGACGGGAATGCTTCTGTTCTGATGCAGTACAGTACAGACGACGCATACCGTGCATTTAATCAGGTGGATTTCTTTGCCGGTACCGTGGAGCAGGCCAGGAAAGAGGGCTATGCATTTGCCGGAGCATTTACAGATGCGAAGGGTCAGGCTGTTTCTCAGGGTACCATACCGGCGGAATGTCAGAATCAGAGTGTTATGATTATCCGTGAGCCGCTGGCGGTTCTGGTTCCGGGAAAAATATTATATGTCAGTAAAAATATGAAGATTCTGGGAGAGGATTGTGCCAGACTGGCTGCTGATTCCGAAGACACATATGAAAATGCACAGGTGACGACAGAGGCTTACGGCTATGTCATTTACAGTGCAGAATAACCGGAGAATAGTAAAAGGAGATCAATTAATTATGGAAAAAACAATGGAAAAGATTATCGCACTTGCAAAGTCCAGAGGTTTTGTATATCCGGGTTCCGAGATTTACGGAGGCCTGGCAAATACCTGGGATTACGGTAATCTGGGTGTGGAACTGAAAAATAACGTAAAAAAAGCCTGGTGGAAAAAATTTATTCAGGAAAATCCATATAATGTGGGTGTTGACTGTGCAATCCTGATGAATCCGCAGACATGGGTAGCTTCCGGACATCTGGGAAGTTTTTCCGACCCGCTGATGGATTGTAAGGAATGTCATGAACGTTTCCGTGCAGATAAGCTGATTGAAGACTACTGTGCAGAAAAAGGTATCGCACTGGAGGAAAGTGTGGATGCATGGAGCCAGGAAAAGATGAAAGATTTCATCGAAGAGCACCAGATTCCATGTCCGACCTGTGGAAAACATAATTTTACAGATATTCGTCAGTTTAACCTGATGTTCAAAACCTTCCAGGGAGTAACCGAAGATGCTAAGAATACTGTATATCTGAGACCGGAAACTGCTCAGGGTATTTTTGTTAACTTTAAAAATGTACAGAGAACTTCCAGAAAGAAACTGCCGTTCGGTATTGGTCAGATTGGTAAATCTTTCCGTAACGAGATCACACCGGGTAACTTTACGTTCCGTACCAGAGAATTTGAGCAGATGGAACTGGAATTCTTCTGCAAACCGGATACCGATCTGGAGTGGTTCGCATACTGGAAACAGTTCTGCCTGAACTGGCTGCATGAACTGGGACTGAAAGACGAAGAAGTTCGTTACCGTGATCACGAAAAAGAAGAGCTTTCTTTCTACAGCAAAGCAACCACAGACGTGGAATTCCTGTTCCCGTTCGGCTGGGGTGAACTGTGGGGAATCGCAGACCGTACTGATTATGACCTGACACAGCATCAGAATGTATCCGGACAGGATCTGACATATTTTGATGATGAGACAAAAGAAAAATACATTCCGTACGTTATCGAGCCATCACTGGGTGCAGACCGTATGGTACTGGCATTCCTGTGCAGTGCATACGATGAGGAAGTACTGGATGCAGAGAAAAACGATGTACGTACCGTTCTTCATTTCCATCCGGCTCTTGCACCGGTGAAAGTAGGCGTTCTGCCGCTCTCCAAAAAACTCAACGAAGGTGCTGAAAAAGTATTTGCACAGCTTTCCAAAACATGGAACTGCGAATTCGATGACAGAGGAAACATCGGAAAAAGATATCGCCGCCAGGACGAAATCGGAACACCATACTGTGTAACCTACGATTTCGAATCCGAAAACGACGGTGCAGTAACAGTCCGCGACCGCGACACCATGGAACAGGTTCGCGTGAAGATCGAAGAACTGGAAGCATATCTGGCAGAAAAGATGGCATATTAATTTTGTTGGGGAGGGACGGAGAATTTCTGGTATTTTTCAGAAGCAGGCCGCTCCTCCTCAACTCTGCACTAAGCGCGACTAATTGGCGCGAAGGCTCTCCTGAGCGTCAATTTAGTCGTAGTTAGCGGCTAGCTGAGGAGGAACGGCCTGCTTCTGAAAAAATGATAAGTAGTTTCCGTCCCTCCTCAAACAAATCATTAATAATTCATCTTAAAGACCGGATCAGCCGGATACCCGCCGCCCAGCTTCTGCATAGCTCTCTGTACACTGTCGCGGGAATTGCCCCAGTCTTTGTCTTTGTTCAGATAATCCTGTTTGTCACAGAACCAGGTTACTTCTTCTTCCAGACGTTTCATGTTTTTCTCCATCAGATCAAAAAGTACCGGGAAGAACTCGGATTTCTGTTTGTCGTTCAGTTTCTTTTCCCCCACCTCTACCAGATCACGGAAATGGTGCAGGCAGAAGCCTTTGCTTTTTTTGAATAATTCAACAAACTCCGGGCTGTTTTTGTACATGTAGAAGAACGTATCCAGATATCTCTGATAATTTGCATGAAAATGATCACATACATAGCAGGTATGTTCTTTCTGATAAATCCACTGTCCCAGACCGGTCTCCGGTGCGTCAGGATTCAATTCTGTTTTTTTCAGCCGTCCCATAAAAGTTGACTTGCCGCTGGTAAAAGCTTTCATCTGTTCTGTCATTTCCTGATTCAGTTTCTTCAGGTGGGTACTGAGAATCAGACCGCTGCCCAGCCGATTACCATAATCATACATCATTTTATAGTGATGGCGGCAGAATCCAATCTTATCCGTCTCCATGCGGATATCATCCTCCATATAGGAGGCACCGCTTCCCAGAATAAATTCAAGTGCATGCTGTTCGGCTTCCCGTTCCAGATAGCAGAAGGGACATTCGTCATCTGCTTTAAAAGCATCATTCAATGGTATGGTATAAATTGTTTCTTTCATCCTGTATCCTCGCTTTGTTTTCTGACATTATCCCGCATATCTGCAGGAAGTGTTTGACTTTGATGGGCTATACGTTAAGTACACCTTACAAGATAAAAGCATACGCTGATTTGCAAGAAAGGTCAATAAAAAAGGACAAAATGAAAATACTGAAAAATAAATAAATTGTACAATAAAACACAATAAACATGAAAAAATAGAAATTAGATGGTAAAAAATAACAAAAACATATTGCAAAGGTGAAAAAAAGTTGCTATAATGACGATTAGCTTGAGCGAGAACGACAGAATATGATTTCAATATCAAGGAGGAAAATTATTATGGCAAAAATGAGAAATATTATCGTAGGACAGTCAGGTGGACCGACTTCAGTTATTAACTCCAGTCTGGCTGGTGTGTATAAGAATGCAATTGAGCGTGGCTTTGACAAAGTATATGGTATGCTGAATGGTATTCAGGGACTTCTGGATGAGAGATATGTGGATATGTCCACGCAGATTCATTCTGATCTGGATATTGAGCTTCTGAAAAGAACACCATCTGCATTCTTGGGTTCCTGCCGTTTTAAACTGCCGGAGATCCATGAAAACATGGAAATTTATGATAAAATTTTTGAAATTCTGGATAAACTGGAAATTGATTCCTTCATCTATATCGGAGGAAATGATTCCATGGATACCATCAAGAAATTGTCTGATTACGCAATCGTAAAAGGACACAAACAGAAATTCCTTGGTGTTCCGAAAACAATTGATAACGACCTGGCTCTGACAGACCACACACCGGGATTTGGAAGTGCCGCAAAATATATTGCAGCTTCTACAAAAGAAATTATTCGTGATGCACTGGGTCTGACTTACAAGAAAGACATGATCACTGTTGTTGAAGTTATGGGACGTAATGCAGGCTGGCTGACAGGTGCAACTGCACTGGCTAAGACAGAAGAGTGCGAAGGTCCGGATCTGATTTATCTGCCGGAGATTCCATTTGACATCGATGCATTCCTGACAAAAGTAAAAGAACTGCTGCAGACCAAGCATTCCATCGTTGTTGCTGTATCAGAAGGTATCAAACTGGCTGATGGACGTTATGTCTGCGAACTGTCCGGCGGTGCTGATTATGTAGATGCATTCGGTCACAAACAGCTGACAGGAACAGCCGCTTATCTGGCAGCATTCCTTGGCCATGAGATTGGCTGCAAGACCAGAAGCGTAGAATTCTCCACTCTGCAGAGAAGTGCTTCTCATATGGCATCCCGTGTGGATATCGATGAAGCATTCATGGTAGGCGGAGCTGCTGTAAAAGCTGCCGATGAAGGATACAATGGAAACATGGTAGTTATCGACCGTGTATCTGATGATCCGTACATGGCATCTGCAGGTATCTACGATGTACATCGTATTGCAAACGAAGAAAAACTGGTACCGAGAGAGTGGATGAACGAAGAAGGAAACTATGTAACAAAAGACTTCGTTGATTATGTTAAACCACTGATTCAGGGAGATTACCAGCCAATCATGGTAAATGGTCTGCCAAGACATCTGGTACTGGATTTAAGCAAATAATTTTTACGAAATTTTTCCCCGGGGATTATTACATTTTCCCCGGGGAATTTTTTACTTGTTTGTTTTGGTGAAACATTAGGGAGAGTTTTCAGTTTTTTTTGGCTTTTTACTTGACTATACACTGGAATTTGATTACAATTACTATATACAAGTGCCGTTCAGCACTGGTAAAATATTCCGTTGTCTTTCCTGTGATAACGGATATTTGTATAAATATACTTTTTAGGAGGAAGTAAACAATGGCAAAATGGGTTTACATGTTTACAGAAGGTAATGCAACTATGCGTAATCTTCTGGGCGGTAAAGGTGCCAACCTTGCAGAGATGACCAATCTGGGACTTCCTGTTCCGCAGGGTTTCACAATCACAACAGAAGCTTGTACACAGTACTATGAAGATGGAAGAAAGATCAATGACGAAATTATGGCACAGATTATGGAAGCCATCGAAAAGATGGAAGAAGTAACCGGCAAAAAATTCGGTGATCTTGAGAATCCTCTTCTGGTATCTGTACGTTCCGGTGCAAGAGCTTCTATGCCTGGTATGATGGATACTATTCTGAACCTTGGTCTGAACGAAGAAGTAGTAGAAGTAGTTGCCAAAAAAACAGGTAATGAGAGATGGGCTCGCGATTGCTATAGAAGATTCATCCAGATGTATTCTGACGTAGTAATGGAAGTTGGTAAAAAATACTTCGAAGAACTGATTGATAAAATGAAAGCTGAAAAAGGTGTAACACAGGACGTTGACCTGACAGCTGAAGACCTGAAAGAGCTGGCTAACCAGTTCAAAGCTGAATACAAAGAAAAAATCGGAGCAGACTTCCCGGATGATCCGAAGGAACAGCTGATGGGCGCTATCAAAGC
>JBJELU010000015.1:0-20941 GCA_051879355.1 Oliverpabstia sp.
GCCTCGCATACCTGCCAGCTGCTTGATCTGTTTATCAGAACCACGGGCACCGGAGTCAGCCATCATGAAGATGTTATTGTATTTATCCAGACCGGTCAGCAGTGCTTTTGTCAGTGCATCGTCAGTCTGTTTCCAGGTTTCTACAACTTCTTTATAACGCTCTTCCTCAGTGATAAGACCACGTTTGAAGTTTCTTGTAATTTTATCTACAGTATCCTGAGCATTCTTGATCATCTCAGGTTTCTGAGGCGGCACTGTCATATCAGAAATTGATACCGTCATTGCTGCTCTGGTAGAGTATTTATAACCCATTGCCTTAATATCATCCAGAACCTCTGCGGTCTTAGTTGCTCCATGGGTATTAATTACTTTTTCCAGAATCTGTTTCAGCTGTTTCTTACCCACATGGAAATCAACTTCCGGAAGAAGTTTATTCTCATCCAGTGTACGATCTACATAACCCAGATCCTGTGGAAGAATTTCATTAAACAGGAAGCGGCCCAGTGTGGATTCTACTGTTCCACAGATTTCCTGTCCATCCGGCATGGTTTTCTTTACTCTTACATGAATACGTGTCTGCAAAGTAATGTAACCGTTCTCGTATGACAAAATTGCCTCGTTCAGATTCTTGAAATAAGAGCCTTCTCCAATGCTTCCCGGTCTTTCCTGAGTCAGATAGTAAATGCCAAGTACCATATCCTGAGAAGGTACGGCTACCGGACCACCGTCAGACGGTTTCAGCAGGTTGTTCGGAGAAAGAAGCAGGAAACGGCATTCTGCCTGTGCCTCCACGGAAAGCGGAAGATGTACCGCCATCTGGTCACCGTCAAAGTCGGCATTGAATGCGGTACAAACCAGCGGATGCAGTTTGATTGCTTTACCTTCTACCAGAATCGGCTCAAATGCCTGAATACCCAGACGATGCAATGTAGGTGCACGGTTCAGCATAACCGGATGTTCTTTGATTACCTCTTCCAGTACATCCCACACTTCCGGCTGCAGCTTCTCAACCATTTTCTTTGCATTTTTAATATTGTGAGCAGCACCATTTGCTACCAGTTCTTTCATAACAAATGGTTTAAACAGCTCAATAGCCATTTCTTTCGGCAGACCACACTGATAAATTTTCAGTTCCGGTCCAACGACGATAACGGAACGTCCGGAGTAGTCAACTCGTTTACCCAGCAGGTTCTGACGGAAACGTCCTGACTTACCTTTCAGCATATCTGACAGAGACTTCAGGGCACGGTTTCCGGGGCCTGTAACCGGACGGCCGCGGCGACCATTATCGATCAGCGCATCTACAGCTTCCTGCAGCATACGTTTTTCATTTCTTACAATGATATCCGGAGCACCCAGTTCCAACAGTCTCTTCAGACGGTTGTTACGGTTAATAATACGGCGGTACAGATCATTCAGGTCAGAGGTAGCAAAGCGTCCGCCATCCAGCTGTACCATCGGACGAAGATCCGGCGGAATAACCGGAATCACGTCCATGATCATCCATTCCGGACGGTTTCCGGATTCGCGGAATGCTTCCACAACCTCCAGCCGTTTAATGATGCGGGCACGTTTCTGTCCGGATGCGTCCTTCAGTTCTGCTTTCAGTTCTGCAGATTCTTTTTCCAGGTCAATGGCCTGCAGAAGTTCTTTGATAGACTCTGCACCCATTCCCACACGGAAATTGCTGTTCGGGAACTTTTCTCTTGCTTCCTGATACTCTCTCTCTGTCAATACCTGTTTTGCTGAAAGAGAAGTATCTGCCGGATCCAATACGATATAATTAGCAAAATACAGAACCTTTTCCAGTGTTCTTGGAGAAAGGTCAAGGATCAGTCCCATACGGGACGGAATTCCTTTAAAATACCAGATGTGGGAAACAGGAGCTGCCAGCTCAATATGTCCCATACGCTCTCTACGAACCGTTGACTTGGTAACTTCAACACCACAACGGTCGCAGACAACACCTTTATAACGAATTTTCTTATATTTACCGCAATGACACTCCCAGTCTTTGCTTGGTCCGAAGATTCTTTCACAGTACAGACCATCTTTTTCCGGCTTCAGAGTTCTATAGTTAATTGTCTCAGGTTTTTTTACTTCACCCCGGGACCACTCACGAATTTTTTCCGGAGATGCCAGACCAACTTTGATTGCATCAAACGTCAGCGGTTCGTATACTTCTTTACTGCTTGTTTCAGCCATTTGGTTTCTCCTTTCTCAGATTAAAGATCTGTCAGATCATCATCGTCATCCATGGCTTCTGTGTCGTCCTCCTCCACATCCACCAGTTCATCACCATTGAATTCCTGTTTTGTGAAACCATAACTTTCATAAGATTCTTTATCATCATTGCGGTAGCTTCTGTCACCCTCAATAATGGATCGAAGATCTGTATCACCGTAGTCAATATTTTCTTCAATCTTAACTTCAGTATTATCATCTCTCAGTACTCTTACATCCAGACCCAGAGACTGAAGTTCTTTCAACAGTACTCGGAAGGACTCCGGAATACCAGGTTCAGGGATATTATCACCTTTAATAATTGCCTCGTATGTCTTCACACGACCAACAACATCATCCGACTTCACAGTCAGGATTTCCTGCAGCGTGTAAGAAGCACCATAAGCTTCCAGTGCCCATACCTCCATCTCACCGAAACGCTGACCACCGAACTGAGCTTTTCCACCCAGCGGCTGCTGTGTTACCAGTGCATATGGACCGGTTGAACGGGCATGAATCTTATCATCAACCAGATGATGCAGTTTCAGATAATGCATGTGACCGATGGTTACCGGACTGTCAAAGTATTCTCCTGTACGTCCGTCACGAAGTCTTACTTTTCCATCACGGGAAATCGGAACACCTTTCCACAGATTTCTGTGTTCTCTGTTTTCATACAGATAATCATATACTTCCGGTAGCAATTCTTCTTTATGTTTATCGGAGAATTCCTCCCAGCTCAGGTTCACATAATCATTTGCCAGTTCCAGAGTATCCATGATGTCATCCTCGTTGGCGCCATCAAATACCGGCGTGGCAATATTGAATCCCAGTGCTTTCGCTGCAAGACTCAGATGAATCTCCAGCACCTGTCCGATATTCATACGGGAAGGTACACCCAGAGGATTCAGTACGATATCCAGAGGACGACCATTAGGCAGGAACGGCATATCTTCAACCGGAAGTACTCTGGAAACAACACCCTTGTTACCATGACGACCAGCCATCTTATCACCTACAGAGATTTTTCTCTTCTGAGCAATATAGATACGTACTGCCTGGTTAACACCCGGAGACAGTTCATCGCCATTTTCTCTGGTAAATACTTTTGCATCAACAACAATACCATATTCACCATGCGGTACTTTCAAAGAAGTATCACGCACTTCTCTTGCTTTTTCACCAAAAATAGCTCTCAGAAGACGTTCCTCTGCAGTCAGCTCTGTCTCTCCTTTCGGAGTTACTTTACCAACAAGAATATCTCCTGCACGAACTTCTGCACCGATACGGATGATTCCACGTTCATCCAGATCTTTCAGTGCATCATCGCCGACACCCGGAACATCTTTTGTGATTTCCTCCGGTCCCAGCTTTGTATCACGTGCTTCCGCCTCATACTCTTCAATATGAATGGAAGTATATACATCTTCCTGAACCAGCCTTTCACTCAGCAGTACCGCATCTTCGTAGTTATAACCTTCCCAGGTCATAAATCCGATCAACGGGTTCTTACCAAGTGCCAGTTCACCATTGTATGTGGATGGACCATCTGCAATAACCTGTCCTGCTTCCACATGTTCACCCTTCAGAACGATTGGCTTCTGATTGTAGCAGTTACTCTGGTTACTTCTCAGGAACTTGGTCAGACGGTAAACATCTGTCGTTCCATCATCGTTTTTCATTGTAATCTCTTTTGAGGAAGATTTTGTAATAACACCTGCCTTTTTAGCAAGCACGCACACTCCGGAGTCCACAGCTGCTTTTGCTTCCATACCGGTTCCTACTACAGGTGCTTCTGTAATCATCAGCGGTACGGCCTGACGCTGCATGTTGGATCCCATCAGAGCACGGTTCGCATCATCATTCTGCAGGAAAGGAATCAGGGCAGTAGCCACAGAAAATACCATCTTCGGAGATACGTCCATATAATCAAATACGCGGCGTTCATACTCCTGTGTCTCATCTCTGTAACGACCGGAAACATTCTTATGAAGGAAATATCCATTTTCATCCAAAGGCTCATTCGCCTGTGCTACATGATAATTATCTTCCTCATCTGCTGTCATATAGACAACTTCATCTGTAACACGGGGATTCTTCGGATCAGTTTTATCAATTTTACGATAAGGTGCTTCCACGAATCCATATTCATTGATTCTTGCATAGGATGCAAGAGAGTTGATCAGACCGATGTTAGGTCCCTCAGGAGTCTCAATCGGACACATTCTTCCATAGTGAGAATAGTGTACGTCTCGAACCTCAAATCCGGCACGATCACGTGACAGACCGCCAGGACCCAGGGCAGACAGACGTCTCTTATGCGTCAACTCACCCAGCGGGTTATTCTGATCCATGAACTGTGACAGCTGGGAAGAACCAAAGAACTCTTTGACAGCTGCTGTTACAGGTTTAATATTGATCAGAGACTGCGGGGAAATTCCATCTGCATCCTGTGTTGTCATTCTTTCACGAACCACTCTTTCCAGACGGGACATACCGATTCGGTACTGGTTCTGCAGCAATTCTCCAACTGCACGAATACGACGATTGCCAAGGTGGTCAATATCATCATCAGTTCCCAGTCCATATTCCAGGTGGATATTATAGTTAATGGAAGCAAAAATATCTTCCACTGTGATGTGTTTCGGAATCAGTTCATGAACATGACGACGAATTGCTTCTTTCAGTTCATCTTCATCATCATATTCTTCCATCAGTCTTTCCAGTTCCGGATAGTAAACCATCTCTGTAATACCCAGTTCTTTCGGGTCACAGTCCACATAATGTGTCAGATCAACCATCATATTGGAAAGAACTTTTATATTTCTTTCCTCTGTCTGAATCCATACAAACGGAACTGCCGCATTCTGAATAGAATCTGCCAGTTCTTTTGTTACTTCAGTTCCTGCTTCTGCCAGAATCTCACCTGTCGTAGTATCTACCACGTCTTCTGCCAGAATCTGTCCTGCGATACGGTTTCTCAGAAGCAGTTTTTTATTGAATTTGTAACGTCCTACTTTTGCCAGGTCATAACGTTTCGGATCAAAGAACATACTGTTTACCAGGCTTTTTGCGCTCTCCACTGCCAGAGGCTCACCTGGACGGATTTTTTTATATAACTCCAGCAAACCTTCTTCATAACAGGTAGCTGTATCCTTTGTAAAACTTGCCTGAATCTTCGGCTCGTCACCAAACAACTCTATAATCTCAGCATTGGTACCTTTTCCAAGTGCACGAATCAGAACCGTAATTGGTACTTTTCTTGTTCTGTCTACTCGTACACTGAATACATCATTGGAATCTGTTTCATATTCCAACCATGCACCACGGCTTGGAATAACCGTGGAAGAAAATAATCTCTTACCAACTTTATCATGAGCGATTGCATAATAAATACCGGGGGAACGTACTAACTGGCTGACAATAACTCGTTCAGCACCATTAATTACAAAGGTACCGGTTGCTGTCATCAACGGCAAATCACCCATGAAAATCTCATGCTCTTTAATTTCGTCGTTTTCTTTATTGTATAATCTCACCTTAACTTTTAAAGGTGCTGCATAGGTTGCGTCCCTGTCTCTGCATTCATCGATGGAATACTTCACATCGTTTTCACACAGAGTAAAGTCCACAAATTCCAGGCTCAACTTCCCACTATAGTCAGTAATAGGAGAGATATCGTCAAAAACTTCCCTCAAACCTTCTTCAAGAAACCAGTTGTAGGAATCCTTTTGAACTTCAATCAAGTTGGGCATTTCCAAAACTTCTTTTTGTCTCTGGTAACTCATCCGCATACTTTTACCATTTGTAATTGGACGTATTCTGTTTTTTTCCATAGACCGTTTCACCCCTTGTGTATTTAATTTATTACCGCTCATGCCTTTATGCTTCGTTTTCGATAGACTTCTAGGCATATCTTGCCATAATAGTGCATTTTTTACAATATCACAAAAAGTCAATACTGTCAAATACTTTTTTGTATTTTTTCTATACATTATTTTTTCGCATATCACCATTTGCAGGATTATCAAGAAGTACTCCCATCTCATCAAACCGGGAGCCATGGCAAGGGCAGTCCCATGAACGCTCCAGGCTGTTCCATTGCAGCGCACATCCCATGTGCGGACATCGTCGGGGGGTAATTGTTATCAGATTTTTGAGGGCTTCACAGCCATTATAAAAAAGCTGCGGCTTCATCATATTTCTTGAGGGAGAAAAAATATCCGCATAGGGATTTTCTTTGCCCATAATCAGATCAGTCAGTAGCATTCCTGCTGTCATAGCCGATGTTATTCCCCATTTATTAAATCCCGTTGCCACATAACTATCTGGTGTATTGGCAGAATACTGACCAATATAGGGGATTCCATCCAGGCTCATACAATCCTGCGTTGCCCAGCAACTGATTTCCCGTGCGCAGGGATAATATTTTTCAGCAAACTCACTCAGTTCTTTCCAGTTTCCTCCTCTTCTTCCGGTTCTGTGATCACCGCCGCCAATCAGAAGCAAACCATTGTAACTGCGAAAAGACATTCCATTCATAGCTTCATCCACATACATACCATCCCATCCAACAGCATGATCCAGAGCAATCACATAGGACCTGTGCTGATATAATTTCAGAAAGTACATGCCATGTTTGTTGTCTATCGGAAAATGTGTCGCAAAGATTACTTTCTGAAAAGTAATTGCGGCACGATCTGTAACCGCTGTATGTTCTTTCATTTCTTTCACAAAGGTATGCTCATATATTTTCAAATTCCGGGCAACTGAGGAAATAAATTTTAATGGATGAAACTGAGCCTGATTTTCAAAGGCAATCGCTCCGGCCACAGGAAAAGGAAGCTCGGTCATATTCAGAACTGGTGCGTCAAATCCAATCTCAGCCAGTGCTTCAGCTTCTTTTTCCAGCTTTTTCCGATTATCCAAAGAGTATACATAAGCCGTCCTGGTCTGAAAATCACAGGAAATATTTTCACAAATCTCTCTGTATTTGTCCAGAGCATCCTGATTTGCCTTCAGATATAATGACGTTTTTTCTGCCCCATAACTTTTTAAAAGCTTTTGATAGATCAAGCCATGCTGAGAAGTAATCTTTGCCGTTGTATTCGACGTAACACCAGAACAGATTGTTCTGCCCTCCACAAGAACATAATCCACACCTTTTTCCTGTAAAAAATACGCACAGAGAGTCCCGGTAATCCCACCGCCAATAATCAATACATCTGTTTTGATATCTCCCTCTAATGTCGGAAAGTGCGGGAGCCGGGTACTCTCACTCCAAATTGAAGTCATCACATAATCACCTTTCATACAAACTTCGTAACTGTTCAGTAACTACTGAATAGTTGCCCAACTTCAAAAATTGAGAACTTGCTTTTTATATAGTTTGCACATATCAGGAAATTTTATGATATTGCTATTTTTCACTCGATAAAAGAACTGGTGTTTGATAGTATAAAAGAAGGCGTTATGCCTAAGGTGCTACTTCACATTGACGTGAATGGCGGTTCGCTTTTTGCGGAGAGTTCATAGCTCCGATTACATAGAAATCCATTATGGAAATCTTGGAAAGGAGACTTATGCTTATGCTAACCATTAGTGACCTTATTGCAGTGCTTGCACTGTGTGCGACTTTCTATAGTCTTGGTTACATGCATGGAAAGCATGATTCCAAGACGCAAAAATAACCGCCCGGTCCTGAGAAAACTTGGCGATTATTTTTAAAAACCCAAAAATATAATCAGGCGAACCGTCATCGGTAGCACCTTTTCTATTATTATATTAACACCTCTTTTAGAATATGTAAACACCCAAATTGCCCCGGGGAAAAAGTAAAAATCCCCTGGGAAATTTTCTTATCTCATTCTACTCCATTCTTCGCACAGATATCCTGCAGACAGCACCGATCACAGTACGGTTTTGTTCTCGCCGTGCAAACATCTCTTCCATGAAACACCAGCCGGTGACAGAAGTCACTTCCTTCTTCCGCCGGTATGATCTTCCATAATGCCATCTCTACTTTTTTGGGTTCTTTGATGCCATCTACCAGCCCCATCCGGTTGGTCAGACGGATACAATGGGTATCGGTGACGATGGCTGGTTTGCCAAATACATCTCCCATAATGAGATTGGCACTTTTTCTCCCCACGCCGGGAAGTTTCAGCAGAGCATCAAAGTCATCCGGTACATGACCACCATATTGTTCATCCAGTATTTTCATGCAGGCACTGATATCCCGGGCTTTGCTTTTTCCCAGTCCGCAGGGCCGGACAATCCTCTCGATATCCTCCACATCTGCCTGAGCCAGTGCTTTTACCGAAGGATATTTTTCATAAAGACCTTCCACCACTACATTCACACGAGCATCAGTACACTGAGCCGCCAGACGCACACTGACCAGAAGCTTCCACGCCTGATCATAGTCCAGGGTGCATCCCGCATCCGGATATTCCTTTTTTAACCGTTCAATGATTTCCAGTGCTAATTGTTTTTTTGTCATAAATACTCCTGTTCACTTCTATTTTATCTACAATCCCGTCCACACTCACTCCCGGATGTGTGACCCGAATTCTGCAGATTTCTTCTGCAAATTCCGGATGAATGTTAAGTTTTTTACTGATTACTTCCACACTCTGCCCTTTATCCATCCGTTTTATGATCTCCTGTACAATACCAGACAGATTTTCCTGAGGAATCAATCCCTGGGGCGGAGTTTTCTGTAAATGTTCTGCTCCGACAGCTGTATCCTGGGGAATTTCTATTTTTTTTACCCACCATCCGTTGCTTCCGGGCTGTGGTGTCTCTTCCAGATAAAGAACTGCCATGGTAATCTCCTGATGAAATCTGCGTTTTCCGCAGCTTCCCGGATTCAGCCACAGACAACCATCTTTTTCTTCCTCCAGATATTTGTGAGAGTGTCCCAAAATAATAATCTGTGTATCTTTCTTGTTAGCCGGCACATCTTTTTTATTATGTACCAGAAGAAAATCTACACCGCACAACGTAAATTCCATGGTAAGTGGAAGATCCATTGCCCAGGCTTTGTCATTATTTCCCCGGACCACGTAGAATGGTTTGTTTCTTCCCGAAGCATCCCAAATCTGATTCAAAATTTCCCGGCTGTTGATATCACCGGCATGGATTGCTCCGTCACAATCATGCAGAATTTCTGTCACTTCCGGTCGGAGAAGTCCGTGAGTATCAGAAAGCACCGCTATTTTTTTTCCTTCAAATTTTCTCATGGAAAGTCCAGGATTCTCTACACATGCCCGCTGAAATACCAGATATACGCGTCTGAAATATATTCCGGCATGTTCTATATTATCCCACAGAATTTCTGTCTTGTCCATTTCAGTCAGACAATCATGGAGTGCATCCAGATTCTTTCCATAATGTTCCGGCAGCTGCAGCATTTCCTTCAGATATTCATGCGATTTCCCTTTTTCCTCTATTCTTCCTGCATCTAATATGACTTTCATTCCTCTTCTCCATATAACAATGTAAACGTCTCATAGTGATCTTCCGTATAGTAAATCAATCCATCGTTAGAATAGACAATCCGTTTTGCTCCCCGATAACCGCCGTCACTGTCAATATCACATTCGTGATACTCCCGTCCTTCTGCCTCAGGCAAAATACCTTCGTAATTGCCAAAGTAATCACCGCCGATACTTTTTCCGGGAGCCACTTCTCCAAGGTTTCCTTTCTGACTTTCCCAGCCCAGAGCCTTCGCTTCTTTCTTTGTAATAAAATTAGAAGGCAGATGTTGATAAAGATAAAGGTATGCCGCCACATCATCCCGGGATGTATACTCACCATCTTCATCTACGGATGTATCCGAAACTATTTCCGACGTTAATTCTTTGTCAGATTCCGTATCGGATTTTATTTCCGAATCTGATTCCATATCCGATTCTATATCTGCTTCTTCTGTTACAACATAGATATCTTCCGTCTCATCAGACGGTGTATCCTGAACCTCCACAGATACACTGCATCCGCCCAGCAGGCTGAGCACCAGTAACAGAATACTCAATATATAACATAACTTCTTTTTCATTTTCATCTCCATCTCAGCAGCCGTTCTTTCACTTCATCTGAAGCAAATGCTGCTTCCACTGCATTTTTCATGATACCAATAATCTCTTCATCTGTTACACCGCAGGCTTCCTGCACCAATGATATCTCCTTGTCCAGACATGTTCCGCTGACGGTCCGGTTATCCGTGTTTAGGGTTACCAGAAGTCCCGCATCCAGGAATTCCCGGATGGGATATTCTGCAATACTTTTCACTGCACGGGTCTGCAGATTGCTGACCGGACACATCTCGATTCCGATTCGTTTTTCTTTGCACAATTTTAGCACTTCAGGATGACCCTTCATGGCAATTCCATGTCCAATTCTTCCGGCACCGCAGTTGATGGAATCTACAATATTCTGTACATCGCCGCACTCACCCGCATGCAGTGTAAACGGCATTCCCATTTTCTTTACTTCGCCAAATAACTCCATGAACTGGCTCATGGGAAATGCAGCTTCATTTCCTGCCAGATCTGCAGCACAGACACCGTGTCCCAGAAATTCTGCCGCAGCTTTCACCATGCCCAGGTTCTGCTCCTGGCTGTGATGCCGCATGGCACATACAATTACGCCATACTCCACGCCAAAATCTTTTTTCCCTTTTTCCAGTCCTTCCAGCACACTTTCAATGACCTGATCCGTCTTCATTCCCTGCCCGCAGGAAAGCAGAGGGGCAAATCGAACTTCCACATAGTCCATATGATCAGCCGCCACATGTTCCATAAAATCATAGCCTGCACGCCGAAGCCCGGACGCATTCTGCAGGCATTCCAACGGCAGTTCAAACTTTTCCAGATATTCTGCAAGATTCTTACAATCTGGAGCTGCCTGCAGTTCTTCTAACTTTATCGGTCTTCCCAGCAGTTCCTCCAGGCATCCCCGGGTCAGTGAGCCATCCAGATGACAGTGAAGATCAATTCTGGGAAACTTTCTGCTTTTTTCCCTACTATTCAAATTCTCATTCATCTTACGATACCCCGTTTCTACAGATTATCTGGTCCAAAGCTCTCCGGCAGTATTTCCTCCAGGGTCCGCTCTTCCCAGCCTCCATTTCCATCTTCCAGGATTACCCGAAAAGTTTTTGGATCAACAAACTCCCGCAGAACCTGTCTGCATATGCCACAAGGCGGACAGGGAGAGCCCGTTTCTTCCCCTTCTTTTCCTCCCACGATAGCTATCGCCACAAATTTCCGTTCGCCCTCTGATACAGCTTTGAATACCGCTGTACGTTCTGCACAGTTTGACGCACCATAAGAAGCATTTTCCACATTACATCCCGTATAAATATCACCATGTTCACCTAGCAGGGCCGCACCCACCTGAAAATGAGAGTATGGCGCATAAGCTTTTTTTCTCACCTCATGGGCCTCATCCATCAAAGTTTTTTTTACAAGATAATCTATATGTTCACTGTATTTCATGATTCTTTCTCAGCCCCCATCAATCCAATCACCCCAGTTACCAGTCTGCAGAACTCCTCTGCCACACGATCTGCCGTTTCCTGTACTTCTTCATGATTTAAGGGCTGGCCGGACATTCCTGCTGCCATATTCGTAATGCAGGAAATACCACAGACCCGCAGACCCATATGGTGCGCAGCCACTGCCTCGCATGCTGTACTCATACCCACGGCATCTGCACCCATGGCACGACACATACGAATCTCTGCCGGTGTCTCGTAGCTTGGACCCGTCAGCTGCATATACACCCCCTGCTGGAGGGACACACCGGTATTTCTTCCGGCCTGTAAAATGATTTCTCGCAGCTTTCTGTCGTAGATTTCACTCATATCCGGAAATCTTGTTCCCAGTCCTTCCATATTTGGTCCAATCAGCGGATTCGGTACCATCGAAGCGATATGATCGGTTATCACCATCAGGGTGCCTGGATTGAAACTGAAATTTACCCCTCCGGCTGCATTGGTCAGAATTAATTTTTTTGCTCCCAGAAATCCCATCAGGCGAACCGGAAGAACCACATCCGTAATCGGATATCCTTCATAATAATGCACGCGCCCCTGCATGGCAACCACGGGCACCTGTTTTACATACCCAAAAAGGAAACGCCCCTGATGACCAGCAACGGTAGATACCGGAAATCCAGGAATCTCCTCATAGGCTACCACCGCTATCACATCCATTTCCCTGGCATATTCTCCCAGACCGGAACCGAGAACCAGCGCAACCTCCGGTTGAAAATCGATTTTTTTCTTTACTTCCTGTACACACTTACACAATTTTTCATACACTGGATTTTCCAACATATCCTGTCTGTTCATTTTTATCTATTCCTTTCCTGCTGTTTTATAATCGTTCACAACTCCATCCTTTGTCACCCGGGCATAAATCAGCGGCTGTCTTTCCGGCTTTTCATTTCCTATGACAACTGCATGCAGGAAACGTTCTTCCGCAGCCGTAAACAATTTTTCATCGGATGCATAAAACTGTGCCAGAACCTGACCTTTTTCTACGAAATCTCCGGTTTTTCTTTCTAATACGATTCCCGCACCATAATCAATCCGACTGTCTTTCGTCTCTCTTCCGGCACCAAGCATTGCTGATGCAATCCCACAATTTTCCGTATCCATGTGTGTAATATATCCGGATCTGTCGGCTCTTACCGGATAAATCAAAGGTGCCTTTTCCAGCAGCTGAGAGTTACGGATCACACGGCTGTCTCCTCCCTGTGCTTCCACCATAGCAGCCAGCCGTTCCAGTGCCTGACCATTTTCCAGCACACGAAGAACCATTTGACGGCATATTTCCATCTCACCTTTTCCTGCCAGATACAGCATATTGGCCGCCAGCTCCACACAGACATCAGTAAGATCCTCCGGTCCATTTCCATGGAGCGTATCCACCGCCTCCATCACTTCCAGACTATTGCCGATACAATTGCCCAGGGGAATATCCATATTGGTAATCAATGCTACCGTACGTTTCCCGGCATTTTCACCGATTGTTACCATTTCCCGGGCAAGGGCAATGGAATCCTCTGCACTCTTCATAAAAGCACCGCTTCCTGTCTTCACATCCAGAACAATGCAATCACTGCCGGCTGCCAGTTTCTTGCCCATGATGGATACCGCAATCAGAGGAATGCTGTCTACCGTTGCTGTCACATCCCGCAGCGCATATAATTTTTTATCAGCCGGCGTCAGATTTCCTGACTGTCCGATTACACTGATTCCTGTTTGATTTACCACCTGAAAAAATTCTTCCCGGGACAGTGTCGTCCGATATCCCGGGATTGCTTCCAACTTATCAACAGTTCCACCCGTATGTCCCAGACCCCGTCCGGACATCTTTGCTACTTTCACACCACAGGCTGCCGCCATCGGACCCACAATCAATGTGGTTTTATCGCCCACACCTCCTGTAGAATGTTTATCCACTTTGACACCCTCAATAGCAGATAAATCCACCATATCTCCCGAATGAGCCACCTCCAGCGTCATAGCCAGCGTTTCTTCTTCTGTCATTCCCTGAAAATACACTGCCATCAAAAATGCAGACATCTGGTAATCCGGTATATTTCCATCCACATACTCCTGAATGAGGAAATGGATTTCTTCCTCATTCAATGCCCCTCCGTTTCTTTTTTTCATAATCAGATCGTACATTCTCATATCAACAGCCCTCCCTGATTTCTATCAGACTGGCAAAACTGCTGCCATCAGTCATATTTTCCACACCCATCAGTTCCAGTATCGTAGCTCCGATATCTGCAAATGAATCTCTGGTTCCAAGATTTACACCCGGTCTGATATCTTTGCCAAAAACCAACAGAGGAGTATATTCTCTGGTATGATCCGTTCCCAGATATCCGGGATCGCAGCCATGATCAGCGGTGATCATCAAAATATCCTGTGGCTTCATTTTCTCCAGAAACGCTCCCAGCTGACGGTCAAATACAGTTGCCGCATGTGCGTAGCCATCAATATCATTCCGATGGCCATAAACCATATCAAAATCCACCAGATTTACAAAACAAAGACCGCAGAAGTCTTTTTCCTGCATAGCCAGAGTTTTTTCCATACCATCCACATTGTCGGTAATCCGGGTGGAATGAGCAATTCCTTTTCCTGCAAATATATCACTGATTTTTCCGATTCCATAGGTATCATATCCGGCCCTTAGAAGAGCATCCAGCATCGTATCCCGGGGCGGTGTCAGTGAAAAATCATGCCTCCGGGAGGTTCGGACAAAATCCGGGGCTTTCCCCTCAAAAGGCCGTGCGATCACTCTCCCCACACCATGTTTTCCAGTGAGGATTTTTCTGGCAATCTCACAGTACCGGTACAATTCTTCCACCGGAACTATCTCCTCATGGGCTGCAATCTGAAAGACACTGTCCGCTGACGTATAGACGATCAGATCACCCGTTTTCATGTGTTCCTCCCCATAATCACGTATCACATCTGTGCCGGAGTACGGTTTATTACACAAAATCTGACGCCCTGTTTTCCGACGAAACTCATCCAGCACCTCATCCGGAAAGCCCTGCGGATACGTAGGCAGCGGCTTTGGAGAAATCACACCGGCAATCTCCCAGTGTCCGATGGTAGTATCTTTTCCCCTGGACTGTTCTTTCATTCTTCCAAACGCTCCCACAGGAACATATGGCCGTTTCATCCAGTCCACACCATCGATATGAAACAATCCCATTTTTTTCATATTCGGAGTGTCATACTTCGAAGAACCTGTGATACTTTTCAATGTATTGCAGCCTGCATCACCAAAATCCCCGGCATCCGGCTGTGCACCGATTCCGAAACTGTCCAGTACGATCAAGAATATTCTTCTATCCAAAGCAACTGCCTCCTTTACCATTTCTGATTTCAAAATTATTTTGTGTTGATAGCTGTAAATCCATCCAGATTTATTTTTTCCTCATCAACAATCAGCTGTTCAAATTTTTCCATCGGCATGGGGCGATAGTAATAATATCCCTGAACATACCGACATCCAAGTCCATGAAGGAAATTCTCCTGTTTTTCATTCTCCACACCTTCTACAATAATCGGGAGTTCCATTTGGCGTGACATACTGACTACAGATTTCAATATACCTTTTCCCTTTTTTTCATTATGCTTCTCAGCATCGATATCCAGAAAACGCATATCCAGTTTCAAAGCATTTACCGTGACATCTTTCAGCATATTCAAAGAAGAATATCCGCTTCCGAAATCATCCATCAAAACGGCAAATCCTGCATCTAAAAGCCTCTTGACAGTCAGATTTACCTTCTCATTATTTTCTGCATAAACACCCTCTGTAATTTCAATTTTCAGAAGCTGCGGCCTGATCTGATACTCTGTTGTCAGCTGAATAAAATATTCCGGAACATCCATGGAAACAATATCCAACCGGGAAACATTGACAGACAAAGGCACAGGTATATGTCCCTGGTCCATCCAGTTTCTCAGCCATATACATGCCTGCCGCCATACGAATCGATCCAGTTCTGATATAAATCCATTTTTCTCCAGAACCGGAACAAAACGACCGGGACCCATGACTTCTTTTCCATCATGAAACCAGCGTACCAGGCATTCTGCACCCACAATCCTTGTCTGCTCTCCGGAAATATCACACTGTGGCTGAACATAAATTCTAAACTCGTGGTTTTCAATGCCTTCCTGAGCCTCTGTTACAATAGTAATTTCCTCCTCTATAGATGTAACCATATCTGGTTCATAATATTTGATACGGTCATCATAATTGCCATATACATAGGAAAGTGCAAGAGTTGCCCTGTCATACATACCCATGGCAGATTCTTCCGTACCATTGATCCGATATATGCCAAATCCGGGAAGGAATCCCACAGAACCGCTCCAATTATTGATCACTTTTATAATGGATTTCTGGAGATTGTGAATCAGTTCTTCATCATCAGGCATCAGAATACAGAAGTTATCTCCGCCAAGATAGCCTGCCAGCCCCGCATATTTCTGCTGAATCTCTTTCAGACGGTCAGCCACAGTAATCAAAATCTGGTCTCCCGCCTCTCGTCCGAAAAAGCGGTTAAACAGACGAAAATGCTCAATATCCACAGCGATCAGCACATACGTATCCGGTTCTATGGACTGAAGCCGCTCACCCAACATCTGAAAGAAAACTTTGTTATAATACAGACCCGTCAAAGGATTAATTTCCGTATATGCCCGATGTACATAACCGGAATCCTCTTCTTCTGTCTCCAGTATTCCCTGATAAATCGTATAACCATCTCTCCCATTCTTTTTTGTTTCATACAACGCAATGTCTGCATGTTTATACAATTCCAGAAAATTCTTTCCGTGCATTGGGCAACAGGAAATCCCCATACTGCAGGTCAGGGAATCCCCACACAGTTCTTCAATAAACAGCTCATGTACAGCTCTTTTAAGAATTTCCGCTTTCTTCTCTGCAGTTTCCACAGATGGCACATTTTTCATCAGAATGGCAAATTCATCCCCTCCGATTCTTCCCATTATATCATTTTCTCTGAATATATTTTTCAGAAGATTTCCCATCCTGTTCAGTGCCGCATCTCCTGCAATATGTCCATGCTGATCATTTATTGTCTTAAAATAATCAATGTCGATAATAAAAAATACCTGCAGACTGTTCTGTTCATCGTTTCTGCTGTCTAACCATCGCTGAATCTCGTTTTCTGTACTTTTTTTATTTTTCAGTCCGGTCAGGGCATCCGTATTAGCAAACCGCAGAAGTTCACTCTGCCTCTTTTTATTTGTGTACAAAATATAAAACAGTACACACAGAACAGCCGCAACTAACAATATACTCATTATCAGTTCATATTTCTGAATAAACTGGTAACTTTTCCGTGCCGCAGATACCTGAACAGCAAAACAAACCATCCATTGGTTATACCCCATAGGAGAATACGCCACGTACCAAGACTTATTCTTTTCACCTATTTTTTTGTAACCGGCTTTTCCATTGGAAATATCATTTTTCAGTTTCTGAACAACTGTGCTATTTTTTGTATTTCTGTTACATACTTCAAAAAGATTCTCTTCCCCGTTCATATACTCCTTCCAAAAAGAATTTACCTCCGAAACAATAGTACCATCTTTCGTCAGAATAAACGCATAACCTTCATTTTTATAAACATTCTGAAAGAGCATCTCATTTAATATACTCACATTATATGAAGCACTCAGAACACCAATTACCTGATTACCACGAAAAACAGGAACGCCAAATACTATCCTGGTTTCTCCATCTGCACTACTCTCCAGAGGATTGCTCAGAGTTCTTAAACCGTTGATCCCCTCTTTAAAATATCTGCTGGTCGATACATTTTCCACAGAACCATTATCATAATGTCCGATACCGTTGTTATCTATCAGGCAGAGCTGTCCCAGATCACTGGTTTCCTGAATCTCCCGAATCAGAGTCATATTCTGTTCTGCCAGCAGATTACCAGATTCCCCGACAAAATCGGCGATTCCTTCCAGATATGCATACTGATTGTCCAGTATCGAGCCAAAATGATAATTTTGTTTCTCCACATTTTCCATCAGCATATCTTCCACCTGATGCTCCACATCAATCTTAATACATCCGAAAAAAAACAGCATAACAGCTGTTATAAATATCAGAAAAAGAGAAATAGCCTTCGCATAATTTTTAAAGTAATCTTCTCGGAATCCTCTCATAAATACATTAAAACCTCCGCAGAAAAGTAGTAATTATATTATACTACTTTTCTGCAAAGGTTTCCATATGGGAATGTGTATTAGCGAGCTGATCTCCAATTTTCCTATCAAATCACACGGCCATCCGCAGAAATTCTTCCATTACCCGGCTGATGTATCTTCCTTTTTTCCAGTAAAAGTACAGTTTCCGGATGCTGTTCTCACCGTCCAGTTTATAATAGACAACATTGGGATTATCTGTACCTCTGGCAATCAGGGTATCACTGATAAAAGAAATCCCAAGTCCGGAACAGGTGATATGATAAGCAGTCTGCTGCTGATCCAGTTCAAACAGAATGTTGGGCGTAAATCCATGGGTCTCACACAATGCCATGGCCCGCTCTCTGGTATCATTTTCCGGTTTCAACATGATAAACGGCTCTTCTCGAAAAGCTTCCAGGGGCACTCCCGGTGCATGGTCTTCCCTGAACTTGCCGTTCCTGATTTCCTGTGCCGATAACTGATACGCCTGCAGCCTTTCATTCACCGTAAAATGACCCGGAACTGCCAGAAGCAGTTTCTCCTCCTGATAAATACTGTTGGCAAATACAGTGGGATTGAGAATACAGTTATCCAGCACCAGATCCACACCCCCGGTCTGCAGAAGCTCCTCCAGCTTTCCTGTACTTTCCTCAATCAATACAAGTTTCACCAGCGGATATTTTCTGGAAAACTCGCCCATCAGCTGCGGCAATATCCAGGAAGAATACAGACTGCTGCCTCCCAGAATCAGACTGCCTGTTTTCAGACCAATCCAGTCATTCACAAAATTAGAAAATTCCATTTCCGCAGCATGCATTTTTTCTACACACTGGATGTATTTTTCCCCACATTCCGTCAGCCCCAGCGGCTTTGTGCTGCGGTCGAAAATCGGATATCCTACCTTTTTTTCTATCCGTTTCACATTGGCACTGAGCGATGGCTGTGAGATAAACAGATTCTGCGCAGCCTTAGAAAAACTCTTCTCTTTATACACCTCATACACATATTCCATCCCCTGAAACATAAAAACCTCCCATAATTTTGAAATTATACAAATTATAAAAATATATGTATTTGATTATACTATAACTCTTATCTATAATGAGGACAACAAAAAGATTTCGGCTCAGATGCCGGACTTTGTTGTGAATTAGTAAATCATCAAAAGCAAAACGAATGTGGGAAAATTGGGAGGAAATCAAAATGGATTATCGTGTGGAGAAGGATTCAATCGGAAAGAAAAACGTGCCGGAAGATGTGTATTATGGGGTGCAGTCTCTTCGTGCCGCTGAAAACTTTCATATTACCGGACTGAATATGCATCCGGAAATCATCAACAGCCTTGCATATATTAAAAAAGCTGCTGCTATCACCAACTGTGAAATTGGTCTGCTGGATAAAAAAGTGGCTCAGGCAATCGTCCAGGCCTGTGATGAAATTCTCGCCGGAGAACTCCACAGAGACTTTATCGTTGATCCGATCCAGGGTGGTGCAGGAACTTCTCTGAATATGAATGCCAATGAAGTTATTGCCAACCGTGCCATTGAGCTTCTAGGGGGACAGAAAGGTGACTACTCTATCGTAAACCCGAATGACCATGTAAACTGCGGCCAGTCCACCAACGATGTAATCCCGACTGCAGGAAAAATGACTTCTCTGCGTCTTCTGAAAAACCTGAAAAAAGAGCTGCTTCGCCTTCATAAAGCCCTGACAGCCAAAGCTTCCGAATTCAATCATGTCATTAAAATGGGACGTACCCAGATGCAGGATGCTGTTCCGATTCGTCTCGGTCAGGAATTCCACGCATACTCTGTAGCCATCATGCGTGATATCCGCCGTATGGACAAAGCCATGGATGAGATGCGTACACTGAACATGGGCGGTACTGCCGTAGGAACCGGTATCAATGCAGACGAAATGTATCTGAAACGCATCGTTCCCAATCTGAGCGAAGTATCCGATATGGACTTTGTACAGGCATTCGACCTGATTGACGCAACCCAGAACCTTGACCCGTTCGTAGCAGTATCCGGTGCCATCAAAGCCTGTGCTGTTACTCTTTCAAAAATTGCCAACGACCTGCGTCTGATGTCTTCCGGACCGAGAGCAGGATTCAACGAAATCAATCTGCCTGCAAAACAGAATGGTTCTTCCATCATGCCTGGTAAAGTGAATCCGGTAATCCCGGAAGTAGTCAATCAGGTAGCCTTCAACATCATCGGAAATGACGTTACCATTACCATGGCTGCCGAAGCCGGACAGCTGGAGCTGAATGCTTTCGAGCCTATCGTATTCTACTGTCTGTTCCAGTCTATTGATACTCTGGCTTATGCCGTACAGACTTTCGTAGACAACTGTGTATCCGGTATCACAGCCAATGAAACACGCTGCCGCTATCTGGTGGAAAACAGTGTGGGAATCATCACCGCAATCTGTCCTCATGTGGGATATCAGAAAGCCGCCGATATCGCCAAAAAAGCACTGCAGACCGGCGAATCTGTCCGCAGCCTGATTCTGGCAGAAGGATTACTGGCAGAGGACGAACTGGATAAGATCCTGGATCCGATCCATATGACAGAACCGGGAATCTCCGGAAAAGAACTACTGCTGAAGAAAACAGAAGAATAAATTACACTTTTATCATTCTTTTAAAAAAGGATTCTGCACATAAGCAACTTGGCAGAATCCTTTTTTATTATCCTATCAGCACCTCTTTACCCCGAAATGCAAATCCATATCTTCGAATCCGTTCCTTCGGTATTCCTCGCTCTACCAATTTTTCCGCATACCTCATCTTCTCAATCTGATCAAGTGCCGAATTCACTGTATCCTCCAGACTGTTTTCTCTTCTTCTATTGAAAACTTTAAATTCCAGAATAATCGCATCATTCTTAACTTCCAGTTTTTTTCTCACTCAATCCTTCAAATTTAATAACCAAACAG
>JBJELU010000016.1:0-20918 GCA_051879355.1 Oliverpabstia sp.
CCCCTAGTCACCCTTTTATGCAAAATGAAACTGAGCCGCGCGTTCTTCCACCAGCCGTACCGTTTCTTCCGACGGGTTGGAAATGACAGCACTGATAAATACTTCGCATGGCGGGTTCTCCTTTATGCTGCTGACTGCGGCAGATACCGCAGATACATCTCCGCTGACGAAGATACATACATGTCCTCCACATTTGTAATCCCAGGTACGGAAGGATACCTGAGCAGTTTTCAACATCTGGTCGGCAACGAGAATGGCGTTGGCACTTCCCAGAACTTCTACAATTCCAAAAGCTCCGTATGTCATGATGAATGTCCTCCCTCTCCTGATTATTTAAAAATAGTGGCATTGATTGATGCTTCTGTGTCCGCGGACGGTGAAGCAATGATTGTGTGATATACAATTTTGGAGATTGGTTTCGCCGTCTCCAGTGCCACCTCCATGGCGGCATTCACATCGGATACCCTGCCGCGCATCTTTACGCAGGCACCACATTTCAGACGATTTCGCTCCACACCCTGTATCTTTACATCAGCAGCTTTGGTAGCTGCATCCAGTGCAACGAAACAGGCACACAGACTGTCCAGTTCAAATACGCCAATGGCCTGTCCTTCAAAATTTCTGTCCATAAAAACCTCCTGTAAAAAAAGTAAAAACCCTTAATCTATGCTTATCATAACACAATTTAACAAAACATACCAGTGAAATGTATGAAAAACTGAACAATCCTGTACTTGCATTTTCAATTTCTACCTACTATAATGTTTGTTGATAAAAAAGTCTTGCATATGAGGAAGGATTTGTTCATGTTAAAGGGAAAAACTGTGGTACTGGCGGTGACAGGAAGTATTGCTGCCTATAAAATAGCTTCTCTGGCAAGCCAGTTAAGTAAGCTTCACGCAAATGTTCAGGTTTTAATGACCAGAAATGCGACGAATTTTATTAATCCGATTACCTTTGAAACGCTTACAGGGAATAAGTGTCTGGTGGATACGTTTGACCGGAATTTTGAGTTCAGTGTAGAACATGTATCGCTGGCCAAAGCAGCAGATGTGGTTCTGATTGCTCCGGCATCGGCGAATGTGATCGGCAAGCTGGCTCATGGGATTGCGGATGACATGCTGACGACGACCATTCTGGCGTGCAGCTGCAAGAAAATTATATCGCCGGCCATGAATACCCATATGTTTGAAAATCCGATTGTACAGGATAATCTGAAAACACTGGAGAGGTATGGATTTGAAGTGATTCAGCCTGCCGTGGGTCTTCTGGCCTGCAAGGATGTGGGAGCAGGAAAGATGCCGGAACCGGAAGTTCTTCTGGAATATATCATGAAAGAGATTGCCTATGAAAAGGATCTAACAGGCAAGAATATTCTGGTGACAGCCGGACCAACCCAGGAACCGGTGGATCCGGTGAGATATCTGACAAATCATTCCACAGGAAAGATGGGATATGCAGTGGCGAGAGTCTGCAGTTTCCGCGGTGCCCATGTGACACTGGTGACAGGTCAGACAAGTCTGCCGCGGCCATTGTTTGTGGATACGGTGGAGATTACCACTGCAAGAGAAATGTTTGAGGCGGTAACGGAGCGTTTCGCAGATCAGGATATTGTGATCAAAGCTGCCGCCGTAGCAGATTACAGACCTAAACAGGTCAGTACAGAAAAAGTTAAAAAATCAGATGATTCTCTTGTTCTTGAATTGGAGCGGACAGATGATATTCTGCGTTATCTTGGAGAACATAAGAAAGAGAATCAGTTCCTCTGTGGTTTTTCTATGGAGACAGAAAATATGTTGGGTAATTCCAGAGCAAAGCTTGCAAAAAAGAACCTGGATATGATCGTGGCGAACAACCTGAAAGTACCGGGAGCCGGATTTGCAGGCGACACTAATGTGGTGACTCTGATTACAAAGGACGAGGAAACAGAACTTCCATTGCTCAGCAAGGAGGAGACTGCAGTACAGATCCTGAATAAAATTATTGCAACTGTAAACCGGGCGTAAATGCCCACCACGTATTGTATCCCCGAAGAGATGGGGAATAATAACAAGGAGAATGAACAATGACAACACAATCAAAAACAACGAAACTGGCAATTTTGGGACTGATGACGGGCATATTGCTGCTGATGGCCTACACACCACTGGGGTACCTGTATATCGGACCTCTGGCAATTACGTTTAATATCATTCCTGTGGCAATCTGTGCAATCACACTGGGGCCTGTGGGCGGAGCAATCGGCGGAGCCGTATTTGGTCTGACCAGCTTTTTACAGTGTATCGGTGTGGGCGGAGTCAGTGCCATGGGAAGCGTACTGTTCAGTATCAATCCGTTCTTTGCTGTTATCCAGTGCTTTGTACCGAGAATCCTGGATGGATTTTTACTGGGATATATTTTCCGTGTCATGAGAAAACACAGCAATGCTTATGTAGCCTGTGCTGTGACCGGATTTTGTTCCGCATTCCTGAATACACTGTTTTTCATGAGTTCTTTGATTATTCTGTATGGCAATACTGATTATTTGCAGGGGATGATGGGCGGCATGAATGTACTTGTTTTTGTATGCACGTTTGTGGGCCTGAACGCTGTGATGGAGATGGTATCCGCAACCATTGTCACTGGTGCAGTGGGAGCAGCTCTTGTGAAAGCCAGAATCGTGCCGATGCAGGTGAAAGCTGCACACTGACGAAAATGAAACCGGTGAGAGTATTTCATGATTGATGAGGTTCAGGAACCGGAGATGAAGGGGAAGAGAAAAACATGATTTTAGCGATAGACATTGGGAATACCAATATTGTAGTCGGCTGTGTGGATTCAAAAAAGACATATTTTATTGAAAGAATTTCTACAGACCGCAGTAAGACAGAACTGGAATACGCGGTTATGATTAAAAATGTGCTGGATATTTACAGTATCGATCCCGCAGATTTGAATGGTGGAATTGTGTGTTCTGTTGTGCCGCAGATTACACAGATTGTTCGTATTGCGGCTGAAAAGATCCTTCATTCAGATGTGATGGTTCTTGGGCCGGGAATCAAGACCGGTATGAATATTCTGATGGATAATCCTGCTCAGGTGGGAAGCGACCTGATTGCGGATGCTGTGGGAGCAATTGCAGAGTATCCGGCCCCACTGATTATATTTGATATGGGAACTGCCACAACCGTATGTGTGGTAGACAGTAAAAAGAATTATATCGGCGGGATGATTCTTCCGGGGGTTCGCACCGCTCTGGATGCGCTGACAGCCCGTGCAGCCCAGCTGTCCGGGATTGATCTGGTTCCTCCGAAACGCATTATCGGAAAAAATACTGTTGAGTGTATGAGAAGTGGAGTGATCAACAGTAATGCGGCCACCGTGGATGGACTGATTACAAGAATTCAGGATGAGATGGGATGTAAAGCCACAGTAGTTGCTACCGGTGGACTGGCGAAGAGTATTATTCCCTATTGCCGGGAGAAGGTAATCCTTGATGATGATCTGCTTTTAAAAGGGCTTCGTATTATTTACGAAAAGAATAAATGATGATCGCGTGAGACACAGAAGAGAAGAGGGAAACGTATGAAGCTGATAGATGGAATCATGGGTGATACATACCATGTGGAGGCAATCGATCTGCCGGTGCAGACAGAGCGAAGACTTCAGGCTCTTGGTATGACGGAAGGAACATCTGTTACTGTGATGAATAAAAAGAAGCGGGGTGCTATGGTAATCAAGGTAAGAGGAACCCGGTTTGCTGTGGGAAAGCACATCGCAGAACATATTCATATTGAGGAGGTGCAGGGCAGATGAAAGAACTTCATGTGGGATTTATCGGCAATCCCAATTGTGGGAAAACTACGTTGTTTAATGCTTACACGGGTGCGAATCTGAAAGTGGCAAACTGGCCGGGGGTCACGGTTGAAAAAGTAGAAGGCTCCTGCCGCTTTCAGGATTATCAGATGCGTCTGGTAGATCTTCCGGGAACTTACAGTCTCACCTCCTATACGATGGAAGAAAAGGTAGCCCGTCAGTACATATACAGCGATGACGTGGATGTGGTAGTCGATGTGGTGGATGCATCTGCATTGGAGCGGAATCTTTATTTGACGCTCCAGCTGATTGAACTGGGAAAACCGGTGGTTATGGCACTGAACATGATGGATATCGTGGAAAAGCGGGGCATGGAGATTGATCTTCACCGTCTTCCGGAGATGCTTGGTATCCCGGTCATTCCGGTCTGTGCCAGAAAGAAAAAAGGTCTGGATATTCTGATGCATGCAGTCGTGCATCACAAGGATTTCTCAGAGACAGCACCGCTGATTCATCACCATGAACAGGAAGAAAAGAACAGTACGCACGTGCATGATCATCACAAGGACATGGTAATGGTGTACAGTGATGAGATTGAGGATAAGATTGATATTGTCAAGGCTGCGCTGAAGGAAAAATATCCGGATATGCAGAAGTACCGGTGGCACGCTATTAAGCTTCTGGAAGGTGATGAGGAAATGAAAGAAAAATATCCTCTGGATCTTCCGGGAATTCTGGATGTGAGCTGGGAAAAACAGATTATCAATGAAAAATACGATTTTATCCAGGAAATTATTGCAGAAGTACTGGTAAATAAAGCCGCGAAGGAAGAAAAGACTGACAGGATCGATCAGGTACTTACTCACCGGATCTGGGGATTTCCCGTATTTCTGGGAATCATGGCGGTTGTATTTTTCCTGACATTTACCATCGGTGACTGGCTGAAAGAATATCTGGCATCCGGGATTGACTGGCTGTCATCAGGTCTTGCCGGTATTCTGGAAAGTGCTTCCGTAAATGCCGGACTGATTTCCCTTATTACGGACGGTATTATAGCCGGTGTGGGCGGAATCCTTACTTTCTTGCCGAATATCTTTATTCTGTTTCTGGCACTGGCACTTCTGGAGGACAGCGGTTATATGTCCCGTGCGGCCTATGTGATGGATGGACTGATGGGCAGACTGGGATTGTCAGGAAGAGCATTTATTCCTATGCTGCTGGGATTTGGATGTACAGTGCCGGCCATTATGGCATCCAGAGCACTGGAGAATCGAAGGGACAGGATGAAAGTGATGCTGGTGACACCGTTTATGTCCTGCAGTGCCCGTCTCCCGATTTATGTTCTGTTTTCAGGGATGTTTTTCGAAAAATATGCTATGATTGCGGCGTATTCCATGTATGTGCTGGGATTGTTTGTAGCGATTCTGGTTGCCTATGTGATGCATCTGATTGATAAGGGAAAGGCCGAGAACAGTCTGTTGATTGAGCTTCCGGAATATAAAATGCCCAGTGCCCATACCGTATGGATTTATGTGTTTGAAAAAGTAAAAGACTATCTTTCCAAAGCAGGAACGACAATTTTTATTGCGTCCATTGTGATGTGGTTCATCCTGAACTTTGGCACGGGAGGTTATGTGACGGATATCAGCCAGAGCTTTGGTTCTCAGATCGGAAAAATTATTGTTCCGGTATTCAAACCTTTGGGGCTGGGATACTGGCAGGTGGTTGTGGCTCTGATCGCAGGAATATCCGCAAAAGAAGTGGTGGTTTCCAGCTGCTCCGTTTTGTTCGGTGTGGGCAATGTAACATCAAAAGCAGGACAGGCTACTTTGATGAGCGTACTCAGCGGAGCAGGATTCGGTCCTCTGAATGCATACTGTCTGATGGTATTTTGCCTGCTGTACGTTCCCTGTATCGCCGCTCTGGCCACGATTAAACGGGAATCCGGCAGTGCTCGCTGGACAGCTGCAGCCGCAGGATTTCAGCTGCTGACGGCGTGGGTGATTACATTTGTTATCTATCAGTTGGGTAGTATCATATTGTAATTGATCTTGATATGAAAAGAGGGGAAATGCTTGCATTTCCTCTCTTTTTCGTCTAAAATGAGACAAGATAAAACTAAGAAGAAAAGAGGAATTCACAATGGCATTAAAGAAGGATTCTATTTGTGTACAGGGCGGCTGGGTGCCGAAGAATGGGGAACCACGAGTGCTGCCGATTTATCAGAGTACGACTTATCTTTATGAGACCAGTGAGGAAATGGGAAAATTATTTGATCTGGAAAAAGATGGCTATTTCTATTCCAGACTGCAGAATCCTACCTGTGATCTGGTGGCAAAAAAAATCTGTGATCTGGAAGGCGGTGTGGCTGCCATGCTCACATCTTCCGGACAGGCGGCTACTATGCTTGCAGTGACAAATATCTGTGAAGCAGGTGATCATGTGATCTGTGCTTCCAAAGTGTACGGCGGAACATCCAACCTGCTCTCCGTAACCCTGAAACGTTTTGGAATTGAGACATCACTGGTAGATCAGGAACTTCCGGCAGAGGAACTGGAAAAGTATTTCAAACCGAATACCAAGGCTGTTTTTGCTGAGACAGTATCCAATCCGGCAGGTGTGGTTCTTGATATTGATAAGTTCGTGTCTCTGGCTCATGCACACGGTGTACCGATGATCTGTGACAATACATTTGCCACTCCTATCAATTGCCGTCCCTTTGAGTTTGGTGTGGATATCATTACCCATTCCACTACAAAATATATGGATGGACATGCTACATCTGTGGGAGGATGTATTGTAGACAGCGGTAATTTTGACTGGGATGCTCATGCAGAGAAATATCCAGGTCTGACCACACCGGATGATTCTTACCATGGAATCATTTATACAAAGAAGTTTGGAAAGGGAGCTTATATTACCAAAGCTACTGTGCAGCTGATGCGTGATATGGGTGCCTGCCAGTCACCGCAGAATGCATTTTTGACCAATCTTGGTCTGGAAACACTGCACCTGAGAATGCCCCGTCACTGTGAAAATGCATTGAAAGTGGCAAAGTTCCTGGAAAATCATGAAAAAGTAGCCTGGGTAGAGTATGCAGGACTGGAAAGCAGCAAATACTATCCATTGGCACAGAAATACATGCCAAATGGTGTGTGCGGCGTCCTTTGCTTTGGACCGAAAGGTGGAAAAGAGGGGGCTATGCGCTTTACCAACGCACTGAAAATGGTTTCCATCGTAACCCATGTGGCTGATGCCCGTTCTTGTGTTCTTCATCCGGCCAGCCATACTCATCGTCAGCTGAATGAACAGCAGCTGCTGGAGGCAGGTGTCCTTCCGGATCTGATTCGTCTGTCTGTAGGTATTGAGGATGTAGATGATATCATTGCGGATCTGGAGCAGGCACTGGCTGAAGTGTAAAAGACATACCTGAATATTTAAAACATCAATGTTGAACCTGGAGGAATATTAAAATGATAACAGTAATCGATGAATTACAGTTGGATGCAGCTGTGATTACAGATGAATATAACATGCGTCATATCAGTGGTTTTCGCGGCGGCGAGGGAGCTCTGTATATTTCAACTACCCAGAAAGTGCTGATTACAGATTCCCGCTACACCGAACAGGCAGAAAAAGAAAGTGATTTTACTGTCATCGAGGAATGTCAGAGCCATAAAAGAGAAGTCATTCTGAAAGAATGTATGGAAAAAGAAGGCGTGACAGGTGATTTCCGCATGGGATATGAAGACAAATCCATGATCTGCGCCAGCTTTGATAAATTAAAAGAGGTTCTTCCTGTAGGAGAGTGGGTGCCGATGGGAAGCCGTGTGGATGCTCTCCGTCAGATTAAGACAGCAGAGGAAATTGAGTATCTGGCAAAAGCAGAAGAAATCGGTGACAAAGCGTTTGCTAAAATCCTGACCATACTGAAACCCGGCATGACAGAACTGGAAGTGGCTGCTGAGCTGGAGTATCAGATGAAAAAAGAGGGCGCAGAGACCACCAGCTTCAATTCCATCATTGCTTCCGGACTGAATTCTTCCATGCCTCATGCCATCCCCAGTGAGAAAAAACTGGAAGTGGGCGATTTTGTAACCATGGACTTCGGATGCAAATATAAAGGATACTGTTCTGATATGACCAGAACTGTTGTACTTGGAAAAGCCAGTGAGAAGCAGAAAGAAATCTATAACATCGTGTTAAAAGCACAGCTGGAATCTCTGGAAGCAGTAAAACCGGGCGTATCCGGTAAAAGTGTGGATAAAGTTGCCCGTGATATCATCGGAGAAGCAGGATACGGAGAGTGCTTCGGACATGGACTGGGCCACGGTGTAGGACTGTTTATCCACGAGGATCCGAGATTTTCACCAATGGGAGAAACACTGATGCAGCCGGGAATGGTCATGACAGTTGAACCGGGAATCTATGTACCTGGGTTTGGCGGAGTACGGATCGAGGATATGATTGTGGTTACTGAAGACGGTTACAGGAACCTGGCACATTCACCGAAAGAACTGATTGAGGTTCCGGTGGAATAATTTTCATATGTATAAGACCAAAGGAGCAGGGATTGCCAGCGGCAGTGCCTGCTTTTCTTATAAAAAGTGAAAAAAATGGCAAGTTTTATGTATTTAACAGCAAATATTTTTAATGCGAATAGCATTTACATGTAATATGATTTATTATGCAAATCTTGAAAACGGGAGATAGGAATAAATAAGAATTGTAGGAATTTGGAGGTAAATATGAATAATTTATTAAATAGGATTGCGGATGTAGTCAGAGAATGTTCAAAGATCATGATAGATGCGGCTCGTTGTGAAATCATAGTAGATAATAAGTGTGGGCATGCAAATTTTGTGACAACTCATGACAAGCAAATTCAGAGAGAATTAAAACAAAAGTTATTGCAGATTTTGCCAGAAGCAGTTTTTGTGGGTGAGGAGGATGAACTTCATGCCTCGGTTGAATATGGTTATGCTTTTATCGTAGATCCGATTGATGGAACCACAAATTTTATTAAAGATTACCATGCCAGTGCAATATCTGTAGGCCTCACTAAAGATGGGGAGTTATATATGGGGGTAGTATATAATCCTTATTTGGATGAGATGTTTTTGGCAGAGAGAGGGAAAGGAGCATATCTAAATGGCCGGTCAATTCGAGTGTCAGACCAGCCGCTTGAAAATGGGATTGTTTTGTTTGGGACAGCACCGTATTATGAGGAATTGAATCGGAAGTCCTTTGAGATGGCATATTTCTATTTTGAGCGTGCATTGGACGTTAGGCGGAGCGGATGTGCGGCGATTGATTTGTGCAATGTTGCAGCCGGACGTGCAGAACTATATTTTGAGTTGATGCTTAGTCCCTGGGATTATGCAGCAGGTGCATTAATTGTAGAAGAAGCTGGTGGAATTGTAACTACGGTTGAGGGAGAATTAATTACTTTAAATAAAGGATGTTCCATATTAGCAAGAAACTATGATTCAATTTGATGGAAAATCAGGAGTCATATAAGTATTGATTCAGCAATTTTTATAAATATAAAAGCAGTGTATAAAAATGACAGAAGGAAAATATAGGTATACACTAAAAACATACAGATAAACGCCCGGGTGAATATCAATATCTGTGTATCGATCCAAAGTGATACCAAAAAAAGAATAGAAGTTATAAGGAGGTTTTATAAAATGAAGAAAAAAGCAATAGCTGCTGCCTTGGCTGTTACATTTGCTGCAACTACACTGCTGTCCGGATGCGGAGATAATAAGACGGAAAATACAAAGACTCAGGATAATGCAGTGGATGTAACAGAGGAAGATGAAAGTTCAGCAGGTACCAATGAATACCAGGGTATTCCGATTACGGACGAGGAAATTACGCTGACAGTATGGGAGTCAACTGCCGGAGCAGATGAATTTGTTATTCAGGCAGGAGAAGCATTTCATGCGTTGTATCCGAATATTTCGGTGGAATATGTGAACGTGGAATTGGGTGATGCACCAGGACAGATTGCATTGGATGGCCCGGGAGGAGTCGGACCTGATCTTTTTGCGGCTCCCAGTAATGCAAATGGAACACTTGTTGCCGGGGGACATATTTTGCCCAGTCAGAATCAGGAATATTTAAAGGAACAACTTCTTTCTTCTTGCGTAGATGCGGTTACATTAGATGGAGAAATGTATGGTTATCCGCTTTCCGCAGATACATATGCATTATTTTACAACAAAGAACTGATTTCAGAGGAAGAGGTTCCTGAAAATTTTGATGAGCTTGTTGAATGGTGCACAAGATTCCAGGGAGAGAATTCCGATAAAAAGGGATTTATGATGGATATGAGTGCGGTTTATTATACATATATCTTTATGACGGGTGATGGAAATAGAATTTTTGGAGAAAATGGTGATGATCCTGCTGCTCCAAATGTAAATACAAAAGCTGCAGTAGATGGTTATAAGTATATGCAGAGCTTAAGAGGACTTATTGATGCGCCGGCGGCTGATATCAATGCAGCATATTGTGATGGAGCATTTATGAGTGGAAATGTAGCAATGTACATAACAGGATTGTGGAATGTTGCAAATTTCCGAGATGCGGGAATTGATTTTGGGGTAACTACAATCCCTTGTCTGCCAGGAAGCGATGTTCCACCAGCATCTATGTCAAATGCAAGGAATATGGTTGTTTCTGCTTATACAGATTATCCGAATGAAGCAGCGGCACTGGCTCTCTTTATGGTATCTGATGAGATGCAGAAGTTAAGATTTGAACTTACCGGTTCGCTTCCCTCTGTTAATGTAGAAGTGGATGCAGAGTATGTCGCCGGATTTTTAAAACAGTTGGAATATGCAGCTGCGACACCTGCAATTGCAGAGATGAATGATGTATGGACAATCATGGATGCTGCGAGTGCGAATATTTGGGATGGGGCAGATGTTCAGAAAGAATTAGATGCTGCATATCAGGCAATTATGGATTCGCAAAAGTAATAGTGTTTAATGTAAAAATATAGCCTTCGGCGGATTGCAGAGGCATACTTGAGTTTAGTGCATGAGCCATCTTTTGAAAGATGGCTCATGTCGGTTGGGAGAAGTATATGATGAAGTTAGAAAAGGACGGTAGTTCGAAAAAAAAGGTAACATGGACAGCAGTGCTGTTTATGGGACTTTCACATATTTTGTATCTCAAACAGTATGTGAAAGGAGTAATTTATGCAGTTTGTGAGTTCTGTTTTTTGTTTTCGATTCCATGGATAACAGGTAAATTGACAGAACTGGTGACACTTGGTTATCCGCAGCCGGAATTGCCGGTAAAGGAACGAGGAAATTCTGTATTTATGTTGATTGATGGAATACTGGTATTAATGATTATTGCCCTGTTTGTGATGCTATATATCTTATCAGTTAAAAATGCACAGGAAGAATATCGACACTACTGTGTGTTTGGTAAATTGAGGTCTGAAAAAGCTGTAAGTTTGTCAGGAAAGACATTTCCGGTTGTAGCGTTAGCACCTTCGGTAGTATTGATATTATTTTTTGTATTGACACCGCTTCTTTTCTCAGCGTGTGTTGCATTTACAAACTATTCTTTGCCAGATCATCTGCCGCCGAATAATACTGTGGATTGGGTGGGTTTTGATAATTTTATTGCACTTTTCGGAGGAAATGCAACATGGACGAAAGCATTTGGAAGAGTGGCAATCTGGACTGTTGTATGGGCAGTTTTAGCAACTATGACCTGCTTTGTGATGGGACTGATTCTGGCTGTTATATTGAAAGAACTTCGTATAAAAATGAAACCGTTGTTCCGTACAATATTTATTCTTCCGTATGCAGTTCCGTCAGTAATCAGTATGCTTGTGTGGGCAAATTTATTAAACGGTTCTTTTGGTATTGTGAATCGTACTCTGAAGGCATCCATACCATGGTTGTCAGACCCGACAATGGCAAAATTTACCTGTGTGATGATTAACCTATGGGCAGGATTCCCTTACTTTATGCTGTTGGTTATGGGAAATATGACGGCAATTTCAGAGGATATCTACGAGGCTGCCAAGATTGATGGAGCAAGTAATTATCAGGTTGTAAGAAAAATTACGCTGCCACTTGTTTTATTCCAGACCATGCCGCTTTTGATTATGGGATTTACACATAATATCAACAATTTCGGTGCGATATATTTTCTGACACAGGGAAATCCTGTTGTATCAGATACAACAACAACAACGGCAGGTGGAACTGATATTCTTGTGACCTGGATTTATAATCTGACGATGACTGCACAGAAATACCATTATGCATCTGTTATTGCAGTTATGATTTTTGTATTTATGGCTCCGTTTGCAATTTGGAATTTCAGACAGACAAAAGCATATAAGGAGGGTGAATTATAATGAAGAAAAAAGTTTCTCACCTTGCTGCTGTAATGGTTTTATTGTTGGTGGCACTTTGGGTTATTTATCCGTTGATTTATATTGTGAGTGGTGCCTTTGCCCACGGTTCATCTATTGCGAATCTGGACGTAATACCCTTTAAAAACGGATTTACACTGGAGCATTTTAAATATCTGTTTACCCGTACAGATTATCCGAAATGGTTTATGAATACATTTATTATTGCAACAGGAACCACTGTACTGACGGTGATTACTTCTGCATTTGGGGCATATGTATTTTCGAGATTTCAGTTTAAATTGAAAAAGAAAATGATGATGGCAATGCTCATTTTACAGATTTTTCCGTCTTTTGTAGGAATGGTTGCAATTTATGTAATTCTTCTTCGCGTTAATGGATTGGATACCTTATGGGGGCTGATACTTGTGTATGTCGCAGGCAACATTCCGTATAACACGTGGATGGTGAAGACTTATGTTGATACTGTGCCGAAATCTTTGGATGAGGCTGCTCGTATTGACGGTGCAAGTCATTTCCAGATTTTCAGAAAAATTGTGATGCCGGTTACAAAACCAATTCTGGTGTTTACAGCGATATCCAGCTTTGCAGCGCCATGGATGGATTATATTTTTCCGAAAATGGTATTACGATCATCAGAAAAGCAGACGTTGGCATTGGGATTATTTAGCTTTGTATCAGATAAAAAGAATAATTTCACGGATTTTGCAGCTGGTTCCCTGCTGATTGCAATTCCATTTATTATCTTTTTTGTGATAGGGCAGGACATGATTGTATCATCCCTGGCTGGTGGAGCAGTTAAAGAATAAATGAAAAAAGGAGATTTTGCCGTGGAATATAGATTGAAGTTAAATCAGATAATAGAAAAAAACATCTATGATTTGGGTGAAGAATTCCGTGGCTCTAATGGAGCGGGAGAGGAACTGTCCTTCACAAATTATTATATGCAGAAAAATAATGTTCCTTTTTATGGAGTGAGCGGTGAGTTTCATTACAGCAGAATGTCTGACTCCAGATGGGAGGACGAAATTATTAAGATGAAAATGGCAGGTTTAAATACCATTGCCACTTATGTTTTTTGGATTCACCATGAGGAGGAGGAAGGTGTATTTGATTTCTCGGGATGCCGGAACTTAAGAAAATTCATCCAATTATGTAAAAAACATGAGATGTATGTCATTTTGCGTGTGGGTCCATTTGATCATGGTGAAGTGCGTAATGGAGGGATTCCTGACTGGATGTATGGAAAACCTTTTGAAGTCAGAAAAATCAGTGAAGGATTTTTGTTTTATACGAGACGTCTCTATTCGGAAATTGCGAAACAGGTACAGGGTTTGTTCTATAAGGATCAGGGACCAATTATCGGTATTCAGATTGACAATGAATATATGCATTCCTCGGCTCCGTGGGAGATTACGACCGGAATTTCGGATGAATGGGTATTCGGAGGAGATGAAGGTGAGGAATATATGCTTACCATGAAGGATTTGGCTGCTGAATGTGGACTTTTACCGGTATTTTATACCTGTACCGGATGGGGTGGAGCAATTACACCCAAATCAATGCTGCCGTTATGGGGAGGCTATGCGTTCCGTCCCTGGTTATTTTACTCATATAAGGGAGAACATCCTGCTACGGAAGAGTATATATATCAGGATTTTCATAAGAATGGTTATGAATGTAATTATGATTTTCATCCGAGATATCAGCCGGAAGAAAAACCGTATGCATGCTGTGAAATGGGTGGTGGAATGGGCGTAAGCTACTATTATCGTTTTCAGTATCCTTATAAAAGCGTGGATGCGATGGCAAATATCAAGATTGCATCAGGATGTAATTTTTTGGGGTATTATATGTTCCAGGGTGGTTCTAATCCTGTTGGAAAACATGGAACTTTCATGAATGAAGGTCAGGTTCCGAAAATCAGTTATGATTATCAGGCTGCACTTGGTGAATACGGTCAGGTTCGTGAATCTTATCGCAGAACGAAGACGATTCATCAGTTTGTCAGTTGTTTTAAAGAAAGATTATGTGGACTTCAGACTGTGCTGCCAGAAGGGGCTTCGTTCATTGAACCGACTGACAAGGATACACTTCGTTATGCTGTCCGTACTGATGGCAGAAAGGGATTTGTATTCGTAAACAATTATCAGGATCATGCACCAATGTCAGATAAGCATGAGGAAAAAATCATATTGGAGCTGAAAAATGAGATGATTACACTTTCAATCAGCATTGCAGAGGATGAAAATGCAATTCTGCCGTTCCACTTTGACATGGAGGGAGCAGATCTGATATGGGCAAGCGCACAGCCGGTGACAATTGTAAACGGCGAGGGAACAAATACGTGGGTATTTATGATTCCGGATGGCATGGATGGGACCTTTGTGTTTGCAGAGGATGTAAAAGTAAACGGTAAAAATGAGTCCACCTATACGGCAGAGTTAATAAATGGCGTTGACCGTTTTCGCGTGGAGTATGGACAGACTTCTTTTGATGTGCTTGTACTCAACCGTGTACTTAGCAATCAGATGTATCAGTTAAAAAACGGTACACTGGTATTTACAGGCGAAGCATTGTTGGAGGATATGAACGGAATCCGCCTGGAAACAATGCATGCGCAAAATACGGTTTATACCTACCCGGCACAGGGGGTTCTGGCATCTGATCCAAAAGATGTAGATATCTTAGGTGTATATTCTTATATGACAGAAGAAAAAGCGATCGATGTTTCATATAAAAAGGTAGCAGACAATCGTTATACAGTGCATATTCCTTCTGATTGCATGGATGGACTCAAGGATGCCCTGCTGCAGATTGATTACCAGGGGGATATTGGGCATGCATTTATTGATGGGTCAATGATTAGTGATAATTTCTGTAATGGTGCGACGTGGGAAATCGGGTTGAAAGATTTTGCAGAGCGGTTGAAAACGCAGAATCTGACTGTGTACATTACACCGTTAAAAGAAGGGGTCAATGTAAATGTGGAGTCATCCATGGCAGCCAGAAAAGAGGAAGTTATGACATCTATCGGAGTTATTTCTAATGTTGCGGTATGTCCTGTATATGAAATAAATCTTTAAGAAGGTGTGACGAGGTGAAAAAACTGGCAATTTTGGGAGATTCTTACTCGACCTATGAAGGATATATCCCTGATGATTACCAGTGCTGGTATTCAAAGTCAGGAAATGCACTTCAAAATGATGTGAACGATGTTTCTGATGTCTGGTGGAAATTACTGATGGAAGAAAAGCAAATGGAGCTGGTGGCAAATTGCAGCTATAGTGGCAGCACTGTTTGTTACACTGGTTATCCGGATTATGACGGCGTAAAAACGTCTTTTGTATATCGGATGAACAGGGAGTTTGGAAATCTTAATAATAGAGGCGATGTTCCGGATATTATTATAATATTTGGTGGGACAAATGATTTCTTTAATCAAAGTCCTATTGGAGAAATATGTTATGGCAGACAGGAATCATCAGATTTGTTATATTTTGCACCAGCGTTTTGTAATATTGTTGAGTATATGATACAAAATTTTCCACAAAGCAGGATCCTTACAGTGATTAATGATGATATCACATCTTTAATACGTGATGTGGAACGTGAAGTCAGCAGACATTACCAGGTGGAGTATATAGAATTAAAACATATTGATAAACAAAACGGGCATCCAAGTAAGCTTGGTATGCGACAGATTGCAATACAGATAGGAAGCAGGATTGGGTAAAATCAATCCTGCTTTATGGATATTAGTGCAAGTTGTCAGTTTTCGTTGAGGCAAGTGAACGGAATTGTGCGGGTGTTGTCCCGGTTTTGTTTTTGAATGCAGTGCAAAAGACACTTTCACAAGAAAAACCGGTGCGAAAGCATATATCCTTTACTGTTAATTCAGTCGTTTTTAATAGATAGCGTGCAGTCGAGATACGAATATTACGAACATATTCATGAGGTGTAAACCCAGTATGTTTTTTAAATATTCTGATAAAATGATAATTACTTAACATAGCACGATTGGCAAGTTCTGATACAGATAGATTATCTGAAATGTGTTCGTTGATAAATGTAACGATATCATTTATTTGATGTATATCTGAATCCTCGGGTAAGTTCCCAGCAGATAGGATGGAAGTATCTGTCAGAAAAACAGTTAAAATATCTGTAATGAGTTTTGACAGAAGCGCTTCACTAAGTACTTTTTTTTGAAGGAAAGACTGATAAATATGTGAAAGCTTTTCAACAGCAGAATAAGGATTTGAGAGAAAAAACACATATCCCAGCTTCGTAGTAATCAGGTCATAGTATGGTCGTGCAGAAGGTCCGTCAAAATGCATCCAGAGAATTTCACAGTCAGTGTCCATGTGGTAGGAATGTAATTTGTAGCAGTCGAGCAGTATAAAGTTTCCGGAAGATACAGATTGTGTTTTATTTTCATATTCAACGACAAGCTGCCCTTTTTCAATGTACATGAGTAGAAAACTATCATAAGCATCTCGTGTCAGTGAATAACCGGGTTCATAAATAAAATAACCGGTATGAATCGGATAAAAAAAAGTATGCTGTGCAGCTGTACTGGGTAAATGTATAAAGTATTGAGAATTAGCTGCAACGTGTGCCTCGTAAGATTGCATCAGGTAATCTCCTTTCATAAGTTGATGCAGAGTCATCCAAACGGTTAACTGATGGATGAGCAGGTTGTTAAGGGGAATATTCTGATAAATATTATACCATATAGGAGAGTAAAAAAGACATGCTATTTATTCGCAAAAAATGTAAATATGAAAGCAACTGTGAATAGTGATATTCAGGAATAATCTATGTATACTGGCATTATCAAACAAAAAAGCAAGAACAATTTATCAAAATGATTTAAGGAGGATTATAATGGACAGAGTAAAAATCTGGGAGGAGGATGTACTCATCCCTACATATGAAATCGGAGAACCTGACAAAAATCCGATGTTTCTTGAGAAACGAGTATATCAGGGCAGCTCAGGTAAGATTTATCCTTATCCGACAACAGAAAAAATCAGTCATGAAAAAACGGACAAAATCTGGAGAGCAGTCTATCTGGAAAATGAATATCTTAAAATTATGATTTTACCGCAGCTTGGCGGACGCATCCAGAGAGCTTACGATAAGACGAATGATTATGATTTTGTATATTACAATCATGTGATCAAACCGGCACTGGTAGGTCTGGTTGGTCCATGGATTTCCGGTGGAATTGAATTTAACTGGCCGCAGCATCATAGACCAACGACTTATATGCCGCTTGATTACCAGATTAAGGAGCATGCGGATGGAAGTAAAACCCTGCTGGTTAATGACGTAGATCAGATGTATGGAACAAAGGGGATTATGTCCTTTACTTTGTATCCTGGAAAAGCATATATTGAGGTGGGTGGTCAGCTGTATAATCGTACACCTATGCCCCAGACATTTCTCTGGTGGGCAAATCCGGCTGTTGCGGTTAATGATCATACACAATCGATTTTCCCTCCGGATGTACATACGGTATATGATCATGGAAAACGAGATGTTTCACGTTTCCCGATTGCAAAAGGTATTTACTATAAGCATGATTATAGTGAGGGTGTAGATATTTCCAGATACAAAAATATTCCGGTACCGACTTCTTACATGGCAGAACGCTCGGATTTTGATTTTGTGGGCGGCTACGATTACCAGAAGGAGGCAGGATTGCTTCACGTGGCAGATCATCATTTTTCACCTGGCAAGAAGCAGTGGACCTGGGGGTGTGGTGAATTCGGAAAAGCATGGGATCGCAATTTGACGGATGAAGATGGTCCGTACATTGAACTGATGACTGGTGTGTATACTGAAAATCAGCCGGACTTTACCTGGCTCAAACCGTTTGAGGAGAAGTCTTTCAAACAGTATTTCATGCCTTACAAGAAGGTTGGTGCAGTAAAGAATGCAACGATTCATGCAGTGCTTGGCGTGGAGCGGGAGGACAATGGTGTACATGTGACAGTATATACGACACAGATTTACGAAAAAGCACAGATTGTTGTAACAAATGCAGGAAAAGAAGTGTATCGTAAACAGGTAAAGTTGTCTCCAATCGATATATTTGAAGAAAGTATTAATGTGCAGCTTCAGAAAATCCAGGATCTTCATGTGGCAGTATATGCCGATAGTAAGCTTTTGGTGGAGTATCGTCCAATGGAAGAAAAAATTCCGGAGTTAGGCGAACCGGCAGAAGCAGCAAAGCAGCCGGAAGAGATTATGACAAATGAGGAATTGTTGTTGACTGCACAGCATATTGAGCAGCATCGTCATGCGACATACCTTCCTGATCCATATTATCTGGAAGGGTTGAAGAGGGATCCTGGCGATAGCCGTATCAACCAGGCATATGGTATGCTGTTGTTCCGTCGGGGCAGATTTACAGAGGCAGAAAAGTATTTCAGAGCAGCAATCAAGCGGCTGACATGGAGAAGTCCCAATCCTTATAACAGTGAAGCTTATTATAGTCTTGGACTGGCACTGTTCTATCAGCAGAAGTTTGATGAGGCATATGATGCATTTTATAAAGCTGCATGGAGTAGTGAACAGCAGGAGATGTCGTATTATTATCTGGCTGTGATTGCATGTGGTAAGGGTGAATATGAGTCTGCATTGGAACTGGTAGAAAAAGGCCTGATCAAAAATACACATAACATCAAAGCACGTGGATTAAAGGCTGTGATTTTGCGTAAGCTTGGTGCTGTAGAGCAGGCGAAGACATGGATTGAAGAGAATCTGTCAGTCGATCCGTTTGATTATGTCTCCATGTTTGAGGCAGCGATTCTGGCCGGTGGAGTCTTTGAGGATGGGCTGTTGAGTTTCACTGCAGCGGCAGAAGAGATGTTATCTGCAATGAATGGCTACATGCGTGATTTCCATGAAAGTTATTTGCAGGCCGCAAGAGACTATGCAGAGGCAAAATTTTATGCAGAGGCAAATGCGATGCTTGCTCAGTGTACAAAAAAACAGCCGATGATTGCCTATTATACCGGTTATTATCTGGAACAGCTTGGACAAAAGGAAGCAGCATTGGATGCTTATTGTAAAGCAGAGAATGTATCACCGCTTTATTGTTTCCCTAATAAGCTGGAGGATATCGCAGTACTGAATGCAGCAATTGCATGCAATGAAAATGGTGCAAAGGCTTACTATTATTTGGGTAACCTGTATTATGATAAATTGCAGTTTGATGATGCAATGGAATTGTGGGAGAAATCTGTTCATCTGGATGACTGCTACCCGACTGTACATCGTAATCTGTCAATCGCATATTACAATAAAAAGGGTGATGTAAAGGAAGCAATTAGACAGATGGAACGTGCATTTGAACTGGATCAGACAGATACGCGTGTATTCCTTGAACTGGATCAGTTGTACAAGAAGGTGGGAACTGCATTTGAAATCCGTTTGAGGAATTTTGAAAAATATCTGTCAATTATTGAAGAACGTGATGATGCAATGCTGGAACTTGTGACGTTGTATAATCTGGTTGGAAACTATCAAAAAGCTTACGATACAATCATGGCACATCAGTTCCGTCCGTGGGAAGGTGCAGAGGGACGTATTTCCGGTCAATATAAGATTGCGCTGACACAGATGGCAAAAACTACGATTGCAGCAGGTGATTATGTACATGCGGAACAACTGCTTACACAGGCACTTGATTATCCGCTGAATCTTGGAGAGGGAAGACTGGAAGGAACGAAGGATAATCATATCTATTATTATCTTGGAAAAGTCAAGTATGCGCTTGGCAAGTCAGAAGAAGCAGAAAAATGCATGGCATTGGCTCAGATGGGTGAGGATGAGCCCGCAGGAGCCATGTATTACTATGATCAGCCGGCTGACATGATTTTGTATAAGGGGCTTGCAAAACTGGAAAGTGGAGATAAGAAGGGAGCATATGCATGCTTTAACAAATTGATAGATTATGGAGAACGCCATTTGTATGATCAGATGAAAAATGACTTTTTTGCAGTATCATTACCGGATTTCCTGATTTTTGATGATGATATGAATCAGAAGAATAAAGCACATTGTCATTACCTGATGGGGTTGGCAAATCTGGGATTTGCGGATTATGCAGAGGCGAAGAAACAGTTTGAACAGGCACTTGCATACGACTATAATCATCAGAATTGTAGAATTTATCTGGAGATGTGTACGATTTTTAAGGGTTAAGAGAAAACTTGCTTGTCTCTCATCAACAAAAGAAGATATAATTTGTCGTTGTATGTGCCAAACTGTATCGCTGCGAAGCGATACAGTTTGGCACATTTCAGTGTGCATGTTATATTTTACTGGAAACAGGAAACGATAAAAAACGGCAACGAAGTCTGGAAAATTACCATGATTTCTTTGCCGCGTAAATAAATGTTGAATTTTATAAGTTAATAACGTAGAATAATACTGAAAGGAATTATTACTATGAAGTATTATTCTATACATGAATTTTAAAAACTATAGGCGTATCTTGGTTATTGCAGAGTATCCAGTCGTAAACAAAAAGATGATCTGGAACGGCAGATAGACAGTGTAAGGACATATTTTATTGCAAAAGGCCAGCCCTTTGAGATAATCGATCGTACAGAAAAGACAGAACAACAGGAGCTGCTACAGGAGGAGGAAAACAGTGATAAAAAGCCTGAAAGTAATGCTGAAGCCTAATAAC
>JBJELU010000017.1:0-68892 GCA_051879355.1 Oliverpabstia sp.
GACAGGATTTCCACCTGCATTATTTCAAGCCCTTGCAGGGCGCACTGCCTGACACCTGGTGGTCCTAGAAAACCACCGGGACAGAGGAAACTTGAATCCCCTGTCCCGGTATTTTTTTGTAGATCTGTATGTTTATTCTGCTGCGTTTAGCGCTGCAACAAGCTGGTTCAGTGCTTCCTTTGTCACTCCCGGTACAAAACTCAGCATCTGTCTGAGCGGCATGGCTTCCATCATTGCCGCCATCATTTCGTCGTTGATCACTCCGGAATCATCCTGCATCTGTTCCTCTGTACTCTCGCCGTCCATTCCTTCCATTTCACCCATTGCCTGTTCCAATATGGCTTTTCCTTTCGGGTCTGCCATGATTTCTCCCATTGTGGAATTGAGGGTATACACTTTCGGCAGGACGGTTTCTGATTCTACCTGTACTTCCTCTGACAGAAGCACTTCCTGTGCATTCCGGCAAATCTGGATTTCATAGGCTCCGGTCTCCACATGCCAGTCATGGATTTCCGTATTCCAGTATGCATAGGCTCTGCTGTCAAGTTCAAAGGTGACGGTTTTTGTCTCACCCGGTGCAAGTTCTGTTTTTTCAAATGCTTTTAACTCCCGTACCGGGCGGATGATTGTTCCGCCCTTCGGCGCTACGTAAAGCTGTACGACTTCCTTTCCTGTACATGCGCCTGTATTTGTTACGTCTACGGATACCAGCAGTTTTTCGCTTTCCTTAAACTCCTTTTTGTCCACCGTAAGATTGCCGTAAGAAAAGGTCGTATAAGACAATCCGTATCCGAATGGGAACAGGACTTCCATTTCTTTGGATGTGTAATAGCGGTATCCCACAAATACGCCCTCTGAATAAACCGATTTGTCATGTTCTCCGCCGTAATTCAAATAGCATGGCGTATCCTGTATCCGAAGTGGGAATGTTTCCGCCAATCGTCCGCTTGGATTTGCATTTCCGTAAAGCACATTGACCACTGCACCGCCCACAGCCTGTCCGCCCAGATAGGCTTCCAGCACGGCTTTTACTTTTCCGAGCCACGGCATTTCTACCGGAGCGCCGTTGTGAAGCACAACAATGGTGTTCGGCTGTGCTTCCGCCACCGCTTCAATCAGTGCGTTCTGGCAGTTCGGCATCCCAAGATGCTTCCGGTCATACCCTTCGGATTCAAAGCTGTCCGGCAGTCCGGCAAAGATTACCGCCACGTCCGCATTTGCAGCAGCCTCTACGGCTTTTGCAGCCAATGCTTCATCCGCTTTATCCTCAACATCATCAAAGCCTTTGGCAAATGTGATGTTTTCCTTTTTTACAGTTGCGAGAAATTCTACGGCGTCCATTGCAGATTCTGTTTTAAAGCTGTTGATGTGGGAACTTCCGCCGCCCTGATAGCGTGGTTTCTCGGCGTATTTGCCGATAAAAGCCACCTTTTTGTCTGCGGACAACGGGAGAAGCGCATCCTCATTTTTCAGAAGCACAATACACTCCTCTTCGATTTCCCGGGCTGTCTCATGGTCTTTTTCATGCTGAAATACCGCGTTTTTGTCTCTGTTTTCCTCATATTTGAAAATAACATTCAAATATTCTTCACAGGACTTGTCCAGTACAGATTCATCCAGTGTTCCGTCCTGTACTGCGGCAACGATTTCCGCATCCGTAGCGCCTTCACAGGACGGCATTTCCAGATTGCAGCCTGCTTTCAGAGCTTCCACACGGTCATTCATCGCACCCCAGTCTGTCATTACATAGCCGTCAAATCCCCATTCCCTGCGGAGCACATCTGTGAGCATTTCTTTGTTTTCACAAAGGTATGTGCCGTTCAGCTTGTTGTATGCGTTCATAATGGTCCACGGCTTTTCCTTCTTTACCATTCCTTCAAAAGAAGCAAGGTAAATTTCACGCATGGTGCGTTCATCCATTTCTGAAGAGCTTGTTAAGCGGTGATATTCCTGGTTATTTGCCATAAAATGCTTCGGACTTGTTCCGATATGTTTGCTCTGGACGCCGTGGACAAGCGCACCTGCCATTTCCGTTGACACAAGCGGGTCCTCTGAATAGTATTCGAAATTACGTCCGCACAGCGGGGAACGCTTAATGTTCATAGCCGGGCCTAAGATTGCGCTTACATTTTCTGCCTGACACTCTTCCCCTAGTGTTTCTCCAAGTTTTGTCACCAGCTCACGGTTAAAGCTGGATGCGGTTGCACATCCCGCTGGAAAGCAAACAGCCTGAATGCTGTCGTTGATTCCCAAATGGTCTGCTTTATCGTCCTGCTTGCGGAGTCCGTGAGGTCCGTCTGATACCATTTCCGAAGGGATTCCGAGACGTTCCACTCCTTTTGTGTGCCAGAAATCAAGCCCGGAACACAAAGATGCTTTCTCCTCCAGAGTCATTTTGGAGACCAATTCTTTTATTTTTGCTGTTTCCATGTTTCATCCTCCTGCAAATCTTTCTCTTTTGGATAAAGATAGCATATATTTTTCTTTTCGTATTATAGTTTTGAGTTATTTATTGTAAGAATAGGTTTGCATTTCCTTTACTGAATGGTCACGGAATGCAGTACCACATCTACTTTACAGGTTACTTTGATTTCATAGGTTCCCGGCTCTGCTTCCGCAATTGCTTTTCCATCTGCCAAAACCGTAAGTTTTCCGTCCCCATTGAAATTGATTTTTTCCACACATAAACATCTGTGATACTCGTTGTTTCCCGAAGAACGGTGATAGAACACATACCACTGCCCCTCATATTCCTGAATGCTGCCGTGTATATTCTAGGATTTCGGGTCGCATTTGGCATTATCAATAATTATCCCCTGATAAGTAAATGGCCCTAACGGACTTTTCGACGTTGCATAGGGCAAGGCAGGTCAGTTTTTTATCCCGGTACACACACGGATATACTTAATAATAAATGCCGTTTCGCTTCCGCAGGGAGCTTCCTTCGTGGAAACCGTGTTCTTCCCCTGTGACAATCCGGTGTACTACGTTTTCATCGTCAAAGAAGACCATATCCTCGTTCAGCGGTACGCCGCAAGCACGGAACTGTCCTCAATAGTAGTAGGCTTTCCCGTCATCACCAATAAAGATTACCGGGTCGATTCCCCCGCTGGGCATCTGTACGGGATTTTCAAACGGACCTTCCGGTTTGTCGGAAACCGCAACGCCTTCCGAATTGCCTGTCATGCAAAAATAGAGGTAGTATTTTCCGTCTTTCTCAATACAGTCCGGTGCAAACACATACTGCTGGTTTGGCATCAGTTTTCCCATGTTCAGGTTTTTCTTCCCTGAAATCTTAATCAGGAATCGGATGAATGCCGGCATTGTACTTATCATATGCTGAAACATCGGCGTCGGATTTTTCAAATCCATATCCGTTACCGGATAGTCCTTTCCCTTTTTATCATGAATCCACGGCACATCATTTCCATCAAAGGACTTTTCGTGAACCGTCCAGTGTTCCATATCCTCTGTGGAACCAACATTGTACTGCTCACTGCAATACGTTGTGTCGTCTAAATCCCGGCTTCCGTACACATACAGCCTGTTTCCGAATACATGGGCTTCCCCGTCTGCAATACATATCTCCGGCGGCAACACCGGGTTTCTTCCTTTCTCATTCATAGCTGGTCTCCTTCAAACTTTCTTCGGTGCATTTAATGCGGCAAGAAGCTGTTCCAGCATTTCCTGATTCACTGCTCCCGACGAATCACTGCCCCCCCTGTTCCGACATTTTTACTCTGAACCCCTTCCACCATAGCGGATGCGATTTCTGTGGAAAGATAGGGGGCCTCCGAATAGTATTCAAAGTTTCTTCCGCAGAGCGGTGGACCACATCCATTTGCGTTGAGAACATCAGTCCTGCCTTTTCCGCATTCTATATTTTTACCTGCTAACTTCTTAACTATTTTTCCAGATACCTGCGGTAGTTATCTATGACAGAATCGGTAACTCCATTTTTGTACACTTTACGGATATCAACAACTTTTTCATCTTTCAATGCTTTCAGCCAATCCAACAAATCTTTTCTACTGTTTGCAAAATTACAGCATCTTCCGTCTGCATATACATTCGGGTCATCCTTGTCTTTCAGATACCCATACGGTGTTGTACTTGTCACATGCTTGCCGGATTTTCCTTTCGCCTTGAAAGTGGATTTTATCTTTTTACTGGTATCCCTTGTTTTCCTTTATGATAACGGATGAAAACTCTACGCTGAAACTGTGCAAGCACTGTGGAAAGATATTTGTAGCCAGCCGCTCCAATGTGCAGTTCTGTTCTTCGCAATGTAAAAATCAACATAATGTATATAAGTGTCGGGCGAAAGAGGATGCGGAATAAACAGATTCTTATTTGACAAGCTATAAACGAAATGGAGATGACCAAATGAAAAATGAGTTGATTACATTTAAAGATGGAACCTTAGAACTGAATGTACCTGTTTCGTGGGAGCAGGAAACAGTATGGATTACACGAAATCAAATGGCAGAGCTTTTTGACCGTGATGTAAAAACCATCGGTAAACATATTAACAATGCCCTAAAAGAAGAGCTCGATAACTCAACTGTCGCAAATTTTGCGACTGTTCAAATGGAAGGTGGACGTGAGGTAGAAAGAAATATTGAACACTATAATCTTGATATGATTTTACCGACTGTTGTGCTTGTATCAGAAAGACTAAACCCTTTTAATCCATCTACTTCCGTCCAGTATGCTGATTCAGGGGATGTGTTTTCCGCTGCCTGTACAGTCGGTATTGTTCCATTCATTCCCGGAAATAATGACAATGCCATTATCATTGAAAGTAGAATCGCGCTGCTCCTTTTAAGCCATTTTTTCTTCATGTTTCTCCTCCATTTCTCGTAAAAACCAGATTTTCATATCCACATACCTTTTGTTATCACTCTTTACCCATGCTTGTCATCTGCCACGCCCACGTCTACGAACCGGTGTGATTATCTGCTGTTCCCCTTGTGCTTTTAGCTGCTCCTCTGAAGGATGATTTCTGTTGTATTTCACACGATAATCATATTCCTCAGTAAAATCATCATAGACGGACATCTTGTAACGCATACTCCGCATGGATTCTTCGGTATATCCCATTCTGTTCTGATACTTCTTTAGTTCTTCCATTCGGTCATCAGAAGGTGGCGGAAGAAGTTTAGCACGTTTTTCCAGAGAGAGCTTGCGGTATTCTGCTGGGGATGGAAACGGCTTATTCTGAACCGGCACAGTTGACGAATTGCTATCAAGTAATTCGTCTAACTCATCCTCATTATCTGGTTCTGCGTCGGTTGAGTTATTTGTTGTGCTAAACTCAGTACTTACCGAGCCTGCGCCTGCATCAAGTCCCTGCCACTCTTTATTGAAGTCATCAAATGCAGCACCATAAAAGAAAGACTCGTCATTCTCCGGTATCTCGTGTTTTTCCTGAAACTCGTCATATGCCTCATATACAGAAACATCCGGTTTTCTGGTCGGCTGTGACTCCTGTGTTGGTACCTGCTTTTTAGCCTTAGAAGCAGACTCCTTCACTTCGTCCTCATCCTCTTCCCATCTGGGATAATCCTTCATGGACTGACTGGAATGTTCGATGTCCTGTTCCTGCCTTGGATAATCAAACCAATCCTCTTTTTCCTTCTGTTTCATATACTCCCTGATGCCTGCAACCGTGAATCGCTTACCAAGCTTACTGCCTCGTACTGCCTGCACCTTACCACCATTGCTGCTGCGATAAGGAAGGGCATAACTGATGGTATTCCCCTTTAAGCGCACATTCATGTGATAGGTTCTCTCAAGCATATTTACCACATCATGGATGTTCTGCGTGGTCGGGTCATTCATGGCAAGTCTGATATACACACGCATTTCATCCTTGAAAGAAAGTTTTCCCCTTTTCTGCATCTGATTTTCCGCTAAGGTGCGTTCCTCTCTGGTCTTATCCGGATTGTAGAAGCTGTCACGAACAGAGTGCGTCAAGCCCCGGCGCCTGCACTGTTCTCCAAAATACTCCGACATTTCCACCAGTTCCTTCGGACCTCTCCGAAAGGAAGAACCATCCTTCTGGTTACAGTTATTTACCAGAAAATGCACGTGAACATGCTCCGTATCCACATGAACCGCAAACAATACCTCAAATCCCTTCTTCCAGAAAAACTTATGAGCGAAGTCCTCCGCTATCTTGTAAGCATCTGCATAAGTCAGCTTATCATTGTCCTCCGGATGAAAGGATATGGACAGCTTCTGTGCAAGAATGTCCCTTGGGAAGAACCGGCTGTACTTCTTCTGATGCATTTTCCTTGTCATAAGGACACTGTTTGCAAAGTTATCCCGATTGCAGCCAAAGGCATTATATAACTCCGACTTTGTCTTGATAACACCGGAACTTAGCTGTTCCTTCTTCTGCCCTAGGATATAATCTGCCGCACTGTGAAGCTGTGCCACAGACTTACAGGGAGCATATTTTACATTGACATTTCCATATACTGCCATCTAATTCACCACCTTTTCATATAGCTTTAATACCGAGTCTTCCAACCGCCGGAATACTCTTTGGAACGGTTCAAATGCTGTCATGGATATCAAATCCGGATAGGCATTGATATTCCTTGCCAGCTGGTTGATATTGACCCCCTGCTTTTTTAGTTCATAGCAGACATCATTCATAACCTCCATAAACTGCTTCAGTGTTGTCCCGTCAATCTGCCTGCCCTTGTTGACACGGAGCAGATAGTCGATGAAATCAGCGGAAGTCTTATATCCGCTCTCCTTCATCTGCGATTCAAATTCCTGCTTTACATGGTAATCCACACGAGAATAGATTACCTCGTCTCTTGTTCGTTTCCCCATAATGTTCTCCTTCTTTTTATCTGTGGTGGACAGTATCCGATTTCAATACTGCCCGGGTTAATTGGTTACATTGCTTCCCTGTCACCACTGTTTTGAGATTTCAAAATGTGGTTTAAGGCAACAAAAAAGCCACAAAACTCATTGGTTGAATTGGTATTGCTGCCTTTTCTTCCATTTGTTTCATGGCTTCGCTTTTTGGTATTTTTGTATTCAGTTATTGTGTTTTGGCTACGATTGCACCGGATTATGGCTACATACTAATAGAAATTGTGGTCTGCCCCGGTAAATTGCAGTGTCATGCCCCTGTTGTGGTTCTACTGTTGCTCTGCTTTGTAGCCATTTGGTTGCAGATATTGTCCAAACTGTATCTGCTATAGCTATACTGTCCATAAGAACCGCTATCATCTGCATCCGTCTGGGTATTTCTTCGTAGCCTTTGTGTAAGCGATGCTTCGTCAGCAGGGCACATCATCCCCACAGGTCTGCCCGCCGGAAAAAAGACTCCGTCAGACAGACAAAAGCAGCCCTTCGCTTACCGCTTCGGACTGCTTTTTCCACATCTCTACTACTTATTGAAATCTTCTATTCCCTTTCCGATGTGGTGGGGATGATATAGGCAGGTAGTACCGCTGGCTTGCCAAATCGTCAAAAATAAAATCAGAGTGCCTTACGGCACCCCGATTTTATTTTCTCCTCATTGTCTTCACCATCGGTGCTACCTGCTCATGGGCTACGCCCCCGAGACCCCCGGACAGAAAAACTCACCATCTGCAAAGGGGATGGTGAGTTTTCTGTCTTTGCCGCAATTGTGCCCTGGAATGTAGCCGATGTTCACTTTAGTAATTGTACGAATGTACATCGGCTATAAATACCGCTCCACAAATTCTGCTGGTGTTACAATTTCAGGTTTTTCTATTACAATATCAGAAAAATCCTTATCACCTGTAATAAGAACATCCACATCTTCAATAATAGCTGTAAAAAGGACCGGATAATCCTTCACATCACGAATTTCAAATAATTCTTGGTCAATCTCATCTGGTGTGTAGACATATTCAAAGCTCATCAAAAATAAAAGTCTTTCAATGTCAGCTTCTCTTTTCGGGAACTTTCTGCGTACTACACTTTTTAATTCTTCCACTACATATGAAGAAAGCACCAATTCATGTTCCGCAAAGATATATTCCATAATGGAATTGAACTTCTGACTCGGAAACAGTAACGCTGAAATCAACACATTTGTATCAAGCATTATCCGCATTTACTTCACCACGCTTTCCTGCCTGAGTTCTTTAATCATCCGGACTACATCTTCTTCGCTGTTCAATCCAGCCTGCTGTGCTTCTCCGGAAAATGCTCTCTGTGCCTCCCTAAACGCATCCATCGAGGAATTCATCATATATATACGACCACCTTCTTCCATGAAAAGCACTTTATCGCCGTTTTTTATCCCAAGTTTTCTACGAATCTCTACCGGAATTGTTACCTGACCTTTTGATGTTACTTTAGCAAGTTCCATATTAAAACCTCCTTTAAAATGTAATGCATTCCTTACTTTCCTTACACTGTTAGTATATCCCGTTTCCATGATAATATCAACTCCTTTTCAAAAAATTACACACCAAACGAGTAATCAAGAAACTCATTCTCTTCCGGCTGAGGCATTTCTTCTTCCCGGGAATCTTTTGTCTGCTCACAGACACTTTCCTGTTCCATCAATGACTTTCCTGCCGACGGGGTCACAACCTGCGGATTCCCCTGCTGATACGGATAAGACATTATCCCACCAGCCTGTCTGCAAAAGCATCCTCCTTTTCCCTGCTTTCAAGATAGGGATCGTTTTTCTTGGAAAGATGCCTTTCATAATAATCATTGATAGCCGCCACCACAAACGCGTTCTGCGACTTAAAGCTCTGTTCTACCTCTTCGGAATGCAGGCGTTCCCACGCCCGCACTCCTCCCTCATCCGTCATATTGAAACGAATGTTGTGATTCCTGTACTGCTTTGTCATATTGCCTCACCTACCTTCTGCCTGACTTGCTCTGATGTCTTAAAAGCATATAGCAGTAATACTCGTATCCTTTGGCATTAGCACGAATATCATGATTAAAAATGGTGGTGTCCGGATTATAATTCCCAAACTGCTCTACCAGTCTTGCTCCACCACCCATGAAGTAAACCTTCATCAGCTTCTCATTATATTCATGGTCACGAAGCTTCTGGAAAATCTCCTCCACATAGTCACAAATTGCCTTTTCCACAATGGATGCATGGGGCTCCGGCAGTTCAATCTTCCCGCTACGAAGAATATTATCAATTACATCGTCCATAAGATTGTCCCCCGTCTTGTCCTGCACCATGTTGTGAATCTTCTGAAAGCACTGGAACACGCCAAGCTTCTCGGTCCATGCCTTGCTTTCCATTGGTCTACCGTTATTCAGATACATCAGATTCATGGTGCCGTTTCCAATATCTGCAAGAAGCGTTACGCCTGCAAAATCCTTCAGATTCTCTGTCACTGCCGAGTAACACTGCGGCATAACCGTACATCCGGCAAACTCAATACAATAAAGTCTGTCCTTATAGCCGACCTCCACACTGCTGTTTCTAAGCATATATCTCTTAAAGTCCTCCCTCTGTGCCTGCACCCATTTAAGAGGAAGCCCAGCTGCAAGATGAATCCTTGCCCTGTTTACAGAGTCTGTCATTCCTCTTGCTTCCAGTTCCTTTACAATAGCCACAAGTGTCAGCACATAATTGTCGTCATCAGTCTGCTTATCTGCCACAAAACCCTTTCTTCCCTCTCCAATGACATAATATCCACCGTCGTACTCGATATAATCTCTGCTTAACACAGGTGCGCTGTCATACTTTGCAATTGCTGTCTTAAAGCATCTCCTGGCTGTTTTCATATTTCCGTAGCCGTTGTCTACTCCAATAATTAATGCTCCGTTCATACTGTATTCTCTAATCTTCTCTGTCATAAAATCCTCTCTTTCTCCAGCATCTGTGCCGGTAACCAAAATAAAAAATGTCCATGCATCTGTATCTCTACAAACACATGGACGAATTCACTGCCACTCTTGATATTTGGCGTATCCTTCCTACGAATTACTACACACTTTACTACACACTTTTTTCATCAAATTACACCATTTTACGATAAGTTACGATAGTTTCCTCTCAAATTAAAAATGCCCTCAAAGCCTGTAAAACCAAGCATTTGAGGGCATTCACGAGGTCTATAAAAAATGGACAGGCAGGAAATCTATAAATTCCTGTTTATATGCTTCCATGATTCTCCTCCTGTTATCTTACCGCTCCGATCAGTGTATTAATATCTTCCACCTGATACTTCCTCATATACTCTTCAATTCCCCGTGCCACATCTCTTGCCGCATAAGGATTATAGAAATTTGCAGTACCCACTGATACCGCTGTGGCACCTGCCAGTATAAATTCCATGGCATCATCTGCTGTGGCAATACCGCCCATACCGATAATCGGCACTTTCACAGCATTGGCCACCTGGTACACCATCCGCACCGCCACCGGCTTCACTGCAGGACCGGACATTCCGCCTGTCTTGTTGGCAACGGCAAAAGTTCTTCGATGGATATCAATTTTCATTCCTGTCAGGGTGTTGATCAGAGACAATACATCCGCACCACCGGCTTCCGCAGCCCTTGCCATTTCAGTAATGTCAGTTACGTTGGGGCTGAGTTTCATAATCACCGGCTGTTTTGCTCTCTTTTTCACTTCTTTTGTGATGGCTTCCACTGCTTTCGGATCCTGACCAAAGGCAATGCCTCCCTCTTTGACGTTCGGGCAGGAAATATTGATTTCCAGCATGTCCACGTCTTCCTCGGCCAGACGTTCCACAACGGCACAGTAATCCTCTGTAGTTTTCCCACAAACATTTACAATAATTTTGGTATCGTATTTTTTCAAAAATGGAATATCTCTCTCACAGAACACATCGATGCCCGGATTCTGCAGACCGATGGCATTGATCATACCACCGTAGGTCTCTGCGATTCTCGGGGTTGGATTGCCCGGCCACGGTACATTGGCCACACCTTTGGTCACAACAGCCCCCAGTTCTCCCAGATCATAGAATTCACTGTATTCTGCACCGCTTCCAAATGTCCCGGAAGCAGTCATAACCGGATTCTTCAGTTCCACACCGGCAAGATTTACTTTTGTATTCATCACAGTTCCACCTCCGATGCTCTAAATACCGGACCATCTTTGCAGATTCTCTTGTTATGCACATGAGAATGTCCGTCTACTTCTTTTGATTTGCACACACAGGCAAGGCAGGCACCGATACCGCAGGCCATCTTTTCCTCCATGGAAATCCAGCAGGGGATGTCCTGCTCTTCTGCATATGCCTTGATAGCACGGAGCATCGGAGTAGGTCCGCAGGCAAAAATCATATCTGCTTTCAGCCCGTTTTCACGGATGGCATCCATAACATTTCCTTTTGTTCCTGCACTTCCATCTTCTGTGGCAACAAAAGCCTCTCCGTTTTTCTTCATTTCTTCTGTCAAAAACAGCTGGTCACGATATCCGGCAATTGTGATCGCATGACCTTTCACCTGTTTTCCCACTTCAATCATCGGCGGAATACCAATACCCCCGCCCATCAGAAATACTGTTTTTCCTTCTGTCTCTTCCATAGGAAATCCATTTCCCAGAGGTCCGAGAACTTCTACCTGGTCTCCCGGCTTCATCTTAGAAAAGGCTTCTGTTCCTGTATTACTTCCGGTCACACGATAAACGATCCGCAGTCTTCCCTGTTCTCCATCAATCTCACAGAGACTGATCGGTCTTGGAAGCAGCTTACTTCCATCTGTGCAGTACAGAGAAATAAACTGTCCAGGCTTTGCCCAGCCGGCAATCTGCTCCGTCTGCAGCCACATACTGTAAATATCTGTCCCAATGGACTCCTGGCTGATGACTGTACACCATTCTTTTGCTTTCATCAATTTCTGTCTCCTGTCATCCTTTATCATTTCTTTTCTTCCCGCAAACAGTAATTATTTTGCTGCCTGCAGTGCTCCGTCAATGTCTGCGATCATATCTTTCACTGCCTGTCTGGAAGCGTCTGCGAAGTTCTCAGCACCGAAGGATGCATAAGCCTCCTGCTTATATGCCGCAATAATTCCTCTGGAGGAATTGATGATTGCACCCAGGCCGTCTTCATTGAAGAAATGTACCAGATCTTTTCCTCGTCCGCCCTGTGCACCATAACCAGGTACCAGAATAAAGGTTTTCGGCATGATTTTTCTCAGTACTTTACCCTGTTCCGGATAGGTGGCACCCACAACAGCACCAATATAGCTGTAGGAATCTCCCATATGATCTTTGCCCCAGTCAGCAACCTGTTCGCCTACCCACTCATACAGCGGACGGCCGTCGATCATTCTGTCCTGAAATTCCCCGCTGGACGGATTGGAAGTTTTTACCAGAATAAACAGACCTTTATTTTCTTCTTTACATACTTTAATAAATGGTTTGATACCGTCAGAGCCCAGGTATGGATTGACCGTAGCAAAATCTTCATCAAATCCATAATAGCTTTTGGAACCAACCTGAACTTTTCCCAGATGACCTACGGCATATGCCTCAGATGTAGAACCGATATCTCCTCTCTTTACATCTCCGATTACAACAAGACCTTTCTCATGGCAGTAATCTACCGTTTTCTTGAATGCTTTCAGTCCCTCGATACCAAACTGTTCATACATGGCCACCTGTGGCTTTACAGCAGGAATCAGATCATAAGTAGCATCTACAATTGCCTTGTTGAACTGCCAGATAGCTTCTGCAGCTCCTTCCAGTGTCTCACCGTACTCCGCAAAAGCACGTGTCTGGATATGTTCCGGCACATAATTCAGCATGGGATCCAGTCCGACTACGATAGGTGCATGAGTTTTCTGAATTTTTTCAATTAATTTATTAATCATTTTTCTTCTCCTTATCTTCATATACAATCATTCCGCCGCAGATTGTCCATTTTACTTTACCTTTTACATTTCTTCCATGAAATGGGCTGTTCTTTCCCTTAGATACAAAAGTATTCACATCAATGGTATATGCTTCTTCCGGGTCAATAACCACCACATCCGCATCTTTTCCCGGACAAAGAGAACCTTTATTCTCCAGATGAAGGATTTCTGCCGGGTTATAACTCATCTTTTCTGCCATCTGCATGGGAGTCAGAATACCGGTATCCACCAGTTCTGTGATGGTCAGCGGCACGCTGGTCTCCAGTCCCACGATACCGAACGGTGCCTTTTGCATGGTCGCACTCTTTTCTTCTGCACTGTGCGGGGCATGGTCGGTACTGATCACATCAAAAATATCGTCTTTCAATCCCTGCCGAAGAGCTTCCAGATCCTTTCTTGTACGCAGCGGTGGATTCATCTTATAATTGGTATCTCCTTCTACCATATCATCTGAAGTGAGCGTAAAGTGGTGAGGGCATACTTCACCCGTCACCGGAAGTCCCTGTTCTTTTGCCTGACGAAGCATCTCCACACTGTCAGCCGTTGAACAGTGGCAGAGATGAAGGTGACACCCTGTCTCTTTGGAAAGAAGAATATCTCTCGCCACAATGCAGTCTTCCACCGCATTCGTAATTCCCGGAAGCCCGAACTTTCTGGAATTCTCATCCTCATTCATACAGCCTCCGTGTACCAGATTGATATCTTCACAGTGAGCCAGCACCGGAATATTCAATTTCTCTGCTCTGATCATAGCTTCTTTATAAAGCTGTGCATTCATCACAGATTTGCCGTCCTCACTCAGAGCCGGGATACCGGCTTTTACCATTCCTTCAATATCGGAAAGTTCTTCACCTTTCATCCCTTTCGTGATTGCACCAACCTGCAGTACATTCACCTTCGCACACTCTCTGGCTTTATTATATACATAAGCCACACGGCTGGGGTCGTCCATCACCGGCTTTGTATTCGGCATGGCTACCACCGTGGTAACTCCTCCTCTGGCAGCGGCCATGGCCCCTGTCATGATATCTTCTTTATGAGTGAGCCCCGGGTCGCGAAGATGTACATGCAGATCAATCAGTCCGGGCATTACATAACAGCCTTTCGCATCAATTTCATAATCAGCAGAGGAATCAATCTTTTCTTCCACAGAGGCTATCTTATCGTTTTCAATTAATAAATCAGCTGCCTGATCCAGTTTACTGTCCGGATCAATGATTCGTCCATTCTTAATCAGAATTTTCATAATCAGGTCCTTTCCTGAAACCTTTCAAAAAAGTTTCACATTTCTTCTTATACTATAATACACGATATTTGTGTTAAAATAAAGCCCTTTTTATACTTGACTTTTCCAGATTTTTTCTCTATAATGAGGGGTGTAGAAGAGGAATCAGATATTTAATATTACCCATCGGGATTAGGTTTTATTTTTCGGTCATATTATCTATTTTACCTAATCCGGATGCTTTTTTTATTTTAAACTCTTTCTTCTGCCTACTACTATTCTATTTTCTATTATTCTATTTATGGAGGTAACATCATGAACAAAGGAACTGTAAAATGGTTCAACGCCGAAAAGGGATACGGTTTCATCACAGGGGAAGACGGAGCAGATGTATTCGTACATTTCTCTGCTATTCAGGGGGAAGGATTTAAATCTCTGGATGAAGGTCAGGCCGTTACTTATGACTTAACAGAAGGTGCTCGTGGAATGCAGGCAGCCAACGTTGTTAAATTATAATATTAAATCATTCTTATCAGCGTAATCAACACCCCGGGGGAATTCCCGGGGTGCTTTTTATATAATAGGAAAGTTCGCCGTACAGGATTCTTTTGTGTTATTAGAAACTTCCCCAGCGCATTTAGTTTCGTTTGGAACTGAGCAGGAAACTTCCTATCATTTTTTCAGAAGCATTGGGGAAAGCGAGTCCGAAAATATGCACTTAGCAAGACTTTGGCGCGAAGGCTCTCCTGAGCGTCAATTTAGTCGCGCTTAGTGCAGAGTTGAGGAGGAGCGGCCTGCTTCCGAAAAAATGATAGGAAGTTTCCGTCCCTTTCCAAAGAAACTAAAAATTATACCTCTCATTATTCACCAGTATCTGTTCTTCCTCTTCTACCGGAATCACCAGACATTTTTTTCCATCTATCATCTGTACAGAAATCTGTTCTTTTATCTCTTCGCCTACTTTCAATACGATTTCTCCATTTTCTGCAGGTATCTCTTCCATCGCCTTCTGTGAACGGCTTTCTTCCAGCTGTTCTTTCAGATTTTTTACCTGCGTCACCAGTTCCAGCCTGTCTTTTCTTCTGGCATTGGCTTCCACCAGTTTTGCATCTACCAGATTACCCGCTTCCGGCAAATCATCACCAAAAGTTTCTTCATAGTTTTTTTCTATCGCTGCCGTCTGATCTTCCGTAAGTCCGCTCTCCATCAATACCTCAGACACTTCTCTGGTCGTCAATATCAGCGGCGGCGTATCTACTGCATTCTCCTCATCAGCCGTGCGGTCCATGTACTGGCAGACACGGTCATTCAGATTATCCTGGATATCCATATACAGTATTTCACTCTTATTATCTCCGTCTCCAATCACATCTTTGACAATATTTTCAAATGTAATCTTTTTCTCCGCCATAGTAAGACGCACACCACAGCCAAGTCCACCTTCCATCAGTTCGGCATGTGGTTTCTTCACATCACGGGTATAGAACATCAGTGAATGAATATCTGTGCTTCTCTCAGTAAATGCCGGGAATACAAACCCGGTGTCCGGCATACCTACCACCCAGTCACGGATTCTGGAGCGAATACAATTCTCATCTTCCCGGTATCCCAGTGCCGGTTTCGTAAGAGTTACCGGACAGATGGCACAGAGCAGATATTCATAAACCTCCTCCGATTCATCCAGATCCAGATTATCTTTGGTCTTTTTCATCACATCATAGACATCATGAAAAATCAGAATCAGATAATTCCCTGCATACGCATAATTTTCGATAATCATGTCATAAAATGCATCCAGCAATTCATCATTCTTCAGCTTACTTTCCCGAAGTCCCATCAAAAACTGCTGCTTACCTCCCGGCTTTTCTTCCTCAAGAGGAAATTCCAGATTCAGAATGTTATTCCCAACCGTTCCGGAAAACACCTTCTTGGCAATATCAAGATACTTGAAGAAATCTTCCTCCTCCAGATTCAGAAATGTTTCGGCTATATGAATCACCTTATTGCGCTCACCGTCCACATAACAGCCACACATCCTTGTGAATGTACAGCCGTGCTTGGTAAAACGGCGTTTCAGTTCGTGGATATCTTTTTTATTCATATGTAAAACCTCCGTAATTCTTTTTGTAATTTCTTTGGAAAGGTACGGAAACTATAAAAGTATATGTTTGGATGAAAAAAAACGGATTGATTCCCGAGGATTCAATCCGTTTCAACATTTGACTTTATTATGCTTCCTGAGAAATGATTTCTCTCTTATTGTAGGAACCACAAGCTTTGCATACTCTGTGAGGCATCATTAAAGCACCACATTTGCTGCATTTTACCAGATTCGGAGCGCTCATTTTCCAGTTTGCTCTTCTCTTATCTCTTCTGGCTTTAGAAGTTTTATTCTTTGGACAGATGGACATTGATTACACCTCCTTAAAATTCTTAAATATATCAGTGATAACAGCCATTCTGGGATCCAAATCTGCCGTATCGCAATCACAGGATCCCTGATTCAGATTTGCTCCACAACGGCTACAGATTCCTTTACAGTTCTCTTTGCAGAGAACTCGCATTGGCCAACGGATAAGGATTTCATTATGCAGCAGTTTTTCTGTATCCAGTTGCTTATCCTGAATATAACTGCTCTCATCCAGTGATTCAATCCGCTCCTGATCGGTCAGCTTCATATCAATCTCTTCACTGATTTCTATTGAAATCGGAACTTCCACATTCTCCAGACATCTGGAACATGGAATAAGTACTGTAATCGTACCCTTACCTTCCAGACGAATCACCTGATTCTCAGTATGCATTATCGTAAGAGATACAGAACTCTTTCCTACATACGGAAATGAACCCATCTCACATACATAACAGTCGCCTGATGGCTCGATTGTCATATTCAGCTTTTTACCTTCATGGGTCAATACCCTGGATAAATCAATCAACATAATTTTCTCCTAACCACACTTTAATTATTATACAGAGGTGTGTTTGATTTGTCAACTGTTTTTTCGTAATCTCGGTCATTTCGTGGTACAGCTTATTTCTATGAAATCTGTAAGACTGAATAGTGACAAATAGACGGGTACACAGACACCCCGGTGTCCATGTACCCGTCCCATAGTCACTTCTAGTTACTTTTATACCAGAGCTACGGTCTCACGGCAGATTGCCAGTTCTTCGTTGGTAGGAATAACTGCAACTTTTACTTTGGAATCAGGAGTGGAGATTACAATTTCTTCTCCTCTCTTACCATTTGCTTCTTTATCCAGTTCGATACCAAGGTATCCCAGATAGCTTACTACTTTTTCACGAACCAGTGCAGCATTCTCGCCGATACCTGCGGTAAATACAACTGCGTCTACACCATTCATGGCTGCTACATATCCGCCTACGAATTTTGCAATTCCGTAGCAGAGTACTTCGATGGCATTAGCAGCGTCCGCATTTCCGGCTTCTGCAGCTTCACTCAGATCACGGAAGTCGCTGGAAAGTCCGCCTGACAGACCCAGAAGACCGGATTTTTTATTCAGTACATTCATGATACCTGTGATATCCAGATCTTCTTTCTTTGCAATGTACTCCATGATAGCCGGGTCAATATTACCGGAACGTGTACCCATAACTACACCTTCGAGAGGAGTCAGACCCATAGTGGTATCTACACATTTGCCATTTACTACGGCACTGATGGAAGAACCGTTGCCCAGATGGCATACAATTACTTTAGAGTTTTCCGGATCAAGTCCCAGGAATTCTACAGCACGTTTGGAAACGAAGCTGTGGCTTGTTCCATGGAAGCCGTATCTTCTTACTTTATATTTCTGATAGTATTCCAGAGGCAGACCATAGAGGTATGCTTTTGCAGGCATTGTCTGATGGAAAGCTGTATCAAATACGCCCACCTGCGGTACGCCCGGCATCAGTTCTGCACAAACACGGATACCGATCAGGTTAGCCGGGTTGTGAAGAGGTGCCAGATCATTACACTCTTCTACAGCAGCGATCATCTCATCAGTGATGACTGCGGATGATGCAAATTTTTCTCCGCCATGTACAACACGATGTCCGATGGCATTTACTTCTTTCAGGCTGCTGATTGCACCTGTTTTTTCATTGGTCAGTGCATCCAGAACCATCTGAATAGCTTCTTTATGTGTCGGCATGGAAGCTTCTGTCACTTCTTTGTCACAGCCGGCTTTCTGATATACCAGTCTTCCGTCGATACCAATTCTTTCGCAAAGACCTTTTGCCAGAACAGCTTCTGTGTCAGAGTTGATAAGCTGGTATTTCAAAGATGAACTACCACAGTTGATAACTAATACGTTCATGATGATATCCTCCACTTTATATATGCTCAAGTACGCCTCGGCGTACTTGCTGCGAGGTGCGCGTCATACTTTGCATGACATCATACATCTGCGCACCTCTGCAGCAATAATTATTATTCAGCCTGGCACTGTACTGCTGTAATAGCTACAACACCAACGATATCCTCTGCGGAGCATCCGCGGGAAAGGTCATTAACCGGTTTTGCGATACCCTGTGTCACAGGACCGTAAGCTTCTGCTTTTGCAAGTCTCTGTACCAGTTTGTATCCGATATTTCCGGCATCCAGATCCGGGAAGATCAGGGTGTTGGCTTTTCCTGCAACTTCGCTGCCAGGAGCTTTGGAAGCACCTACGCTCGGAACGATTGCAGCATCCAGCTGGAATTCTCCGTCCAGTTTCAGATCCGGATTCTGTTCTTTTGCAATTCTGGTAGCTTCTACAACTTTGTCAACATCTGCATGTTTTGCACTTCCCTTGGTGGAATGAGACAGCATAGCAACAACCGGCTCTTCCTCAACCAGCAGACGGAAGGATTCTGCTGAGGATGCAGCGATTGCTGCCAGTTCTTCCGGATTCGGATTCTGATTCAGTCCGGAATCAGCAAAAACGAATGTACCATTAGCACCATATTCACAATCCGGAACTACCATCAGGAAGAATGCGGATACCAGTTTTGTTCCCGGTTTTGTTTTCAGAATCTGCAGACATGGTCTCAGTGTATCAGCGGTAGAGTGGCAGGCACCGGATACCATACCGTCAGCATCACCCATCTTAACCATCATAACACCATAGTACAGATACTGGTTCAGAAGAATGTCTTTTGCCTGCTCTGGTGTCATACCTTTTTTGCTTCTCAGTTCAACCAGTTTGTCAATATATCCCTGAGTTTTGTCGGAAGTAGCCGGATCAACGATAGTAGCACCGGAAATATCCAGACCTTCGCTTCCTTTTTTGATTGCTTCTTCACTACCTACCAGAACGATATCAGCAATGCCTTCTTTCAGAATCTGTGCTGTTGCTTCATAAGTTCTTCTGTCTTCTGTCTCCGGAAGTACGATAACTTTCTTGTTTGCTTTTGCTCTTGCTTTGATTACGTCAATAAATCCCATGATTCTATGACTCCTTTCGTAGTTTTCTCTAAAACAGCGGATCTTATACGGGTTGCCCCCTATACTCACTTATAAAAATTATACCTCTTTTGCCAGTAAGTGACAAGTTTAGTTAATTTTTTAACAAGTTATGAAAAAGTCCCCAAACCCCTTGTTTTCAGGCAATTTTCCTGCTAGAATAGGGAAAATATTGGATGTATTTTTTGAGGTGCAAAATCATGAAGACAGCAGGTATCATAGCAGAGTATAATCCTTTCCATCAGGGCCACGCCTATCACATTGAACAGACCCGACAAATGACAGGTGCTGATTATATCATTGTAGCTCTCAGCGGAGATTTTGTTCAGCGGGGAGCACCTGCTTTTCTCCCCAGACAGGAACGGGTGCGCATGGCACTGGAGGGCGGGGCTGATCTGGTCTTTGAACTTCCTTCCACTCATTCCTGCACCAGTGCAGAATTTTTCGCAGAAAGTGGAGTCCGCCTTCTGAACGGTCTTGGCTGTGTGGATTTTTTGTCTTTTGGCAGTGAGGCAGGAGAAATCAGCCAATTGTTTCAACTGGCTGATTTTCTTGTACAGGAACCGGAATCTTACCGCTGTGTTCTGCAGGCCGGGCTGAAATCCGGCCTTTCTTTCCCGGCAGCCCGACAGGCAGCTCTTCTTGAGTGTTTTCCCGATGCTCAAACGATTCTTGCAAGCCCCAACAACATTCTGGGAATTGAATACTGTAAAGCACTGATCCGTCTGCAAAGCCCCATCCGTCCCGTTACTGTGACCCGCACCGGCGGCGGCTATCACGACACGGACTTTCATCAGGATTTCCCTTCTGCCACAGCAGTCCGCAGACATATCCTGCAGCAGCCCCGGGAATCTCAGTGCAGTGACCAATACCATTTTCCCATGGAGGAAGAGGATTTTTCTCTTCTGTTACGCTATCTGCTGCTGACTACCGGAAAGGAACAACTTTGCTCGATTCAGGATATCAGCCGTGACCTTGCAAACCGTATTTATAACTGCAGGTACCGTTTTCAGAGTTACAATCAGTTTGTTTCCCTTTTGAAAACCCGGGAGCTGACCTACAGCCGCATCAGCAGAGCACTGTTTCATTTGTTAATGGATCTTCAGCAGATTCCAACCCTCTCCTATGCCCGCCTGTTGGGATTTCGGCGCTGTGCTGTCCCTGTCCTGGGAAAAATCAAGGAATCTTCTGCTCTGCCTGTTGTCACCAAAGTTTCCGCTGCGTCGCGCATTCTTTCCCCTGATGCGGCAGAACTTCTTGAACAAAATATACGAATCAGTGAAATTTACGAGGCTGTGCGCTGTGAAAAATACCACACGGAATTTATGCATGAGTATTCCCGTCAGCTGATCATTCTGTGACCGTAAAGTGATTGACAACAATACTGTTATCTGACAATTCGTCAAACATTGCTTTCCGGTTGGTAAACGTCACGCTTGCGTCTCCCTGGATCAGATCAGCCTGCACGTTGGCCGTCACCCGGGTCAGACCATTGACTTTATCCACAGGCGTCACCTGAACCTGTACGTTTTTATCGGTACTTTCCACACCTGTCAGCAGGTAACGAAGTGAAAACGGCAGTTCTTCTGCCTGGTATGTTCCCGGAGGAATATTCTGAATATCTGCCTGTCCCACCAGATAACCGTCACTCTGAACGGCAGCTTCATTTTCCCGAAATTCTACATGGCATTGGTACTTATGGGGATTTCCGTCCAGATCCACACCGGAAAGCTGAAAGAAAAAGGTGGGATTTCCATGTTCCCATACCACTTCGTCCTCCTTGATTTTTTTTATGAAAGTAAAGGTGCGAAGCGGAATGTTTTTTCGCGGTATCACAAGCTGCACAGTCTGAGATTTTTCTGTGATTTCTCCCGAACTGTCCCAGGTAAGGAAACAGACATCCTGAATGTCTGATGAATCGTTATAATGATAAATTCCGCCTCTCCAATAGCGGGGAATTTCCACCGTGACGGTAACAGGTATGGTTGTTCCTGTCAGTTCCCACTGCTCAAATTGTACTTTCTCTATGGCAATATCAAAGTCTGCACAGGTTTTCTCACTTTTCCTTCGCACGGTCACACCGGACGGAGCCTCCACCTTGCAGGCTGTCACCTGCTCACTGTAAGGATATCCGAAATAACTGTAAAATACCGGATGGAACACACAGCCCGAAATGTACTGATTTTGGCTAAGGGTCCAGGATACCTGGTCATATTCCAGAGAAAAAACTCCCGTATTCATGTCCATCCACCCGTCTTCTGTAAATCCACCATAATTGGCACTGTTATTTGCACCATTTACCATTTTTGTAATTCTATCCAGAACCAGTTCTTTTTCTTCCTGGGTGGCGGCACTCCGATTCAATCCCACCACCACCGCGTCCATGGTAAATTCATCGTTCAACACATGAACTGCCGTCTGTGTGACAAAGTAATCCATCTGCCAGTTTCCGGTAGAATAAGGATCGTATCGACAGGGATATCCGTAATAGAGAGCGCCATAGTATAAGGCATAAGATACTTTTCTGTTAGACCATCCTTCAAACTGCATGGTCATACCGCCTTCCGGAGTTGTATTTGCAAACTGCAGACAGTACACGTATCTCCATTTTCCATCTCCGTCCACATTTGTATCATCTCCCTGGATATACTTGATTCCCATTGCCAGATTGGGTTTTTCCGGTGTATTGGTTCCATCATCCACGCTCTGAAATTTATCAAATCTCACCGAAGACACTGGAAGTCTGGTACTGTTACTAAACGAAAAAGCAGAGATTCCACTGTCTGCTTCTTCAAGATAAAATGCTTCCTCTGACTCGTTTCCAGCCGCCTGAATTCCACTCTTGCAAAAGAATAACAGGCCGGCAGACAGTACACCCAAAATGCACACTGCCATCCATTTGATTTTTGTCTTTATTTTTATATCGCATGCCTCCTCTTCTTTCGCAGACCAATCCACTGTTCCAGCAATACCAGCAATACAATGCATCCGCACAAGATTGCCATACCTACACGAGACTGCAATTTCTGTACCAGATAACCAATGGCAGGTATATGGCCGATTATCTTGCCTTCATAACTGTCATAACCCACTGGTCCGATATCGGCACTGGCATTTGCATCTCCTTTTGTTATAAATGTTTTTTCTTCTCGGTCCACTTTCATGACCCGATGCATGACCTGCATATGTTCGCCCACACGAAAGGCAATGATATCTCTTTCTTCAATCAACTCCGGTTTCACATTCTTTGCAATATAAACAATGCTTCCGGTGGTGACCGCCGGCTCCATGGAACCGCTCATCACAATCCGCGGTTCAATCCGGAAAATTCCCGGGAGCAGAAAAAGGACTGCCCCCGCAACTCCCAGAAACAGCAGAAAAGAGTAAAATCCATTGATACATTTCTCAGCCATTTGTTTTCTTCCTTTCTTTTTTCCAGATAATCGCAGCCATACAGGGAATCACACATACGGGAATCAAATACAAAAGAATCGAAGAGCTGTCACCTGTTCCGGGACTTTTTACAGATATTTCTTCCCCTTTGGGATCGGAAGAAAAGAAGAAACGCACAGTCCCCTGGCTGGATGCATAAGTATTGTCTATGTTCTCCGGAAAATACAGCAGAAATTCCACGGCTTCCGTCGTATTTCCATCAATCTGACCAAGGCTTCCATAATCGAGAAACTTTTCCGCCTTGACAGGTCCATGATAAAGCATTTCAATCCGGTTTCCTCTTCGTTTCTGTATTGTCAGTTCCATTTGTTCCATCAGAGCATTTTCCTCAGGAAGCTGTATTTTCAGAAAGATTTCTCTTGGTTCCTCTAATTTGTTGCAGATTTTCACCTTTCCTGACTGTGCTCTTCCGGGAATAAAGGATTTCAGTTCACGGAAAAATTCCTGAGTATCCACGGAAAATCCTTCCAGTCTGGATCCAATCACCAGTTCCACAGGTTCTGTTTTCTCTTCTTTATTCACCAATGCTTCCTTCATATATCTCTGTATTGATACCTGTCCCTGTTCCACGCCCCAGGGATCTTCACTCTCAAAATCAGGCCGAAAATACGCTGCCTGTATAGCATCTACCCGCACTTTTGCATTCCATTTTTTCCCGTCATCCTCACCGGATTTCCAGTCAGAAGGCATCCGGATTCCCTGAAATACATCTACATGTTCTTTCTCTTTCAGAACCTTTCTGTAATAAAAGTAATTACCTCTCTGCACCCATGCATCCGTGATACCTTCCAGATTTTTCTCAGTCAGAGGACTTCCTGTGTCACGGTCACCCTCGAAGATTACTGCTGCCCGTACATAACAATCCGCACCATCATTACTGATCCGGGGGATTTTAGAAAGAAAATCCCCCGCCAGCACTTCTTTTCCATCTTCCCAACTCTGCTCTTTCCCGTCTCTGACCGTATATTCTTCCAGACGCACATCGACTTTCTCCGTCACCGCTCTGTATACCACCGACACTTCCCGAAACGCATAAATCCCTGCTGCCGTTATCAGACTGACCAGTCCTGTGCATATGGCTATTTTCCATTTTTTATTCCAGATATCTTCCACCGCCTTTCCTATACCGTCAGATGTGCGAAAGCATCTGTAATGTCTGTATGATTGCCCGACTGCACCGTTTCTGTATAAATGGTCAGAGAAAAATCCTCCCTGGGACTCCCTTCGTCTTTGATTCTCACAGCAGTCATGAAAAGTTCTGTCCGTTCTCCCGGCTGCACACATCTCTGGTAATAGTAGTAGCCATCCGCTTCCTTTTTCCAGGTCTCCGACCCCATCTGCACTTCCGTTCCTTCTTCTGCCTCCAGACTGCTGAAATCGTATCTGGCCCGCACATAACAGGGGACTGTTCCGGTATTAGTAAAGGCCACCTCTTTTTTCAGTTCCGCCCCCGGTGTGACCGTGGAATCAGGAAACTCTTCCTGAATTTCCACGTCGTTTTTTCCCGGACAAAAACGATTCACCCGGCCATCCCGGTCAGAAAACCATCCATAACTTTCCTGCATCCCCCACACCATCAGAAAAAGCACCGCAGCAAGACAACCACAGACAACCTTCTTTTTCATAGGCAGGACTCCTTATTTTGTGAAGACGTCAGTGATGTCTTTCTGATTGGTGATAATTTTCCAGATGTTAGATGCATCAGATGTTCCACCATCAAGGTTCGATGTCTGAATCGCATAGGCATTGATATCAATCTCCAGCGGCTGGTTATCCACTCCCTGTCCCTCCATTAAATTGACAAATGTCACATTCTGAAACAAAGGTTTCGTAGATGCTCCTGATGCAACAGATGTACAAAGTTTTTTATCATCAGCGTATGCATACAGATGTTTCACCGCCACCTGATTTCCCTCTCCATCATTCACCGGGCATTTTCCCAGGTAATACCAGCTGGTATCTGCCGTAAACTGATACAGTTCCGTCATGGCCTGAGCATTTTTCGTGCCGTCATCATTGACGGTAATCACATTCCGGCAGGGAACTTCCACGGTCAGAAACATGTAGGCGTCATTATTTCCTGTATTTTTCACCCGGGGATCTTTTGTGATTGTCTGAAGAGGAAGAATATTCTCCGCCTCATCTGGAACTCCGTTACCGTCTGCATCCGGCTTACTCTCCCACGCCGGTTCCTGCAGTTCAATTTCGATACTGCCCACCGTAAAATTATTCACTTTTTCTTCTGTATCTGTAAAATAAGCCAAAATACCGCCGGACACTGCCAGTACTGCCATAGCTCCAATAATTACCGCTGATTTCCATCTGTTATTCTTCATGATTTGCTCCTTTCGATTTGAAAAAATATGTTTATTGAAATGAATCAGATATGTCTTCTGTGATCTGGCCCTGCCATCCCGAATTGCTATCCACGAGATTTTTTCTCGTTATGTGGCGTGTGTAAAAATACTATAAAAAGACCTTGTCACCTCGCTTTCCTGTATATTTGAATTAATAATTGGGAAATATCCGGCAGAACTGCCGTCTTCAGAAGATGTTTATAGTATAACAGGGTTTGAGAAATGATGCAACTGGAAGTTATCCAAAAGTTTCGACAGGAATATCATCAACCCATTTATACAGTTTATAACAAGATTTATTTGTTTCTTCGACAAAGGTACTCATATCATAATCAAAATCTTCATAACAATTTCTATCATGATACAAATGATATCCTTCCTCGGTAGAATATAAAGTTACAAAAGCCATGCCTATTTTTTCCCGCAATTGCAGTATTTTCTTTTCACAGTCACGTAATATGTAATCACCAAAATAGAACTTCTCACCCTCAACAATCTGCGTATGCTGCAATCTCTCATCCACTGCAAGATAATTAATATTTGCAGCTCCGCCCATCGGTATATATCGTACTCCATCACCTATAATTTCAATTTGATCAACACGACCCACACTTATATTATAATACCCGATAATGAAATCCTTGTCATCCGATAGCAGAATATAAGTAATGCCCTGGTTATCATCCAAGGCATCACTATTTTTCAGAAAATTATCAATCACGATATTTCCACAACTAAAATTTTTAGTTAATGGTATATACTCTGTTTTTAATTTATCAAATTCCATCCTTCTTCACTACACCACTTACAAATTTACCAGTATCTTTATCAATATGGAAAGAAAACTCATGAGAATCCATATACTCGGTCATAATTTTACATTCTTTTGATACTGGTGTTCTCTTTAATACCTTTCTCGTTACAAACGGCATATCTGATTTTACTGCATATGCATTCATACTCTCTTCCCCTTTCTTTTTTCAAAACCCATAAACGATATCACCCCAGTCGCTTATAAACCGGGTAAAAAGCAAACAGCTTTTTCATTACTTCTATCTAAATAGTAACATATCCCCAATTCGAAAGCAAATCTTTTGAAAACATTATCCCCATTCTTATACATATGTAGTCATCTTTTCAATGGATCATCAAATGTTCTTCCAATAATAAAAGACTGGTTTGTTATTATATTGGTAATTGGGAAATATCCGGCAGAACTGCCGTCTTCAGAAGATGGTTATAGTATAACAGGGTTTGCTGTGTGATGCAACTGAAAGTTATCCAAAAGTTTCGACAGCCTACACTTTAATTTTACAGATAAGCTTGAAACAACAATTTTCCGGAAATGGGCCTACTTTACCTGAAATTCCATCACCCACTCCAGCTAAAACCAGAAACAAATTCTCAATCTACACTCTGCCCAAGTGTATTTTGTTTCTTTGAGGAATAGAACAGGAAACTTCTTATCATTTTTTCAGAAGCATTGGGAAAGCGCGTCCGAAGATCCGACGCTTACGGAGACTTCCTTGCTCAGGCTCTCCTGAGCAAGGATTTAGTCGTAGTTAGCGGCTAGCTGAGGAGAAGCGGCCTGCTTCTGAAAAAATGATAAGAAGTTTCCGTCCCCTTCCACAACAAAACAAAATAGTATCAATTTTTAAAGCTATGAATCGGTGCCGGTATTCTTCCGCCTCTGTTGACGAAAGCGTCACATCCGAATTTGTTCACCGGCATCACCGGTGCGTAGCCCAGTAATCCACCGAATTCTACGGTTTCTCCCACGTCTTTTCCGATGACAGGGATCACACGGACGGCTGTTGTTTTCTGGTTTACCATACCAATCGCCATTTCGTCTGCGATGATTCCGGAAATGGATGCCGCACTGGTGTCTCCCGGGATGGCGATCATGTCCAGACCAACGGAGCATACACAGGTCATAGCTTCCAGTTTCTCAATGGTAAGAGCTCCTGCATTGACCGCGTCGATCATACCCTGGTCTTCGCTGACTGGAATGAAAGCTCCGCTCAGTCCGCCCACATAGGAGGAGGCCATAACGCCGCCTTTCTTTACCTGGTCGTTCAGCATGGCAAGGGCAGCCGTTGTTCCCGGTGCACCCACGCGTTCCAGACCGATTTCTTCCAGAATCTCTGCCACGGAGTCTCCGATGGCCGGTGTAGGTGCCAGAGAAAGATCCACGATACCGAAGGGGATTCCCAGACGGCGGGATGCTTCCTGAGCAACCAGCTGACCCACACGGGTAATCTTGAATGCTGTTTTTTTGATGGTCTCGCAGAGGATCTCAAAGTTCTGTCCGCGGACTTTTGAGAGGGCATATTTTACTACGCCGGGGCCGCTGACACCCACATTGATGATGGCATCTGCCTCGGTCACGCCGTGGAATGCACCCGCCATGAACGGGTTATCGTCCGGAGCATTGCAGAATACCACCAGCTTGGCACAGCCAAGGGAATCATTCTCTTTTGTTGCCTCTGCGGTAGCCAGAACCATTTCTCCCATCAGTTTGACCGCATCCATGTTGATACCTGTTTTGGTGGAACCCAGGTTGACGGAGCTGCAGACACGTTCTGTCTCTGCCAGTGCCTGAGGAATGGAACGGATCAGCAGTTCATCGGCTTTTGTCATTCCTTTGCAGACCAGTGCGGAATATCCGCCGATGAAGTTGACGCCCACCTCTTTGGCAGCCTTGTCCAGGGTATGAGCCAGTGTCACAAAGTCCTCCGGGGTCTTGCAGGCAGCTCCGCCTACCAGTGCTATGGGAGTGATGGAAATTCGTTTATTGACGATGGGAATCCCATACTCCCGTGAGATTTCTTCTCCTGTCTTTACCAGATCTTTTGCCAGTGTGGTGATTTTCTCATATACTTTCCGGTTTACTTCCGCCAGATCTGCATCGATGCAGTCCAGGAGACTGATTCCCATGGTGATGGTACGTACATCCAGATTCTCCTGTTCTATCATTTTATTCGTCTCATTGACTTCGAATATATTAATCATTTGCCGTGTCCTCCGCTTCTCCCCTTAGATTCTGTGCATTTTGTTGAAAATATCTTCATGCTGGCAGCGGATGATCACACCGATTTCTTCACCAAGTTTATGCAGTTCTTCCGCAATATCACCGATTCCCTTATCACATTTTGCAGTATCTGTAATCATCATCATGTTAAAGAAACCATCTACGATAGTCTGGGAAATATCCAGGATGTTGATCCCGTTATCAGCCAGATAAGTACATACTTTTGCAATAATTCCTACTGTGTCTTTTCCTACTACTGTGATAATTGTTTTCTTCATTTCTTTCTCCTTTACAGTTCTACAATTTCTGATGCCTGGTCGCGGTGTGCCACAGCGATCCTGAAATCTTTGGCTTTGTAGGGATTGTCTCCCATGGTCACTTCTGAACATACCGTCTCATAGGCCAGAGCCTCATAATTATTTTCCTTACTCAGATGGCCAAGCAGAATATCTTTCATCTGGTCGTGAAGCAGACGACACAGCAGGCGTCCTGCCGTCTCGTTGGAGAGATGTCCCCTGTCCCCAAGGATTCTGCGTTTCAGATAATAGGGATAACTTCCCACCTGGAGCATGTTCACATCATGATTTGCTTCCAGTAAAATGGCATCCAGTCCTTTCAGGTTATCCACAATATAGTCATCATATACACCCATATCCGTGGCAATTCCCACTGAACAGCTGCCCTGGGATATCCTGTATCCCACCGGATCTGCCGCATCATGGGAAATATGGAAGGGGTGCACCGTCAGATCACCGATCCGACAGTTTTCATCTGCCTGAATCTCATGAAAAATACCTTCCGGCATCTTTCCCAGACTGCCGCTCTTTTCCATCGCCTGAATGGTTCCGGCTGTGGCATAGATGGGAACACCGCATTTTCTTGCGATCACTCCCAGACCCTTGATATGATCAGAATGTTCATGAGTAACAAATATACCATCCAGATCCTTAGTTGTCAAATCCAGGGAATTCAGCCCGAACTCCACTTTTTTTCCGCTGATACCGGTATCAATCAGCAGGCTGGTGCTCTCACTCCCCACGTAAATACAGTTTCCGCTGCTTCCGCTGGCAATACTACACAGTCTCATACATCTGCATCCTTTGTTTTATTTGTTCTTTCGTATCTTCGAAATCACCGCTGTTATCTATCTCGAAGTCACATTGTTCGCTGAACTCATCCTCACTGAGCTGGTTGGCAAAGATACTCCGAATCTTCTCTTTCGAGTATCCTCTGTTTTTCATCAGCCGCTCTGTGCGGGTTTCTTCATCCGCATAAATATACCACAGTTCATCGCAGATTGCATTATATTTATCTTCAACCAGCAATGCAGATTCCACAATAAATATATCTGTATCCAGTTCTCTTTCTCTTTCAATGGCTTTCTGAATGTAACGCTTCACTGCCGGATGAACGATGGCATTCAGTTTTTCCAGCAGTTCCTTGTCCCCGAAAACCAGATCCGCTATTTTAGCTCTGTCCAGAGTACCGTCTTCCTGCAGGATGCCCGGACCAAACAGTTCTACAATCGGAGCAAAACAGGATTTTCCGGGTCTCATAACCAGATATCCCACCTCATCGGTTTCCACCACGGCTGCATCCCAGTTATCTGCAATATACGTTAATATTTCACTTTTTCCGGCTCCCACGCCGCCGGTTACACCAATAACCTTCATCTTCAGTACCTCCCCTGTTCTGTTTTCCGGTATTCCCGGATTATTTTGCTTCATACCAGCTTTCACCGGTATGCATGTCTACTTCCAGGGGTACGGCCAGCTCTGCCGCCTGCCGCATCTCTCTCTTCAGTATCTGCGATACTGTATCCAGTTCCTCCCTGGCAGTCTCTATCAACAATTCGTCATGCACCTGCAGCAGCAGCCTGGATCTGAGATTAGCCTGCCGCAGGGCACGATTCACACGTATCATGGCAATTTTTATAATATCCGCCGCAGTTCCCTGAATCGGCGAATTCATGGCAACCCGTTCTCCAAAAGACCTCTGCATAAAATTACTGGACTGCAGTTCCGGAACCGGACGTCTTCTGCCGAACATGGTGGTGATGTATCCGTCTTTTTTCGCTTTCTCCACTTCCCCATCCAGATAAGTTTTGATTTTCGGGTAAGTGGCAAAATACTGTTCAATATACTGGGCAGCCTCTTTTCTGGTAATACTGAGGTCCTGGCTCAGGCCAAAGGAACTGATACCGTACACAATTCCAAAATTTACCGCCTTGGCATTTCTTCTTTGCAGAGGGGTCACCTCATCAAAGGGAACGTGAAATACCTGAGAGGCCGTCATTCTGTGAATGTCCTGTGCTTCCCGGTATGCCTGGATCAGCATCTCATCGCCGGACAGGTGTGCCAGAACACGAAGCTCAATCTGTGAATAATCCGCATCCAGAAATACAAATCCCGGCTTGGGCACAAATACTTTTCGAATCATCCGTCCCAGTTCCATCCGTACCGGAATGTTCTGCAGATTCGGCTCGGTGCTGCTGATTCTCCCGGTAGCTGTAATCGTCTGGTTGAAAGTGGAGCGGATTCTTCCGTCCCCATCGATATAGGCCGCCAGCCCGTCTGCATAGGTGGACTTCAGCTTGGTCAGCTGGCGGTATTCCAGAATGTCTGCCACAAAGGGATATTCCGGTGCCAGTTTATCCAGCACATCTGCCGCTGTGGAATAGCCGGTTTTCGTCTTCTTACCGCCGGGCATTCCCATCTTTTCAAACAGAATCACTCCCAGCTGCTTCGGAGAATTGATGTTGAAATTCTCACCGGCCTGTTCATAAATCTTCTGTTCCAGCTCCTGAATCCGCACCTGCAGCATTTCGCCGTAAACTTTCAGCTCTTCTGCCTGTACCAGAATTCCCTCTTTTTCCATATCATCCAGCGTAAATGCCAGAGGGATTTCCACATTTTCAAAAAGGTCCAGCATTCCCGCAGTGCGCAGCGCATTTTTCACAGGTTCCTGTGCTGCCCGGCACACATAGGCCTGATAACCGGCAAATGCCGCACACTGTTCTTCTGTCGCTTTGGAAATATCCATCTTTTTGGATGTCTGGAAGATTTCCTCCGGAGACGGCAGCGGCTGTTCCAGATATTCCTTGGCCGCATCGTCATACGTATAGGAATTTTTCAGAGGATTCAGAAGATAACAGCCGATTCCCAGATCAAAGATTCCCTTTCTCTCTTCGATTGCTATCTTCTTCCGAAAAGCCTTCAGATCCGGCGTTCCCACCTCATGACCTGCGGCAAACAGCTTTTCTGCCTGGTTCAGAAGATAACCTTCCGTCATAAACCCTTCTGCGGGAAAATAGTAAACATCATCTGCTCCACAGTCGAGTCCGATTCCCAGAATTTCTCCGGATCCCTGTATAAATGCGATTCCGGTTCTTTCGGCTGCCCGGGCTTTCTCCCAGATACTTTCAGCCTCTCCCAGATCATGCACAAGATAAACCTTTGGTGCTTCTGCATTTTCCTTCTGTTCAAAGCGTGACAGAAAATTCTTAAAATCCAGCCGTTTAAACCATTCATAGGCTTCCGGCGTATACAATTCACTGAGTTTCGCTTCATTCCAGTCAAAAGTAATGGGGCTGTCCGTGTTGATCGTAGCCAGCTGCTTGCTGAGAACAGCCAGGTCATAGTGATCTCTCAGTGACTCTTTTGCCTTGTTGGGTTTGATTTCTTCCAGATGTTCATGGGCATTTTCTATGCTTCCGTAAGCAGCAATAATTTTAGCTGCCGTCTTTTCTCCCACACCGGGGATTCCCGGAATATTATCCGCTGTATCGCCCATCAGGGCTTTTAATTCAATAATCTGAGACGGCGTTACCCGATAAGTCTCCACCACCTGCTGTGTGTGATAATCCTCAATGATGGTTTTTCCGCCTTTTGTTTTTGGAATCCGGATCAGAATATGATCCGTTGCCAGCTGCAGAAGATCCCGGTCACCGGAAACAATGGTCACTTCCATTCCCTGCTGTTCACTTTTTTTCGCTATCGTTCCCAGAAGATCATCCGCCTCATAGCCTTCCTGGGAAATAATGCGCACTCCCATGGCCTGCAGAACTTCCCTGATCACCGGAACCTGCTGACGCAGCTCCTCCGGCATGGGTTTTCTTGTTCCTTTATAAGCCTCAAACATTTTATGACGGAACGTAGGTGCATGAAGGTCAAAAGCCACCGTCAGATACTGGGGCTTTTCCTCCTCCAGTATTTTCGTCATAATATTTAAAAAACCGTACACAGCATTGGTGTGCAGCCCTTCTGAATTGGTCAGATCGGGAAGCCCGTAAAAAGCTCTGTTCAAAATACTGTGTCCGTCAATTAATACTATTTTTTCACTCATACATAATCCTTTCGCCATTTAGAAGAGATTTGGCAGTTCTATGCGGCCGAAATAATACATAAAAGAAAGTGCAATGCCAATCCCGGCCACAAGACAGAAAAAGAATATTGTCTTTGTCAGCAGCTGCTTTCTTCTGATATACTTTTCTTTTTCTCTCAGATTCTCTTTCAACATTCTGGGAATATTGTAGGAGCCCATATTTTCATTTTCCAGATATTTGGTTCCCACGCTGATGGTATAATATGTTTCCAGCTCATCGTAACACTCCGGACACTCCCGGATGTGTTCCAGAAACTCTTCTGTTTCTTTGCAGGACAAACTGTCATTAATATAGGCATCGATTTTCAATAACGCTTCTTCACACTTCATGGCACTACCTTCTGTATGGATTACCAGATCGGATGATCCAGTTCCTGCTGTACTCTCTTCAGATGCTCACGGATTGAAATTTTCTGTGGACACTGTTCCTCACAGGCACCGCACTCCGCACAATTCTGTGGTTTTGCATCTTCACCCAGTTCATTTTCCCAACGATTTTTCACAAATTTATAATTCTGATAAATATGATAATCATTCCAGATACGGAAGCTTCCCGGAATATTAACGCCTGCCGGGCACGGCATACAGTATCTGCAGCCGGTACATCCGTTCTGTACACGACCTTTCAATGTCTTCACTACCTGTTCCACTGTCTTTTCTTCTTCCTCAGACAGAGGTTTAAAATTATTGAAAGTGGACAGATTGTCTTTCACCTGTTCCGGAGTACTCATTCCACTGAGAACCACTTTTACATTCGGATGGGAAGCAACCCAGCGAACGGCCCAGGAAGCAACACTATTGTCCGGTGCCGCTTTCTTAAACATTTCCGTGATATCATCGGAAAATCCTGCCAGCAGACCACCCCTTACCGGCTCCATGATTACCATCGGAATTCCTTTTTCTTCTGCCAGGCGATATCCTCTGTCGCCTGCCTGTACATCCGTATCCATGTAATTATACTGAATCTGACAGAAATCCCAGTCATGGTAGTTAATAATCTCTTCAAATACTTCATAATCATCATGGAAAGAAAATCCCAGATAACGAATCTTACCCTCTTTACGGAGTTCTTCACACATCTCCACGATTTTCATTTCCTTAACTTTCTCAAAACGTTCCTTATCCAGCGCATGAATCAGATAAAAATCCACATAATCCTTATCCAGACGCTTTAACTGGTCGTCAAAAATCTGCCTTGCATGCTCCGGACTCTCCACCAGCCAGATGGGCAGCTTGGTGGCCAGGAAATACGAAGAACGATCATATTTATTCAGAACTCTTCCCAGGAAAGGTTCACTGTCACCACCGTGATAAGGGAATGCAGTATCATAATAAGTAACCCCCTGAGCCATCGCCTCATCCAGCATCTTCTCAGCAGTCACCTCGTCAATCTTACCATCCTCCAGAGTAGGGAAACGCATACAGCCAAAACCAAGCAGGGAAGGTTCTATACCAAGTTTTACCATTTTTCTTTTTTCCATAACTAAATCCTCCATAAAAATAATTTTGGTTTGATTGAGAAAGTACGGAGAATCTCTGCCGCTTTTCAGAAGCAGGCCGTTCCTCCTCAACCAACCACTAATTTGCAGTTCGCCGCATCATCCAGAAGTAGCTTACCCCAAGCAGTACGGCCGCCCCTGTCCATGCACTGATTTCTGCATAGAATATTCCATTTTGTCCCATCCACCGGGGCAGGAGCAGGGCTGCTCCGATTCTCATCATAAATTCTACGATTCCGCTGGCCAGGGGGATTACGGTGTTGCCAAGTCCCTGGATGGCGGAGCGGTATACATAGAGCAGATACAGGACCCACAGACAGGCGGACATAATGAACAGGTATTTGTAGGCAATGTTCAATACCTGTGTAACCTGTTCGGGCTCTCCGGATACAAAAAGGGAAAGGATGCTCCGACCTGCAATCACCATAACAACTCCCACCACCAGCGAGGTAATCACTGCCATGACAGTTCCGCTGGTAATGCCCTTTTTGATTCTCCTGATTTCCCCGGCTCCCAGGTTCTGCCCCACATAGGTGGTAATGGCATAGCCATAAGATATGGCTGCCAGTTCCAGAAGACCGTAGAGTTTGTTGGTTGCGGTAAATCCTGCCACAAAGAGGAAACCAAAACCATTGACCACGTACTGAACTACCAGCCCGCCGATGGAAATAATCATGTTCTGCACTGCGATCGGTGCTCCCAGCTGAAGCAGTCTGGCGATCAGCCCTGCATCGGGACTGAAATCGTTCTTTGTCAGTGATAAGATATCCAGTTTTCTTAAAACGCCAAAACAATATACTGCAGAAAAGCCCTGTGCAATCACAGTGGCCACTGCCGCACCGGCAATTCCCCATCCCAGTACTGCCACAAACAACAGATCCAGACATATATTGATCAATGCCGCCACGATCATTGCGGTCAGGGGAGACCGACTGTTCCCCATGGCACGCAGAACTGCTGCCAGAATATTGTAAGCAGCAATAACCGGAATGCCGCAAAATACAATCCGCAGATACATCATTGACATATCAATGATGTCTGCCGGAGTATTTAAAAACAGCATGACACGGTGAACCACAAGCTGGCTTACCGCCAGAACCACCACTGCCAGAATTCCCGTCAGCTCATAACTGAGTGCCACGGCTTTTCTGAGTTTTTCCAGATTATCAGCGCCATAGTACTGCGATACCAGAATGGAAAATCCCTGTGTCATACCGGAAGCCAGCCCCAGAACCAGCCATACCAGCCAGTCTGCCGCACCCAGTGCCGCCAGGGCTTCCACACCTACAATCTGCCCTACCACCATGGTATCGACCATCGTATATAATTGTTGAAAGATATTACCTAACATCAGCGGCACAGCAAATGCCATAATCAGCTTTCCGGGAGAACCGCTGGTCATATTCTTTACTTTTGATGCCATCACAATATCCTGCCTTTATTTTTCTTCTTTCGCCCAGCCAAAGGCGTATCTGACCGCTTTGTGCCAGCCTTTTATTTTTTCTTTCTGTTCTTCCTCTGTCATCTTCGGTTCAAAGATACGGTCAATGGACGAGTTCTTGATCACAGCCTCCTTGTTAGGCCAGTAGCCCACTGCCAGGCCTGCCAGATAAGCAGCTCCCATGGCCGTCGTCTCCACACAGGCAGGGCGTTTCACCTCGGTCTGAATCGTATCTGCCTGCGCCTGCATCAGAAAATCATTGGCACTGGCTCCACCGTCAACGTTCAGGGATGTGAGTTTGATTCCTGAATCGGCCTCCATGGCCCGGATTACATCATAGACCTGATATGCGATGGATTCCAGCGTTGCCCGGATAATATGGTATTTATTTACCCCACGGGTCAGACCTACAATCGTTCCGCGGGCATACTGATCCCAGTAAGGAGCTCCCAGTCCCGTAAACGCAGGAACTACGTAACAGCCGTTGGTATCTTTCACCTTGCTGGCCATCCAATGAGAATCCGGTGCAGAATCAATCAGCCGCATCTCATCCCGCAGCCACTGAATGGCCGCACCGGCCATAAAAATGGAACCCTCCAGTGCATAATTCACCTTGCCGTCAATTCCCCAGGCAATGGTCGTCACCAGCCCGTTCTGAGAAAACACCGGTTTCTCTCCTGTATTCATCAGCAGAAAACATCCTGTTCCGTATGTATTCTTCGCCTCACCCGGCTGAAAGCAGGTCTGTCCAAATAATGCCGACTGCTGATCACCGGCTGCTCCTCCGATGGGAATCGCTCCGCCTAAAAATGAAGGATCGGCATAACCATACACGCAGCTGGAAGGCATCGGCTTGGGAAGCATACACCGTGGAATATTCAGTTCTTTCAGAATATCATCATCCCAGTCCAGGGTATTAATATTAAAAAGCAGTGTACGGGACGCATTGGAATAATCGGTTACATGTACCGCACCCTTTGTCAATTTCCAGATCAGCCAGGTCTCAACCGTTCCAAAAAGCAAGTCTCCATTTTCCGCCCGCTCTCTGGCACCCTCCACATGATCCAGTATCCATTTTACCTTTGTACCAGCAAAATACGCATCGATAATCAGCCCCGTTTTCTTCCGGAACACTTCCGTCAGCCCTTTTTCTTTCAATGTGTCACAGTATTCAGAAGTCCTGCGGCACTGCCATACAATTGCATGATACACCGGTTCACCCGTATACTTGTCCCAGACAATCGCCGTCTCTCTCTGATTGGTAATTCCGATAGCAGCGATATCCTCTGCCGCTGCTCCAATCTTGGACATAGCCTCCACTGCCACTCCCAGCTGTGTAGACCAGATTTCATTGGCATCATGCTCCACCCAGCCCGGTTTTGGAAAATGCTGGGTAAACTCCTTCTGTGCAACACTGCACATTTCTCCCTTTTCATTAAACAGGATGCAGCGGTTGCTGGTTGTCCCTGCATCCAGTGCCATTACATACTTTGCCATAAAAGCCCTCCGATATGTACTTTTTTGTAGTTCGTTGTAGAGGTACGGATTACAAAATAGTATTGTTATTTGTTTATTCTATCATGGCTTATTGTGCATTACAAGTTCATTTTTGCACTTGCACCATCCTATAAATATAGGTATAATATGGTATCAACAAGTTACTGGTCACGGAATGCACAGTAACATCAGTAATCAAGTTCGGATAAGGAGTTTTATTATGGCTGTAACTACAACAGAGAAAAATGTTTCAGATACTGACGGACTGGGGGTCCGCGGTCCTCAGAATATTGTTCTGATTGGTTTTATGGGAGCAGGAAAGTCATCGGTTGCTCAGCACCTTCATGAACTGTATCAGATGGATGTAGCAGAGATGGATGATATGATTGTAGAGCGGGAAGGCATGTCAATCCCCGAAATTTTTTCTTCCAAAGGGGAAGCTTATTTTCGTTCACTGGAAACTGCTCTGCTGCAGGAACTTCAGAAAAAGGATCACATGATTATTTCCTGCGGCGGCGGTACGGCACTTCGTGAAGAAAACGTCCGCATCATGAAGGAGAACGGTCATGTGATTTTACTGACTGCCAGCCCGGAAACTATTTTCCAGCGTGTGGGGGCCGACCCGAACCGGCCGGTACTCAATGGCAGAAGAAGTCCTGAGGGTATCCGACAATTGATGGAGGAACGACGCCCCCGTTATGAGGCTGCCGCCGATGTGGTGATCGACACCGATGGTAAATCTACAGCACAGATCTGCCAGGAAGTCATCCACGGGCTGTTAGGAAAGTCCCACTGGCTGAACACCATCAATCCTGAGATTTTCATACAGAACAACCAGACTTTTGATAATCTGATGATGATGTATCGGTGTGCGATCCGGGAGATTCGCACCAAACTGGAGATTCTGGATGATGAATTTTCCAACAAATACAATCGTAATCCCATTTCCTTCATCAAAACCAGAGTGAAATCACCGATGAGTATTTATCAGAAGCTTTTGAAAATGGGTTATGATTTCACAGAGGAAAATATTCGTGAAAAACTGCATGATGTGGCTGGTATCCGTGTCATCTGTCCTTTTATTGATGATATTTATATGATTGCCCGGCTGCTTTCCAATCAGGATGATATTCAGGTACTTCAGATCAAAGACTATATTAAGTCTCCCAAAGAAAACGGATACCGCAGCTACCATATGATCGTGGGAATTCCAGTATTTTTTTCCAGTGGAAAAACCATGATGACGGCCGAGATTCAGATTCGTACCATCGGCATGGACTTCTGGGCAAGCCTGGAACACCAGCTTCGCTATAAAAAGAATCTGGACAAAATTGAAGGATATGAACAGATCAGCGAAGAACTCCAGAAATGTTCTCACGCCATTATCGAGACCGATAACCATATGCAGGTGATTAAAGATATGATTGGGGATTTCTGTAATATTGAGCAGTAGATTCAAGGGGTGACAGGGGGACGGGTTCGGGGTCACTCTTTGTGACCCCGAACCCGTCCCCCAGTCACCCCTCACTGATAATGCCGTATAACAATCTGTATGGTTTCTCTTCCCATGTAGCTATTGATTTCAGGATAGTAAACCACTGACAATGTCTGCTTTCCGCGGATGTCTTCACAAAACTTATCCCCATCGCCGAAGTAAATAGCTTCCATGGTATATCCCGCCTCATCTGCCACCTGCATTTTCACTACATTTCTTCCGCTCCCCAGCACTCTGCTGCGGAGTACTCTCAGGCCTTTCTGAGCAAATACCGGCTTCTCGTTTCCTTTTCCGAAAGGTTCCAGTATTTTCAATTCCTGGATCAGTTCTTTCCGTATGTAGTTAATGGGCATGGGCACATCGATGGAAACTTTTTCAATAAAGTCTTCGGGCCCCAGACCTGATAATTTATTGAGTTTTCTCCTGAAAGGTTCAATGTTGTCTTCTTCCAGTGAGAGTCCGGCTGCCATGGGGTGGCCTCCGAACTTTGTCAGGTATTCTCTGCACTCGCATAATTTTTCGTACATGGAATAGCATTCTGTGGAACGGCCCGAACCTTTCACACCTTCTTCTCCGCGGGTGAGTACGAAGGATGGCTTATGATATTTTTCTCTGATTCTTCCGGCAATGATTCCGGCAAGACTCTCGTGACATTCCGGCAAATACACCACCAGGACGCTATCATTTTTCAGGTCCGTTGTTTCAACAAGACGGATTGCCTGCTCCACTCCCTGATTTGTCATTTCTTTTCTGCTGTCATTCAGGCTTTTCAGATCACCGGCCAGACGTGCAGCCTCTTCCTGATTATCAGCGCACAGCAGTTTCAGGGATCGTCTGGCAGTATCCAGACGTCCGCTGGCATTCAGACATGGTCCCAGCACAAATCCGATATGATATGGTGAAATATTTTGTGGTTCCAGATTATTGACACGTATCAGTTCCAGAAGTCCCGGATTGGTGGTACGATGCAGACGTTTCAGTCCTTCTTTCACAATGATCCGATTTTCTTTTACCAGATCCATCACATCACCGATTGTGGCAATTGCCGCAAACTCCAGCATCCTGTCCACAATGTCTGTTTCCGGCTGTAGCCTCTGGTATAATGCCTCTGCCAGTTTCAGTGCAACTCCCGCACCGCAAAGACTGGAGAAAGGGTAAGTACATGCTTTCTGTTTGGGGTTGATAATTGCATCTGCAGGAGGCAGGACTTCTATTCTGCCTTCTGAGGTATCCTCAAAAGGCACCTCGTGATGGTCTGTCACAAGAACAGTCATGCCCAGCTCCTTTGCCCGCTCAATCTGCGTCTGCGCCGCAATCCCATTATCACAGGTGATAATCGTATCCCGTCCTTCCTGATACGCCTGCTCGATCAGATGTTCGTTGATACCGTATCCATCTGTAATTCTATTGGGAATCACATGATCCACATCAGCCCCCAGCCCTTCCAGACTTTTCAACAAAATATAAGTTGACATGACACCATCAATATCATAATCTCCGATAATACGGATCCTGCTGCCTGTTCGTATCTTTTCCTCCAGGATACCTACTGTTTTTTCCATATCTTTCATTAGCCAGGGACTGTGCATCTGCTCTCTAGTTCCATGCAGGTATTCATAGATTGCCTCATCACCGACCACATCCCTGTTTCTAATCAGGCGTGCCGTCACCTGATCAATGCCAAATCGCTGTGCAATTGCCTGAAAATCCGCTCTTTTGGCGGTAATCATCCATTTTTCCATAATTTTGCTCCATACAGAAAGATAATCCCGGGGCACCCCGGGATTATCCATTTCCTATTTCTTTTCAGGTTTAAACTTTGTTCTCAGTGTATACCACAAGGTACCGGTTACGCATACAGAGGAGTATGCACCGCAGATGATGCCTACCATAATCGGAAGTGCAAACTCACGAATGGAAGCTACACCCAGGATAAACAGCACGAATATGGTGACAAATGTGGTAAAGGATGTATAAATACTTCTGGTCAGTGTCTGTGTGATACTTACATTGACAACATCTGCCAGATCCTGTTTTTTACCCATCGTTTTCATGTTCTCACGGATACGGTCAAAGATTACGATGGTTGCATTAATGGAGTATCCGACAATTGTCAGCATGCAGGCAATAAAGGTATTACCTACAGACACACGGGCAACTGCATAGAATCCCAGAACAACCAGAACGTCATGTACCAGAGCCAGAACTGCACTGGAGGCAAAACGTACATCTTTGAAACGGAACCAGATGTAGATCAACATACAGATGGTTGCGATTACTACTGCAATCACTGCATCTCTTCTCATCTCAGAACTTACTGTTGAAGAAATACTTTCTGCTGATATTGTGGATTCGTCCACACCGAATGTATCCACCAGTTTCTGGTTCAGTTCTTCTCTCTCTTCCAGAGAAAGGGAACGTGTCTTGATGATGACAGCGTTGCTTCCTGCAACTTTTGCTGCCTGAATATTGGCATCGCCGGTCACTTCCTGAACGACCGGTTTTACTTCCTTGTCAATCTCTTCAATGGAGAGATCCTCGTTGAAGGTCACATTGGTGGAGGTTCCTCCCATAAACTCCAGACTGTAGTTCAGAGCCTTTCCGTCTTTTGCAGAGAAAATGCCCATTCCCACAGGTGCTACCAGAATCAGAATGAGAGAAATTGTAAAGAATATTTTTCTTTTTCCCACAAAATCAATCGTTTTTCTTTCTTTCTGGCGTCCGTAGTATTTTTCATCGCGAAGCCCCACTGCATAAAATGCGTTGGTGATCAGGCGGGATACTACCAGCGCGGTAAACATGGACAGAACAATACCGAGAGCCAGGGTCATGGCAAAACCTTTTACACTTCCTGTTCCCATTGCACCCAGTACCGCTGCAGCAATCAAAGTAGTAATGTTACCATCCACGATTGCTGATGTAGCTTTCTGGAAACCGGTTTTAATAGAAGTTCTGACACTCTTGCCTGATGCAATTTCTTCACGGATACGGGCATAGATAATAACGTTCGCATCCACAGCCATACCGATGGACAGGATGATACCTGCGATACCCGGAAGTGTAAGAGTCAGGTCAAATGCATTCAGCATCAACAGTTCCAGACCGGTATAGATTGCCAGTGACAATGCGGCAACCACACCCGGCAATGCATAAACAATCATCATAAATACAGCAACCAGTGCCAGACCGATACCGCCGGCGATCAGACTTGTTTTGATAGCCTGCTGACCCAACTGTGCACCTACAACGCTGGAACGAAGTTCTTCCAGTTCCAGTTTCAGAGAACCGATACGGATAATGGAAGCCAGATTTTTTGCCTCTTCAATACTGCTCTGTCCGCTGATTTCTGCTTTTCCATCGGAAATCACTGCCTGAACAGTAGGGGCACTGATGGTTTCACCATCATATACAATGGCAATTGTTTTATTCAGATTTTCTTCTGTTGCTTTTGCAAATTTGTCAGTTCCGTCTTTGGTCAGTGTAAGAGAAACTACATACTTTTTAATTCCGGTGTTCGGATCATCATAAACAGCACCCTGTGCGTCTGCGATATCAGATCCATTCAGAACTACTTCACCGCTCTCGTCCTGGAATTCCAGAGAACCCGGTTTTCCCAGTTCTTCCAGAATCTTGTTTGCATCGCTGACACCCGGAATCTCCACGTTGATCCGGTCATTGCCTTCCTGATAAACCTGTGCTTCATTACTGTAGCTTTCCACACGTTTCTGAAGCTTGTAGATGGTGTCATCCATATCACTCTGTGACGGATCTTCACCCTTTACCCGGTAGGTGATGCTGACACCGCCTGCCAGGTCCAGACCGGTCTTGATGTTTTTCGCAGCACCGGTTCCTGTCGGTCCGAATCCCACAGCAGAGGTAAAGGCCAGAAGGCCAATGACAACTGCAGTCAGAATCAGGACCAGAATTCCCTGTTTTTTCTTCATTTCTATTACCTCTTATTCTTCTGCTTCAGCAGCTTTTATCATGATTGCACACTCTACCCTCTTTCTCTGAAGCTGGCAGCCGATATCATACACATCATTGATATTGCCCTTGAAATTATAGGCATTGGCTGCACATCCTCCGCTGCAGTAGAAACGTGCAAAACATTTTTTACATTCCTCTTTGGCATAGACATTACAGTTTTTAAACTCACCACAGATTTCCGATCTTGTGATTCCCTCATCCACATTGCCGAGAAGGAATTTTTCCTCTCCCACAAACTGGTGGCAGGGATACAGATCGCCCCATGGAGTCACTGCCAGATATTCCGTTCCTGAACCACATCCCGATAACCGCTTATAAACACAGGGGCCACCGGTGAGATCAATCATAAAATGGAAGAAGTTGAAGCCATTGCCTTCCTTTTTCCGTCTGATCATTTCTTTTGCCAGTTTATCGTACTCTTCGAAAATTTTCGGTAAATCTTCTTCCCGAAGTGCGTAATCTTCATTTTCAGGTGCCACTACCGGCTCCACAGAAATCTGTTTGAATCCCAGGTCTGCCAGATGCAGAACATCTTCTGAAAAATCCAGATTATAATGCGTAAAGGTACCTCTGGCATAATACTTGTCCTGGTGACGGCTCTGGGCCCATCTCTGGAACTTGGGCACAACGAGATCATAACTTCCTGTTCCTTTGCGGAAAGGTCTCATATGGTCATGGACTTCTTTTCTTCCGTCGATACTCATAACCACATTTCCCATCTCTTTGTTACAGAATTCCATAATTTCATCATTTACCAGGACACCATTGGTCGTAAGGGTAAAACGGAAGTTTTTGTTATGGATTTTTTCCTGCTCTCTTCCGTATGCCACCAGATCTTTGACAACCTGCCAGTTCATCAGCGGCTCACCGCCAAAGAAATCCACTTCCAGGTTTCTTCTGCTTCCGGAATTGGCAATCAGGAAATCCAGTGCCTTTTTTCCTACTTCGAAGGACATCAGTGCACGTCTTCCATGGTATTCCCCTTCTTCTGCAAAGCAGTATCTGCAGGCCAGGTTACAATCATGGGCAATATGCAGACAGAGTGCCTTCACTACCGTCGGTCTGTCTTTAAAATGCTCGATGGCGTTCTCATAAATGTCTTCTGTAAACAGCATACCCTGTTCTTTCAGCGTCCCGATTTCTTCCAAGGCTGTATGCAGGTCTTCTTCAGAGTATCGCTGCTTCAGCTGTTCTACTACACTATTCTCATCAGTTCCCTTATCCAGAAGGGCAATACAGTCATATACAATATCATCCACCACATGGACAGAACCACTGTTCACATCCAGCACAATGGAATAACCGTTGCTTTTATACTGGTGAATCACGTAATGTTCTCCTTTCTGATATGAACGCAAAGCAAGCAGCGGCTTTCAACCGCTGCCTGTACGTCTGTGTTTTCACAATGATAAATTATTTGTTGTTTTCGCAGCTCTGATTTCCAACTGTGCAGGATGTCTTGCAAGCGGACTGGCAGGATGTCTGGCATTCGCCACATCCACCTTTTTTTACAGTATTCTGCAAACTTTTTGTATTTAAAGTTTTGATATGTTTCATCACTATATCCTCCTTAATGTTATACTATTGGCTATTATAACACAGCTTTTTTCATTTTAAAAGCATTTTTTTCATTGACTTTCATCTACATCAATTGCTGTGCCATGAAGCGTTCTCCTGCTCTGCTCTTTTTATAACAATAATGCAGAATATCACTTCGGCGGATAATACCGATAAAATTGTCTGCATCGTCCACTACCGGAACGAAATTCTGCTTCATGGCAATCTCTACCAGGTCTTCCATGTTGCAGTCGATACTCACCGGTGTGTACTTCCACCGAAGCGGCACACGGCTGATCAGACAGTCTTCTGCATCTTTTACGTTGAGAGAATACCTGTCCTTTATGTACCGGAGCAGATCCCCTTCCGTTACGGTTCCCACATATTTTCCATTTTTATTCAGCATGGGAATGGCCGTGTACTTGTGGTACTCTATTTTTTCAAGTACCTGCCGCAGTGTATCATCATTGAAGACATAAGCGACTTCACTTTTTGGTGTTAAAAAAAATAATATATTCATATGCTAAACCCCCGTTATTTCACTATCTATATTATACAACATTTCCCACCATTTTTGATGAATTCGCTGTGAAAAAATCATAACTTTTTTCTTAAAACATTATTCATGCCGCAGGGCATCGATGGGGTTCAGGTTTGCTGCTTTGACAGACGGCAGCAGTCCGAAAATGATTCCGATCGCCATGGAGAATACTACCGCCAGTATGCTGGCTGAAAAGCTGATAGCAACCGGGGTCTGTGACATCTTTGCTATCACCTGCGACAATATGATACCGGCAATTACACCAAGAGCACCTCCGATACTTGTAAGCACTGCCGCCTCCGTCAGGAACTGCCACAGAATCTTTTTCTTCCGGGCACCCAGCGCCTTTTTCAGTCCGATTTCATTGGTACGTTCTGTGACAGATACCAGCATGATGTTCATAACACCGATACCGCCAACCAACAATGAAATACTGGCAATCCACAACAGCTGTTTGTTTGTATTCTCGCTGACTTTCTGAAGATTCTTAACCGTTTTCAACAAGTCTGCCGCACGGTAGGAAATACTGTTGCTTTCACCTTCCCCCTCTGCACTGTTTCCTTTAGAAACCACCAGCTGATTCATAATATCTTCCACTTTTTTACCGATACTGCTCATCTCATCGGTACTCTCCGCCATCACACTGACATCCACCGGTTCGTCAAAATTAAACAGAATCGGCCAGGCTGTCTGTGGAATCATGACCATTCCATTGGTATTCTGATTATATGTGTAATAATCTTCCATACTGTTGATGACCGGTTCAAAGGCGTCTGATTTGCAGACACTGCCCACAACAATAAAGGGCTCGCCCTGAATCTCCAGGGTACATCCCACCGGGTTTTTATCGGCAAACAGGGTCTGTGCCGCCGTATCATCCAGCAGCGCCACCTTCCGTCTCTGCGTGTAATCGTCTTCCACAAAACCTCTTCCTGTTTTCACCACATACCCCTTGGTCTGCAGGAAATTCCGGTCGATGCCGTACATACTCCCACTGTCCAGAGATATTTCTTTATACATAATACCGTCAACCCAGCTTCTGCGATTATAGAATGTGGCATTTTTAACGCCGTCAAGTTCCATAATCTGGGTTTTCTGTTCATCTGTCAGAATGGAAATACCATCCGGGATTCCCTGATACGTATCATATTCGTACTCTCCCTGGAACAGCCGCACATCCACGTTATTGTTTCCTGCACCGATCAGATTCTGCTTAATCTGCTCATTGGTTCCCCGAATGGTGGAAACAATGGAAATGATAGAAGCAATTCCGATAATGATTCCAAGCATCGTAAGAAATGACCGCATTTTATGAGACCATATGCCGGCAAATGCCAGTCTTATATTTTCCAACATTACTTCTACCTCCTAGCTATAAAGTTCCTGCAGAGAAACTTCCTCTGTTCTGGCACCTTCTTTGACATTCTTTCCGTATGGAAATGCGATTTTATCTTCCGCAGTCAGACCTTCGGAAATCTCATATACCGATCCCCATATGATGCGGGATACTGATACATTCTGTTTTTTCAGTCTGCCTTCTCCATCGTCAATCATGACATAATACTGTCCGCCTTCTGTTCTGACAAATGGTTTTTCCACTGTAATTTTATTGCTTCCTCCCATACCGTCATCACCCATAGGAGTCAGTTCTGCCCAGCTATAATTGTTCAGACCTTCTGCATTTTCAATATAAGCGGTGAATGGATATACAGAGGAGCTGCCCTCGCTCTGTCCTTCCAGCGGATAAGGTGATATTTCCTTCACTTCTGCCACAAAACTGACACCGGTATCATAGGAGAATCCATTCAGCTTATCGCCTACCTGCAGATCATCCAGCTTCATCTCACTGATGCTTCCTTTTATATAAAGGCCTTCACTGCTGACAACCTGAACAATCGGTTTGCCTTCCGGATTATTTGGGTCCGCCACAGATTTCACCACACCATTTAAAGTGCTTTTTACAGTCTGGTTCTTTACTTCTTTTTCAATCTTATTGATTTCAAGATTTGCTTCTTTCAGATCCAGCTGGTAATCACGGATTTCTTTTTCTTTATCTTTGATCTGCTTCTGGATTTCATCTTTTGTCATACCGGAGTCTGCCAGATCCATCATACTGCTGACAGTCCTGGTAAATACAGCTGATGAAGCCTGCAAATTTGTATAGGATGCTGTCTGGGCAGCAACGCCGGAGACAGTCCCGTCCTGCGGCCATCCCGGTATACCTGTTGGCACAGGGAAGCCTGTAGGTTCCGGTTCAGCCGTCGGCTCAGGTTCCTGCGTCGGCTGCGGTTCCTGTGTCGGTTCAGGTTCCTGCGTCGGCTGTGGCTCTTCTGTCGGTGTCGGTTCGGGAATTCCCGTAGGCTCCGGTGTTCCTGTCGGCTCCGGTGTAACAGTAGGTTCCGGATTTTCTTCATTCTTCAGTCCCAAATCCACCACATACACAGCATTTTCCTCTATTTCATCAAGTTCTTCGCCATTCTGTTCCCAGGCTTTCAGCAAAACACTGCCATAGGTATCATCCTGCCATACTTCCAGACGGAAATATGCCTTTTTCTCTTTCATGGCTTTGAAGAAACCTGCTGTAACCGTTCCGTCGGTTTTCACCAGATAAGTATATGGTTTTTCTGCCGTACCCTTTCCCCGGCAGAACTCCTCCACCTGTTTCTCTGTCAGTTCTTCATGCACCTTCATTTTGGAAACATCTACTTTTTCTATTTCATTCAATGCCATTTCATATCTGGCATCTGCATCCAGTTCCAGATTTTCATCCTCAATTTTCTGTCCCCAGATTTTCAGTAGCTCCCCATTGCTGATATCTCCGGCCCGCACTTCCACCACGAAAAAGCACTGTTCCTTTGCCATCCGGTTCAGAAAGCTTCCAAAAATCACACCATCACTGCTGCACAGGAAATGATAGGGATCTTCCAGAGTTCCCTCACCCATATATGGTTTTGCATCCGCATCCAGCTCCTGGTATGCAGGTACCGGGTCTTCCGCCGGCTCATCCGGAAAATCAGGTTCTTCCGGAAAATCAGGTTCGTCAATGAAACCCGGGTCTTCTCCACCACCATTTGACGCAGGTTTTGCATTTTTAAGTTTGGTGATTTCTCTCTGTGCCTTCTTAATATTCAGTTCAATTCCTTCTTTATCCAGCTTTTTCATTTCCAGTTCCAGATTTACCAGGGTCATATCATAAGATACCAGAGGATCTCCCTCCTGGACCGTATCTCCCTCCTGGACAAAGACTTCTTCTACAATCTGGTTACTTCCCAGATACACATTCTGAGACACATCTGAGGTGATATTTCCGGAAAGTCTCAGATCATTCATTCCTCCATACCATCCCATCATTTCCTGAACAGATGCCACCTTTACCTGCTCACTGTTGCTTTGTCTGACAGCAAAAACGATTCCGGTGCCAAGGAGAAGAACACCGGCAGCCGTTCCCGCCACAATCCATCTCTTTTTCATCGTATTCCTTCCTCCTTTTTCAGGACTCCGTCACGGATAATCACCTTACGCTGTGCACAGGATGCGATATCTGCATCATGGGTAATCATAAGGATGCTGACTCCCTCATCGTTCAGACTCTGGAAAAGATTCATTACCTGCTCGCCGGATGCACTGTCAAGAGCTCCTGTGGGCTCGTCAGCCAGAAGAATCTTCGGACGATTGACCATCGCTCTTGCAATAGCCACTCTTTGTTTTTGTCCTCCTGATAACTGATTGGGGATAAAATTCACTCTTTCTGAAAGGCCCACCCGGTCTAGTGCCTGCAGGGCTCTCTCTCTTCTTTCTTTTTTTGACACATTGGCATAGGTCAGAGGTAATTCCACATTTTCCAGTGCCGTCTGCCGCGGAAGCAGCTGAAAATTCTGGAATACAAAACCAATTTTATTCAGGCGCAGATCCGACATTTCATTTTCTGTGCATTTGCTGATGTTCTGACCGTCCAGAATCAGCGTACCGGAAGTGGGCTGGTCCAGACATCCCACAAGGTTCATCAATGTGGTCTTTCCGGAACCGGAAGGTCCCATGACAGCCACATACTCTCCATCTTCCATCGTAAAACAGATATTCTTCAGAACAGGGATCACCATTTTTCCCTGTATATAATCTTTACAGATATTGTTCATTTCAAGGATCACTGTTCATCCTCCGTTTCTCCGTCAACTGTGCCGGATTCCTCTTCCATCATTTCATCTGCCGGCATGCCTTCTCCATCCATACCGCCTTCTGTCATACCGTCTTCCACCATTTCATCATCTATGATTTCGCCTTCCATTCCATCTTCCATCATCGGAGGATTGCTTTGTCCCATCTGACCATATTCGCCAGGGACAGTAGGCATGCCTTCTTCAAGACCCTCTTCCGGATATGTAATCATATCTTCTTCTGACAGGCCGTCCGCAATTTCATACTCGAACAATTCTTCGTCATACTGACCAAGCGTGATTTTCCGTTTTTCCAGTTTGCCTTTTCCATTGTCAGCCCATACGTACGGATCATCTTCTTCCAGACCACCGATCATATATTCTGTCAGCCAGATACCTGCCCGTTCTTCTTCCTGACCGTAATCCACTTCAATATAGACGTGCTGACCAAGCATCAGACCTTCCGAAGATTCCAGTTCCACATAAAATGGATATGAGTTGGTCTGTGTCATGGAATCGCCGCCAGAATAATACATATTACCGGAGTCATTTCCCGGGTTCTGCCTGTCGACTTCACCCATCACACCTTTCCAGGTGACATTATCATCCAGACGGGAGTGTACGATGACTGACTGACCCGGCATAATCGAACCTATATTCTGCTCATTGATTTTTCCTTTGACACGGAAATCACCCATGGCAATAATTGTCATAAATGCCTGGCTCTCTCCATAATACACATTTTCATTATTTCCGTTATTAATGGACTTCACTACACCGGCCATTTCGCTGACCACTTCCGCATTTTCAATATTATCCTGAAGCTTCTGAATCTCCACCTGCTTGCTCTTTTTCTCGTATTCACTCTGTTTCAATTCCATCTGGGCGCTCTGGATCTGCAGGGTATAATCCAGCTTGGCATCACTGGATGCATTCCTCTTTTCCTTTTCCAAAGCCGCGATCTCATTGTACTTGTTTCCAATGGTATTGCTGATCCGTTCCAGTTCCAGCTGGGCTTTGCTCAGATTTTCTTTATCATTTTCTGTGTCATAGGAAAATAGAGGAGTACCCACTTCTACTTCTTGTCCTTCTTCCACATAAATTTCTTTTACCTTCTTTTCCTGATTCGGCTGAATCTCCAGCTTTTCCTGTGTTTCTACCACACCCGCAAAACGATTCAGTGCACCTGCCACATTTCCCTGACTGGTCAGACTTTCCACAGTTGTAACATAAACAACATTCTCATCATTATCCGAGCCATCCCGTCCCAGAGCGAACCAGATGCCTCCACCAACAACCAGAACAGCTGCCGCTGCCGATATCCCAATAATCAGCTTTTTATTCTTCATCTTTACCCTCCACATTGAAATTACATATACTGTTGAATCATATTGTATCATAAACCCGGCATATATTTCTTAATTTTACCTTACTATTTATACAATTTTATTTGAAAAGTTTAAAGTATTGACTTTCCACCACTTTTTGGTAAACTATAACTATATTTTACTATGTATTCCCCACTTTTACATAAAAATGGAGGTTTTTTCGTATGAAACTGTTTCTTATTTACCTTGTTTTGATTAATCTGTCCGGTTTTTCCGCCTTCGGTATCGACAAGTATCGTGCCCGGCATAATCTGTGGCGGATCCGGGAGTCATCTCTTCTGCTCTTTGCCTTGGCCGGAGGAGCGATCGGATCTCTGGCCGGTATGTATCTTTTCCGACACAAAACACTTCACCGTAAGTTCACCATAGGAATTCCTGTGATTCTGGTTCTTGAACTGATTCTTGCCGGTTCTGTTTTTTACTGGTACGAAAAACATATCCCCTATCAGCAGGACCCGAAAAAACTGGTCAGCCATGAACTATCTTTACTGCAGCAGGCGGACACCGCATCGGTTTCCGGTCTGCTTAACTATGCAGATATTTTCCCATCAGCCACCTCCGAAGCACCTATTTCCGATGAGATTCTGCAGATTTTTGTGGATTTTTACCGTTCTTTTTCTTATAAAATTACAAATGTCCAAACCAATCAAAATACCAGCACTGTAACAGTACATCTGACTACTCTCGACGGCAAACAGGTTGCCCGGGAGTATTCCCGCAGTGTACTGGTCAAACAAATCCAGAATTCTGCCAGCCCGGCTACCGTTGAATTTTCTCTGGAAGACTGTTACCTGCTGTTGAAAAATGTTCTGGACACCTGTACGTTTGCGTCAGTTCCATCAGATTATACAATTTCCCTGACCAGGAAAGACCAGATCTGGCTCATTGATTCCCCCACTGAACTTGCTCTGGCAGTTACCGGTAACTTTGCTTCCCATGTATCTGACGCAGATTTATTCTCTCCTTCAGAGATTGCAGAGATTTACCTTGACACCATTCAGGAATTCGATTCTGAACAATTAAGCCGCTATCTTTCTCTGGACAACCTGTTTATCGGTGATGCCGAATATAAACGTGAAATCTCCCGGGCACTGGCCAGACAGCTTCTGACTTATCTGGATTATTCGATTGTTTCGGAGGAAATAACAGAAGAAGGTATGGATGCGAATGTGAATATAACGCTGACCAGCTGTAACTGCAGTTCCATGATGAACCAGTATCAGCAGGAAGTCATCGCCTATACCGGCACGTCACAGGCCTTGCAGGACGGCATCAGCGGAAGACTGAACACCGCCAATCGTCTCCTGGTAAAAGCAATCACGGAAAATACAGAATCCATCAGCACACCGGTCACCATGCACATGCACAATGACGGATCAGGATGGAAACCGGAAATGAATGATGAAATGGGAGAAGCACTGCTGGGAAACATCAGCGATGCGGTGAAAGAAATTACAGAGAAATTGGAATAAAATTTCCCCGGGGAAAATGTAAAAATCCCTGGGGAAATTTTTTATCTCAAATTCAAATTTCTCTATGCTATCTTGTTTTCAAGTATTGATTTATTTTTGCGATTTTTCTACTCCAGAGTTTGATGAATCAGAACAATTCCTTCACCGTCGGATAGATTCTTCTAAATTCCTGATATCTTTCTTCGTATTTTGCTACAAGTTCCGGTTCTGGTTCTACGGTATCGATGACTTTCACCAGTGCTGCAGATGCTTCTTCTACGCTTGCATATTCTCCGCATCCTACAGCTGCCAGGATGGCTCCGCCATATCCCGGGCCTTCTTCGCTTTCTATTACATCAACTTTCAGGTTCATCACGTTGGCAATGATTTTCTTCCAGAGAGGACTTTTGGCTCCGCCGCCGCAGATTTTTGTTCTTTCGATTTTGATGCCAAGGCTTCTTGCCACTTCCAGTGAATCGCGGAGACCGAAGGCAACGCCTTCCAGAACTGCCTGTGTCATGTCTGCTCTTGTGGTGTCCATGGACATACCGATGAATGTTGCGCGGGCATCCGGGTTGTTGTGCGGTGAACGCTCGCCCATCAGGTATGGCAGGAAAAATACATGATTTTCACCAAGTTTTTCAATCTTTGCCTGCTCTCCTGCATAATCTTTATCCTGCAGGATTTCATCCATCCACCATTTGTTGCAGGAAGCTGCGCTGAGCATGCATCCCATCAAGTGATAATATCCATCTGCATGGTCGAAAGAATGCAGTGCATTGTTCTCGTCTACTCCAAAAGTCTTGCTGGAGATGAAAATGGTTCCTGAGGTACCAAGGGAAATATTGCATCTTCCGTCACCTACGGTTCCGGTTCCTACGGCTGCTGCTGCGTTGTCTCCGGCTCCGGCAACGATTTTAACATTTTCGGAAAGTCCCAGCTCATCGGCCAGTTCTTTTTTCAGTGTTCCGACAACTTCATAACTTTCAAACAGATCCGGCAGCTGCTCTCTCTTCACACCGCAGATTTCCATCATTTCTTCTGACCAGCATTTATTCTTTACATCCAGAAGGAGCATTCCGGAAGCATCGGAATAATCGGTGCAGTGTACGCCGCTGAGACGGTAAGCCAGGTAATCCTTTGGCAGCATGATTTTCTCAATCTTTTCAAAGTTCTCCGGTTCGTTCTCCTTCATCCAGAGAATCTTCGGTGCAGTGAATCCAGCAAATGCGATGTTGGCTGTATAGCTGGAAAGTTTATCTTTTCCGATCACCTGGTTCAGATAATCTGTCTCTTTTCCTGTTCTTCCGTCATTCCACAGAATGGCCGGACGAATCACCTGATCTTCCTTGTCCAGAACAACCAGTCCGTGCATCTGTCCGCCGAAGCTGATGCCTGCCACTTTACTGCGGTCGCAGTCTGCAATCAGTTCTTTAACTCCTTCCATGGACTGAGTAAACCAGTCTTCCGGGTTCTGCTCGGACCAGCCGGGATGTGGAAAATACAGCGGGTATTCTTTTGAGACAATGTTGTGAATGGCGCCTTTTTCATCCATCAGCAGAAGTTTAACAGCGGATGTTCCCAAATCAATTCCTATGTAATACATGATATCCTCCAATGAATCTGATATTTTAGAGGTATGCCCCGGTATTTTCAAAACACCGGGGCATACATTTTCCCTATTCTTTCTATATTATGAGGTTGCCCAACCAGTGGACCTGACATCGGTTATTTCGTGTCTCTTGGCTCACATTATTTCCATGGATTTTCAGTCGGATAACGAACGCCTGCAGGCTGGTTATATCCAATTTCTTCTACCGGAACGCCAATATATTTGAATACTTCAAACAGGGCTTTTCCATGGTTTCCGAATGCTACCGCACCATGATGCGGATAGTTTCCTTCTATCAGGACATGACGGTAGAATCTTCCCATCTCCGGAATTGCAAATACGCCGATGGCTCCGAAAGAACGGCTTGCTACCGGAAGTACTTCTCCCTGTGCGATGTAAGCACGCAGCTTGCAGTCAGCGGTGCTCTGCAGACGGAAGAATGTGATATCTCCAGGTACGATATCGCCTTCCAGTGTTCCCTGTGTTACTTCTTCCGGAAGTGCTCTTGCCATGATCAGCTGGTATTTCATCTCGCAGAATGACAGTTTTCCGGAAGCGGTATTGCCGCAGTGGAATCCCATAAAGGTATCTTTATGTGTATATGGGAATTTGCCTTCAATTTCTTCTTTGTACATATCAGCCGGAACGTTGTTGTTGATATCCAGCAGAGTTACGGTATCTTCGCTGACTACAGTTCCGATGAACTCGCTCAGCGCACCGTAGATATCTACTTCGCAGGATACCGGAATGCCCTGTGCTGTCAGACGGCTGTTAACATAACATGGCACAAATCCAAACTGTGTCTGGAATGCCGGCCAGCATTTTCCTGCGATAGCCACGTATTTGCGGTATCCTCTATGTTCCTCTACCCAGTCTTTCAGAGTCAGTTCATACTGAGCCAGTTTGCTGAGGATTTCAGGTTTTTTATTTCCTGCACCCAGTTCTTCTTCCATTTCTTTCACAACAGCAGGAATTCTCTCATCACCAGCATGTTTGTTGAATGCTTCGAACAGGTCCAGCTCGGAGTTTTCTTCAATTTCAACACCCAGGTTGTACAGCTGCTGAATCGGTGCATTACATGCAAGGAAGTTCAGCGGACGCGGACCAAAGCTGATGATCTTCAAGCTGTTCAGACCAATCACTGCTTTTGCGATCGGGCGGAATTCATGAATCATATCTGCACATTCTTCTGCAGTACCGATCGGGTACTCTGGAATGTATGCTTTTACATTTCTCAGTTTCAGGTTGTAGCTGGCGTTCAGCATACCACAGTAAGCATCACCGCGGCCCTGGATCAGGTTATCTCCACGCTCCTCAGCTGCTGCAACAAACATCTTCGGTCCATCGAAATGTTTTGCCAGCAATGTCTCGGAAATTTCCGGTCCGAAGTTGCCAAGGTATACAACCAGTGCATTACATCCGGCTTTTTTGATATCTTCCAGAGCCTGTACCATATGGATCTCACTCTCTACGATACAGATCGGACATTCATAAATCTCAGCATCTCCGTATTTTTCTGTGTAAGCTTTCATCAGAGCTTTTCTTCTGTTGACAGAAAGGCTCTCCGGGAAGCAGTCTCTGCTGACTGCCACAACGCCAATTTTCAGTTCAGGCATGTTATTCATAGTGTTTTACCTCCATCTACATTTTGTTTTAAGCATTACCCTTTTGTTGGTATTATCATATCAATTTATGGCAGATCAGGCAACCAATAACTTGTCCAAACGATGTCAATTTTTTGTCTTTTTCATATTTTTCCTATACTCACTGGGCATCACTCCGTATTTACTGAAAAATGCCCGCCCCATGGCTTTGCTGTTGGGGAATCCATTGTTCAGTGCCACCTCACTGATGGTGTGTTCCGTATTGGTCAATTCCTGAAACGCTTTCTCCAGACGGATACTTTGCAGGTAAGATTTATAATTAATTCCGGCATATTTCTGGAACATCCGGGAAAGGTAAGCCGGTGTATATCCAAACACTTCCGCCAGCTGTTCCAGAGAAAGTTCAGAATCATAGTTTTCCTTAATATAGGAAGTAATGACAGAAAGCCGTGTCAATTTTTTGTTTTTTCGAATCATATCCGGAGTAACCTCCAGCACCCGGTATTTGGTCACCATCAGGTACAAAAGCATGTAGTAATAACTCCGCACTTTCATCTCATATCCACACTTTTTTTCACTGTAGGTATCCTGCATATTCCGGAGTACTTCCATCATCTGTTCATCCTGCTTCCGCGAATCATGGGTAAACCGGATAAACTGCTCTCCCACAAAGTAATCTGCAAATGTCTTCAGGGGAATCTGCAGTACCAGCGTATCGTTCTGACCGGGTGACTCAATGGAGTGAATCTCATTGGAATTTACGATGATAAACTCACCCGCATGAAGCGAATACTCCTCCCCATTGAGATAAAACAAAAGACCGCCCTCAAAGACTGCAAAAATTTCAATCGACTGATGCCAGTGCTTGTCCCGCACATAATTGCCGTCTTTTCCCTCAAACTGAAACATTTTAAAGGGAAGATCCTCATTTGGCATAATCAGTTCATGTGTAAATTCCATAGTTCACCTCCCACGGACAGTCCCCTGTCCTACGTATTTTCCATTTAGCCCATCTGATCCATGGCATTTTTTATATCATCTTCACAGGAACGCATGGCACTGATGGTTTTCTGCATCAGATCTGTCAGCTCCCATCCCAGCATATCCGCTCCCTTCTGAATAACCTCCCGGGAACAGCCTGCCGCAAATGAAGAAGATTTGTATTTTTTCTTCAGAGATTTTACTTCCATATCCTGTACACTTTTTGAGGGACGCATCAAAGCTGCCGCCCAGATCAGTCCGGTCAGCTCATCTGCTGCAAATAACACTTTCTCCATCTCATGTTCCGGTTTGATATCCACAGTGATTCCATATCCATGGCTGCATACCGCATGGATGATATCTTCCCCCACGCCGCCTTCACGTAAAAGTTCCGGTGCTTTGATACAATGCTGATCCGGGTACTGTTCAAAATCAATATCATGGAGTAAGCCCACGATTCCCCAGTATTGAGCATCTTCACCATAACCCAGCTCTGTGGCATACCATTTCATGACACCTTCCACCGTCAATGCATGCTGAATATGAAAATGATCCTGATTATATTTTCTCAATAACGCAAATGCGTCTTCTCTGCTGATGTAGTCTTTCATGATGATCATCCTTTCCTACTATTTCTGTATGTTTATATTGTATTGATTATATTCCAAATCGCACTGTTTGTCTACCTGTTGGTTTGATGTTACTGTTCTTTTTTCTTCATCTCTAAATAATGTCAATTTTCGCTGTATATTTTGTCAAAAACAGGTCTCCTCAAGTCGTATTTTATGTGATAAAATAACAAATAGAGAGGAGCGTGTGTAGCAAATGACTTTAAAACAACTTTTTGCGCCTTCTGACATGACAGAGGGCAAACCGTGGGAAAAAATCGTGATTTTTACCCTTCCCATGCTGATTGGAAACATTGCTCAGCAGCTTTACAGTACCGTTGACAGTATCGTGGTGGGCAAATATGTGGGGGATAATGCCCTGGCTGCTGTAGGTTCATCCAGTCCGATTCTGAACCTTTTGCTGGTTCTGTTCATGGGTATCTCCGTAGGTGCCGGGGTTATGGTTTCTCAGTTCTTTGGAGCAAAAAACCGCCGTGAGCTTTCTATTACCATTGGAAACTGTATTACACTGACTGCTCTGGCATCCTTAATCATTATGATCGTGGGGGCACTTGGAATCCGGCCTTTGCTGGAACTTTTGAACACACCGGAAAGTATCATTGACTGGTGTGATTCTTATCTGATGATTCTGATTATGGGAATTGCCGGATGTGCTTATTACAATATTCTCTGCGGAATTCTCCGGGGATTGGGAGATTCCATATCAGCACTCTTATATCTTCTGGTTGCCACAGTCCTTAACATTATACTGGATCTGTTTTTCGTGGCTGCTCTGCATATGGGGGTTGCCGGTGTTGCACTGGCTACTGTAATCGCACAGGCTATTTCTGCTGTATTATGCATTATTAAATTATGCAAAATGAAAGATATTTTTGATATGGGCGTATCAAACCTGAAGATATCCGGACACCATACGATGACGATCATCCGTCTGGGACTCCCCTCCGGTCTGACTCAGGCAATCTTTTCTCTGGCTATGATTATCGTTCAGTCTCTGACCAACAGTTTCGGAGAACTGGTAATCGCCGCCAATGTGATTATCATGCGTGTGGACGGATTTGCCATGATGCCGAACTTCTCCTTTGGTACCGCCATGACCACCTACGCAGGACAAAATGTAGGTGCCCGCCGTTATGACCGTGTGGAACAGGGAAGCCGTCAGGGTACGCTGATTGCCGTGATGACTTCTACTGTAATCACCGGACTGATTCTGATCTTCGGCAAGTACCTGATGGGAATCTTCACAGAAACCACGGAACTGGTAAACTTAAGTGCCAATATGATGAAAATCCTGGCTGCCGGCTACATTGCAATGGCCGTAACCCAGTGTCTCTCCGGCGTTATGCGCGGAGCCGGTGATACCATGACCCCCATGTGGATTTCACTGATCACCACCGTTGCCATCCGTGTACCTCTGGCTTATGGAATAGCATTCCTGACCAGAACACCCCAACTTCCCAACGGTGCTTACCAGAGCATCTGGATTTCCCTGCTGTCATCCTGGGTAATTGGTGCAGTCATTACCTCCATCTGCTATCTGAAAGGCGGATGGAAAAAGAAAGCACTGTCTTTAAACTAAATTTATTTCCTGTCAAATATCACGGAGTACTGCAAGATTCATGTTTTGCGGTGCTCCGTTTCACACTTCATTCACAGGTCTTTCACAGGACTTTCACAGATTTTTCCTATAATATTTCCATAAAATGTAAAGAAAGGAACACACGCACCCATGGCACAAAAAAGAAGAAAAAACAGAATCAGTGGAAAGACTGTCCGCAAAATCATCATTTTTGTCCTGATTCTGGCTGTGATCATCCTTCTGGGTATGCGATATCTGAAGAAAAAGGTATCAGACAATTTCGCACAGCAGCCCGAATCTAACGTGCAGACAACACAGGTTACCACCGGCAGTATCAGCACAACGGTTACCGGTTCAGGAACACTGGCAGACGAGGAATCGGAAAAAATTGAAATTCCTTCCTCCGTCACATTGAACGAAGTCTATGTAAGTACCGGTGATCAGGTAGAAGAAGGTGATTTGCTGGCCACTGTTGATTCTGCATCCGTCTTATCATCTATGTCTGATTTCCAGAGTCAGATTGATGAACTGGACGAAGAACTGGCTGAGGCAGAAGATGATTCAGCCTCCGGCACAGTAAAAGCAACCGTATCCGGCCGTGTCAAAGCGATCCAGGCCCAGGCTGGAGATGACGTTGCATCTACCATGTATGAGAAAGGTTCTCTCATTCTTCTCTCACTGGACGGCTTTCTGGCTGTAGATGTAAATGCCGGCAATCTTACTGAAGATGAAGAAGTATCTGTTAAAGTCGGCGATACCACTTACACCGGAACCGTTGACACCATTCTGAACCAGACAGCCACTGTCCTGATCAGTGACAAATCAGCCGCCGTTGACGAGGAGGCAACCGTCCTTTCCGGCGACACTGAGATTGGAAGCGGCAGCCTGTACATTCATGAATCTCTCGCTGTTACCGGATATGTGGGAACAGTAAAAGAAATCAAGACAAAGGTTAACGCAAAGGTTAGCCAGGGGGATACCCTGATGACCTTAAAAGATACTTCCTACTCGGCAAACTACACGGCAATCTTAAAAGAGCGCAACGAGTTGGAGGAAAAACTGCAGGATCTGATCGTCATCTACAAGAAGGGGGCTGTCTATGCCACCTGTGCCGGTACCATCACAGAAGCCACAGACAACTCGGAAACCATTACCTCCAGTCAGGCAGCTCCGACCGCTGCTTCCTTTGGCGGTTCCGGAACAAGCACAGCAACAACAGCGGATACATCCTCCGACAGTGTCTTCGCCATTTGTCCCAATCAGGAAATGCTGCTGACTGTAAATGTGGATGAATCCGATATCAGCTCCGTTTCTGAAGGACAGGAAGCTGCCGTAACTGTAAGTTCCATCAGCGATACAAGCTTCCCCGGAACAGTTACTTCTATTGAAACTTCAGGCACCAGTTCCAATGGAGTTACTACCTACAGTGTTGATATTACTTTACAGAAAGAAGCCTCCATGCTCTCCGGAATGTCAGCCTCGGCTTCTATCACCATCGAAGGCGTAGAAAATGCCCTTCTTCTTCCCGCAGATGCAGTCACAAAAACCCGTGACACTGCATACGTTTACACCAATTACGATGAAGAGAGTGATACTCTGGGCGGTATGGTAGAAGTACAGACAGGAATCTCAAATAATTCCTACATTGAGATCACCGGCGGCCTGAGTGAAGGCGATACCGTATATTACAAAGAATCCTCTGACGCCGGCAATTTCTCCTTTGGAAACTTCGGGGGAGGTTTCAATGGTGGTAATTTTGATCCTGGAAATATGCCTTCCGGCGGCGGTAAAATGCCTTCCGGTGATGGCGGCGGTATGTCTCGCAGCGGTAACTTTGGCGGTGGAAGCATGCCTCCCGGCAATTCAGGTAATTGAGGTGATGCCCTATGATTTATATGAAAGATATTATGAAAACTTATCACATCGGTGATGAGGAAGTTCATGCTCTCGACCATGCATGCCTTCACATCTCCCCCGGAGAATTTGTGAGTATCATTGGTCCTTCCGGAAGCGGTAAATCCACACTGATGAATATTATCGGCTGCCTGGATGTGGCCGACTCCGGAACTTACACCCTCGACGGCATTCCCATCGAGGATTATTCAGAAAACGAACTGGCAAAAATACGAAACAAAAAGATAGGGTTTGTTTTTCAGAGTTTCAATCTCATTCCCAAACTCACTGCTTACGAAAACGTGGAACTGCCTCTGATTTATCAGGGCATAAAATCCTCCGAGCGCCAGCAGCGTGTGGAGGATGCTCTGAAGCGGGTAAGCCTGACTGCCCGGTCACACCATTATCCAACAGAGCTTTCCGGCGGTCAGCAGCAGCGTGTTGCCATTGCCCGGGCAATCGCAGCCCGGCCATCATTGATTTTAGCAGATGAACCCACCGGAAATCTGGATTCCAAAACCACCCGTGAGATCATGGATATTTTCCATGAACTTCATGAACAGGGCAACACGATTGTCCTGATTACCCACGAGGATGACGTGGCAGAGATGGCGGACCGCCGTATTCGTATTCTTGACGGAAGTCTGACGGAGGTGATGTAAATGCTGTTATCCATCTATCAATCCTTTAAGATGGCATGGAAATCCATATCAGGAAATAAACTGAGAGCGTTTCTCACCATGCTGGGAATCATTATCGGTGTGATGGCTCTTGTGATTCTCGTCAGCCTTGTAAGCGGAGCAACGGGTCAGGTAACGGACACTATTTCCAGCCTGGGTACCAATCTGTTGTCGGTATCTGTTTCCGATGACAAAGGCTCCCCTGTCACACTCTCTGACCTCAGGGAGTGGATGGAGGAAGATGCCATTGGTCAGACTGCTCCGTCGGCTTCTGATTCCGTCACAGGCAAGTACAACTCCACCACTGGAACTGTTTCTGTGACCGGAACAACCGCTGCCTATGCAGACATCCAGGGACTGACAATGAAATTAGGCCGCTTTCTGAAATCCTCAGACGTGGAAAATCATACAAATGTATGTGTCATCAATGAAGCAACAGCCACTAATCTGGTGGGTTATCAGGACTGTTTAGGCGAAATCATTTCCCTGAACGGCAACAAGTATACCATTGTAGGTATTTTAAGCTCCGATGAAGCTTCGCTCATGTCGGGACTTATGGGAGGAGACAGTATGGCTGCCTACATTCCATATACATCACTGATCCGGCTGAGCACCACCATATCTTCCACCATCGACAGCTTTTATGTGGCCCCTGCCGAAGACAGAACCACTGAAGATGCCGAATCAGCCATAACGCAGATACTTATGGAGCGTTTTGAACAGGACGAAGATGCTTTTGACATTACTTCCAGTGACGCTATTGAATCTGCCATGAGCAGCATCACGTCTGCCCTTACCATCCTTCTTGGCGGAATTGCGGCAATCTCCCTGATCGTGGGTGGAATTGGAATTATGAACATTATGCTTGTAACAGTTACCGAACGTACCCGGGAAATCGGTATCCGAAAGGCTATCGGTGCCAGCCGCGGCGTAATCCTGATGCAGTTTCTGATTGAGGCTGTGGTACTCTGTATGCTGGGATGTCTTGTTGGCATTCTGCTGTCATGGGCAGTACTGCAAGCAATCACAGGTATCGTATCCAGTCTGGAAATGACTTTCAATATGAATGCAGGTGTTGTCGGCATAGCAGTTGGATTCTGTTTTGCGATCGGAGTGATCTTTGGACTGTACCCGGCCAATAAAGCGGCGCAGATGAAACCAATCGACGCCCTGCACTATGGAGGCTGATAGGAAATATGAAATTTTTAAAGATGCATACACAAATAAGAAAGAAGAAAAAGCTTTTATGGCTGCTCCTTCTTGTGCCGGTTCTGGCCATTATTCTTATCATAAATCAGATGGCCAATTTCTTCCAGCCTGGAACCCCAGGTTCCACTGTCAATGAAGAAATCATTGCAAAAACTGCGGAAAAAGGAAGTATTCAGACCGTTCTGTCCACAGCCGGCAGCATTTCCGACACAGATTCTGCCAGTGTCCATGTGACAGAGAAGGTAACCATCACCTCTCTGGAAGTCAGCAATGGAGATACAGTCACAGCAGGAGATGTACTGGCTCATGTAGATAAATCCAGTGCGCTCCTGGCTATCCTTGACATTCAGAATATGCTGGAAGAACTGGATACAGAACTGGAAGAAGCCAAAGAAGAAACCATTGAAAGCACAATAAAAGCCACTGCCAAAGGACGAATCAAAGCCATCTATGCAGACGCCGGAGAAAGTGTCCTGACTGCCATGTATGATCACAGTGCACTCATCCTGATCTCTCTTGACGGTAAAATGGCAGTGGAAATCGAGACAACATCCGAACTCTCTGTCGGTGACATCGTAGATGTGAAAACTTCCGATGGCAGTACATACAGCGGAAAAGTAACAGAGAAAAAAACTTCCTCTGCTGTCGTCACCGTGTCCGATGAGGACACCATCTACGGTGACACGGTTACCGTAACCGATAAAGATGGAAATGAACTGGGAAGCGGTACTCTCCGCATAAACAGTGAACAAAAAGTTACCGGCTATTCCGGCACTGTTAAGAATGTAAAAGTATCTGTGGATCAATCCGTATCACCCGATGATACCCTCTTAACACTGGAAGACACCACTTACACCGCAGTCTACCATGCTCTTCTGAATCAGCGTCACACACTGGAAGAGCAGATGCAGGAACTATTTGGTATGTACCAGACAGGTACCATCACTGCCAAACATGATGGCATCGTTACTGATCTGAACAAAGACCTTGCAAAGACACCGACAACATCAAAGACAACTGCTCAGGTTTCCCAAATGTCCAGCCGGTCAACAACAGACTATGTGGTCTCTGACATGTCATACACCACAACAGCCGGGACTTTCACATCAGGACTGTATTATAATGGTGACATCATGCTGATGGCCGCAAATGGATCTCCTGTCGACACGGAAGAAGAAGTCTACGACTTCAGCGGCAGAGTAGTGTCTGTCAGTGACGGACAACTGGTTCTGAAAATTTCCAGTGAACCCATTTCACTGGATGATTACAGAGACCTCTCAGGAGTCAATACCGATAGTCTGGAACAGACCGTAACACTTTCCGTTCCCTCTTCCGTAGGAATCTATCAGTACAACAATGACACCTGGAATATCCGGTCGCTGTCTGAATTAAAAACCGATCAGACGATCATCTGCAGCTTCGATACGCAGGGAAATCTCTTATGGATCATTGTTGGTCCAGAACCGACGGGCGGCGACACCTCAGGAGAGGATTCATCAGGAGACAATCCGCCGGAAGATAATCCTTCTGACGATCATACACCGGGCAATGATTCTTCGGGCGGAGATACTCCTGGGAATGAATCAGCAGGCAGCACTCCCTCAGGCGATGCTGCCGATGGCAACCCCTCAGACAGCAATGCAGCGGAGAATAATGGAAATATCCCGGGGAGCGGCAGTATTCCAAATGGCGGCAACATGCCCAGCGGCGGAAACATGGCCAATGGCGGCAGCATGCCCAGCGGCGGAAACATAACTGGCGGCGGCAATATGGCCGGCGGCGGTATGAATCTGTCCGGTCTGGGCGGCGTAAGCGGAGACTTAACTGCCGGTCAGCCTTCTTCCACATCTTCTGAAGAAGAGGAAGCAGCCCAAAAAGCAGCATCCAGATATACCATTTCCGAAAACACACTCTGCACTGTAACACCACAGGATCAGGCAACGATTAAGATCACAGTGGATGAACTGGATATCAATTCCCTCTCTCTGGGTGACGAAGCACAGATTACCCTGGATGCTCTCAGCGGACAGCGTTTTACTGGAACTGTTTCAAAGATCAACACAACCGGCACCAACTCCGGCGGCAATGCAAAATACACTGTTGAAGTCACGATTGAGCGAAATGAACATATGCTCACCGGCATGAATGCGGCCGTAAACTTTGTGCAGAAAGTCACGGATGACGTAGTAACCATTCCTGCCGCTGCCCTCAGTGAATCCGCCGGTCATGTATATGTCTACACCTCCTACAATGAAAAGGAAGACTCGCTGGAACATCCGGTTGAAGTAACCACCGGTGTTTCCGATGGTGAAAATGTAGAGATTCTGGATGGCTTATCCGAAGGGGACACCTACTATTATCGATATGCAGATTCCATCACCTGGTCATTCCTGAAATAAAAACAAAATCGGGGAGGTTGTAACGATTAAGTTACAATCTCCCCTTTTCTCATAAATTCCTGTTCTCAATAGCACTTACAAATCTCTCAGCAATTTCCAGAGGTCTGGTAATCGCACTTCCCACCACAATTGCCCATACTCCGGTATTCAGCGCCTCCACCGCCTGCTGCGGACTATGGATTCGTCCCTCTCCGATTACCGGAACATTCACAGCCTCCACCAGTTTTCTCATCAACTCCAGATCCGGACCTTCCTTTTGGGGAGAATCTGCAGTATACCCACTCATGGTTGTACTGATCAGATCTGCTCCGCACTTCCAGGCATTGATCCCTTCTTCAAAAGTAGCGATATCTGCCATCAGAATAATATCTGGATATTTTTGGCGAATTTCATCCAGATACTGATTGACTGTCTTTCCATCCCCACGCCTTCTCAGCGTGCAATCAACAGCCACCACATCCGTACCTGCCCTCACCAGTTCATCAACTTCTGCCATCGTCGGTGTAATATATCCGTCATATCCCTCGTACTGCTTTTTGATAAGGCCGATAACCGGCAGCCCTGTTTCTTCCTTAATCGCAAGAATATCCCGAATTCCGCTGGTGCGGATTGCCGGAGAACCTGCCATTTTCGCAGCTCTGGCCATCAGATACATAATGGATTTTTCCTCCACATAGAGAGGCTCACCATAAACCGCCTGGCAGGAAACAATCATTTTTCCACGAATCAATCGCAAGAACTCATTTTTCTCCATAACGACCTCCTGAACCGACCTAAAAATTTCCCCGGGGATTTTTACATTCTCCCCGGGGAAATTTTTACATTTTATACTTCTTTCAGATAGAATTCGAATGCCATGCAGTCACCCATCTGGCGGGGAAGATTCAATCCTCCATGCATGATTGCCCGGCCGGATTTCACCATTTCACCATTCATTTCATACATTTTGTCCGGATTCAAACCACGAACCGGTATATGCTGTGAAGGGCTGTTCGGCTGTGCACGTAGCTGCACACCATGAATCAGTGCCTCCGTCTGATCAGGAGATACAAATTCCCAGGCAGCGAACAGCTGATTTTCAAATGGATTCGTCAGTCTGTAATACTCTCCCTCATGAGTAAGATGGTAATATTTTTTGAATGTCCGAATCTGTTCTTTTACTTCGTTCTTTTCTTCTTCTGTCAGCAGATTCAGATCCAGTTCGTATCCAAAGCTTCCTGCCATGGCAACAACACCACGGGAAGCCAGGGAGGTAATACGTCCGGTCTGATGATTCGGAACTGCTGATACATGGGAACCTACAGAGCTGATCGGATAGGCAAATGAAGTTCCATACTGTATCTTTACTCGTTCCATCGCATCGGTATCATCACTGCACCAGCTCTGTGGGAAATAATAAAGCATTCCCAGATCAAATCGTCCGCCGCCGCCGCTGCATCCTTCCCAGAGGATATCCGGGTATCGGGATGTCAGTCGTTCCAGAAGATCATACAATCCCAGCATATAACGATGAGTTACTTCTCCCTGCCGTTCTTTTGGCAGCAGAGCACTGTATACATCACTGATATGACGGTTCATATCCCATTTCACATATTCAATATTGGCACTGTCCAGAATATCTGTCATTCTCTCATACAGATAATCTCTGACATCTTCTCTTGACATATCAAGAATCAGCTGATATCGACTTCTGCAGGGTTTTCTTCCTGGAATTTGAAGTGCCCAGTCCGGATGCTGACGGTACAGATCACTATCCTCGGATATGGCTTCCGGTTCAAACCACAGACCGAACTTCATGCCCAGCTGATTGACACCATCAGCAACGGGTTTCAGCCCGCCTTTCAGTTTTTCTGTGTTCACATACCAGTCTCCCAGTCCGCTGACATCGTCTTCTCTCTTGCCAAACCAGCCGTCGTCCAGAACCAGCATTTCTACACCGAGTTCTGCGGCACCTTCCGCAATTTTCAGAATTTTATCACGGTTAAAATCAAAATACGTTGCTTCCCAGTTATTGATCAGCACCGGTCTTCTTTCATGTTTGTACTTTCCTCTGCAAAGATGCTCCCGGAACGTATGATGGAAATTGGATGTCATTTTTCCAAATCCTTTGGCACTGTATGTCATAACTGCTTCCGGTGTATAAAACTCTTCTCCCTGCTTCAGACTCCATGCAAACCGTTCCGTATGAATTCCTGCATTCAGACGGGTCTGGCCCATCTGATCTTTTTCAATCTGCATAGCAAAATTGCCGCTGTATACCAGTCCGATGCCGTAACAGGAACCGGCCACTTCTGTTGTCGCAGGCTCACAAAGTACAACGAATGGATTATGATGATGGCTGGATGCCCCGCGTACACTTCCAATCTCCATAACCCCATGGATCACCGGAACACGTTCCATCTGACGCTCCATGCAGTGACGGCCATGGAAATGCATCAGTTCCCAGTCTCCGTTCATCAGATCCAGATTCATGGACATTGCTTTTTTCAGTACAATATCCCCTTTTCCCTGATTGATCAGTCGAACACATCGGGTGATAATATCCCGTTCTTCCCAGACACTGTAATACAATACAGCAGTAAGCCCTGTAGACGCATCCTGCATCTGAATCTGAAGAGTATCCGCATCATTCTCATCACCATAGAGAGCAGGCATACCGGGAATGGAATACTTACCTTTCGATACGCTGTATGAAACATAACGCAGATCCACACCGTCTGTTCCATCCGGATTCACAACACTCACACTATTTACACGGTAGTCGCCGACACCGCAGGTACTGTATTCCTGAGGCCTGGTATCCAGGGAATACTCCCGGTTATTTTCAGCTTCATATACATTGCCTGAAAAACCACTGTCACGATAATCAAGAAGATAACTCATATCTTCCTGGCCGATATTCTCACCATAATAAAGATGATTTAATACCCCGTACTCGTCCACTTTCATCTGGTAAGTGGTGTGTACTGTTGATAAAGTAAATAATTTTTTAGATTCATTAACGTATACAGCCATATATTATTCCTCCGTATATATTTCCGCAAGCAACGAGCCAAGTGACATGTTTACATGTCCATTTGGCGACTGCCGCGAGAGTCAGAGACCTCGATGCCTGCATCGGGGTCTCTGATTTCCAGCCGAAGCTTTTTATCCCACTCCGGATGAACTTTCTTAAGAGAAACCGGTTTTCCATCCCGGTTAAGAAAGCAGTGACTGCTTTCGCCGCGGCACCGCAGGGTACCATCCGCTTTATCCAGAATCTGATATTCCAGACAAATGCGGATTCCATTATATTTTGTCATTTTCACCTGAATATCCACACTGTCTCCATATCGGCACATGGAGCGATACTCTGCCTGTACCGTCAGAACGGGGCTCAGGATTCCCGCATCTTCCATTCCTTTATAATCCATACCGATAAATGCAAGATAATCCGTCCGGGCTTCCTCAAACCACCGGATATAGTTTGAGTGATGTACGCAGCCCATCTGGTCTGTCTCATAATACTGTACCTTATGTACATAACCCGGATATGTATGATGCTCTTCCATCCTATTATTCCTCCCAGTTTCGCAGTATCTGATAAATTCTTCCTGCGGGAAGTCCTACCACGTTGTTGTAGTCCCCCTCAATTTTCTGAATAAATCTCGCACCGAGTCCTTGCACTGCGTACGAACCTGCTTTATCATCAGGTTCTCCTGTTCCTATATACCAGGTGATTTCTTCATGGCTTACCGGATACATCTTTACCTTCGTCTCTTCTGCAAAGGTAACTGATTTCCCTTTGCCAATCAGAGTAACACCTGTATAAACACTGTGTGTATTTCCCTGCAGCATATGCAGCATCTTCTCTGCATCATCCCGATCCGCAGGTTTTCCAAGAATTCTTCCCTCATAAACTACTATGGTATCTGCACCCAATACCACCATATTATGATCCGGATGTTCTTTTTCCATCTGATCAGCCACATCCTGTGCCTTCTGCCGGGACAGTTCCCTGACAACCTCCGCCGGATCTTCTGAAGTCACTTTCTCTTCAACTGTACTGGGATGTATCGTAAACTCCAGCCCCAACTGTTCCAGTAATTCTCTTCTTCTTGGGGATTGTGATGCCAAAACAATTTGCTTCATCTGTCTGATCCTCTATATCATATATCTGTTTTCCGTAACTGTGATGGTTCTGAACAGTCACGTTTTCCCTGTAAATGAAATACAGTCACAGAACAAACGGGGTTCTGCAACTGCATAAAATGTAAGCAGAACGATAAGCCGGGTTATGTCTTGAATGGTCATCTATCTAATCCTGCTGTTGCCAACAGGCTTCAGCGACCCACCTAAAAGCGTGACGGGCAGCCACATTACTTTTATTCGGTCTTGCTTCGGATGGGGTTTACATGTGCCCTCGCTGTTACCAGCAAGGCGGTAGTCTCTTACACTGCCCTTCCACCCTTACCAGCAAAAGCTGGCGGTATATTTCTGTTGCACTGGCCTTGGAGTCACCTCCACCGGACGTTATCCGGCATCCTGCCCT
>JBJELU010000018.1:0-19592 GCA_051879355.1 Oliverpabstia sp.
CATACTCAGAGAAGCAGGAATGAAACATAAAGGTTTATAACTTTTTATAAGTTTTTCAGTAACGGAAAGATGGGTTGATGAGAAGAACCTATAGAAGAATTCAGCTAACAAAAGAAGGAAAGAAAGCAGCCGCCTGTATCGCAGCAGGTGCTGCCTTGCTGGTGCTGCTTTTATTTTTTCTGTTGTTTCGTGTGACCAGCGTAGAAGTTGTTGGAAGTACCAAGTATACAGACGAGGAAATTAAAGGATATGCCCTGGAAAGTCCTCTGACATCGAATACGGTATTGGCGATGACGTTCAAAAGTCATATGGAAGCGGAAAATATTCCTTTTGTGGAATCCTTTGACCTTGAGCGGCTGAGCAGGCAAAAGCTGCGTATTCATGTCAATGAAAAGAAAATCATAGGATATATTGTAAAGGGAATGGACAAGCTGTACTTTGATAAGGATGGACTCGTGGTGGAGCTGGTATCCATGGATGAAGAGGAAATCGCACAGATGGAGTCGGAAGAGGCACAGCTTGGAGAATTAAAACAGCAGGCAGAAGCGGAGGAGGCACTTCAGAGAGCTAAAGAGGCAGAAGCGGCTCTGAACGGACAGGTTCAGGAAGAAGAGGATGAAGAAGAGGGGGAATCTCAGCCTGTTCAGGAAGTGCAGGCACTCCAGGCAGAAGAAGTAAACCAGGGAAATGAAAATGCCACCGAATTCCATGCAGCAGTTACTGATGTTCCCAGAGTATTGGGAATTACAGAGGGGAATGTTACTCTGGGAGAAAAAATAGATGCAGTGGATCAAAGTGTATTTAATACTATGCTGGGAATTACCCGTATGGTAGAAAAATATGGGATTCTTCCAGAAATCGTATTGTTCAATGAGAATCTGGAAATCACGCTGGTATATCAGGAGGGAAATATTCACTGTGAGCTGGGCAAAGATACACTGCTGGAGGAAAAAATAACCAGAGTTGCAGCAATCATGCCCAAGATGAAAGAATATACAGGGATACTTCATCTGGAAGATTATACGGAAGACACGACAAATATTATTTTTTCCAAAGAAAGCCTGTACACTCTGAAAAGCAGGATTGCGGAAGCAGAAGGAATAGATTGGTCAGATACTGCAGAGAAAGAGACTGTGGAAACGGAAGACGGGGCTGTGCAGGAAGGAGAAAATGGCACAGACGGTGCGCAGACAGGAGAAAATGATGTTCCAACAGAAGGAGATGCTGCTCAGACGGGAGATGATTCTCAGGATGCAGGAGGTAATAGTGACGGTACCACAGGTAATCCGACGGAATAAAATGCAATAAATGCAAAAAAAATCAGAATTTCAAAAAAAAGAGTTGATTAATTGGATAAGAGATTATATTATATATCTATATGTAACTAATTTTGATAAGACAGATAGTACCCTGAAGGGAATAATAGATGCGTAAGCAAAGAAGGAGGAAGTACTTTGTTAGAGATTATGACAAACGAAGCTGAATCATCTGCAAAGATTATTGTAATCGGCGTAGGTGGAGCTGGAAATAATGCAGTGAATCGTATGGTGGAAGAAACAATCGGTGGGGTTGAATTTGTTGGAGTGAATACAGATAAACAGGCATTGACTCTGTGTAAAGCACCGACAGTTCTTCAGATTGGTGAAAAACTTACCAAAGGTCTTGGTGCAGGAGCTAAGCCTGAGATCGGTGAAAAAGCTGCAGAAGAAAGTACAGAAGAAATCCGCCAGCTGATGGAAGGTGCCGATATGGTATTCGTTACCTGTGGTATGGGCGGCGGAACCGGTACAGGTGCAGCACCGGTTGTTGCTGGCATCGCTAAAGAGATGGGTATTCTTACCGTTGGTGTAGTTACCAAACCTTTCCGTTTTGAAGCAAAGACCCGTATGAGCAATGCTCTGATGGGTATTGATAAATTAAAAGATAATGTAGATACACTGATCGTAATCCCGAATGACAAACTGCTGGAGATCGTGGATCGCCGTACTACCATGCCGGAAGCTCTGAAGAAGGCTGATGAAGTGCTGCAGCAGGCTGTACAGGGAATTACCGACCTGATTAATATGCCGGCTCTGATCAACCTGGACTTCGCAGATGTCCAGACTGTTATGAAAGACAAAGGTATCGCTCATATCGGTATCGGTGAAGCTAAAGGTGATGACAAAGCTCTGGAAGCTGTTCAGCAGGCTGTATCCAGTCCTCTGCTGGAGACAACCATTCAGGGTGCAAGTCACGTGATCATCAATATTTCCGGAGATATCTCTCTTATGGATGCAAACGATGCTGCAAGTTACGTACAGAGTCTGGCAGGTGAGGATGCGAATATTATCTTTGGTGCCATGTATGATGATACCGCTGTGGATTCTGCAAAGATCACAGTTATTGCTACCGGTCTGAACGATGCAACAGCAAAACAGCCCAGCGTGAGCAAAGCTTCTGCAGTGAAGTCTTCTGGAGTAAAAGCTGAAACCGTTTCAAGTACAGTTTCGGAAAGACCGTCATTTTCATCAGGGATGACGATGCCAAGCTACCAGATGCCGAAGCCATCTGTAAGTGCACCAACAGGAAGCAATGTTCCGAAAAAAGATATCCAGATTCCGGATTTCCTGAAAAGAAGATAAAATGAAAATATGAAAAAGAATCCTGCTTTGCAGGATTCTTTTTCATATTTTAGGAAAGTAAAGTACTTTTGATTCTGCAATCAAATTCTGAAAAATAGGAGTTTTTATAATGAAAAAAAATGAATTAATCATGATTTATGGAAAAGACTATAAGGAGATGACAAAAACTCTTCTGAAAGAAGCTCATCTTGCCGATCTGATCCCGAAGCCTGACAGCCGGATTGGTATCAAGCCAAATCTGGTGGCACCTACAGAGGCTTCATGGGGAGCCACTACTCATCCGGAAGTGACAGCAGGCATCATTGAATATCTGCAGGAAGCGGGATTTCGTCAGATTGTCATGCTGGAAGGTTCCTGGGTGGGAGACAAAACACAGGAGGCGATAGAAGTCTGTGGATATAATTTATTATCCGGGAAATACGGGGTTCCTTTTCTGGATATGCAGAAAGATACTTTTGTGAAAAAAGACTGTGGGGGAATGGAATTGAAAATCTGCAGTCAGGCAGATAATCTTGACTTCCTGATCAATGTACCGGTGATGAAGGGGCATTGCCAGACGAAAATCACCTGTGCACTGAAAAATATGAAAGGTTTGATTCCAAATGTGGAAAAACGTCATTTTCATAGTATGGGGCTTCACCTTCCAATTGCTCATCTTTCTATGGGGATTCGGCAGGATTTTATTGTGGTAGATAATATTTGCGGTGACTGGGATTTTGAGGATGGAGGCAATCCGGTGATTATGAATCGTATTCTGGCGGGCCGTGATCCGGTACTCGTGGATGCCTGGGTGTGCCGGGAAATGGGATATGAGGTGGAAGAGATTCCTTATGTTTCTATGGCTGCTGATTTGGGTGTGGGATGTGCAGATTTGTCTCAGGCAGATATCCGTTCCCTGAATCAGCCGGAGATTGACAACATTGATACAGGAAAAAGAAAAATTGTGGAATTGCGGGATGCCGTAGAAGAAGTGGAGTCCTGCAGTGCCTGTTACGGTTATCTGATTCCGGCGCTGGATCAGTTAAAGGAAGAGGGATTATTGGAACATCTCAGATGTAAAATAGCCATCGGGCAGGGATATCGGGGAAAAACCGGAAAACTGGGCATCGGACATTGTACCAGGGCATTTGCATGTCATCTGGATGGATGCCCTCCCACCGAACAGGAAATCTATGAGTTTTTAAAAAAATATATTAAGGAGACGTGTGGAAATGAAAATATTGTTTTATGATACGAAAAGTTATGACAGGGAATCTTTTGACAGTAAAGCAGCCGAATATCCAGAGATTCAGATTGAGTATCTTAAGTCAGAACTATCCCCCAGTACTGCCCCGCTGGCGCAGGGGTATGATGCAGTCTGTGCATTTGTGAGCAGTGATGTGGGAACAGAGACCATTGATGTGCTTTATTCCTGCGGAGTAAAACTGATCCTTATGCGCTGTGCCGGATTTAATAATGTAGATATCGAGAAAGCCAAAGTATGTGGGATGAAGGTAATGCGTGTGCCCGGATATTCTCCCGAAGCAGTGGCAGAACATGCCATGGCACTGGCATTGGCTGCGAACCGCAGGATTCATAAAGGATACGTGCGTGTAAGAGAAAATGACTTCAGCCTGGGCGGAATGCAGGGCATAAATTTTTACCGGAAAACAGCGGGAATTGTGGGAACCGGAAAAATAGGTGCAGCCATGGCAAGAATCTGCCATGGCTTTGGCATGAAAGTAATTGCCTATGATGTGTATCCCAATTCGGAACTGGATTTTGTGACTTATGTGACGCTGGATGAACTTCTGGCCCAGAGCGACCTGATCTCACTGCATTGTCCCCTGATGGATGAAACCTATCATCTGATTAATCGGGAAACTATACAGAAAATGAAAGACGGTGTGATACTGGTCAACACTTCCCGCGGCGGTCTGGTAAAGACCAATGACCTGATTGAGGGAATTCGTGCAAGAAAATTCTTTGCGGTAGGTCTGGACGTATATGAGGAAGAAAAGAAAAATGTATTCGAGGACCGCTCAGATGAGATCATGGAAACCTCCATCACGGCGCGGCTTCTTTCCTTCCCTAATGTGATCATCACTTCCCATCAGGGATTCTTCACCTATGAGGCACTGGATGCCATCAGTGAAACGACACTAAATAATGCCAGGGCGTTTGAACGGGGGGAGATTAGTGGGAATGAGGTAGAGTAAAAAGCCAGTGAAAAAAATGCTGAAAAGTAAAAAAAACACTTGCATTTCAGCTGATATTCTGATATCATTAATTCTGGTTTTAGCGAACCAGAATTTGCCGCTGTGGCGGAATTGGCAGACGCACTTGACTCAAAATCAAGCGGTTAACAGCCGTGCCGGTTCGAGTCCGGCCAGCGGCACTTGAAAAGCTCCGATTGTTCGGGGCTTTTTTGTTAATCAGGCTGCGGACAGGGACGGTTCTGTGTCCTGCTGTATAAGACACAGAACCGTCCCTGTCCGCAGCATCAGAAAAGTATTAAGGAGGCTATATGATACTTGATTTAGTTGTATTGGTTATCGGTTTTATTTTATTGATTAAGGGAGCTGATTTTCTGGTTACAGGTGCAGCCGGGATTGCGGAACGGTTTCATATTCCGCAGATTGTGATCGGACTGACGATTGTGGCATTTGGCACTAGTGCTCCGGAAGCGGCAATTAGTATTTCTGCAGGTATGAAGGGGGTAACGGGCATTTCCATCGGTAATGTACTGGGCAGTAATATTTTAAATATTCTGTTGATTCTGGGAATTACAGCCTGTATTGTACCTTTGAAGGTAGAACGGAGTACCATTCGGGTTGAAATCCCGTTTACAATTTTTATCACTGTTTTCATGGTGACTGTGGGAGCTTTGAAGCATGAAATGGGATTAGTTGAGGGTATTTGTCTTTGGGTTATGTTTCTCGCCTTCCTGTTTTATCTGCTTCAGATGGCAAGAAAGAATCAGGAAGTCAGGGAAGAATGTCCCCACAAAAAGCAGCCGGTATGGGTACTTTTGTTAGTTACGATTATTGGACTGGCAGCAATCATCTGGGGAAGTAATCTGACCGTAGACAGTGCATCTTCCATAGCATCACGTCTGGGAATGAGTGACCGTCTTATTGGACTAACGATTGTGGCATTTGGCACATCCCTGCCTGAACTTGTTACGTCTGTAACAGCTGCCCGTAAGAATAATGTGGATATTGCCATCGGAAATATTGTGGGAAGCTGTATTTTCAATATCCTGTTTGTGTTGGGTACTACATGTCTGGTGACAACGATACCGTATGCGTCCAAGTTCCTGGTGGACGGCCTTGTCTGTATCGGAGCAACCATTCTTCTGTGGCTTTGTGTGGTGAAAACAAAAGAACTGAGAAGATGGGGAGGTATTTTATTCCTCCTCAGTTATGCCGGTTATTTTGCATATTTGATGATGTAGGAGGAATTTATCATGAATGAAACATTGAACACATTGAAGACAAGACGAAGTGTGAGAGCTTATCTTCCGGAACAGGTGAAGGAAGAACAGCTGCAGCAGATTCTGGAGGCAGGAACCTATGCAGCTACTGGAAAGGGAATGCAGTCTCCGATTATGGTGGTTGTACAAGATCCGGATACTATCGCGTATCTCTCCAAACTGAATGCGGCAGTGATGGGAACAACATCAGATCCTTTCTATGGCGCACCGACCGTGATCGTTGTTCTGGCGGACAGAGAGCGGCCAACCTGTGTGGAAGACGGCAGCCTGGTAATGGGAAATCTGATGAATGCCGCTCAGGCAGTCGGAGTAAATTCCTGCTGGATTCACAGAGCCAGAGAGGTTTTTGATTCTCCGGAAGGAAAAGCACTTCTGGAAAAATGGGGAATCCACGGGGATTATGTCGGTGTGGGTCACTGTATACTGGGTTATGCGAAAGGACAGGTTCCAGCAGCAAAACCGAGAAAAGATAATTATATTTACAGGGTATAACAGTTATGGCAGGTAAGACAAACTGTGATACATGCAGTAATTATGTATATGACGACGAACTGGAGTGTTACTGCTGCGAGGTCAATCTGGATGAAGACGAAATGTACCGGTTTATGAGTGATACATTTTATAATTGTCCGTATTATCAATTGGATGACGAATACCGGATTGTAAGAAAACAGATGTGAGGCAGGGAACGTTGGAAATTGAATGATACGGAGGCTATTAACATGTATAAATATAAAGATCAGAAAGAAATGAGAATGGCGATCAACGGGAGGATGATTTCCCTGATTGCAGGTGTTATGACAGGAACAACTGCATTATTTACCACAGTGCGGTATGCGATGAGCTCTTTTCAGATTGCCTCTCAGGCAGCCGGAGGAAATCAGGATCTGCTATCACAGCTGAACGACCTTGGTGTCGGCACCGGATATATGAGAGTTCTGGGGGTGGCGATGATTCTTGCAGCTATCGTGGAAGTTTTTGCTGCTTTTATGGGCATCCGGCTGTGTAATCGTCTGGATAAGGCGTCTGTACTGATGAAGACAGCCATTGCACTGCTGGTGGTAGAAGTGATTGTACAGCTGATCGGATTCAAAGTGGGGGTTTTTATGTTGAATAACATCATCATGCCGTGCTGCCTTCTGTGGTCCAGCTGGCAGCTGAAAAAACTTTTTAAACTATATCCGGACAGAAAATTTGCTGTTGAGCCAAATGTGAGAAATAAAAAGAAAAAAGAAGAGCCTGCACAGAAAAAAAGCATTGCTGAGCGGGCTAAGTTACAGGCGAAAGAAGAGATTTCTGTGGAAGAGGAAAACACAGAAGAGAATATTGAACAGTAACAGGTAAAAAGAATCCTGCTTTGCAGGATTCTTTTTTTGTGGTATATTTAGAATAGGGTTTTCTCCTCTGTCCATGACTTCCAATCGGGAAAGTGGATTTGCATTTCAGGGAAAAACAGTTTTCATAGGATGACAGGATTTCGAGAGCACAAAGTGCGGAGAACTCCGTGTATCATATAAAAAGAGAGGAAAATAAGATGGAACGTGAAAAGTATGTAATTTATCAGAATGAAAATGGTCCGGATATCGGTACGGTGTCTGCACCGGTACTGCAGGTGGACGGCCTGTATTTTAAGGATCTGGCAGGGAAGGGAGAACTGCTTCCTTATGAGGACTGGAGGCTGGATGTGGATACTCGTGCAAGGGATCTGGCGTCCCGTCTGGATATAGAGGAGATTGCCGGTCTGATGATGTATTCTCCCCATCAGATGGTTCCCGCTTTACCGGGTGGTCCTTTTTCCGCTACCTATGATGGAAAAACTTTCCCGGAGAGTGGAAAAGAAAAATGGGATCTGACGGATCAGCAGAAAGTATTTCTTGAGGAAGATCATGTCCGCCATGTACTTGCCATGAAACTGGAAAATGCAGAGGTGGCTGCAAAATGGAATAATCAGATGCAGGAAAAAGTGGAGAGTCTGCCCTGGGGAATTCCGGTGAATTTTTCCAGTGACCCCCGTCACGGAGCATCCAGTGCAGGAGCGGAATTTAAAAGCAGTGCAGGAGATGTGTCCAAGTGGCCGGAAGGCATGGGAATAGCTGCTACATTTTCTCCGGAAATCTGCCGGGAATTCGGAAAAGTAATCGCAAAAGAATATCGGGCACTGGGTATTACCACAGCCCTTTCGCCGCAGGTGGATCTGGCCACGGAACCCCGCTGGATGCGGTTTGAGGATACGTTTGGAACCAATCCGGAGCAGGTGACGGAGCTTGGAAGGATTTACTGTGACAGTCTGCAGACCACAGAGGGAAGCCCTGATGGCTGGGGTAGAGACAGTGTCTGTGCCATGGCAAAGCACTGGCCGGGCGGCGGCCCCTGTGAAGGCGGTCGGGATGCTCATTATGCTTTCGGAAAATATGCCGTATATCCGGGAGGACATTTCGAAGACCATCTGAAACCATTTACAGAAGGAGTATTCAAGCTGGATGGCCCTACCGGCTCTGCATCTGCAGTGATGCCGTATTATACGGTGTCCTGGAATCGTGACATAAAAAATGGAAAAAATGTGGGTAATTCCTACAGCACATACCTGATACAGGGTCTTCTGCGTAAGACTTATCAGTATGATGGCATTGTGTGTACAGACTGGGGAATCACCGGGGATCCGGCTCCTGTGGTGGATTCTTTTGGAAGCCGCTGCTATGGGGTGGAAGATCTGACGGAGGCAGAGCGTCATCTTCTGGCTATTGAGAATGGGGTAGACCAATTTGGCGGCAACTGTGACATGAAACCAATCCTGGAGGCTTATCAGCTGGGATGTGAGAAATATGGCGAAAAAGCCATGCGGGCAAGAATGGAAGAGTCGGCGGTCCGTCTCCTGAAAAATATCTTCCGCTGTGGCTTGTTCGAAAATCCTTATCTGGATCCGGAGGAGAGTAAACGGATTGTGGGATGTGAAGAATTTGCCAGAGCAGGTTATGAGGCACAATTAAAATCTGTGGTTATGGTGAAAAATCAGAACGTTCTTCCGATACAGGGAAGAAAGAAAGTCTACATTCCCATAAGAACCATAAAGGCGAGAAAGAATTTCTTCCGCGGCATGGATCCGGAGAGAACCGTTGACCCGGTATCCACAGAACTGGTAGAACGTTATTTTGACCGGACAGATTCCCCGGAAGAAGCAGACTTTGCTCTGGTATTTATCGAGAGCCCATTGTCTGACGGTTACTCCCCGGAAGATGCAGAACAGGGAGGAAATGGTTATGTGCCGGTATCGCTGCAATATCGGCCCTATGTGGCAGAACATGCAAGGAAAGAGAGCATTGCAGGCGGAGATTTCCGGGAAACATCACCGAACCGAAGCTATCAGGGAAAGACAGGAACTGCGGCAAATGAAGCCGATCTTGATCTGGTACTTAATGCAAGAAAAGCCATGAAGGATAAACCGGTCATCGTATGTCTCCGGATGCACAACCCGACAGTACTGACAGAACTGGAGCCATCCACAGACGCCATCCTGATAGACTTTGGCGTACAGGCACAGGCCATCCTTGATCTGGTCAGCGGAAAAGCAGAACCATCCGCATTGCTGCCGATCGAGTTCCCAGCAAGCATGGAAACCGTGGAAAAACACTGTGAAGATGTTCCTTTTGACATGGAAGTCTATGTGGATCAGGAAGGGCACAGGTATGGATATAAATATGGAATGAACTGGAGCGGTGTGATATAGCGGAAAGAGGTGTCACATGTCCCGGACGTACTTGAATTGAAAAATCCAGTGTTTCCAGCAGCAAATTGACAACTTTCAGGGTCTATGCGGTATTTTTTCGCAGCCGGACCCATTTTGCCAGGAAACACAGATAAAAATCTGCGGTCTTAGGTATAAATAGTATCTATACAGAAAAAATCTCTCCCCAGACCCTGAAAAAATAAAAAAACAGGGTCTCAGGAGAGATTTATCTTGTATAGAGAAAATTTTAGGCTAAAAAGCTGCTGATTTACCTGAATTTCAGTAGTAAATGGGATCTGGAAGTAAGAAAATTTTCTATAGACCCAGAAATTGCCCTGGTACGGAAATTTAATTTGACAAACCCAATATTTCTTACTACAATAGTCTGGTGACAAGCTTATCATGGATTGTTTGTGGCAAGAGAGTAGACCCCGGCGGGCAGAGTACGCTCTGTTTCGCCGGGGTTTTCAATATATATTATTCGAGGATTTGCATATGAGATTTTTTCATTTATCCGACCTTCATATAGGTAAACAGTTCTACGGCTATTCACTCCTGAAGGATCAGGAGTGGATTCTTCATCAGGTTCTGGAATTGGCGAAGGAGAGGAAGCCGGATGCGATTTTGGTTTCGGGTGATATTTATGATAAGTCGGTTCCGGCGGCGGAGGCTGTTGCGGTGCTGGATCGTTTTCTGACAGAGCTGACGCGGCTGGAACCGAGGATTTCGGTGATGATGATCAGTGGGAACCATGATTCTCCGGAACGCCTGGCGTTTGCTTCCGGGATTCTGGAGCATCAGCAGGTGTATCTGGCAGGGATGCCGCCGGTGAGAATGGAGGAGTTCATCAGGAAGGTGACGTTGGAAGATGAATGGGGAGAAGTGGATTTCTGGCTGCTTCCTTATGTGAAGCCGGGATATGTGAGGCAGTTATTTGCCCAGGAAGGAGCAGAAACTTGCCAGGATGCTGTGTGGAAGCTGCTGGAGCGGGAATCTGTGGATACCACAAAGAGAAATGTGATTCTGACCCATCAGTTTTATACTGCGGCAGGTGTCGGGCCGAAGCAGAGTGAATCAGAGATTGTTGTGGTGGGAGGTCTGGATCAGGTGGATACCGGTTGTCTGGATGGGTTTGAGTATGCGGCACTGGGCCATATTCATCGTCCCCAGTCCATGGGACGGCCGTCTGTCCGTTATTGCGGAACACCGCTGAAGTATTCTGTCAGTGAGTGGAATCAGGAAAAGTCTCTGACTGAAGTGGAATTGAAGGAAAAGGGAAGCCAGCCGGAAATTATCCTGCACCCTCTGAAGCCCCTTCATGATGTGAAGATTCTGCGGGGGAATCTGGAAGAGATTTTGCGGCAGGCGGAAGAGGTCAGGAAAACAGATGGCTCTGTGGATGAGGATTATGTCAGTGTGACGCTGACGGATGAGCAGGAACCCTATCAGCCCAGGGAACGTCTGGAAGCGGTATTTCCCAATATTCTGGAAGTGCGCATGGATAATTCCAGAACCAGACAGGAGTGGCTGCAGGAAGAAGTGCAGCCTGCGGCGGATCCGGAGGAAATGTTTGCAGGGTTTTTCCTTCAGATGCAGGGAAGAGAGATGGATGAAGAAGAACAGCAGATTTTGCGTGAGGTTTTTTCGCATGTCAGGGAGGGGCAGGATTTATGAGGCCCATATATTTGAAAATGTCTGCTTTTGGTTCTTATGCCAATGAGACAGAGATTGATTTTACCAATGTGGAACAGGGTGTGTTTTTGATCACCGGCGATACAGGTTCCGGAAAAACGACTATTTTTGATGCAATTACCTTTGCTCTGTATGGGCAGACCAGCGGAGGAAAGCGGGAGGGCACCATGATGCGGAGCCAGTATGCGGACCTGTCCACAAGAACATTTGTAGAATTGTTGTTTGAGTGTCGGGGAGAACGTTACCGGGTGATCCGGAATCCGGAGTATGAGAGAGAAAGTAAACGGAAGAAGAAAGACGGACAGCGGGCGGTGACAAAAGAGAAAGCCGGTGTGGAACTGTATCTTCCGGATGGGAGTCTTTATCCCGGGAATCGTCAGGAAATAAATGGAAAACTGGTGGAAATCCTGGGGGTGGATGCCAGACAGTTTACGCAGATTTCCATGATTGCCCAGGGAGAATTCCTAAAGCTTCTGCATGCCCGGTCAGATGAGAGAAAAGAAATATTTTCCAGAATATTTGATACCAGGATTTTCCGGAGTGTCCAGGAAGAATTGAAAAACCGTACAAAACAGCTGTACGGACAGCTGGAAGATAACTGGAAGGCCTGCCTGCGGGAAATACAGCAGCTGGAGGCAGAGGAAGAATGTCTGCCCGGTATCCGGCAGCTGCTGGATCAGCTTCTGGATTCGTCTGCGAAAGAGCCGGATCTTGAACTGGAGGAGACGATCGGTGTTCAGATTCTGGAAGCAGATCGAACAGAATATGAGCTCCTTCAGGAACAGGATAAAAATGTCAGGAAAGAACTGGATACACAAAACCGGGTTTACAGCATTTCCAGAGAGTATGCAGAACGCTTTCGGGAACTGAATCGGATACAGGATGAGATCAAGAAGCTGGAAGCCCAGAAACAGCAGTGGGAAGTGCAGGAAGAAAAGATTGGCTGGGGACAAAAGAGCCTGGCAGTATTTCCTTTGGAGACAGCCTGTAAAAAGGCGGTGGCAAATCGGGAAGAGACAGAGAAACGTCTGGAACAACTGAAACAGTGGTTTGAAAGCCACGGTCAGGATGTCCAGGAGAAACTGCTGCAGATGGAGGAATGGAAAAAGTATCAGAAGCGTCTGGAAGAGCAGGAAGTTCCGGTCCTTCACCGGCTGGAACAATCGCTGGAACAGTACCGGGGACTGAAGACCAGACTGAAAGAAATGACATCGCTGGAGAAAAAATGGAAGACCGGACAGGAAGTTTACCGGGAGGTAAATGAAGCGTATCAGAGGCTGGCACAGGAGTATGAGCAGACCTATCAGTTGTATTTCCGGGAACAGGCGGGAATTCTGGCGGCGGATCTGGCAGAAGGGCAGCCCTGCCCGGTGTGTGGTTCCCTCCATCATCCGGAGAAGGCAGTATTGTCGGAACAGGCACCTACCAGACAGCAGGTGGAAGAACTGAAGAAGAAGAGAGAAGAAGCCGAACAGAACAGGGATCAGAAACAGAAAGAGATGCTGGAACTGTCCGGAAAGATGGAAAAGGAGCTGGCGGTTGTCCGGGAGATGGAGCGGCAGCTTCTGGGACAGGAACAGGAAGACAGCTCTTCGGAGCAGATACGCATCCGCTGGGAAACCTGGGAAAAACAGGCACTACAAAGACTGAAAAAAGGGAAAAAACAGGTAGCAGATACCCAGACCGGGCTGGAAAAGAGTACGGCATCCTATCAGAAGGCGGTTCAGGAGGAAAGCATCCGAAAAGGTCAGCGTGATGAAAATGAAAAACTGCTGGAACTGCAGAAAAAGCAGGAAGCACAGGAATACAAAAAATATCTGAAAGAAATCCGTACACAGGGATTTACAGATGAGGTGCATTATCAAAGCTGCAGGATGGAACAGAAAGAAATTGAGAGGCTTCACAGTCAGCTGGAAAAATATCGAAAAAAATGTATGGAGGCACAGCAGAAGAGAAAACTTCTGGAGCAGCAGCTGAATGGCAAAGAACCTCCAGATATGAAGGCACTGGAAGAGAAACTGCAGGAATTGATGCAGCAATTAAAAAATGTGCAGAATCGTATGCGGAAAGTTTACAGCAGAAGAGAGAAAAATAAAGATGCACACAGAAAACTACAGCTTCTGAAATCAGAACGGAGAGAACTCAGAAATAAATATGAAAAAGTTGGAAATATCAGCCGCACTGCCAACGGAAATCTGGCCGGTTCGGTAAAAATGGACTTTGAATCTTATATGCAGCGGCAGTATTTTGAACAGATGATACAGTGTGCCAATCACCATTTGCAGAAAATGGCATCCGGTCAGTTTCTGCTGCGATGCCGCAGTCTGGACAAATTGTCCACTCAGGCCAGTGCAGGGCTGGATCTGGACGTGTACAGTCTGGTGACAGGTAAGGTAAGAGATGTAAAAACCCTGTCCGGGGGCGAGTCTTTTATGGCAGCCCTGGCGCTGGCTCTGGGGATGACGGACGTCATTACCAGAACCACCGGAGCCGTTCGTATGGATACACTGTTTATTGATGAGGGATTTGGTTCTCTGGATGAAAATTCCAGAGAACAGGCAATCCGTATTTTACAGGGTCTGGCCTGCACCAGCCGTATGGTGGGGATTATTTCTCACGTGACGGAACTAAAGGATCAGATTCAGCAGCAGTTGATGGTAACAAAAGGTAAGCATGGAAGTCAGGCAGTCTGGAGGTAAATATGGAATTAAACAAAGAAAATATGAAAAAAATTATGTTGTTAATTGTGTTTACGGTGTTAGTACTGGCATGTGCAATAAATTATAGGACCATGTTCCAGTATATCGCTGTTTTCTTTGGAATTATTTTTCCTTTTGTATTGGGCGGGATTATTGCATTTATCATCAATATTCCCATGCGGTCTCTGGAAAAAAATATCTTCGGAAGAATTCCATGGAAGAAAAAAGAAAAACGAAAAGGGTTCATGCGGGGACTTAGTATGGTGACCGCCATGGCATTGATTGTTGCCGTTATTGTACTGGTATTTTTTGTGGTTGTGCCGCAGCTGGGTGAAACCGTTATGGAAGTAAGTAACAATATTGTACAGTTCTGGCCTAAGGTACAGGAATGGGCAATGAAAATTTTCTCAGATAATCCGGAAATTATGGAATGGGTGAATTCCATAGAAATTGACTGGGAAAGTCTGGTCAAACAGGCAATCAGCTTCCTGCAGACGGGTGCAGGTACTATTCTCGGATCCACGTTCAATGCGGCAAAAGTGATCGTGAACTTTGCGACTAATTTTGCAGTGGCATTTGTATTTGCTATTTACGTGCTGCTTCAGAAAGAAAAACTGCAGGTTCAGATTCGGAAGGTGATGTATGCATTTTTGCCGGAACGTGTGGTGGAATCCACTTTGGATGTGTGCCGCCTGGCAAACAAGACATTTTCCAACTTCCTGACCGGTCAGTGTCTGGAAGCGGTGATTCTGGGATGTATGTTTGTGATAGCGATGAGCATTTTCCGTTTCCCGTATGCACTGTTAATTGGTGTTTTAATTGCATTTACGGCGCTGATTCCTATTTTTGGCGCATTTATCGGATGTGCAGTGGGAACATTTTTGATTCTGATAGAAAACCCGATGCAGGCACTGGGATTTATTATCCTGTTTTTGGTGCTGCAGCAGATCGAGGGAAATCTGATTTACCCCCATGTGGTGGGGAATTCTGTGGGACTTCCGTCTATCTGGGTGCTGGTAGCCGTAACACTGGGTGCCAGCCTGATGGGAGTTGCCGGTATGTTGATATTCATTCCTCTGCTTTCAGTGATTTACACACTGTTTCGGAGGCATGTATATAAAAGACTTAAAAAAAGAAAGGTGTTAGAAAAATGTGAGTAAGTCGTGGCGATTCATCACCGCCATGCATACAGAAAGGGAGAGACATAAGATGATGAAGTATGGAGAAACAGAGAAAAAGAATGTAAAAACACTGGCAGGTATGTACAAAGAATTTCTGGATGCCGGAAAAACAGAGCGGGAGTGTGCGGCCAATATCAGCCGTATTGCCCGGGAACATGGGTACCGCAATCTGGAGGAAATCCTCGAAAACGGGGAATCGCTGAAAGCCGGCGATAAGGTATATGTAGTTAATATGAACAAGGCTGTTATTATGATGGAAATCGGAACAGACCCGATAGAAAAGGGAATGCTGCTTGTTGGTTCACATATTGATTCCCCGCGGTTGGATATCAAGCAGAAACCGTTGTACGAAAACAGCGGAATGGCATATCTGGATACTCATTATTATGGCGGCATCAAAAAATATCAGTGGGTGGCATCACCTCTGGCTCTTCACGGAACAGTAGTGAAAAAAGACGGAACAGTTATTGAGGTTTCTATCGGAGAAAATCCTGAAGATCCGGTGATCGGTGTGACAGATATTCTGGTACACCTCTCTGCAAAACAGATGGAAAAACCGGGAAGTACCGTGATTGAGGGCGAGGCCCTGGATCTTCTGGTGGGAAGTATACCGGCAGAAAGTGAAGATGAAGAAAAGAAAGAAAATGCAGTAAAAGAATACATAAATCAGCTGCTGAAAGAAAAATATAATATCGAAGAGGAGGATTTTGTTTCTGCGGAACTGGAAGCAGTACCTGCTGGAAAAGCAAGAGATTTTGGACTGGATGCAAGCATGATCATGGCTTACGGACAGGATGACAGAATCTGTGCGTTCTGTTCTCTGATGGGATTTTTGTACAGCGAGCAGACTTCAAAAACAAAAGTCTGCCTGTTCGTTGATAAAGAAGAGATTGGAAGTGTGGGCGCCACCGGTATGCATTCCCATTTCCTGGAAAATACAGTTGCTGAGGTTATGAATGCACTGGGACAGTATTCGGAACTGAAACTTCGCCGTGCAATGAAAAATTCCAAAATGCTGTCAGCAGATGTGAGTGCAGGTTATGATCCTCTGTTCAGCGAAGCTTTTGAGAAGAATAATTCCAGTTTCCTTGGAAAAGGACCGACTATCAACAAATACACCGGTTCCCGCGGAAAGAGCGGTTCTAATGATGCCAGTGCGGAATATCTGGGCAAGCTCAGAGGAATCTTTGACAGCCGCAATGTGGTATATCAGACAGCAGAACTTGGAAAAATAGATGTGGGCGGCGGCGGAACAATTGCATTTATTCCAGCTGCTTACGGTATGGATGTAGTAGATCTGGGAATCCCGGTGCTTAACATGCATGCTCAGTATGAGATTTGTTCAAAAGTGGACGTATATGAAGCAAGCCGCTGCTACAAAGCATTTTACGACTTGATGTGACGAGCTTTTTAAGATTTCGGGAGCACAAAGTGCGGAGAAATCGCCGGAGGACTTAGTCAAGGACAGATAAATAAAAAGTATGACAGACAGGGGAAGTGGAATGGAGAAGAAAGATTATCTGGAATTTGTTCTGGAAAAACTGCAGGACCGGATTCGCAGAATTGACAGTTCGATTCTCGAAGGTGAAAAAGAAATTGAAGGCATGCATGAGTATTACTGGGAAAATTACACGGAGATGGATCAGTACGGTTATGAGAATTTCGATAATCAGCAGGCTCTCCTGACACAGATCAATACCAACCAGGCGCAGATGAAGATGAGGCGAAGACTGCTGAAAATGCTGGATTCCCCCTATTTTGCCCGTGTGGATTTCCGTTATGAGGATGAAGAAGAAGCCGAGACTTTTTATATCGGTATCGGTAATTTTGCGGAAAATGCCGGAGGTGTCCCGCTGGTTTATGACTGGCGGGCACCGGTCAGCGGTCTGTTTTATGATTTTGACAAGGGGGATGCCTTTTACGAGGCTCCCGGCGGCAGGATGGAGGGTGAAATTACAGCTAAATGGCAGTATAAGATCCGTCAGGGTAAGATGATTTATGCTTTTGAGAGTGATATAAAAATCGATGATGAAATCCTGAAAGCGGAGCTTGGCGGCAATGGCGATGTACAGTTGAAAAATATTATCCGTACCATCCAGAAAGAACAAAATGCCATCATCCGAAACACCAGTGATCGCATTCTGGTGATTCAGGGAGCGGCGGGAAGCGGGAAAACCTCTGTGGCCCTTCACAGGATTGCCTATCTTCTGTATCATGACAGAAAAAACCTGAAATCCTCCAACATCCTGATTTTGTCACCTAACGGAATTTTCTCGGATTATATTTCTCACATTCTTCCGGAACTTGGAGAAGAAAATATCCAGGAAATGAGTTTTGATTTCTTTGCTTACCGCCAGCTTCGTGATACGGTGGCGGACTGTGAGGAAAAGTACGATCTGATCGAGCAGAACATGAGGGATTCCGGATGTGTGGATGCTTACCATCAGAAACAGTCAGGAGAATTTGTCAGCCATATGGAAGGGTATCTTCTGATGTTGGAAGATGAACTGATGCAGTTTCAGGATGTGGATTTCCGCGGATATCGAATCAAATCCTCACAGGTTATTGACTTGTTTTATCATAAGTTTCTCGATATCCCCTTACTGTCCCGTATGGAGGCGGTGATGGAATATCTCATCGATGAATACGAGACACTGGCAGGAAAAGATCTGGAGGAAGAAGAAAAACTGTATTTTCAGGAAAAATTCCTGCGTATGTATGAAACCAGAGATCTGTATGTAATTTATAACAGATTTCTGGAAAGCTGCGGATACGCCCCCCTGCCTGATGTGCCTTACGAAAAATGGATGCTGAAATATGAAGATGTCTATCCCATGCTTTACATGAAGTATCGCCTGTCAAGGCCTGAACAGAGAAAGAATATCAAACATTTGGTTATAGATGAAATGCAGGATTACAGCCGGATGCAGTATGAAATTCTGATGCAGCTGTTTCCCTGCCGGATGACTATTCTTGGTGATAAGGCGCAGACTATGGATGAAAAGCAGCAGGATGTGACCCGTTTCCTTCCCCGGCTTATGCGCCATGGCTGCCGTGTGATCGAAATGAACAAGAGCTACCGCAATACCGTGGAAATCGCCCGCTATGCGGCAGATTTGGCAGGCATCAAAGATCTGGATCTCTTTGAACGGCACGGAAAACCGGTGACAGAAGAAACCTTTGGTGACTTGACTGAAGCGGTGGAACAGATTACAAAAGATGTCCGTCTGGGACAGAACGAATATGAGACTGCAGCTGTACTGACGATGACCGAGGAAGAAGCATGGGAAATCTATCATCTTCTGGAAACAAAGATGCCCGTAAACTACGTGGACAGAAACAGCAGTAACTTCCGCAAAGGTCTTACCGTCACCACCTTCTACCTGGCCAAAGGTCTGGAATTCGATCAGGTCTTTACCGTATATGGAAAACAAAAAGAAAATGCACTCATAAGGCAGGCAAAATACATCTGTGCCACACGGGCGCTGCATGAATTGTATATGTTTGGTTTGGAATAGCCTTTGCTTCTTCCAAAATCCAAAAGAGAGGTATATGGAATGAATACGAAAAAAAATGATTTTGTTATCCGCATGGCCCGTCTCTCAGATGCGGAGCAGCTTCTGGAAATTTATCGCCCCTATGTGGAAGATACAGCGATTTCCTTTGAATGGGAAGTACCCTCCGTGGAGGAGTTCAGAGAAAGAATCCGGAATACAATGGAAATGTATCCCTACTATGTGGCAGTAGATGGTGAACGTATTCTGGGCTATGCCTACGTTTCACCTTTTAAAGCAAGAAAAGCGTATGACTGGGCGGTAGAGACCACTATTTATATACGTCAGGAATGCCGGGGAATGGGATGCGGAAAAGCGTTGTATCTTGCTCTGGAAGAGATGCTTCGCCGACAGAACATCATCAACATGAACGCCTGCATCGCCTATACAGACTACGAGGACGAACATCTGACCAATAAGAGTATGGAATTCCATGAACACATGGGGTATCGTCTGGTGGGAACCTTCCACAAATGCGGATACAAATTTGGAAAATGGTATGACATGATCTGGATGGAAAAAATGATACAGGAACATCCCGAACATGCAGAACCGGTCATTCCTGTGGGAAAACTCATTTAGTTAATTTGAAAAGGGACGGAGAATCTCTGGTATTTTTAAGAAGCAGGCCGCTCCTCCTCAACTC
>JBJELU010000019.1:0-19520 GCA_051879355.1 Oliverpabstia sp.
GGCAGCCTTTCATAATCGCATAGGCAACCATGGCAGAACCTGAAGTTTCCAGATAATTATTTTCCACATCACTGCGGTCAATGACCTGATAAAACAGCCCGGTTTCCGGATCCTGGTACTGCAGAATTCCCCGAATCGCTTCTTTGAAAATGGTTTCCAGTTTTTTATACTGTTCAAAAATTTCTTTGCCCATCACATCCATGGTGTCAATCAATGCCATCAGATACCATCCCATACTGCGCAGCCAGAAATTGTGGGAACAACCTGTTTCCTTATCACACCAGAACTGTACCTTCTTCTCATCATAGGCGTGGAAATACAAGCCTTTTTCTTCGGAATAAAGATATTTCCGCACATTTTCAAACTGGCGGATGATATCGTTGTAATGTTCCTTCTTATTAAACTCTGTTTCATAAGCCATATAAAACGGCTGTGCCATGTACAGGCCGTCCAGCCAGATCTGGTTGGGGTATACAGCTTTATGAAAAAAATTACCGCAGTCACAGCGAGGATGGGTGCGAAGTTCATTCATAGTAAATTCAATAGCTTTCCGGTATTTTTCCTCTCCGGTTTTCTGGTACAGGAAAAACAGCACTTTGCTGGGATTGATATTGTCGATGCTGTGTTTTCCAATTTCATAATTGGTGATAGTTCCGTCTTCCGTCACCCAGGCATCTACATATGTTTTAACAAAGTCAAAATACTTTTCTTCCCCGGTAGCCTCATACAGCTGCTGTGCCCCCACCAGTACACAGCCATCCTCATAGTTCCAGTAAGTTTTATAATTATTGTAATGATTCAGATAATCATCGATGTATTTTTCTGCTAACATATCATTAACCTCTTTTCTTTCTCCATATTCCACTTTTATACAACAGATACAATGTGAGAGCCGCCAGCCCGTTGCTGAGTACCACGCAGTACCAGACACTTCTGACTCCCATATGCAGCCAGTGTTCGCACACATAGAGTGTGACAAATCGGTAAATCCACAATCTCGTAATATCCACAGCCGTTGTGACTTCCGTATGACCGGTTCCCTGAAACAATCCCATGGTAGAATTGTAAACTCCATTGGCAAAGCACCATAAAGCCATGATACTCAGAAAATCCGCAGCCATGGCAATCACCGCACTGTCTGAGGAAAAAATCCTGACGATCGCCGTGGATATTATCGGCCGGGATAAAATCAGGCCTCCCGCCAGAAGAAATATCACACTGATTTTCCGGGAGAGAAGATAACCTTCCTCTGCCCGATTTTCCTGACCGGCTCCCATATTCTGACCCACAATTGTCGCCACCGCCGAACCGATTCCGTTGGTGGGAAGAGTGATCAGGCTGTTGATTTTATTTCCGATTCCGTATGCCGCCATGGCATCCGTCCCATAAGCATAAACACTGCGGCTCATCAGCAAAAATCCCAGCTGCACCGTGCTGCCTCCTATTGCAGTTGGAAGACCGATTACAACAATACTCTTAAGCATTTCCTTCTGAAATCTGAGTTTCTTCAGATTCAGATATACAATCCTGTTTTTTCTGTGAAGCAGGACAAAAGCAATCACAGCAGGAAATATTTTTGCCAGCAGGGTTGCCTCTGCAGCCCCCGCCACACCGCGTTTCAGCACAAACATCAGCAGGGGATCCAGAATCATATTCAGTACAATCCCGCTAAAGTTCAGGAACATAGGTGTCACCGTATCTCCCTGTGCCTGATGAACCGATGTGAAAATATTGATGGTATACAGGAAAGGCATATCCAGGATCACTATGCTCATATAGATACAACTATAACTCCACGTATCCCCGTCCGCCCCCAGCCAGGTGACGATAGCAGGCAGAAAAAACCGGATCAGTGCCACACTCAGCAGAGCGAAGATCATGGCACAGGCATAGATCTGATTGGCCATGGAGCGGGCATTTTCATCCTCTCTCGCTCCCACATAACGGGCGATCAGTACTGAACCGGCAACAGTTATGCCGCCGCCTATATTTACCACAATATTCTGGAGAGGAGTAATCAGATTGATAGCTGCCAGCTCGTATGTTCCCAGTTTCCCCAGCCAAAAGGTATCTGTCAGATTGTACATGGTCTGCAGAAAACTGTTAATGACGATGGGAATGGTAAGGGCAGCGATTGCCTTTCCCATATCCCCCTGTAAGATCAAATCCCGGTGTTGTCTTTTTCCCATGATGTCTCATCCTCTCATTTCAAGTACGCCTCGGCGTACTTGCTGCGAGGTGCGCGTCATGCTTTGCATGACACGATACATCTGCGCACCTCTGCAATCCGCCGGAGGGCCTTTCATATTATAGGAAAGTCAGAGGACTTTCCTATAATATGAAAAACAGCAGGCAGACATCCGGCACTTCTGCCTCATCTCCACCTGCCGTTTTCAACATTAAAAATATTTTTCGTGCTGACGCCTTACAGCAGCAGTTCCTGATAAATTCCTCCCAGTTCTTTCAGCCCCTGTGCAATACAGGTTCCAAAAACCACCGCACCCGCATACTGCAGATGGGTGTTGTCACATAAACCTTCCGGATGGCTCTCATAAATTCCCGGCTGAAGATTCATATAGTATTTTTTACTTTCTTCATTGCCGGCCTGTTCCAAAACCTTTCTGCTTTTTGCGTTTAAATCAATCAGTGGAACCTGATTTTCTTCAGCACATTCCCGCATGGCTTTTACATAATCTCCATGCTCCCCTTTTCCCAGGGTTCCATCTTCCTCAAAACATCTGCGTTCCAGAGGAGTAATCAGAACCGGATATGCGCCTGCTTCTCTCGCCGCTGCTATATAAATGTTCAGATTCGCTTTATAGGCTCCGAAAGGATCCGTATAGCGGTTGGGATCTGCCTGTTTCTCGTCATTGTGTCCAAATTGAATAAACAGAAAATCACCTGCTTTGATTTCTTCACGAATCTGATCCAGACGGCCTTCATCCAAAAAACTTTTGGTACTCCGGCCATTGATTGCATAGTTTTTAATTTCTGTTCCACTTTTCACAAACAGCCCGAATACCTGACCGATACCAGTCTGAGGATACGTCCGGATACTGTTGAAAGCAACGGTGGAATCAGCTGCCCAGAATATTGTACTCATTCTTTTACCGCTCCGATATTAACACCTTTTACAAAATATTTCTGAAGGAATGGATACAGGATCATGAACGGAATGATAGCTGTGATTACGGCTGCATTCTTCACCATGTTTTCTGTTGCTCCTCCATTTGCCTGCGGAAGGTCACTTCCCATTACGATACTTCTCAGTTTCATCTGGAAGTTATAAAGGTCTGCATTGGTAATATACAGTTTGAAGTTGGTATAATCGTTCCAGTAGGACACTGCGAACATCAGTCCGATGGAAGCCAGAGCTGCTTTGGACAGCGGCAGAACGATTTTATAGAATGTCTGCATCGGTGTACAGCCATCCAGCTGTGCGGACTCAAACAGAGCATTCGGAATTCCTTCAAAGAAGTTTCTCATCAGAACCAGGTTATATACATTCATGGCCGGCAGAAGAATGACGCCCCAGAGTGTATTGGTCAGATGAAGGTCTTTCATGATCAGGTAGGTAGGAATCATACCACCGGAGAAGATCATGGTAAACAGCAGGAAGTTTGCAAAGAAGGTTCTTCCCGGCATATCCCACTGGATCAGTACGTATGCACCCAGTGTGGACAGTGTCAGTCCCAGAAGGGTACCGCCTACAGTTGTAATAACGGAAACCACCAGAGGCTGGTACAGTGTTTTATTTGTGAATACGGACATATAGCCGGCAAGTCCGAACTGTTCCGGCCACAATTTCATACCATATGCTGTTTTCATGTCAAAAGAGTCTACCAGAACTTTCCAGATCGGTATCAAAATAATAAAACAGAGAATTGCAAATAATATTGCATTTATCACATTAAATGGTTTTATTTTCTTTTTGATCTTCATATTGTCTTCCTCCTATACAATGCCCCGGCCTTCACGCATCTTCTTACTGATGTAGTTGCATGTAAGTACCAGAACACAGCCAACCAGTGACTTAAACAGACCAACAGCTGTGGTATATCCATAGTTCGGGATCGCACCACTGTTAAATGTCTGTGTATAGATATAAGTCTGAATAACATTGGACTGCTGCATAACCGCATCATTCTGCAGAACGAATACAGATTCGAACAGGTTCATAACTTTTGCCAGGTTCAGAACCAGAACGGTAATGATTGTATTTTTCAGTGCCGGGAAGGTAATATAACGCATTTTCTGCCATCTTCCTGCACCGTCGATGGTTCCTGCTTCATACAGATCCGGGCTGATTCCTGAAAGTGTTGCCATGAAAATAATGGTTCCCCATCCGGTATCTTTCCAGACATTGATAATATAGTAAGCTGTTCTCCACCATTTGGTACTTCCCAGGAAATAAATCTCACTGCCGGGCTGAATCACACCCAGATTGATCAGAATGGAGTTTACCAGACCTTCACCGGTAGGAGACAAAATCAGGGAGAATACGGAAGCTGTAACTACCCAGGACATAAAATGCGGCAGATAGATAATCGTCTGTACTACTTTTTTGTAATGAATATTGATAATCTCATTCAGAAACAGAGAAATAGCAACTGCCAGAAGTGTATTCAGCAGAAGTTTGATAATACTCAATTCCAGTGTGTTTTTAAATGCTGACCAGAAGTTCGGCATGGAGAACATGGTACGGAAGTTTTCCAGTCCTACAAATACAGGATCTTTGATTCCTTTATATTCCGTAAATGCATATCCGATACCGGCCATCGGCAGGTAGAAAAATACAACTGTAAATATGAATACAGGCAGAAACATCAGATAAAATCCCCTGTACTTATAAATTCTTTGTTTCAGAGGAGCACTTGACCCCATAGCACCCGAGTTACTTTTTTTACTCATACATGGTCCGTCCTTTCTTCTTTTTGATAAGGTATGTTTATCAGATGATGCCCCCGGCTTCTGCACCGAAGGCGTCATCTGCATCAAGTACCGGTTTTATTTGTTCAGAGAATCCACGATAGCCTTAGACCACTCAGCTCCGCGGTCTTCCTCGAATTTTTTCATTCCATCTTCTACTGTCAATTCTCCGATGATGACTTTTGCGATAATTTCACTCTTAAGTGTCATCAGATCACCATTGTACTGACTCATTTCATCTGTAGATACCAGCAGGTCGGCAATATGACTGTTATTATTGAAGATTTCAGCGGAAGATTTAGCTTCTTCACCCATAGCTTTTTCCTGCGGATCCGGAATGGTGGAACTGGTCAGAGGAACCAGAGCCAGAGACGGATCGATATGTGCTTTTGTATACTGTGTACCTTCTTTTTCCATGCTCTCCAGCATATGGAATTCGCCTTCTTCATAGGTGTTGCCGCATACTTCTTCTGCTTTTGTGGACCAGTGTACGCCTTCTACACCGTAAGTCCACAGGAATTCCACATCCCCGCCGTCCAGCATCGGCTCAATGAAGTATTTAAATACGCCTTCCGGATTCTCACATGCCTCTGTGATACACCAGCACGGAGCAACACGTTCAATATAGCTTCCCAGCTCTTCAATCGGCGGGATTGCTACCAGTTCACCGTCATGTCCGTTTGCTTCCAGGTTTGTCTTCAGATTAGTTGCCCAGGTTCCTGCCCAGTATGTAAATACACCGAACTTATCTTCATAGAATTTGTTTCGACAGTCGCTGGTTCCGTTGGTCAGAGTTTCTTTGTCGATCAGACCTTCCGCATAAGCATCGCGAAGTCTTCCCAGAGCATCCACCATAGACTGCTCTGTAAATCCGTCATGCCATACACCGTCTGCATCTTTATAGAAGCTTGGGTTTGCATCCTGATAGAATTCCGGCAGATAATTGGTATAAGGAGCCTCGGTACCAACCAGACCTGCAGCGGACACTGCGTATGTATCTCCATCTACACCGTTTCCATCCGGGTCACCGGTTGTAAATGCTCTGCACATTTCCAGATATTCTTCATAGGTAGTCGGTACATCCAGTCCCAGATTATCCAGCCATGCTTTCTTTACATAAGTAACGCAGCCATTTCCACGAGCCGGAGAAATTCCGTAAAGGGAGCCGTCCACACGCAAACTGTCAATCTGTTCCTGATTTTCGATACGGCCTTTCAATTCAGAATTTTCATAAGCCTCAGACATATCCCAAAGAACTCCTTCGGATGCATAACCGGTATAATAGGTAGATCCCAGAATCATGACATCCGGCCAGTCACCGCTGGCAAGTGTCTGTCCTACTACATCATAATAAGCAGAATGATCCGGCTGAATGACTTTGATGTCGATACCGGTCAGTTCTTTTAACTTACTGATGAACTGTTCCTGACCATTTTCTTTGGTAAATACAGTTCCATCTACCATAATGGTAATACTTTCCGGTTTATCTCCGCTTCCTTCGCTCTTAGATGTTTCTTCAGATTTACTGCCGCCGCCACACGCTGCCAGAGATGAGGTCATAGCCAGTGATAACAACAGGGCTAACATTTTTTTCTTTTTCATTTCCTGTATTCCTCCTATGCTTTCAGGTTTGTTTTTTTCGTAATTCATCATAAACATGCATTGTCACATTCTTCAAGAATCAATCCTTTGGATAAGAAATCGTTTCTTACTTTTCGTTTTTTATCCCGATTTTTCCTTATTTTGCGGGATTTTTGAGAAAAGAAACATTTTTTTAGTGCAAGAGACATTTCTTTCGAATGTAAAAAAATTCAATTGAGGTTTGTAAATCCACACATTTTGTGGTATTCTAGTACAAAAGTCTTGATTTTTTACGAAAGCGAACAAAAAATTACTATGAAGAAATTTCTTTCCCATATATCAAACCGAACTTCCAATCAGGTGTCTGCCCTGCTTCTGAAGCTTTCCTTGTCTTACAGTATGTTTTTGATTATCTGTCTGTTTCTGGGAAGTATTATTTTTACCAAATCCATGAAGCAGTCAGAAGACGGATACTGGAATCAGAACAAAACTATTTTCATTGAATCCGTTACGTCAATGGATCATTGTTTTTCCATCATCGATACTTCCTGCCGACAGCTGGCACGCAATGATTATTTCTATCGGCTGGTTTCCATGGAAAGCAACAATTCCGACATGTTTTATTACACAGCCATGCAGGCAAAGAGTCAGCTGTCCGATTATTTTTACATGCCGGCTCTGGATTCCGTAGATTCTTTCAGTATCTATCTTCGTAATTCCAATTATGTACTGGCCAATCATGTGTTTGATTCCGCCACCTTATACTATTATGGCAAAGAAAAATATATTTCCAGCGGCTATTCCCTGTGGCATAAAATCATGCTGCAGCCTTCTTCCGTGGGAAATATGATTTCCATGGAGCCATTCGCATCTTCATCTTCAAACAGAGATTATTTATATATTCTGGACCTGGACAACTCCTCCTACCGGAATATTCCTGCCACCATTACTTTTACCCTGGATTATCATGCGCTGGAAGACATATTTTCCGGAACTCCCCTGGGAAATGACGGCTACCTGCTTGCTGTTGATGCTAATGGCAATCCCGCTTTCACGATCACAGCCGAACACAGTCATCCTGTTGATGCAGAAACCTTATCCGCACTCTCCTATCAGGATTCTTTTGCGATGCTGAAAGACGAATCCGGCAGTCAGATGCATGTAACCTCATGGACATCCGAGGATAACGGATGGCAATATTATCTGGTACAGCCTCATTCCTTGTATGCGGCAGCATTCCGGAATTCCCAGCAGTTATTTTTATGTATTCTGATGTTTGCCATTATTGCCGGCCTGGTACTGGTTCTGTTTCTTGCCGGCTATATGATCCGGCCTGTCCGCGTTCTGGACAATCAGTTAAAAGAATCTGTACTGACCAACGAGCTTCTTCAGGAAGAAATCGAACAGACACGCCCCATTATCTGCAATTCCTATACCCGCAGACTGATGCTTGGACTGGTCACTTCTGAAGAAGAAATCCGTTATATTCAGGATTATCTGGGATTAACGAGCCCTGATATTCATTTTAATGTTCTGTATACGATATGCTACGATAACAGGACCCTGGCAGAGAAAGAGAAAACCGATATCTGGACCCTTATTTCCGGAAATATCCAGCACTTTTTCTCCCCTGAGTATCCCTGGTATATCTACAGCCCCGCTGACCGGATATATGCGATTCTACTTTGTACCGGAACTCCTTATGATACCGGACTGATTACATTTCAGTCCCAGATTATCAGATTCCACGACTATCTGCTGGAGGAGTACGGCGTCTGGTTCTATGCCGGTATCGGTATGCCCACAAATTCTCTGTCCATGATCTGGGAATGCTACCAGCAGGCTCAGGAAGCAACGGAATATACTTCTAAGAATTATATTTTTCTTCCTTATGAAATTATTCAGAAACGTTCCGATGTTTATTATTATCCATCTGAACTTTCCACCCGTCTGGTGCATTTTATCAATACAGGCAACAGGCAGCAGGTTCAGGAAATTTTTACCCTTCTGCAGAACGAAAACATTGAAAAACGTTCGCTGCAGGCTAATCTGCTGCGTTTCCTGATGACAGACATCCGGAATACTCTGTTGCGGGTGCATTTTTCCATCCGTCAGACCAAACCGGATAACACCGCCCTGCTGGAAAAAATCGAACGCCAGTTTAATGACCATCTTTCCTTTAAACTCTGTGAGGATATTGCACTAAACCTGTGTGAACTTGCAGGCTCCCAGCCGGAGGGCAATGACCTGATTCAGACCATAAAAGTGTATATTCAGGAAAATTACAAAGATCCATCCCTTTGCCTGAGTAAAATTTCTGACACCTTCAATATATCAGAAAGTTATTTTTCTCATATTTTCAAAGAAAAATGCGGTATTAATTTTTCTGTATATGTGGAAAATCTCCGACTGGAAGAAGCGGCAAGACTGATCAAAGAAACAAGATGCAGCATTAACGAACTGTATCTGCAGGTTGGATATAATAACGTAACTTCTTTCCGAAGAGCGTTCCGCAAAAAATACGGACTGCTGCCAAGTGAATACAGGAATTCATAAAAAAGGAGAAGCTTTCGCTTCTCCTTTTTTACTGTCCTGTTTTCTGATAACGGAAATAATCCGCAGCCACGCTTCCTCCCACTTCCATAGGGTCTTCCGATTCATTGATGGCAAATAATCCGGATTTTACTCCTACCCATCGTCCAGGTGCTGCCTTTGTTGTCAGCCCTGCCGGAATATAATGTTCTCCATCCACACTGACCTGATAGGAAACATCGCTCTCTCGTTCCACTTTCATACGGATATAGATGGTATCCTCTTCCCAGTCCATTACCCGGGTCCGCTGTTCATTGTGCTGTTTCCAGTTTCCGGTTCGCATCTGAAGATATTTTTTACCGTTTTTCATCGCCACTGCCAGTGCACTGTAGCATCCTCCCAGAGACACCATACCGCAGACATCATCCTCTTCCATAGACTCCAGATGCAGACAGGTGGTGATTGCAAATTCCGGTGCCGGCCATTTTTGTACCAAAAGATTGGGAACATCACAGAGCTGCAGAGCGCCGCTGGACTTCATGGCATAAAGGGTCAGCTTTCCGCTGCCGATCTCATACCAGTCTTCCCGATAGTTGGCATTCCACTGCCACTGCAGTCCCAGTTTTTCACCCTCAAACTCATCACTGTCCTCCGGGGCATCCGGTTTGCATACATAAGCCGAGGTAGGCTTTCGATATCTCAGTACAGGCTCGCCGCACCCATTTTTATCAGCATTGACACCGATGACCGGCCAGTCATTTTCCCAGTACATGGGCTGCAGATGAACGATTCTTCCTGCATTTCCCACGTCCTGAAAATGAAGAAACCAGTCTTCCCTTGACGGCGTAGTGACCCAGGCTCCCTGATGAGGTCCATTCACCGGACTGTTTCCCTGATGCATCACAATTTTTTCTTCATAGGGACCGTAAATGTTTCTGGATCGCAGAACCGTCTGCCAACCGGTGGGAACACCTCCGGCAGGAGCAAAAATATAGTAATATCCGTTTCTTTTATACAGTTTCGGTCCTTCAATGGTGGGCTGTGTATCATGCCCGTCAAAGATGAATTGGCCATCCCCCAGCACATCGCTGCAGTCCGGCTTCATCGGTGACATATGCAGCATACTTTTGTAACCGATTCTGCTTCGGGCCACACCTGTCACCATATAAGCCTTCCCATCATCATCCCAGAAAGGACAGGGATCAATCCATCCGGATACTTTTCTCACATATCTTGGTCTGCTCCATTTCCCCCAGGGATCCCGGGTCTTACACATCAGAATTCCCTCATCCGGAAATGGAATCAGGACATAATACACACCTTCATGGAAACGGATGGCCGGTGCCCATGCCCCACAGCCATGCATCGGCTTCTCATAATAAGAAAATGGAAGTTTATCAATAATATAATTAATGACTTTCCAATTGACCAGATCTCTGGAATGCAGAAGAGGTACTGCCGGCGAGTTACAGAAACTGGAAGCAATCATAAAATAATCATCACCCACCCGAATCGCGTCCGGATCGGAATAATCCGTATAAAGTATGGGATTGATGTACGTTCCGTCTCCCTGATCTGCGATCCACATCTTTTCATTTTTTTGTTTCATATGTTCTCCCTTCGTTAGGCATAGTTGTTTTTTTGCTTTCTTGTAAGCATTTACATTCAGAATAGTATCCGTTCCGAGATTCGTCAACTATTATTTGCTTTTTACCTCTTTTTTGTCTGATTTATCCAATTATCCTCTGGAAATTTGTGCAATATATTTTGTTGTATTCTCTACTATTTTATTTCTATCTATGATATAATTTGTCTTGTTGTAAGCACTTACATTAATTAAAGCCACGACAGCTAATTATCTCTCCTACGTTCATTATCCTGCTGCCGTGGCCTTTTTCAGAAAGGATAGCTTTTATGAATACTTATCAAAATCCCATTCTGCGGGGATTTTTCCCCGATCCGTCCATCGTCAGAGTCGGTCATGACTACTACATGGTCAACTCCAGTTTTCAGTATTTCCCTGCGATTCCCATCAGTCATTCCACAGATCTGATTCACTGGGAAATCATTGGGCATGCCATTACTGATTCTTCTTATCTGGATCTGCAGGAAATCCGCGACTCCCATGGAATCTGGGCCCCTGATATTTCCTACGAAAACGGTAAATTTATCATTATGGCTACTTTACGTCTCAACGGTGACGGAAAACGCGGCAATGACGTACTTCGAAGACAGCTTGTTGTTACATCTGACAAACCGGAAGGCCCCTACAGCAAACCAGTCTGGCTGGAAGTGGATAATATTGACCCCTCTCTTTTTATTGACGATGACGGCAGTCATTATATGGTCATCAGCCCAGGTATCAATCTGGTTCCCATCAGCCCAGATTGCACCCAGGTGACCGGAGAACCTGTTCAGGTATGGAAAGGTACCGGCGAACGCTGCCCGGAAGGTCCTCATTTGTTCAGGCGCGGAGACTACTATTACGCAGTCGTGGCAGAAGGCGGAACCGGTTATGGACATGGTATCAATGTAGCCCGCTCCCGCAGCCTTATGGGGCCTTATGAACCCAGCCCCTATAACCCGGTGATGCGCCAGACCGATCCGACAGCCCCTATTCAGCGGGCAGGACACGGCAAACCTGTGGAAACCCAAAACAGAGAATGGTGGATGGTCTATCTGTGCGGCCGCCCCAATCAGGGAAACTACACCACCGTCGGCCGGGAAACGGCTCTGGATCCCATCACATGGCTGGATGACGGCTGGTTTGTGGTCAATGACCGAAAAGGGCCCAGTCTGATTAATCAGGCACCTGATCTGCCTCAGACAGATTATCCACAGTGGACCTTTGATGATTTTGATCATATACATTTGAATTTAAATTGGGAATTTGTCCGCAATCCGGATCAGGGCAGTTATTCTCTGACAGAACGTCCCGGATATTTTCGGATATGGACCAGAGATGGCATGCTAAATGAAATACGTGCGAAAAACACACTTGTCCGAAGGGAGCAGGAATTATCCTATACAGCTTCCACGAAACTGGAATTCTATCCAGAGAAAGACGGGGAACAGGCCGGGCTGACCTGCTACTACAGCACCGCCACCTATGCACGCTTCTCCATCTGCTGGGAAAATGGCCGGAAACTGCAGCTGGTCATCAACAGAAATCACGGGGAAGAGCTGATTGCAGAAATTCCGCAGATTCAGGAACAGGCAATTTATCTGAAAGTAGTCGTGGAGCATCTGACCAGAAGCTTTTTCTACAGCTATGACGGTCATAACTGGGAACTGGCCGGCGTACTGGAACAGTGTATCTATCTGTGCGACGAGGGAGTACCGGATGACCCGAAAAGACATACAGGAACCCTGGTGGGCATCTACGCCAACAATGGCGGATGCGGCAGCAGGATTCCTGCGGATTTTGATTATTTTGAATTTTCAGCAAAGACTCTGCTGAACCGTCCCGCTGCCTCCTCATACATATGTCCGTCATAGTCAGCGAATTCTTCCAGGTTCTGTGGTATATCACCCTCCTGTTTGCCCAGATAACAGTAATACGGTACCTGTAATTGTTCCAGATAGTCCGTAAAGTATTGTTCGGCAGCCTCATAATGGGCTTTGTATTTTTCATAAGTAACCTTCGGTATGGGCGTTGTCACTACAATCAGCTGGATTCCTTCTTTTTTGCAGAAGCGGACCATTTTTTCAAATCCCTCAACCGAATCTTTTTCTGGTTCAGCAAACTGCCACAGGTGCGGCACGTCCTCCTGCTGCCTGTCAGAAGGCAGGGGATGGCGTGCGATAAATCCATCTTCCCGGTAAGTCTGCAGTTCAGAAGCAAATGGCTCGATTCCATAGTTTTTATACACTGCACTCTGCTTCTGGTGGACAAATTCCGGGATTCTTTTTACCTGATTTCTGTAGAAGTACCAGGGAAACAAGGCAGTCCGAAAGTCTGCTTTCATCATCTTGTCTGCGAAATAAGATAACTTCACCGTTGACCATGGCATTTCCTGATAAAATGTAATGTAGTCAGCCGACTGGTTAGGTTCTGTCACCCAGTATCCCGGATCCAGTTCGTAAATCACTCTTTTGATGTTCTGATGCCGGGCTGCCTCCATCACCAGATGGCAGGAATCCACCGGGTACTGTCCTCCCTGACACACATTCAATGTTTTTCTTCCGGTCACCTCTGCCATAGCCTGAGGATCAAGACCACATTTCCCGTGGGATGATCCCACCAGAAGATCCTCATATTCTCCGGTGACGATATGATGCATATCTGCTCTGGTGTAGGTATATGGATACAGAAGATACATCAATCCCTCATTCAGCCCTGCCAGCAGACCGGCCACAAGAAGAACTGGCAGTATTCTTTTAAAATTGCGCATAGATAAACCCTCCTGTATCCGACGGCAGCTGCCCCAGTGCGGGAAGTGCAAGAAATACCATAAGATAGACAGCAATTCTCACCCACCCCGGACATCCTGACAGCATTTCCATCGGGTGCTTCCCATTTTCCTCCAGAAGACTATACACAAACAGAATACAGACACCAAGCACCAGAATCAACAATGCATAAAGGGTGTAGGAGGTTCCGCCTCCCAGTCCCACAGGTACCTGCAGAAGCTGTGCCGGAGTCCAGTGGGTCACACTGTTTTTCATCATGGTCAATGCCTGAGGAATCGTGTCTGCCCGATCAAAAAACCAGCTGATGTTAACCAGGATAAATGTCCGGACAATCTGAAATAACTGCCAGCCGGATGATTTGTCAACAATTCCCAGCTTTTTTTTCCAGGTCCGGTAATGAGGAGCCATCAGGCCGCTGAAGGCAATGATTCCTCCGTTGTACAGTCCATAGACGATAAATTTCCAGGCTGCCCCATGCCATACACCGACCACAAAAAATACAATCAGATTAGCAAGACAGATGGGAAGTGCTCTTCCTGTGGTCTTCCCGAAAATTTTCTTTGCCGTTTTTCCGAACTGACTCATCCAGTGGGAAAGTGATACCGGATAAAATACATAATCTTTCATCCAGGTTCCCAGCGTAATATGCCACCGATGCCAGAAATCAGTGATAGATCTGGCAAAAAACGGCCGTTTGAAGTTCTCGTCCAGTGTAATTCCAAAAATCCTGCTGATACCGATTACAATATCGATGCCGCCTGAGAAATCTCCGTACAGCTGTGCGGAATAGGCCAGTACTGCAAAAATGGACAGGCCAGGATAAGTCTGATACTCATCGAACAACGCTGCAACAAAAGGGGCTGCCGTGTCTGCGATGATCATTTTTTTGAAAAATCCCCAAAGAATCCTCTGCAATCCCTCTTCTGCCCGTCTTCTGTCCCACCTGTGTTCCTCGAAAAGTTGTCCTGCCAGACGGGAATATCTCCCGATGGGTCCCTGCAAAATCTGCGGGAAGAAAGAAACAAAAAGGGCAAACCGAAACGGATTTTTCTCTGCCTTCTGACGTTTCCAGTATACATCCAGCAGATATCCCATCGACTGGAAGATATAAAAGGAAATCCCCACGGGAAGAGCCAGATCCAGAAATGTCAGTCTGCCGTCAAAAATCCGATTCAGGTTCATGATCAGGAAATTCAGGTATTTGAGTATCCCCAGCATCCCGAAGTTCAAAACCAGTGTCACAATCAGGATTGCTTTTCTGTAATTTTTACTTTCTTTTACTTTCTCATGTTCCAGCAGACTGGCACCCAGCCAGGTGGTCACTGTGGTAAAGAGAAGATATCCCACCAGCCCTGCACCGTAAGACAAATAGTACAGATAACTGAATCCCAGCAGCCAGACCCATTGAAATCGGCGGGGAATCCAGTAGTATCCCACCGCCGCAATGATTACAAATACTAAAAATGCAAATGAATTGAATGCCATACTTAATTCTCTTCCTGAAGACGCTGAACCATTTCCCATAAAGCCTGTGCAGAATTAAAATTCTCGGGAATAATTTCTGCAGGGGTAACCTGAACCCCAAAAGCATCCTCCAGTTCTGAGACAATTGACAGGATTGCAAAAGAATCCAGAATTCCATCGTCAATCAGTGTATCACAGGTTTCATAATCAGCATCCGGCTGAATTTCTTCCAAAATATTCAATAATTCTTCCATTTTTCTATCTCCTTTTTTCTACTTCTCCATTCCACCAGTGACTGCAGATACCTTCTCTCACCAGCTGCAGACCCTTCTGCTCAGACCAGAACAAAATCTGCGGCAGATCCCGGCTTAAAAACAAATAGATACCTTCTGTCACTGAATATGCACCGGTTCTTTCAAATACCAGCACATCCTGCAGCTGCGGCTCAGTCAGCGGCAGATTTTTCACCAGAACATCACTGACCGTACAGAGTGACCCGCACACAGTCACGGAAATTTGATCTCCCTCCCGGGGTTCCAGAGTCTTTCCGGACAGATGATGATACCAGGGCACTTTCATAGCCATGGTCTGTCCGTAATAATTCAAATGATTGATTCCGCCGTCCACAATGGCATAGTTCTGTCCGTTATTCTGCTTCAAATCTACCAGACGGGTCACATAGACACCACACATGGCAGCCAGATATCGTCCCATTTCCAGAATGATATTTCCTCTGAAAGCCATGGAGGACAACATCGTATTTAACTCTCCGATGGTTTCTTCCAGAGATTGTTCTTCCTCTTTTTGAAAATACGGAACATACAATCCGGGACCGTATTCCAGTTCTTTCGCCTGATACCCCCAGCGTTCCTTCAGTTCTGCCAGCAGTTGATCCAGGCGGGCCAGCTCACTTTCCATCACATTTTTCTTCTTTTTCTGTGTTCCTGAATAGAACTGCAGTCCCCGAATCATCATCTGGGGATACTGATTCCTGTTCTTTATCAACTCGTGAATCTGTTCTTCATCCAGACCAAACTGATTGCCGCTGGTGAGCCTCAGCAAAACCGCAATCCGCAGCCCCATTTCTTCTGCTTCTTCCGCCAGAAGCCGGAACTGCTGCAAAGATTCTACGGTATAGACACCTTTTCCTCCATACTGGGAAAATATCCGGTGAATCTCTTTCTTTTCTTTATATACACCGGACAATACTATTTTTTCCATGGGAATCTCCAGCCGCTCACAGATGGCAAATTCTCCCGGGGAGCATACTTCCAGCCGCCTCAGACAGGAGGCAGCCGTTCTTGTCAGAAAAGGATTGGCCTTGATGGCATAACACAGTTTGACACGATTGCCCGTAAGCGCTGTAATCGCGCTGATTCTTTTCTGAAAGCAATCCAGATCAAACAGGTAAAACGGCGTTTCATATCGTTTGACCGCATGGCGGATGATTTCTATCATATCCATATTACTTCCGTCCTTTCATCAATTCCTTTCTGTCAATCTTTCCATTTTTCGTCAGAGGCATACGCTCCACAGGATAAAATCCATTGGGAAGCATAAATGCCGGAAGGCGGGTTCCCATTTTCTGCTTCAGTTCCCGTTTTTCTATATTTCCCTGATAGAATGCCAGGATTTTCTTTTTCTCCTCGTCAAATATACAGCAGGCTCTCTCGATTTCTTCTACCTGTTCCATCGCTGCTTCAATCTCTCCCAGCTCAATCCTGTGACCCATATGCTTGATCTGAAAATCCCGGCGTGATGCAAAATACAGATTCCCATCCTCACCGTAATAGCCCAGATCACCGGTCCGGTACATCCGCTCCGGCCATGCAGTATTCAATGGATTCTGCACAAACGCCCGACCAGTCTGCTCCTCGTTCCGATAATACCCGAGGGCAAGGGCTGTCCCCGTCACACAGATTTCACCCTTCTGACCGGGTTTTCTTATTTCCCTGTTCTCCTCATCCAGCAAAAATACTGTTTCATTGGGAAATGCTTTCCCAATCGGCAGAGATTCTCCCGGTTCATAGGCACGGTCAATCACATAATACGTACAATTACAGGTGATTTCTGTAGGCCCATACAAATTCACATAAACCGCATCCGGAAGATACGTTTTCCACAGATTCAGATGTTTGATCGGCATCGTTTCCCCTGAAAAGAGAACTTTCCGGATTTTGTCAGGCACTTTGTAAGAAAATCCCCGCAGAGTGGTAATGATGCACAGAGCTGAAACAGCCCAGATCAACGTGGTCACCTGCCGCTCACAGAGAAAATCCAGCAATTGTGTGGGAAAGGAAAACATACGTTTAGGAATAATCTCCACTCTCGCCCCTGTCTTCAGAGCAGAGTAAATGTCCTTGACAGACACGTCAAAATCCCAGGGAGCCTGGTTTCCGATCACATCCTCCTGCGTAATATGAAAGATATCGGTAAACTGGTCGATAAAATCAATCACTGAACGATGAGATACCACTACACCTTTCGGGGTCCCCGTGGAACCGGATGTAAAAATGCCATACAGCGGATCCGTATCTTTTGCCTGTCTGCGAATCTCTTCCAGTATCCTCATCTCCGGTTCTGTCTGCAGAAGTTCTTCTGCCAGGAGAACTTTTCCTTTATATCCCAGCTGTGCCAGTTCCTTTTCATACATACTGGAGGTTATCAGACAGTCTGCCTGCAAAATGTCAAGAATGCTCTGCAAACGCAGTGAGGGCTGATGAATATCCAGCATTACATAAAACCCTCCTGCCCTCACAATCCCCATGAGAACCTGTATGGTCTGTACACTTTTCTCCATAAAAACCGGAACCGGTACATTGCGTGATATTATCCTGCATAGTCCGGTTCCGATTCGTATAGAATCATTCTTCAGTTCTTCAAACGTACAGGCAGTATGTTCATCTGCAAAAGCTACCCGATTCGGATACTTTTCAGATGTTCTATCCAGATAGTCAAGAATATGATTTGTCACAATATACCTCCTTATCAGACACATCATTTCTTGTCTATCTTATCTCGAAATACCTGTTTCTGCAATACTCTTTCCTAAGCTTTAAGAAAACGTTAAGGTTTATCGTTACTGTTCACTCCGTGACCAGCAACGTTTTATCACCGTTCCAGTTTAATTGCTTCATCCTTCTTATACTTAGGGTACTGTGCCCAGAACACATCTTTACATGCTGCGGCCAGCGGTGCAAATTCCGCCCCCTGCTCCAGTGTCTGCGGCACTTCCACAGAAATTTTCCACAGTTCATTCCCGATTTTTTCCACCAGACGCTCCGGTTTTAATTTCATAATACCAAGCAGCTGGGTATTGTACTTACTGTCTCTCCGGCAAAGCTCCATATAAAAACTCACTCCATGACACAGTTCCTGATACAATACTTCTTCCCCTGCTGTTCCATACTCTTTTGCCAGTTCAAAGCCAAAATCTTTTTTTACAATTTCCAGACTCTTCAGATGCTGCTGTTTCAGCCATGAGGAACCCAGCTTTTTTGAAATAAAGAACATTTCCATCCAGGACCGGATAAAATAATCGACACCCTCCGGCATTTTTTCTCTCTGCCCATAGCGCAGTTCCCAGAACTTCATCCGGATCTGATCTTTTTCATCTGCTTCTTCCGACTTAAGACGTTCTCTGAGCATCTCAAGCCGTTCCTCCCGGTCTGTTGTTTCATAATACTCCTGTGGCCATTTACTCCAGTCTCTCATACCATTCTCCCTTTATATTTTATAATCAATAGTAAACCTGCTCCAGGCACAATCCCTGTGCCGGAGCTGTCACCCCCGCCAATTTCCTTTCCTTCTGTTCCAGCAGCCAGGGCATGCTGTCTTCCTTCCTCTGATGAAGCCCCACTTCAATCAGCGTTCCGGTCAATATCCTGACCATATATTGCAGGAACCCATTACCAGTATACGTTATTTTTACTTCATGTTCCAGCTCTTCAATCAAAATTTTTTCGATTGTCCGTACTGTTGACTTTTTCATCCGTGGATTTCCACAGAAGGAACGGAAATCATGTGTACCAAGCAGATCAGAAGCAGCCCGCCTCATAGCCACTACATCCAGTTTCTTTCCAAGAGGATATCTGTATTTGCGGTCAAAGACAGCTTTACAGCTGTCTGTTCCGATTCGATAAGAATAACACTTTCCTGTGGCCCAGAGTCTGGCATGAAAACGCTCCGGCACACGTTCCACAGACACAATACCGATATCATCCGGAAGATATTCATTCAAATATTCCAGAATCTCCTCATCACTTCCATAAAATCCCAGATGCACACTTGCTGTCTGCCCTCTTGCATGAACGCCTGCATCCGTTCTTCCGGCGCCGTCAATCTCAATATCTTTTCCTGTCATCCGTGACAAAACCCGTTCAATCTTCCCCTGAATGGTCTGTTCTGTCGTGCTCTGCCGCTGCCACCCATCATAACGGGTACCGTCATACTCAATCGTTAATTTATAATTCATAACAACCCTTTCTTAATTATATAAGATACAAGGATTTCTCCGTACTTTGTGCTCTCGAAATCCTAAAAACTAAATCGAGTAGGAGGCTAATCATTAGTTGATTAGCCGACCTCTCACACCACCGTGC
>JBJELU010000020.1:0-19497 GCA_051879355.1 Oliverpabstia sp.
GCGGCGGAGAGGAATTATGTTGCTGAAAGCAACCCGCCGCAGGCGGAGAATCCTGTAAAACAGGATTCTATTTTATGAAAAGGATGTGATAAATATGAATAGAATAAAGCAGCGGTACCGATATTTTCTCTGCGGCTGTCTTGCAATTTGTCTGATCGTTCTGGCAGCTCTTATTTATCAATATGAAAAAAATAAAATACCGGATGAGATTCATGTGGCATCGGATACCCGGACGGACTGGAAAGAGAGTTTCTCCGATCCTCTGATCTCATGGGATACAGCGGTAGAAACATCACAGAACGGAAATTACCGTATTTCCTGTCGATTATTGGGAACGATTCCTCTGAAAACAGTAAAAGTATCTGCAGTGGAACCGCAGCAGGTATATGCCAGCGGGTCCCCGGTGGGCATCTATATGGAAACAAGAGGAATACTGGTGATTGACAGCGGCGAAATTACAGATGCCCAGGGAATCCGGCGTACACCGGCGGCACATATCATACAGCCGGGAGATTACATTCAATGTGTAAATGGAATAAAATTGACAGGAAAAAAACAACTGATACAGATGGTCAGAGACAATCAGGGAGAGCAGATGGAACTGGAAGTGCTCCGGCAGGATGAACTGATCAAACTTGCTCTGACCCCGGTGCTTACAGAGGATGGAACCTACAAATTGGGTATCTGGGTGCGTGATAATATCCAGGGAATCGGAACGATGACATACATTCGAGACAATGGAGAATTCGCAGCACTTGGACACAGCATCAGTGATGTGGATACAGGAGAACAACTTGCCATATCAAAGGGTGAGTTGTATGATGCACGAATCCTGTCGGTACAAAAAGGTGCCGCAGGAAATCCCGGTGAACTGCGGGGAATCATTGACTATGACAAATCACACATCCTGGGAGAAATCACAGCCAATACAGGCAATGGAATCATGGGAAAACTGACAGAACAGAAACAGACAGCACTGAACCGGATCCTATACACAGTGGGAATGAAACAGGAAATCCAGACCGGAGAGGCACAGATCCTGTGCGACGTAGGAAACGGAATACAGACATATCGGATAGAAATCACAGAAATCGACTGGAATGCAAGGGACAGCAATAAAAGCTTTATGATACATGTAGTGGATGCAAGATTAATGGAACGGACAGGAGGAATCGTGCAGGGGATGAGCGGTTCCCCCATTATCAAGAACGGCAAGCTGGTGGGGGCGGTGACACATGTACTGGTCAATGACCCGACAAGAGGATATGGGATATTTATTGAAAATATGCTCGAGCATTGAGCCGGGCAGCAGCTCTTCGTAAAAGACTCTGCGGAAGCTTGCTTCCGGCAGAGCCTTTTATGAAGAGCTGGTATTCGGCGAAAGCCGGACAACCGGCTGACACGAAGTGTCAGGCGGTTGCTGCCTGGCGTTGAATTATTCATGGTAGGCTTAGATGATTGTTATTTTGGTTTCCATCCTACCTTTTGTTGATTATTATAAGCTATATCATTTGTTCCTAGACTTTATAGCCTATATTTTACCAATTATTGTAGGCTCAGTAATTTGTTTCCAGACTTCTCAGCCTACGTTTCTTCTTATTTGGTAGGAGCTAATAGCTGTTTCTTTGATTTTTGGCCTATCTATGCGTGTTCAGAAATGTGTTTAAATTTTCTTCTTTATTCAAGTACGCCTCGGCGTACTTGCTGCGAGGTGCGCGTCATGCTTTGCATGACATAATACATCTGCGCACCTCTGCAATCCGCCGGAGGCTTTATCTTGGAAGGAGATTGGACTCCCACCAAGACTAACTTGTTATAACTCGCCACCTACAGAGGTGGGAGTCTTATCTCCTTTCAAGATAAAACCACGCATTGCGTTAATATGAAGAGTGTGATATGATAAATAAAATAATATATCGAAGTGAAGGGAGACGTCAATTATGCCCAAGATGGCTAAGGAAGTAATACATGCAAATGGAATTGATATTGGAATTTATACGACAGACTTTGAAAATGAATTCATTTCTATCACTGATATAGCAAGATATAAAAGTGATGATGCAGCAGCAGTAATACAGAATTGGATGCGTGGACGAGATGTTATAGAATTTCTTGGTTTATGGGAAAGTCTACATAATCCTGTTTTTAAACCCATCGAATTCGAGGGGTTTAAAAACAGGGCTGGTTCAAATTCGTTTACTATGTCACCAAAGAAATGGATTGAAGCAACAAATGCAATTGGTGTTGTAAGCAAATCAGGTCGTTATGGTGGAACTTACGCTCATTCCGATATTGCATTTGAGTTTGCATCGTGGATATCACCAGAATTCAAATTATATATTATCAAGGATTACAAACGTTTAAAGTCAGAAGAGAACAGCCGCTTGTCGTTGAACTGGAATTTGAATCGAGAATTGTCTAAAATAAACTATCGGATTCATACGGATGCAATTAAAGCAAACTTAATTCCTCCAGAGTTGACTCCGATACAGATTTCATATACATATGCAAGTGAAGCGGATTTATTGAATGTTGTTTTATTTGGAAAGACAGCTAAACAGTGGAGAGAAGATCATCCCAATGAAGCGGGGAATATCAGGGATCAGGCAACATTGTATCAGTTACTGGTTTTGTCAAATATGGAAAGCTATAATGCGATATTGATTCAACAGGGAAAAGAGCAGGCAGAACGTATGAGACTGCTGCACGAGTTGGCTGTACAACAGATGACAACCTTGGGAACACTTGATTTAAATCATTTGCCGGGAATAGAGAAGAAAGAATAAAAAGGTATTTTGACCCGAAAAATGTGATATGATAAATAAAATATTGCAGTGAGGTGATTGATATGGAATCAGCAGAAAAGATAAGAAAAATCAGAGAACAGACAGGATTATCCAGAAAAGATTTTTCAATACATGTTGGAATTCCTCTGAGAACGATAGAGGATTGGGAGGCGGGGCGCAGGAGACCGCCGGAATATATTCCACGACTGATTGAGTATCAGCTGAAGTATGAAGAATTGATTGAAAAAAAGTAAAACGGTATGGCTAAATCGGAATCAGATGTCTGAATTATTTGACAAAGATGTAAAAACAATTGGTAAACATATTAATAATGCTTTGAAAGAAGTATTAGAAGATCAGGTGGTAGTCGCAAAATTTGCGACTACCACTCAATCGACCTAAATGAACTTATATGATTTTTAAAGAACAAAAAAAGAAACGAGTAGCCCGTTTGAGTAAAACTGTACGGTCGTAAAACCCATTTCTTATACATTAAGATACTCTATTCATAACAGTATGTCAATAAAAATTAGCAAAAGAATTCCGCAAAAAGAATGGAACCAGAGTTCCGGCTGAAATAATACAGATTGGCGGAGCTTCCATATTGATAAATTACGTATTCCGAGAGATGACTTATGATATGCATGCCATCATTAAATCATCAAGTGCGATGAAAAATGCAATCAATAATTTCGGGAAGAAGTGCACAGAATGCTGACTGTATAGGCAGGAAGGAAAAGAAAATAAGTCCGTACCCGGAAAAATGCCCATATCTGGGCAAAATTCAATCGCGGGACGCGCGAGAGTAGCCGGTATATACTTGGCTCATGAGAGCCATTGAACAGAATCCCCCATTTCAAAATCGTTATTCTCAAATCACCTCTGTAAAAGGGGGTACACGTTATGTCAAAGAGAAGGAAAATCCTTTCTTGACAAATAGGTACTATCTTGTATAATATAGGTAACATCTTGTATATCAGAAGGGTGATGAAAATGGAAAAGGATTTTTCAACAGATAATATAAATATGGCGGATATAGATGCACCATATTATCTGATTGGGTTAATCAATCGGTTTAACAACAGCTTTCAGGCAGCAGCAGATAATTTCTTTGAGGAATTAAGCTGGAAACAAATTTTCTTTATGAACTGTATTGTTTTATTTGAGGATGCACCAACTATCAGGGAAATGTCTGACCTGCTGGGGTGTTCCCATCAGAATGCCAAACAGATTCTGTCTAAGCTGGAAAGACAGGGGTTTGTGGAAGTACAGCAGGATTTATCCGATAAGAGGAAACAGCGGATTATGCTCACGGATAAAGCAATCGAGTTTCGCAGACGTTATGACGAATTAAGTGAAGAAGCGATGCAGTCGATTTTTGAACATATAAGCAGGGAAGAATTGATCACGACGATATCCGTATTCACCAGGCTGAATAAAAATGTGGATCAATTGAAAGGACGGATGGAATCATGAAATGTATTGTGACTTATTCATCAAAATATGGAAGCACACAAAAATATGCAAAGTGGATCGGAGAAGCCCTTTCCTGCAAAGTAAAAGATATAAAAGGAGTTCATCCAGACACACTCCAGAACTATGACGTGATAATCCATGGTGGAGCTCTTTATGCCGGAGGAGTGAGTGGAATCAAGCACCTCATCAAACTTTATCCCACAATCAGTAGTAAGAAGCTGGTTTTATTCACCTGTGGATTGGCGGATCCCACATCATCAAAAAATGTGGAGCATATCGAGAAGGGAATTTCCGGAGCGGTACCAGAGGAAATGTATGATAATATGAAACAGTTTCATCTCAGAGGCGGTATAGATTATAGCCGACTGTCACTGGTTCATAGAATGATGATGTGGATGCTGTGCCAGACAATGAAAAAGAAAGGATACAACAATTTGTCTGACGAGGATAAATTGATGCTGGATACATACGGAAAGAAAATAGATTTTTCGGAACAGAATTCGATTAAGGCTTTGGTTGATTATGTGTTACAGCTTCTGTATGGGCTGGTTGAATAAGGTTTCTCAAAAGAAGATCGCTGAACCCGGTAGTGAAGAAAAGAGAAAAAAGATACATGAGATATGGAGAATTGAAGAAATATCGGATTTTGGAATAGCACTAAACCAGTTTATAACAGAAAAGTGCCAAGATGGAGATGATATGTGGAAATACTGTTATCACACATAAACACAGGAGGATCATGGGATGTGTGAGTATATTAATAAATTTAGAGAACAGCTGCGAAATGCAGGGTTTGATGAAGCTTCTCAGAGACCATTTTATTTCTGGAAAATACTTACTGATAAGACTGCGTTTATTATCAATTTGAAGAACTTGGATACTGGTATTGGTATTGTCTACGGAGTCAGGTCTACTGCCGTATTCTGGAGTGAATTAGATTGGCAATTGCACAGCGAATTCGGAACAGCGGATGATGATTGTAACCTTCGTTATTATTTAGAAATCAATAATGAGAATGACGAGTTTCAGACGAATAATATGATCCGTAGCTTTTATAACGAATATTGTGAAATAGACAAGGACACCCTGCTGAAAATTGTTAAAGAACATAGAAAACAGTTTATACAGCAAATTACAAATATACTAAAACCATTAGGGTTCCGTAGAAAGGGAAATCAATGGAGAAAACATTTGTCAGGAAATATTGTTTTGCAGTTTTGGGCTGATAAGGATCCGTATACAGACTTATACTATTTCGAGATTGATATCTTTTCACAGAAGTCATCCGAAGGAATATGGTGTTACTCAAAACGTTTACAGGCAAAAGGAACAGAAATTTTTGATTTCAAGAATTATTCGGATTCAGATTGTCGTTTTGATTGGCAGTTGCAATCTACAGAAGATTTAGAGGAGATTGTAAATCAGGCGTATAAATTTGACTTACTTCCTTTTATTAACAACGATTTGTTGGAGATAGGAAAACAACCTTTCGTTTGGGAATACTGTATCTGTCCAAGAGATTGTTGTGAATCCTGCTGGATAGAGAAAAATCTGTGAGAAATTCCACGAAAAACTGATGGGCTGAAAAGTAGTGCACAATTTACCATTGAACATAAAAGGGATTACGATGAAAAAGAACGAAGTACAACGATTGTTGGATGAAAATGGAATCGGATATTATGTTTCACGAGTGATTAATCGACGAGAATTCTATTAGGAGAAAGGGTTTTCGAAAATAAAGGGGGAAAATTCATTCTGGCTGATAACAATTCCAAACCCAAATCATAACAAAGATATTGAGTTGACTTTTAAATCTGATGAAAAGGATTCTGAGTTTGTTGATTTGGAATTTGGCGGTCACTGGTATGAGCTGTTTGAGTGTGAGCCAGAAGACATTTCTGCTCAACTTATCAAAGAAATAAAAGATATTATAGAAGGTAAGGTATACATAGTATTTGCACGAGATGCTAAAACTGGTGGATGGTTTTTCAGCGGTTGCTTTTATGATTCAGATATCGAAGAAGAAAATGATATGGAAGAATTCCATAAACTATTAGCAAAAATCCGAGCTCCGAAAAGCTGGCTGAAAAATTTTTAAAAAGAGCAGATAAATACGAAATATTCAATTGGAACAAATATGAATGTATTATTAAATAATCATTTATCGACGAATGCCATCAATCGCCATTTTGAATTCTAATAAAAATATTTTAGTTGACATTTCATAAGTTGGTTGATATCCTATGTGGGTAGAATAATTTATCGAAAGGAGCATACTATGAGCTGGAAAACAACGAATATTCATCTTATGAAAGGTAATCATTTGGCTGTTTACAGGGATAGTGCGCTCTTTTTCAGGTAAACAGTTTCGGTTGAACCATACATAAGAGCCACTATCTCCAGATCAAATATATTTTGAAAAGGAGATTTTTTTATGCAAAAATTTAATATAAAGAAACAGATCAATAAATTATATATGGTGACTTCTGTGGGATATTTCCAGATCGCAGGAGCATCATGGGTGGCACTTTTGGCGCTTAGGGGCTTTTCCCTTTTAGAAATTGGAATATTGGAAAGTATTTTTCACATAGTAAGCTGCTGTTTTGAGATGCCATCAGGTGTTATGGCAGATGTTTTTGGACGTAAGAAGGTATTAGTGATGAGTCAGATTACTTCACTTTTATCCGGTATATTGATGATTCTGTCAACGGGATTTGCCACAACAGCGGTTGCTATAGGATTCAGTGCCTTAAGTTACAATTTGTCTTCAGGTACAAGAGAGGCATTGGCTTATGACAGTCTTAAGCTGGCAGGACAGGAAGAAGACTATCAGAAATTTGCTTCTACAGAAATGATGCTGTATCGAATTACTAATTCTACCGCAACCCTCTGTGCAGGTCTTGCATTGTGGCTTGGCTTTAGAAAAGCTTATGCGATTGATATTATATTTAGTATGATAGCGGTGTTGATTGCGTGCAGTTTAAAAGAGGTGACGATTGGAAATCGGCAGCACAATGAAAATGTTTTTCAGAATCTGATAAATGTCATTAGAGAAAGCGGGAAGTTTCTCGTGACGAATAAGCAGGCAAAAAGAATTATGGTAGTCAATGCACTGATTGGTGCAATATCAACCTTAGTGCTGTTCTTTTTGCAGGCAAAACTTCCATTGGCCGGATTGAATCATGCCATGCTTGGACCAGCACTTTTTGTTATGGGGCTGGGAGCTGCCATGGGATCGAGAGCAGTATCACATTTCCCGAACAGTCCATATAAAAAAGTCGTGATAGCAGGCAGCCTCTGCGTGATCCTGGCACTGGGCATGACATTTACTAAGAACCCATATCTTATGATTTGCGGAGGCTTTATTGGTGCTTTTGCAGATGATTTTCTGGAAGTAAGAACTGATGTGATACTAAATGAGATGATCCCATCAGAGCAGCGGGCGACATTAATCTCAGTAAACTCATTTATATTCTCTGTGATTATGATTATTATGTCCACTCTGTTAGGATGGGTGATGTAATAATAAATTGACATTACAGATGATACTTGTCATAATATAAAAGAATATCATTTAGCAAAAGGAGAGGTATCATGTTGAAGAAAGGAAATCCAATAGCATTATTGCCGATAGGCGTTTTCCTCGTTCTCTATCTGGGAATGGGAATTGTATTTGAGTATGTGCTGAAGATTCCAATGGGGTTTTATAACATCCCGATCGTAATTGCATTTCTGGCAGCGATTCTGGTGGCATGTATTCAGAACCGGAAGGTTTCATTTGATGAAAAGCTGGGAATCATGGCCAAAGGTATGGCAGATAAGAATATTATTACCATGCTTTTGATTTTCATGACAGCAGGTACATTTGTGGGCGTAGTGGGGAGAAGCAGCGCTGAAAGTGTGGCATATTTTATGCTGTCACTGATTCCGGCGAAGTTTTCTGTTGCCGTACTGTTTGTAGTAGCCTGTTTTGTATCGACTGCTATGGGAACTTCTGTGGGAACGATCACCCTGATTACACCGATTGCAGTAGCAGTGTCTACAGCATCAGGATTCAGTCTGCCGTTGTGTGTCGCTTCTGTAATGGGCGGTGCTATGTTCGGTGACAATCTTTCATTTATTTCAGATACAACGATTGCAGCATGTAATGGTCAGGGATGTGCGATGAAAGATAAGTTTCGTGAAAACTTTGGAATTGCCCTTCCGGCGGCATTGGTAACACTGGTTTTGATTCTTGTATTGTCATTGAATACAGAACTTTCCGGTGCTGTTGTCAAGGACTATCATCTGATTCAGATTATTCCGTATGTTCTTGTGTTGATTGGCGGAATTATAGGCATCAACGTATTTGTGGTGCTTCTGGTGGGAATCGTATCCGGATCCATCATCATGCTTGTCGCCGGACAGATTACCATGGTAGATCTGATCGGAAATATGGGCTCAGGAGCAGCAGGAATGTTTGAGACCAGTATGGTAGCAATTCTGGTATCTGCCATGTGTGCTCTGATCAGAGAGTATGGCGGTTTTGACGCATTGCTCTCGGCTATCAAAAAAGTCTTCAAAGGAAAAAAAGGCGGTCAGCTGGGTATGGGGCTTCTGGTTGGCACGATGGATATCGCCACAGCCAACAACACGGTTGCCATTGTTATGGCCAATCCGATTGCCGCTGAGATGGCAAAAGAATATGGAGTGACACCGAGGAAAGCGGCGTCGATACTTGATACATTTTCCTGTGTTTTTCAGGGAATCATTCCTTACGGTGCACAGATGCTGGTGGCAATCTCTGCAGTACACGAGATGGGATATGAAATATCAGCTTTTGATGTAATCCCCAATCTGTTCTATCCGGGACTGCTGCTGATCAGTTCACTGGTATTTATCTTTCTTATACCGGAGAAAAAAAGAAGTAAAAAATTGTAATATGGCTATGTGCAGAATGGGCAAGTCCTTCATCAGTGAAGAGAGATTGCCCATTTTGTTTCATTCTAAAAAAATCTTTCTATAACCTCTGCAATACCATCGTGATCATTGTCATGTTTGGTAACGTAATTGGCAACATCTTTTAGCTGGTTCTGTGCGTTTGCCATGGCAACACCAAGTCCGGCGAACTGAATCATGGAAATATCGTTAAAACTGTCTCCGCAGCATACTGTCTGTTCACGGGGAATTCCAAGAATCTGAAGCAGGTATTTGAGACTGTAAGCCTTATCTACATTTTTGGGGACAACTTCCAGAAAACAGGGCTCTGAACGAAAAATCTCAGTCTCGTGAACATATTTTTGAACAAATACCGGTTCCAGCGCTTCGATATCCTCCGGGCGTCCTGTCAGAAGACAGCCGTTAACTGGAAAATTTACTTTGGTATGAAAATCTTTACAGTATTCGATGGGCATATTGCTGATTCTGGATTCAAGAGCCATATAAGGATCTGGTTCTGTTCCTGCAAGCAGAACATCATTGCTGTAAGTGAGAATACCCAGACGGTATTTTAAAGCATCTTTCCAGAGACGACCGGGAATATGAGACGGGACATGTTTTTCGTAGATACATTCCTGTGTTTGAAAGTTAATGATTTTGGCTCCGTTGAAAGAAAGAATGTAGTTACCGAAGTGCTGAAACTGCAGCTTTTCGGCAATTCCAAACACCCCCCGGGGGGCACGCCCCGAGGCGATAGCCACAGAGATGCCCCTTTCCTGAAGGTTGATGATGGCCTGACGAGTCTTTTCTGTTACCTTTTTGTCAGAATTTGTTACCGTTCCATCAATGTCTAAAACAAGTAATTTGTAGTCCATTTTTACAATCCTGTTTTAATATAGATTTCTCTGGTTTCTTCCGGAACCATACGTCCTCCGGTTGCCCATGCAATATGAGTTGCATTCTTCATCTTGTCAGTCAGATTTTGCTCCTTGATATATTTTTTCATATCTTCCGGGCGGATCAGAGCAGCAAATGCGGCACAGGAACTTGGTTCGATGAAAATATCTTCTTCTTTCAGAAGTCCTCTCATAAGATCGTACAGTTTTCTGTCCTGAATGGTAGCGATACCGGACAGCATAGGTTGAATTACTCTTCCTACAAATGCAGAAGGACGTCCTACTGCAAGACCGTCTGCATCAGTTCTGCCGTCAATTCCGAAATCTTTTACACTGACACCATCGTGAAGACCGGTAGCCATACCCAGCATCATGCAGCAGGCATGGGTAGGTTCTGTGAAAAAGCAGTGCACATTGTCGCCGAAGATCTGTTTGATTCCATAGGTAACACCGCCCGGTGCTCCGCCGATTCCGCAGGGGATATAGACAAAGAGAGGATGATCCTCATCCACGATAATATTCTGTTCTACCAGCTGTTTTTTAAGCCTTTCACCGGCAACACTGTAGCCCATAAAGAGATTCTGAGAATTTTCATCATCCACAAAATAACTCATAGGATCTGCATCGGAATTCTTTCTTCCCTGTTCAACGGCGGCACAGTAGTCGTCAGCATATTCAATGACCTCTACGCCACGGCTTCTCAGAAGATCTTTTTTCCATTGTTTGGCATCTGCAGACATGTGAACAATAACATGGAATCCCAGTTTGGCACTCATGATACCGATACTCATTCCCAGATTTCCGGTACTTCCTACCTGAACGGTATACTGTCCGAAAAATTCCAGAAATTCCGGGTCAGCAAGGATACTGTAGTCATCGGTCACTTTCAGTTTACCGGATTTCAGGGCAAGGTCCTCTGCATGTTTCAGTACTTCATAAATACCTCCCCGGGCCTTTACTGAACCAGATACCGGAAGATCACTGTCCATTTTCAACATCAGTTTACCTTCTATATCAGCCTGGTAAGTGTCATTCAGAAATATCTGCATGGATGGAATCGCACGGAGTTCAGACTCTATAATTCCATTGGTGGCTTCAAGTTCAGGAAAAACCTTTTTCAGGTAGGGTGCAAAACGGATCAGACGGTCACTGGCGTCTTTGATCTGGCCTGGATTTACTTCAGTGATGTTCTGTTCGGCTTCCGGAAGTTTTTTGTCATTCAGCCAGAACGTTTCTTTCAATGCTGCGGCATCTGCCACAGCAGGTATAGTATCGATAAATTTCTGTAATTCTGCTTTCATGTCAATGTTAATTCCTTTCTCACTTAATATATCCGTTTTTCGGATTAGTAAACTCTTTTGTAAGCTTTCTGACCTCCGGTCCGAGAAGAACCAGGGCAATCACATTGGGAATAATCAGAAGACCGAGGGCACAGTCCTGAATGGACCATACCATATCGATGGTACTCAGACTTCCCAGAATAATCAGGAATGGAAATATAATCCGGTAAATAATAGCTCCTCTCGGCTTGTTCAGGTAGTTCAGACTTACATGTCCAAAATACCACTGGCTCATAAGGGAGGTTGAAGCAAAAAGGATAAGACTGATGTAAATGACGTACTGGAATCCGGAAAATACAGAACCAAAGGCAGCAGCAGCCAGCGTGGATGCCGTTGTGTGAGTCTGATTAACTCCGGTTATCAATACAGTAAAACCTGTGGTACTGCAAAGAATGATCGTATCGATGAATACTTCCATGATACCGTACATACCCTGGCGAACAGGGTGATCTACCTGTGCGGAAGCATGAAGAACAGCCGCAGAGCCTTCGCCTGCTTCGTTCGAATAAAGACCTCTGGCTACCCCGTATCGAAGCGCCTGCTTTATGGTAAGACCGGCTGCGGCTCCCATACCGGCTTTAAAAGTAAAAGCTCCTTTGAAGATGGATACCAGTACATCCGGGAGAGAGGTAATGTTGGTGAGTATAACAATCAGTCCGCCAAAGACATACAGCAAAGCCATAACCGGAACGACTTTTTCTGCTGTGTGAATCAGTCGTTTGAATCCTCCGCTGATGACGCAGGTCATAAGTACAGCCAGAATAATGCCCGTAGCCAGCGGTGGAAGAGAGAATGCCTCTTTAGCCACACCGGTAATTGTATTGGACTGAATCAGAGTTGCACCGGCATTCTGGATGAACAGAAAGACTGCTACCAGTGCACCGACCCATTTCATTCGGAGACCGTGAGAAATGTAGTACATCGGTCCACCGATGATTTCTCCATCTTTATTATGTCCATGATAACGGACGCCCAGTGTTATTTCTGCAAATTTGGTAGCCATTCCTAACAAAGCGGCAACCCACATCCAGAACAGTGCTCCGGGTCCGCCAGATAGGATAGCAGTGGAAACACCTACAATATTTCCACTGCCCACACAACTTGCGACTGCAGTACAGAGTGCCTGATAGGATGAGCACTTTCCAGCTTCCGTTTTTGAATTCTCCTTATTGCGAATTCCTTTAAATAAATTTTTAGCAATATAAGGGAAAAAACGTACCTGCACAAAGCCTGTCATGCATGTATAATATATACCGAGACCCAACAACAGAACAAGCATCCAGTCTTTCCACAGAAAATCAGCCAGTGTTTTGAAAACGTATTCTACAGTATTCATGATTTTACTCCTGTTTCAGCAAATCTCGTCCTTCCGCATCTGGTAAAGTGAAATTCATTAATCCGGCAAGTGTAGGAGCTACGTCAATCAGCCGGACATTCTCAATGTGTCCCTTCGGGATTCCTTCGCCGGTCAGCATGAAGGAAGCTCTCATTTCAGGAAAGTTTTCACTGTAGCCATGCTGAGCTTTCTGTGTAAGACGTGTACGGCAGTATTCCCCAATCACGTCATCACGGATTTCATATCCTTTTTCGGACACCAGTACATAGGCTGCTTCCGGGAAACCACCGCGTTTTCTGGCCTCTTCTCCAGTTACGACTTCAAGGATTCCGCTTTCAGGGTCGGACTGTAGCTGCTCCATAACATTTTTCAGTACAGCAGCAGCTTCTGCATCCGTTGGATCTGCAAGACGGATTTCAGCCGTTCCTCCGGCTCTCTGGCTGAATGCTTTCCAGGAGATCACTTTGCCGTTTTCATCTGCTTCAATCAAACCGGCTTCTCTCAGTAAAATGTTTGGAGAAATATTATGGGTATTATCCAGAGTTCCGTGGTCGGATACTACACATACAATCAGATGATCATCTGTGATCCGGCGGGCTTCTTCAATCAATTTTCCCAACATAACGTCTATTTTCTCCAGACTGTTGGCGGCTTCTTTACTGTAAACACCGTTCTGATGAGCACTTTCATCAAAACTTGCAAAATAAGCAGACATAAAGAATGGTTTTTCAGAGATTACAGGGGCGATTTTGTTGCGAAGCATCCAGAGAGCAGCTTTACCCCTCTGTGCGTCTCCGTGATCGGATAGATCAAGACCTCCGGCATACTGCCCGATTTCCTGTTCCATTTCCAGGATAATTCCCTGTGGTTTTGCAACTGCGTCAATAAACAGACTGTCAAGTGCAGATCCGTCCCACCAGAATTCCGGAGCGATAAAATCGCCTTTTGCACCTACAGAAGTAGGAAAAGCAACACTGGCAGACCAGTATCCATTCTCTTTTGCAGCTTCCCAGAGCGTTTTTACTTCCGTGTTAGCAAACCAGTGCCATGCTCCCAGATGTTCACCGATGGGATCGAAGATACCGTTATTGAATGTTTTATGGGTTGCCGGATTGGTGCCTGTGATCATGCTCTGATGGCAGGGGTATGTAAAGGTAGGAAAAACACTTTTCATACCTTCAGGGGCCGTCAATCCATTTTTAATAAAATATTTTGTTATATTGGGCAGTTTTACGCCCAGTCTTTCCTGCTCAAATACAAATTCCGGCTTCAGTGCATCCACAGAAATCAGTAAAATGCTGGGGGTGCTTACGTTATGATTCGTCTGTACCATAGTTTTCTATCGTCCTTTCTTTGGAAATAACAACTTTAATTCCGGCGTCTTTCAGGACTTGAATTCGTTCGGCAGGTGCGTGAGAGTCGGTGATAATCAATGAAATCTGATCGATTCCACACATTCTGACGAGAGAATTCACACCCAGTTTGGAACTGTCTGTGATCACGATAGTCTTATCGGAAGCTTCCATAAATTTGGACTGAATGATGAGATCATCGATCCGTTGATAGGTAATTCCCCGTTCCAGTGATATTCCGCAGGTAGTCAGAAAAAGAATATCAATGTTGATACGGGAAAGAATCAGTGTAGCCATATCAGAAAGAAAAGCTTCTTCTTCAGCATTATAGATACCACCGGTCAGGACCAGCGTGATACCGTCCGCGTCAGCCAGTTCATTTGCAATCGTAAGTGAATTTGTAACAACCGTAAGAGAACGAAAGCGGTTCTTTATGACCCGTGCCAGCTCCAGAGAGGTTGTTCCCGAATCCAGTGCGATCGCCTGTCCGTCGGAGATATATTTTGCCGCCTCCCATGCGACGGCAACCTTATCTAAGGAATGCTCGGTTTTCCTTTGTTTGAAAGAGGTATATGCAATATTGCTTTCACGGGAAGGTTCAACTTTAATGGCTCCTCCGTGAATCCTTTTCAGCATGCCTTTTTCTTCCAGTCCTTCCAGATCTCTCCTGATTGTTTCTCTGGAAGCAGACAGTATATTACATAATGTACTTGTTTTAATGCTTCCTTCTTTATCCAGAAGCTGTATGATTTCTTTGTGACGTTGTTCTGACAACATAAACCTTCACTCCTTTATCGTAAATCCGTTTCCTGATTTTTACTATACTATAATTGATGTGGTTTTTCAAGTGAAAATTTTAAAAAAATGCAAATAAATACACATAAATGCAAAATTAAACACACATATAAATAGAAAAATTTAATAAAAAGCAAATAAATACATACTTGTGCTTGACAATGCACAAAAACGCAACTATAATAAAGCCAAGTGAAAACCGTTTCCTGAAAAATATGTAAGAGGTGATTGATTATGGCTGAAAACAAAAAAAGAGGGCTAAGTAAAAAATGGATATCCTTTGGTACTCTGATGTTGGGTGCAGGAACCATTTACAAGTTGGGATTCATGAAAGATGCATTTTATGTACCCATGCAGGAATTTATGGGACTTTCCCATACACAGATTGGTATTGCTATGAGTATTGCAGGATGGATTTCCACCTTTGGATTCCTGGCAGCGATTCTGGTTGTTGACCGGATTTCAAAGAAAATCATGATTCCGGCTTCATTGCTCGGTATCTGTATCTGTGGTCTGTTTCTTTCCACATTTCCATCGTATCCGGTATTTCTTCTGATATACTGTCTGTTGGCGGTATTTGCGGATATGCTATACTGGCCAACGATGCTGAAGACAGTGCGTTTGCTGGGTAATGAAGATGAACAGGGACGTATGTTTGGTATTCTGGAAGCTGGTCGTGGTTTGATGGATACACTTGTTGCATTCTGTGCATTAGGAATTTTCTCTGCAATGGGAAGTAATGCAGCCGGTCTGCGTGCAGCGATTCTGTTTTACTCCATCGTGCCGGGCGTTATTGCTATTGTTGCATTCTTCCTGTTAGATAACGATAAACCTGCAGAGAATGTAAAAACAGTATCTGATGGAAAACCTGCGAAAAAAGATAATACTATCAAACGTGCATTAAAAAACAAAAATATCTGGCTGGTTTCATTCAATGTATTTTTTGTATACAGTGTATATTGTGGTTTGACTTATTTTATTCCGTTCCTGGAAGAAGCTTACGCACTTCCGGCAGCTTTGGTAGGTGTGTATGGTATCATTAATCAGTATGGTCTGAAGATGCTCGGCGGACCTGTCGGTGGATTTATTACCGATAAAGTACTGCATTCCGCTACAAAATATCTGAGAATCTGTTTTGTAATTGTAGCTGGTGCTTTGGTTATATTTGCCTGCCTGCCGCATAAAGAACTGGGTATTGTAATTGGTATGGCAATCACACTTTCCATCAGTGCATTTGTGTTCAGTATGCGTGCCATTTTCTTCGCTCCTATGGACGAAGTTAAAGTTCCCCGCGATATAACAGGTTCCGCAATGTCAATCGGTTCCTTCGTTGGATATCTGCCTGGAGCATTTATGTATGCGGTTTACGGAGCAATTCTGGATAACTTTGAAGGAATGTCTGGATATCGGATTGTATTCATTATCATGGCTGTATTTGCAGTAGTTGGATTCTTCCTCAGTTCCTACATATTAAGAGTGATTAAGAATCAGAAAAATGAAACAGATGCTTAAAAGAAAAGAGGATGTAGAATATGGTAAAAGTTATAAACACACAAAAAGCACCAGCCGCTATCGGTCCATATAGTCAGGCTATGATTCTGGATGATGTTCTTTTTACCTCAGGACAGATTCCCATTGATCCGGTGACAGGAGAGATTGCCGGTGAGGATATAAAGTCTCAGGCCGAACAGGTGATGAAAAATATTGCAGCTATTCTTGAAGAAGCGGGAACAGATTTTGAAAAAGTTGTGAAAACTACCTGTTTTATTGCAGATATGGGTGATTTTGCTGCCTTTAATGAGGTATATGCAGCATATTTTACCGGAAAACCGGCACGCTCCTGTGTGGCTGTGAAGACACTTCCGAAAAATGTACTGTGTGAAGTAGAAGTAATCGCATCATTGAAATGATTATCAAATTCCTAAAAGTAAAGAAGTGCATCTCCGTGTTATGGAGATGCACTTCTTTACTTTTTTGACAATGCCATATAAATTTTTTCTATTTTTTGTAAAAACTCTACCAACTGGGACGATTTTTTTGTAAAATAGAGCTATCGTACAATCGAAGGGAGAGAAGTTATGGGGTATTGTAAATTACAGATTGGATGCCTGATGGTTGTTCTCTATATCATGATGATTTATTATAAAGAACAGTTTCATTTTCATAGACGGAACAGATTTTCTATTTATGAAGGACTGATGCTGACTGGTGTTATCAATTTAATCCTTGACGGGACTACGGCATATATGGTGAATCAGCCGGAATATGTCAATACTGAGTTGAATATGGTACTGCATGGTATGTTTCTGATTAGTATTGATACCATTATTTTTACCATGCTCTTATATATGCTGTCCAAGACAGACGGGATTCCCACTGAAAAGTGGAAAAGAGCAGTGCTGTTTGCTCCGTTTTTGTTGAATATTATGGTGGTTCTTTTATTTCTGCGGCAGCTGGAATACAGAAGCGGAAAGCTTAGCCGGTATTCCATGGGAATTTCAGTCTATACCTGTTTTATCATGGCCGCTCTGTATGTTATATTGACCCTGATCCTGGTGTTTCGCCGCTGGGATTATATGCAGAGCCGCAGTCGATACAGTATTTTGTCATGTATTCTGATTTTAGCCGGTGTGACCGGTTATCAGATGATTTTTCCTGACACTCTGATTTCCAGTATTGGTGTGACATTGATTATACTAAGTGCTTATCTGAATCAGGAAGATCCTGCGGTGACGGAACTGAACCGGTATAATGAAGAAATGGTCATGGGTTTTGCGACCCTGATCGAGAGCCGGGATGAAAATACAGGAGGTCATGTAAAAAGAACAACACGGTATGTGAAGCTTTTGGCGGAAGAACTGCACAGAAGAGGAATGTACAGGGAAATATTGACGAAAGATTATATGAAAAATCTTCTGCTGGCGGCTCCCATGCATGACATTGGAAAAATTGCCGTGTCTGATGCTATTTTACAGAAACCCGGAAAATTGACAGATGAAGAATTCGAACAGATGAAGATGCACGCCGCCAGGGGAGGGGAGATCATTCGAAAGACTTTTGGGAGAACCGATGACCAGCAGTATCTGCAAATGGCCTATGAAATTGCGAGACACCATCATGAAAAATGGAATGGACGTGGATATCCGGATGGATTGCAGAGTAAAGAAATTCCGCTCTGTGCACAGATTATGGCAATTGCTGATGTATTTGATGCAGTATCGGCAGAGCGTTGTTATCGGGCAGCACTTCCCTTAAATCAGTGTTTTGAAATAATCGAGAAGGGCAGCGGACAGGATTTTAATCCGATTCTGGTGGAGGTGTTTTTGGATATCAGAGATAAAGTAGAGGAGATTACAGCACAAAAATGAGTGGAGGTATCAACCCTCCACTTTGTTTTATCTTGAATGAAATTAACGAATCACTCGTATCTCCAGTGCAGTGGTCTGCGGCGGTATACTTGCTGTCATAAAGTTTGCATGAATTACTCGTACCCGCATCCCCGGAGCCAGATGGTTGAAGCTCATGGGTCTTCCTGAAAAGTCAAATATTTTGGTATTTTCGGGAGCATTGAACAGGATTGTAGAGGAAAGATTTCCATCGCTGATGGTTGTAAAACTGCGGTTCCTTCTGTCGATATTTACGATTCTGCCTACAACAGTCTGATTAACAGGAGGTCTGTCTGTTATCTGGATGACAAATGCATTAGATTGGGGCGGGATACTCCTTGTCATAGCAGATGAGAATGCAGCATTAATAAGCATTCCCTGCGATAATTGGGAAGCAGGTATTCTCCTGCCGGATTCATCCAGAATGAGAGTATCCTTTCCGATGACAAGACGTATGGCAGCACTGTTCCTTTCACAACTGAAACAGTTGGAATAAGAAACAGTGATGAATATTGTGTTACGATCACGTTCAACGGACTCAATCAATCCGTTGGACAGGGTACTGATTGCGTGATTGATAAATGAACGATCCATAAATACCGGTATATGTTTTTTTATATCCTATTCTGTAAATAATAATTTGTGAACGTATTTTATCGGTATCATACCGTATAGGTATGCAAGACTCACATATGAGTTTGTCTCACTTTTTGATTCGTATATATTGATTTTAACGACAAGTCACGGTAGAATTAGTTGTAAAAATGAGACAAAACACCATTGGTTATAAAGAATCATTTGCAGAGAGGAAAAAGCTTATGCATCAGGAGGATATTGAACGCTTCGCATTTCTGTATCTGTGCGGAGAACATGACAGGAAAATTTTAAATAATCAGGAATCTATGACACGGGAAGATTTTGTGAGGTTATCTTATCTGACGTATCATTTTGGATTATCTGCGTTTCATATGAGAATATGGAAGGATTATTCATCGAAATTTGGAAATAAATGGGAAGAACAGGAACCGGATGTTCGTCAGTATGACATCTGGGTCAAAGATTTCTGCCGAAACGCCCCGGATGATCTGGAGGAATGGCTGGAAGAACTGGATACCAGTATATGCATGCGGATATAGAGGGGGTGGTTCGTTTGAGAAGGGGACGGAGAATCTCTGGTATTTTTAAGAAGCAGGCCGCTCCTCCTCAACTCTGC
>JBJELU010000021.1:0-4268 GCA_051879355.1 Oliverpabstia sp.
AATGCCGGAACAAATTCTTCAAACGTCATGGCATACCGGTAAAAGGGAAAATACGTTATGTCTGTAATGGCCTCTTCGGGTGGCTGGCGAACCCAGGTCACACCAGACTCCCAGCATATCCACTCCGGCTGAAACTGCGAGACGCCGTTTACCGTGGTCAGGGGAAGTGCCACCCAGTAAAAGGTTTCCGTCACATCATGGTACATTTCCCGCATCTTCTGAATATGTTCAATGGTGCACCGATACTGGGCCTCCCAGTCAATGAACAGAACAGAGAAATGACGTTTTCTCCTGCGGGCCACCTCTGCCACAAGATGGAAAAGCACGGTGGAATCCTTTCCACCTGAAAAAGACAGGCATACCGACGGAAATGTTTCAAAAATCCACTCAATGCGGGCGATTGCGGCACGCAAAACATTTTCTCCGGTAAGGATTTTTTCGGTTAAAAGCGTATCACTCATTTTCCTGGCTTTATGTCGAATAATTCTGTTTATACATTCAGACAAACTTCATTAATAACTCACCGCTTTGGGGATAAATAATAACAATAAAACTCTTCAGATATTAATCTGGTTGTTGGTTTTGTTATCGCATCCTTTATCCACCTGCTTCTTACTGGTAACACATCTGGAAAATCCATGCATTTTCAACATATACCATCCTTTCAACTTGCAAATAAGGAAATATGATGCAGATGGTGAACGATTCAAATATCATTTTGCAGGAAGTATTCACTGTAATAGAATTACCCCCCTGATAAAGTTTACTCACTAAGGAATTATTCAACAGAACCATTCCCTGTTAGCTTTGAGCAATAGCACTTATTTTTATATGTATCAGGAATACGTACGTTGATGTAACCAAAACAAAGAAGCCTGTGTCCATGGGGTTCGTACAATTGTGTGTGGCACATGACCAAATCAGTTTTGAGACTTCCCGCTGCAATATTTTTTATTCAGACTTTAGCCTGTCAGGCCTGACAGAAACGCTCCCAACTTCCCTTCTATATCACTGTCTATAGTACGTAATCTTAGCAATGGCAGGCCGCATTTCTTCAGTATACTGTTTTTAAGTTCATCACGTTCAGCCTGAACACTGGTCAGATGATAACCTCCATCCACTTCAATAACCCCTAATGGAGTCTTCCCGACCTTATAGTAAACAACAAAGTCACAACTGCCCCGGTTACGCATGAATAACTGTTCACGGTGTGTAAAATCCCCCCGCTCCAGCAACACCAACTGATTCAGCGCTATTTGTGAATGAAACATCATACTCCGATAACTATCCTGCGACAGGATATCCCGCAACAGGCAGGCCACAATCTGTTCTGACTTAAAGTGTGAATCATTTGAATTCAATCTACTATTCAGTCGTTCCAGTGATTTGTCATACTCACTGTACAGCAAATCAAATGCTGATATGACCGGGCTCTCGAAAATCTCTCCGTCATCAGCGTAGTATTTGATGTAACGAATCAGCGCCGCAATATGTCCAGCGTGGCGTTCAAATACATCATTACCAGTCACCAGCGTAAATTTATTTCGGGCCCTTGAAACAGCGACATTCACCAGTTCAGGATTATCAACAAACGCGATGTTCCGACTGCGCTGGCTGCTGCGCTTCTTATCCAGCACAGTGGAAAACACAATTTCATCGCACTCCCGTCCCTGAAATTTATGCACCGTCGATTTCACAAAATCAGCAGGCAGCACTTTTTCAGCCAGATTAACCTGTGCATTATACGGGGCAATGTATCCCCTGCTACTTTCTTCATCCCAGTAATGACCTTCCAGAGATTCAAGCTCCCTGAGATTTGAAAAATTACGGGTATGGTTTCCTTTTGCCGTGATGACCAGAGATAATGAGGCTTCACCGGAATCAACCGTTAACGGTATCAGAGCATTATCATAAAACTGCTTATTACAAAATTGAATGATTTTAGGATGACAACGATAATGCTCTTTAAGAAGGGTTACTGGCACCATGTTCCTGAACAACATACAAACCGAATCAAGTAGACTATATTTCTCACAATTATAGTATTCTGCCGGTGGAGATGGGCTGTTCGGGAGTAATACAGGAACATGTGGAAGTTGCTTACGATCCCCTACAACGATTACATTACGGGCACATCCCAGTCCCAGAATGCCCGGAACAATATCCTGCTGCGAGGCTTCATCAATAATAACATAATCAAGAAGGGCCCCCTTGCCGATAGAGTTAATAATCGAATGCGTACTGCTACCAATAACCGGAAAACGCTTTATAAAACGGTCAAATTCATCCCTGTATGTCTCTGCCGAGAATGAACTTCTTGTTGAAACATTTCTTCGCAGATGTTGCTTTAAATAAAGCATAGACCATGATATCAGGCGCCCCAGTAAAATTTTAAAATCAGATTTTTTAAATACTTCCTCATATTCATTCAGAGAAATTTGTTTTTCCCGGATAGTTTTTTCATAATAAGAAAGCTGAAGAGAAGTAAATAGTGCCAGCCTTCTCTCCGGAATCATCAATGGTTTGACTTTCAGTATCCTGAAGTTTAACAACAAATCAATTCTGTTTCTGAATCCAATCCGCCTGTCAGAAAGGTAATGAATATAAGCCATCAGGTCGGTGGTTTTTTGTGAGGAAAATCGGTATTTGTGAGAAAAAAGCTCCTCCGGTCGAAGATTCTGACTCTGCCATTGCTGCAGATATTTATACTCAATATTCAGCTCATTAATTTCTGCTTTTAACGAAGCGACCTGGTTAATGGCATTCAGGTGTTTTTTCACTTGTTGAAGTACATCATCAATCGCATTTGCAGACGGTGAGTCAGGTAAGACTTCCTCAGAACGCGAAATCGACGTTGAAAAAAACTGTTGCCTGTTCTCCGTACTCCCCAGTCGTGCCACCACATATCCCAGTTGCTGTTTGTCCATCTTTTCATAAACATTACTGACAGCTGAGTTATTATTGGACAAAATTGCCACTGTTTTATTCTGAATTAATATATTAGCAACAATATTGAGTATAGTCTGTGTTTTACCTGTTCCAGGTGGTCCTTCAATAACTGAAATCTGTGAGGAAAATGCCCGTTCGACAGCCAGCAACTGACTTTCATTAAGACCAAACGGAAAAATCAAACCCCATGGCGAATCACGTTTTTTACTCTGTCCTGAACAGTATGCATGCAAGGCGGTATCCGGATGAGGAACTATTTTCTTTATCTGCCTAAGGATATTCTCATCGATATTTCTGTTATTACCACGGGCATAAAAAATACGTTCACTAGCCACCCTACACAAGTAATTAAACACGGCATACTCTGTAAATGCTGAACACTGTTGAAAGTCAAGGCCGGTCGTTTTCATGATGTAGGGTCGTTCACCCTCGCGGTAATAAACAGCAGCATATTTATCACCATATATAATAACCAGTTCAGCCCGGGATGTTACAGCGTTCCCTTTCCTTTCGAGGAAAACATTTCGCAAATTTACAGTTGGCGTTATCTGACATACAGAAAGCGGACGAGTATATTTTCTCCCGCTGCGAAAATGACAGGTCAGCATAACCTCTCTGTCGTCATTTCCAACCCACAGCGTCCAGTCGGTAATTTTATGAGTCTTATTTTCACCGTCAACACAAATCGTGACCATATTCTCACTCAGAAATTATCATTTAACTTACGGAAAATTGTTAAGGCACTCCCGGATATTAGCTCCGGAGGATTTTCCACAACTCCGGGACTGTTAACATATTTCTGCCTGCCATATATACATTGAATTTAGTCATAACAGTCAATACCAGAATTACAGGAATGCGATGCCGATACGCTGGTTATTGAATACTGGTAGCCCCTGAGCACTAATTCATCACGATACTCTGTATTTACTGTTTTTACTGCTTTTTACAACCATTCCCCCAGGTAAAATGCTGCTCCTCCGGTGATGGCTGTGTCAGAAACTGCCATCCCGGAATGGCCACGCTGACCGCCAGCAATGCCGCACAGACACCAGTCACAAACGGTTTCAGAAACGTGGGAGGGGATTTTTGAAGGGAGGGTGTGGGCCCTGCTTTTGTTTCAGAAACAACATACACCAGACGGGAGTGCGGCAGGGGCTGATGTTCCTGTACGTCCCGAGCATCAGACCGGAGTGCCTGAGCCGGAAGGGTTACCGGAGACGACGCTTCGCCCTGCACCGGCTGATTTTCCAGACGGGTGATATACCCCCGTAATGTGGAAAATTATGGGTGGCAGAAACATACAGCAGGTCACTCAG
>JBJELU010000022.1:0-19460 GCA_051879355.1 Oliverpabstia sp.
TTGCCCAGTCAGCAACAAAACGTTCCAGTTTTCCGATAGAAACAGCTTCTCCTTTGATGCCACGGATACATTTTCCTTCACACTGTGTTTCCTGCGGACATACACGGCCACATACAGCAGGAAGTGCACTGGACTTGCCAATTACTTTGTAAGCTTCAGCAAAATTGCCTGCCTTCACTTCTTTGATAAATCCCGGAATATCGATATTTACAGGACATCCCTGAACACATTTGGCATTCTTACAGGTGAGGCAGCGATTTGCTTCTTCAACTGCTTCTTCTGCATTGTAGCCAAGACACACTTCATCGAAATTTTTTGCTCTAACCTGTGGTTCCTGCTCTCTTACAGGTACTTTCTTTAAAACGTCACCCATTATTTGTCACCTCCGCAATTTCCGCATCCGCCGTGATGGGTATCACCTTCACGAAGTTTCAGTAATGCTCTTCCTTCTTCGGTTTTGTACATCTGCTGTCTCTGCATAGCCAGATTCCAGTCAATCAGATGTCCATCAAATTCAGGACCGTCAACACAGGCAAATTTAACTTCACCGCCAACGATCACACGGCATGCTCCGCACATACCTGTTCCGTCTACCATGATCGGGTTCATGGATACGATAGTAGGAATATCATACTTTTTAGTAGTCAGGCAACAGAATTTCATCATGATCATAGGTCCGATGGCAACACATCTTGTATATGTCTTTCCTTCTGCAATCAGATCATCGATAACCTTGGTAACCATTCCGCTTCTTCCATAGGAGCCATCATCGGTGGTAATATAAAGGTTGCCTGCTACTGCTTCCATCTCTTTTTCAAGAATGATCAGGTCTTTTGTTTTTGCTCCAACGATAACGTCTGCATCAATACCATGTTCATGCAGCCATTTCACCTGTGGATATACAGGTGCAGTTCCTACACCTCCGGCAACAAAAAGAATTTTTTCCTTCTTCAGCTCTTCCAGATCTTCGTTCACAAATTCGGACGGACAACCCAGAGGGCCGACAAAATCCTCAAATGCATCCCCTGCCTGAAGTCTTGCGAACTTTTCTGTAGATGCTCCGATTGGCTGGAATACAATAGTAATAGTTCCTGCTTCTCTGTCGTAATCACAGATTGTCAATGGAATTCTTTCACCAGCATCGTCCTGTTTCACGATGATAAACTGACCAGGTTCGCAATGTTTTGCTACCATAGGTGCTTCAACAACCATGAGATAAACAATCTCATTCAGTTTTTCTGCTTTGATTATTTTGTACATAACTTCCTCCTAGTTATTATATTCTTTAACACGCAGAATTATTTGTTACTGTTCACGTACTACTATTCCGTACAGCAACATTTATTTTGGTAACGTGTCACAATCCATCGATTTTATTTTGCCACAAAAATATACAAAAATCAATATAATAACAGCATTTTATTACTTTTACATGCATAACAGAAATGAAATACTGTTACTTAGGATCGGAAAGCGTGTAGATGGCACTTCCCGGAGAACTGACTTTACCGTTTTCATCAACAAGTATGGCATAAAATGTATGAGTCCCCATTTTCATCTCGACAGGCTGACCGGGATCATATGCTTCATCGCCAATGGTAGGCTTTTTATCAAAGGCATAGTATGCTTTGCATCCATCCGGTACAATGATATAAATCCTGGTATCCATATCCGTGGTGAATTTACCGGATGAAGGTGATATTCTTGGCGGATCCGGAGGGGTCAGTGTAATGTTATAGCGGTTAGTGACAATATCACTGGAAATCCCCTTGGAATTAATAACGATAGCTTTTACGGTTGTTGTACCATCATTAAGTGAAATACTTTCAGTATAAATATTACTGTCTCTGGAAGGGTCAGATCCATCTGTTGTATAGTATATAGTACCATTATTCTCACGCGAATAAAGCTGAAGTGATTTGAGTTCATCATAATCACCTCCCGGCAGACTGAACACCGGCACAGAACTAATATAGCTGTCGTATTTTTTCAGGATATCATCGTCTTCACATTGATCAAGAAGTTCCTTGATTTCATCAAAGCTATCAGACTGCTCATAGATCTTAATCAACTGTCCATAGGCAGTTATGTTATCCGGATCTGTTTTAAGAAGATTTTTTAGTGTAGCAACAGCCTCTTTGCTCTTTTCCAGCTTTACCTGTACCTGAGCAAGGAGAAGTTTTGCATCCGTATCTGACTGATCAAGTTCCACCGCACGCTGTACAAACGAATAGCATTCTTCGTACTTATGATTGGAAAATGCAGTCTCCGCCATGCCCATCTGATAATTAAAATCATTGTAATTCTTCTGATCGTTACGAAATTTTAAGAAAAAGCCCAAAAGGATACAGACAGCTGCCGCTATACTGATACAGGCAACGGTTATCATTCTCTTCTTTTTCTTTTTTCTTTTCTCTTCTGCCAGCAATGCCGCCTTTCTTCTTGCAGCTTCAGCCTCAGCCCGCTCTTTTCTTTTTCGTTCCTGCTCTTTTTTAATTCGTTCCTGTTCCATATAGTTGCCGAAAGAATCATAATCCGGAACCCACTGAATCTCCTGACCGCAATTCATACAGAAAAGTCGCCCTTCTTCTACTGGCTTACCGCAGTTTGAACATTTCATTCTTTACTCTCCTCAAATTCAAATTCATATTTATAGTGATTCTTCGATATAATTTTCAAATTCTTCCTGGCTCATCAGGATTTTTCGTGGTTTCGTTCCTTCTTCTGGACCGACTACACCGGCGTCTGAAAGCTGATCCATAATCCGCGCCGCACGGTTAAATCCTATCTTGAATGCTCTCTGCAGCATACCAATGGAAGCTTTATCCTTCTCAATAATGAATTTCCCTGCATCCACAAAATATGCGTCAACGTCTTCGCCGCCAAAAGCCGGAGAAGATGACGCGGCACTGGAATTCATCATATCTGTAATTTTCTGATCATAGACACCATCACTTTGATGATTATCCGTTAAAAAGGAAACCACCTGACTGACTTCCGGATCAGATACAAAAGAACCCTGAAGCCTTGCCGGTTTCTGATACCCCTGAGGATAATACAACATATCACCCTTGCCCAGCAGCTTCTCAGCCCCAACCATATCAAGAATGGTTCTTGAATCAACACCAGAAGAGACAGAAAATGCGATGCGGGACGGCATATTTGCCTTGATAAGTCCGGTAATAACGTTGACAGACGGACGCTGTGTGGCAATAATCAGGTGAATTCCGGCTGCTCGTGCAAGCTGAGCAAGGCGGCAGATAGCATCTTCCACTTCACCGGGAGCAACCATCATCAAATCTGCAAGCTCATCGACAATAATGACAATTTTGGGCATTCGTTTCGGTTTGTTTTCATCAGCAATATCATCAAGCTGTGAAACTTTTTCATTGTATCCTTTCAGATCACGTACATTATATTCTGCAAATTTATTATATCGTTCAGTCATTTCCGCTACTGCCCAGTTAAGTGCACCTGCTGCTTTCTTCGGATCTGTGACAACTGGAATAAACAGATGCGGAATACCATTATAAACACTTAATTCTACAACTTTTGGATCAATCATAATCAGTTTGACTTCATCCGGAGTTGCTTTATATAAAATACTCATAATTAACGTATTGATGCATACTGATTTTCCAGACCCTGTAGCTCCGGCAATCAAAAGGTGAGGCATCTTACCGATATCTGCTACAACTGTTTTTCCTCCGATATCTTTTCCTACAGCAAAAGCAAGTTCTGAAGGAAACTCCTGGAATTCTTTTGATTCCAGCAAATCTCTCAGCATGACTGCGCTGTTGGTAGCATTGGGAACTTCAATTCCAATAGCTGCTTTTCCGGGAATCGGTGCTTCAATACGGATATCTGCAGCTGCCAGATTAAGTTTAATATCATCTGCAAGGTTGACAATTTTGCTGACTTTTACACCCTGTTCCGGCTGTAGCTCGTATCTTGTAACCGTAGGACCGCAGCTGACATTCGTCACAGTGGCATTGACACCGAAGCTAAGGAGTGTATTCTGTAATTTCATCGCAGTTTCTCTGACCTGTTGATCAGAATCACCGGAAACACCCCTCTTTCCTCTCTTTAAGAGAGTGAGAGGCGGTAATACATATTTCTTTGCTTCTGGTTTTTCTTTGTTCTCGATCTCATTTTTGATCGATTCAATACCATTTGCAATCTCTTCCTGAGAAGATTTTGGATTTTTCTTTATCTTCTCACCGGACATGTCTGATTTTTTCTGCTTTTTATCAACCTCATTTCGTTCTGGTTTGATTTCTGCCATATTGTTTGAAAGAGGCTGTTCCAAAACTTCTTCAGAAACCGGATCCGGAAAAATTTCTATCGGATCAGGACGCTGAATCTCAAATGCCGGTATGATTTTTTCTCCCTCAGACAGTTCTTCTTTCTGTGATTTTTCCTCTTTCTTTTTTGATTCCTTTTTGTCTTCTTTCGCCGGCAGCTTCAGCTGCTCCATTGCGAATGTACCGCGTTCTTCTTTTCTGCGCACATGGTTTTCTTTCGCCTCACGATAAACCTTTTCACCGGTTCTTTTTATCGGTTTCAAAATTGACTTTTGTGTCAGCAGAATAATTGAAATCAGTAATGCGATAAACAATATAACATAGGCACCAATGGTACCGAATGCCATAGAAAGTAATCGGGATAACAATCCTCCCAGAATGCCGCCTCCTGTTTTCTGTGTAGCACAAAAACGATAATAACCGGACAGTGTTTCCCCTTTTGCGTAACCTACGGTAAACAGATGAAGAATTCCCATCAGGCACCAGAAAGAGAGTAAAAGTCCATTGATTTTTCTGTAGATCACAGAACTATTTCTGTTAACTGCGTAAAATGCAACTCCAAAGAACAGAATGAACGGAAAAAGGTAGGCCATCCATCCCATCATTCCGAAACAGAACTGGCTGACTGCGTTTCCCACAGCTCCACCCATATCAAAGTTACTAATCATCAATAAAACAGTCAGAGCGAAAAAAATAAGTACAATAATCTCCAGTCCCAGACTATTCGCCGCTTTTTTGGAAGATGATACTGTTTTTTTTCTGGCAGAAGATGGTTTCCTTCGAGAGTTTTTTTTCGGACTTTTTTTATTTTTAGTTGAAGCAGCAGTTGTCATAGTTTTCTTCCTCCTAAAGATACTTGCACTCTTATGCTATCGGAAGCATGAAATTACATACCAGTGAAACGATACCGATCAGGGCACAATATATTGCAAAAATTCTGAAACGTTGCTTTTGGAACTGTCTGATCAGTATCCGGATGCAAAAATATCCCGTTATTGCAGCTGAAAGCATACCGCACAGATAGATAAATCCCATTTTCCATGTGATGCCTGCGATTTTGAGATTTCCCAGTTCCAGAAAAACTGCGCCCAAAATCACCGGAACTGACATCAGATACGAGTAACGTATCGCATAATTCTTACGAAAACCAAAGAGACGGCCTGCCGTTATCGTGATACCGGAACGGGAAATACCAGGAAATACACTGATTCCCTGCAGTAAACCGATAACAGCCGCCTGTCTGAAGTTACTGTCTTTGGGGAGTTTGTCTCCATAATTCCAATAATCAACGACAAATAAAAATACGGAGGTTATTAAAAATCCCAGACCTGCTGCAAGTACAGAGTGACTCACCTTCCCTGCAATATCCCTTAAGAAATATCCGACAGCAGCCGTAAAAATTGTCGAAACAATTATCATTACAAACATTTTCCGTTGGGGGTTATGTAAAATTTTTATATAAGGTACTTCATCAGTTTCATACATTTTATTGTGGATACATGACTTCATATTTTTTATCAGGTCTGACGGCAGTCGGTTACATTCTTTATATATTATTTTCCAATCAGACCAGAAAGCAGCGATAACCGCAAACAGAGTTCCCAGATGGAGCACTACCTCAAAAAGAAGATCAGAACGTGTATCAACATGAAATATCTTTTCTGCAACAATCAGGTGTCCGGAGCTGCTGACAGGCAAAAACTCCGTGACTCCCTGAATAATGCCTAAAATAATTGCTTCAAAAAAGCTCATAATATACCTCTGTAACACAATTTCATTTTTCGAACCATAATTATAGCATAAAAAAGAACGTGTTACAACAAAAAGTCATTCACTGCCTGATTTATTCATTTCTTCTTTCCTTTGATCCATTAGTTCATAGAGCTTTTCCAAAGCTTCATGAATACCTCCCACCTGATCAATAAGACCTTCCTTCACAGCATCCCTCCCATCAAGCATCGTGCCAACATCCTTAACCAGCAATGACGTATCCAGCATCAGTTCTTCTACTCTCTTCTGACTGATGTGGGAATGCTCTGCGATAAACCCGGTAATCCGGTCCTGCGTTTTTTCCATATTTCGGTAAGTCTGCATAACTCCGATAAACATACCATTAGTTCTCACCGGATGAATGACCATGGTAGCACTCGGCACAATAAAACTATAATCAGAGGAAACAGCCAGAGGAACTCCTATCGAATGCCCGCCCCCCAGTACCAGCGAAACCGTCGGCTTACTCAGGGACGCAATCATCTCCGCAATCGCCAACCCGGCTTCCACATCTCCACCTACCGTATTCAGAAGAATCAAAAGTCCCTCCACTCTCTCATCATCCTCAATCATCGCCAGCCGGGGCAGAATCTGTTCATACTTTGTCGTTTTCGCCCGCTCCCCCAACGTCTCATGCCCCTCAATCTCCCCGATAATCGACAACAATTGAATCCTACTTTCAAGCTTAGCAACATTATCCGTATTCTCTTTCAAATTTGAAATCATAACAACCATCTCCTGCTATAATATTTTTATTCATTCATATCATTTCAGAGGTAGTATGTGCAGAAAACAAAAAAAGAATCCCACATGTGGGATTCTATCTTTTTACTCGTTCCAGTTGTGGTACACAGCCTGCACATCGTCATCGTCTTCAAGCAGATCCAGTGTTTTCTGCAGGTTCTTGATTGCAGTTTCATCTGTCAGATCTACATATGTCTGCGGAATCATGGTAACTTCTGCCTCAGCCATCACAATTCCCTCTTTTTCCAGAGCTTCACGCACCTGTGAAAAATCATCTGGATCTGTGAGGATTTCGTAGCAGTCATCTTCTTCAGAGAAGTCTTCTGCGCCTGCATCCAGAGCAATCATCATAAGATCATCTGCATCCATTTCGCAGTCTTCTTTTGCTACGATAATTTGACCTTTTTTGTCAAACATGAAAGATACGCATCCCGGCGTTCCAACATTTCCGCTTCCCTTGGTAAAAGCACTTCTGACATTGGCTGCAGTTCTGTTTTTGTTATCAGTCAATGTGTCAACAATAATTGCAATTCCATTCGGACCGTATCCTTCATAGGTGATTACTTCATAATTATCTGCGTTGGCATCACCGGCTGCACGTTTGATACCTCTTTCGATGGTATCATTCGGCATGTTGTTAGCTTTTGCTTTGGCGATAACATCACGAAGCTTGCTGTTGCTGGAAGGATCTGCACCGCCTTCTTTTACGGCAATAACAATTTCTCTTCCAATAATTGTAAAAATTTTACCTTTTTTTGCATCGTTTTTTTCTTTTTTGTGTTTGATATTCGCAAACTTTGAATGTCCTGACATGTTATATTCTCCTCTTCTTATTGTACTTTTTCTACTCTGATTTTTTGAATGATATTGTTTTCAACAGATAAAATCTGAAAACAATATCCATTTGCATTTATTTCTTTATCTTCCTCCGTTGGGATGTGTCCCAGCAGTGAAGTAAGATATCCATTTAATGTTTCAAATTCGTGCTCGCCCAAATCAATTTCCAGAACCTTTTCTACGTCATCCAGCGGGGTAAGACCGTCCATAAGAATGCTTTCATCGATCTGTGGCTGGATAAAGTCCTCTGAAACATCATATTCATCCAGAATATTTCCAACAATCTCTTCCAGAATGTCTTCCATTGTGAGAAGTCCTGCTGTCTGTCCATATTCATCTACTACAATGACCATGTGAATTTTTTTTGACTGCATAGCCTGAAAAATATCATCGATACTCCTGGTCTCCGGTATGTAGGCGATAGAACGAATTAAATGCGGTATTTGATCCAGTGTGGATTTCTGATATTCCTGTCTGGTAAACTGAACCATCGCATCTTTGATATGGATAAAACCGGTGATATTGTCAATGCTTTCGTGGTAAACCGGATAGCGGGAATTACTGTTTTCTGCCATAAAGCTTACAGCCTCTTCCAGTGACATGGTGTCATCCAGCGCTTTTATATTTTTCCGGTGCGTCATAATATCCTTGGCATCTTTATCGCTAAATTCCATGATATTCTGGATCATCTCCGCCTCACTTTCCTGAATAACTCCCTGCTCGTGAGCTTCATCCACCAGATCAATGATTTCATCTTCTGTCACATCGTCAGTCAGATGATGCGGATCGATGCCAAAGCAGCGTACAACCAGGTTTGAAATAACGGATGCGGCTTTTGATAACGGCAGAAACAGAAAAATAAAAATTCGTACGAAAGGCAGAAGCTGATAAGCTTTTTTGTCTGCATCATGAGCACAGATTTTTTTTGGAGCAATGATGCCAAGCGAAATCAGCAGAATCATTGTGACAATGCTGACAAGAATCAGCAGACCAAAAGCAAGCAATGTGTTTTCCAGATTACTCGTTAACAGGAAAGTAACATCACGTATCAGAAAGATTCCAATCAGAATACTCATAAGCGTTGCTACGAACTGAATCGTAGAAACAAGATCTTCCGGTCTTACAAGCATTTTCATCAGAATCCGGCTTTTTTTATCACCCTCTTCCGCTTTTTTTTCGATTTCTGATTCATTCAGATGCTGAATTGCTGAACCAAATCCATAAAGTATACTATTAAAAATAATAAATACAAATAATACAATACAACCGGCTAAAGGGCCGTCTCCACTTTCCATAAATTCTCCTTTTTCAATGTTGGTTTAGGTTTTCCTTACAGAATATACCATCTAACTTCATATTCGTCAAGAAAAAGGATATTCACCGGTTATGTAGGAAGTTCCAGACTGATCTGAAGTGCTTTGTTTACCTGGCGAAGAATATCCTGATCCAAATGGCAGACCTTATCTTTCAGCCGCTGTTTATCGATTGTGCGCAGTTGTTCCAACAGAATGACAGAATCTCTCACAATATCATAGGTGCCGGCATCAATTTCAATATGTGTAGGAAGTTTTGCCTTATTCATCTTGGAAGTGATCGCGGCACAAATAACAGTAGGGCTGTGTCGATTGCCCACATCATTCTGTATAATAAGAACCGGACGTATACCACCCTGTTCACTGCCCACTACCGGGCGCAGATCTGCATAAAAGATATCTCCTCTTCGAATATTCACACAATTCACTCTCCGATTTTCTGATTTTACCATACTGCTCAAACAGATAGGATATCTATAGTATTTCCCTGTTTCTCAGTTGTATACGAAGATATTGTGCTCTTTTACTCAAAAATCTCCAAAATTCAGGACCTCACATCTGATAAATGCGAGGCACTCTTTTGCTGATACAGCATACAAATTCATATGGAAATCTTCCGGACAGTTCTGAGAGAATTTCAACAGGAAGGTTTTCATCCCCGTCTCTTCCCATCAGAGTCACCGGATCCCCTGTTTTGACATCTGGAATATCCGTCACGTCTACCATGAACTGATCCATACATACTCTTCCTAGAATCGGTGCTTTTGTTCCATGAATCAGGACGTAACCTTTATTCGACAGAGAACGAGGATAGCCGTCTGCATATCCCACCGGAATCGTGGCAATTCTGGTCATTTCCCTCTCTGTAACAAATGTTCCTCCATAACTGACCGGAACCCCTTTTTCTACTTCTTTGACGAAAGATACGTGCGATTTCAATTCCATAACCGGACGGAGTCTGACGCCGGGATTTACCACTTCATCTGATGGTGCAATCCCATAAATCGTTATGCCGGGTCTTACCAGCTGCATGTCTCCTTCCCGATGCCAGAGAATCCCTGCACTGTTATTGCAATGAAGGAAAGGAATATCAATACCATTTTGTCTGCAGAGATGATCAAATTTCTGAAAAACTTCAAACTGACTGCGTGCATTTGACAGATCCTGTTCATCAGCTCTGGCAAAATGTGTAAACATTCCTTCTATCTTTATATGCGGAAGGTTACTGATATGTACGATATCGTCCATACTTTTTTCCGGATTTCGGAAACCGATGCGGGTCATACCGGTATCAATCGCAAGATGGATTGGAAGTGTTTTCTGAGATTTTTCAGCTGTCCGTGACAGTTCCTCTGCCATTTCTCTGGTAAATACTGCCGGACGAACATCTTCCTGTACAAGAAACTCATAGTCTTCCGGGAAAACATATCCGAGAATAAGAATGGGTTTATGAATCCCGTGGGTTCTGAGTTCCCGTGCCTCCTGTGCAGTTGCAGCGGCAAATCCCCAGATATACTCTTTTTTCTGTATGAGACTGGCAATCTGTACTGCTCCATGTCCGTAGGCATCTGCCTTAACAACTGCAATCATTTTTGTCCCTGGTGTAAGATTTTTATACATATTTTCAAAATTTTCTTCTACTGCATCTAAATGAATCTCTGCATATACCCGATCGTTCTTTTTATTCATAATAATCTCCTTTTCATGCTGACGGGAATTGCTTCCATAATATCAGAGGCCAGTACAGCATGTTCCCCTTTTTGTTTTTTCGCTTCATCTCCAGCCAGACCATGCAGCCATACAGCCAGAGGCGCGGCTTTTTGAATGCTGATATTCTGGGCAATGAGTCCTCCCAGAAGCCCGGCAAGTACATCTCCGGAGCCGGCAGTCGCCATTCCACTGTTGCCTGAAAGATTCAGATAACAGGTATCCGTATCTGTACAGATTAAGGTGCGAGCATCTTTCATAATGACAGCCGGAGACAATAGTGTCATTGCACGAATACGGTTCCAGTATTCCTTCAGACAGTGAACGGGTGATTCTTTCAATTCTTCTATGGTATACCCGGAAAGTCTTGCCATTTCACCCATGTGAGGAGTAAGAATAAGCGGGTGTGTACATCTACACAGTAACTGCTCTCTCCGACTTAGCAGATTCAGTGCATCTGCATCCAGAACCATCGGTTTATCTGTAGTATCCTGTAATAAGGATTCCAGAATCCATTCTGAAGAAATCATCTGTCCCAGACCGGGTCCTGCGACAACAACGGTTGCCCAGTCCATTGCCTGCAATAACAGTTCACGGATCTGTTCTTTTGTTTCATTCATACCATAGGTGGTGAGCATCGCTTCCGGAAATTTTTGCTGAAGAATCACACGGTTACTCTCTTCTGTGAATATGCGGACCATTCCTGCTCCGGCCAACATGCATGACCGGGATGCAAAATAAGCGGCACCGCACATATTTCGGCTGCCTGCAACAACAAGAACCTTTCCGAAGGTGGATTTATTTCCATCCGGGACTCTGGATGGAATCCAGTTTCTTTCCTCATCATCCAGTGCATATAATGCTTTTTCTGCTTTCCCGTATATGCCAATATCTTTCACAATGACAGTGCCCGCATAACTTTGCCCCGGATAAAAATATAGTCCACACTTACCATATCCAAAAGTAACCGTTTTTACTGCCCGGATAGCAATTCCCATTACTTTCCCGGTTGCCGCATCAATTCCGGAAGGAATATCTACAGCAACTACAGGTATTCCTGACTGGTTGATCATCTGAAATAATTCCCGGTAGGTTCCTTTTACTTCGCGGGAAAGGCCAACGCCAAATACGGCATCTACGATAGTAGTATATTCAGCGGGTTCGAAGTTCTTGACAACTGGAACACCATATTTTTCAGCAATACTCCATTGAAGCTGTGCTTCATCCGTAAATGATTCTTTTTTACCGGCAAGAAAGATGGCTGCCTGATATCCCTGAAGGGATAGAATCCTTGCAACCGCAATGCCATCGGCACCGTTATTACCGGAGCCACAGACTACAAGGACTTTTTCGGGATTAAAAGAATTCTTTATCTCCTCTGCAACTGAAAGAGATGCCCTTTCCATCAGCACCAGCGAGGGAATGCCATAGTGTTGTATGGTTCTTTCATCCAATGCTTTCATTTGTTTACTATCTACAATTTGTTTCATAATACTCCTATACATGAAGAAAGTGGGCAAGCCCACTTTTACTTCCCATCCCCTCACTCATGAGAGGCTTGCACATTTTACACGCTGATGTACGGCTGCTTTAGAAGCTTTTCTCTGAGCATCGCAGTCATGATTCTTTTTTATGATCTTTCTCATAGCGGCTCAGATTATAAGAGAGCCGCATCAGACTTTCTGACAGATGCACATTTTCCACAATCACATCGGAAGGTACTGATAAATTCAGATCGGTATGGGCAAAATTCCAGATGGCTTTGACCCCATTGTCAACTAACACTTTTGCCATTTCCACTGCTTTTGACTTGGGAAGTGTAAGCGTTGCGATCTCCACCTGATGTTTTTTTATAAAATCCGGAAGTTCATCAACCATTCGGATCTCGATGCCTCGAACGGATACCCCTTTCAGTACCGGATTAATATCAAATATACCAATCAGTTTAAATCCCTGTTTTTCAAATTGTGTATAATTTGCCAGTGCCTGTCCAAGATTACCGGCACCAAGAATAATCATATTATGGCTTTTGTCCAACCCCAAAATTTTTGCTATCTCTGAATGAAGATATTTTACATTATAACCATAACCCTGTTGACCAAAACCGCCAAAATTATTCAGATCCTGTCGAATCTGAGAGGCTGTAACTTTCATCCGACCGCTTAACTCATTGGATGAAATTCTTTCAACTCCGTCATCCATCAGTTCACCGAGATATCGGTAATATCTTGGAAGACGTTTTATGACAGCTCTGGAAATATCTTTTTCCTCCACGTCTATTCTCCTCCTGCAACTTACTTCTTATCATTATAGTAAAATGCGACAACAATGTCAAATAATCTTGTTGATTTTTACTATTTTTCTTGCGGAAATTGATAAAATATGTATAATAAAACCATGAAACTATCAGTAATAGGAGGATTCTCATGATTCTTTCATGTAATAATATAAATAAATCATTTGGTATCAACGAGGTTTTAAAAGATGCATCTTTTCATCTGGAGGAAAGAGAAAAAGCAGCGCTGATCGGACCTAACGGTGCCGGAAAGTCAACACTTCTGAAAATTATCGTACAGGAAATGGCTCCTGACAGCGGAGATGTTATTATCGCAAGAGGAAAGTCCATCGGTTATCTGGCTCAGCATCAGGAACTGTCAGGCGGACGCACCATTTATGAGGAATTGCTGGAAGTAAAACAGTATATTTTTGATATGGAAGATAAAATCAGGACGATGGAACAGCAGATGAAATCTTTATCAGGAAGAGAACTGGATGCTCTTTTGGCTGACTATTCACGGCTGACTCATCAATTTGAACTGGAAAATGGATATGCCTGCCGCAGCGAGGTGACAGGTGTATTAAAGGGTCTGGGATTTACAGAAGAAGAATTTACCAAGCCGGTAGATACACTTTCCGGCGGTCAGAAAACCCGGGTTGCTCTGGGTCGCCTGCTGCTTTCAGGACCTGATATCATTCTTCTGGATGAGCCCACCAACCACCTGGATATGGATTCCATCGCCTGGCTGGAAACTTATCTGATGAACTACAAGGGGGCCGTATTCATTGTTTCCCATGACCGTTATTTTCTGGATAAGGTTGTCACGAAAATTGTGGAGATTGACCGGGGCAACGTACGAATGTTTCAGGGTAATTATTCGGCATATGCGCAGAAAAAAGCCATGATTCGCGAAGCAGAATACAAGGCCTGGTTCAATCAGCAGCAGGAAATCAAACATCAGGAAGAAGTCATTACCAAACTGAAATCATTCAACAGAGAAAAGTCCATCCGGCGGGCTGAAAGCCGTGAAAAAATGCTGGAAAAAATCGACGTACTGGAAAAACCTGTGGAAGAGAACCCGGAAATGAAATTAATACTCACACCGCGGATTACCAGCGGCAACGATGTACTTACTGTCACAGGACTGGCCAAATCATTTCCTCAGCAGGAATTGTTTTCTCATGTGGATTTTGCTGTAAAACGGGGAGAACGTGTTGCCATTATCGGTGCCAATGGAACGGGAAAGACGACTCTTCTGAAAATCATCAACGGGCTTCTGGAGGCTGATGAAGGGGAAATCGTTCTGGGAACAAAAGTACAGATCGGGTACTATGATCAGGAACACCATGTCCTTGATATGAATAAAACGATTTTTGAAGAAATGTCAGACACCTATCCCTATCTGACGAATACGGAAATCCGCAATGTGCTTGCAGCATTTTTATTTACAGGTGACGATGTATTCCAGCCTATTCATACGCTCAGCGGCGGCGAGCGGGGACGTGTATCACTGGCCAAGCTGATGCTGTCTGAAGCTAATTTCCTGATTCTTGATGAGCCCACCAACCACCTGGATATAACATCTAAGGAAATTCTGGAAAAAGCACTTAACAGCTATACCGGCACCCTGCTGTATGTATCCCATGACCGTTACTTCATCAATCAGACTGCTACAAGAATCCTGGATCTGACCAACCAGGCCATGGTGAATTATATCGGCAATTACGATTACTATCTGGAAAAGAAAGAAGAACTGACTAAAATCTATGCACCGGAATCCGCCGATGAAGTTCCGAAAGAAACAGTATCTTCCACTAAACTTGACTGGAAACAGCAAAAAGAAGAACAGGCCCGTCAGCGAAAAAGAGAAAACGACCTGAAAAAAACAGAGGCAGAAATCGAAAAACTGGAGACCAGAGACCGGGAAATCGATGAAGAAATGAACAAACCGGAAATTGCAGTCAATGTATCAGAATGTGTAAGACTTTCCAAAGAAAAGGCAGAAATTATGGAAAAACTGGAAGCTTTATATGAAAAATGGGAAGAACTGGCATAGAGTACTGGTGACTAGGGGTGGTGACTAGGGGACGGGTTCATAGACACGTAGTGTCTATGAACCCGTCCCCTAGTCACCACCCCTAGTCACCTTAAGCTTCCAGAGTTTTTCTGATTTCCTGAATGAATTCACGGCTGTTAAGCACCACCGGGTTTTCAATAGAAGTAATCAAAGCCAGATCCTTGGTCATACGACCGGATTCAATCGTTTCGATGGTCGCTTTTTCCAGTTTGTCTGCAAATTCCATCAGTTCTTTGTTTCCGTCCAGTTCTCCTCTTTTACGGAGCGCACCTGTCCAGGCAAAGATTGTTGCTACAGAGTTGGTAGAAGTTTCTTCGCCTTTCAGATGTTTGTAATAATGTCTCTGTACTGTACCGTGTGCTGCTTCGTATTCATAGTATCCATGAGGAGATACCAGAACAGATGTCATCATTGCCAGAGAACCAAATGCGGATGATACCATATCGCTCATCACATCACCGTCATAGTTTTTGCAGGCCCAGATGAAACCACCTTCTGCTTTCATGACACGTGCTACTGCATCGTCAATCAGGGTGTAGAAGTATGTGATTCCGGCTGCTTCAAATTTTTCTTTATATTCTGCATCAAAGATTTCCTGGAAAATATCTTTAAATGTATGATCATATTTTTTGGAAATAGTATCTTTTGTTGCAAACCACAGATCCTGCTTTGTATCCAGAGCAAAGGAGAAGCAGCTTCTTGCAAAGCTTTCGATGGAGTTATTCAGATTGTGCATTCCCTGAGCGATTCCAGGACCTTTGAATTCCTGAACCAGTTCTCTTGTCTCGGTTCCGTCCTGTGCGGTATATACCAGTTCAACTTTTCCCGGTCCCGGAATTACCATCTCTGTATTTTTATAAACATCACCGTATGCGTGACGAGCCAGCGTGATCGGTTTCTTCCAGTTTCTTACACAGGGTTCAATTCCTTTAACAACAATGGGAGCACGGAAAACAGTACCGTCCAGCATGGCACGAATGGTGCCGTTGGGACTTTTATACATTTCTTTCAGATCATACTCTTTTACCCGGGCAGCATTTGGAGTAATCGTAGCACATTTAACGGCTACTCCGTATTTTTTTGTGGCATTGGCTGCATCTACAGTAACCTGATCGTTTGTTTCATTACGATGAACAAGTCCCAGATCATAATATTCTGTATTCAGATCCACGAACGGGAGAAGTAACTCGTCTTTGATCATCTGCCAGAGAATACGGGTCATCTCATCTCCGTCCATCTCAACCAAAGGTGTCTGCATCTTGATTTTTTCCATAATAATTTCCTCTCTTTCTACTGTTCTGAAGATTCTGCATGCAAAATCTTCTCTATATCAAATTGTTCCATATTGTGAATTGTATTCAAAATATGCTGTGTAGCCAGTTCCTCAGCTTTCTTTTCATCCTGTTCCCGCACAGCTTCCAGGATGTTTTCATGTTCTTCATTGCTGCTTTTGGAACGAATCCGGTTGGCAATGGTAAGTTTCCTTGCCTTTTGCACATATTGATGGTAATCAACTAATGTATGTGCCAGAATCTTACTGTGGGAAGCTTCATAAAGGATTTCATGAAATCGGCTGTCCAGTTCAAATACCTGATCGTAGTGTTCTTTCTGAGCGTGATATTTGGAAAGGAAAACAGTCTCCTCCAGTTTTCCCAGTTCTTCCTCTGTACGGTAACGGGCCGCCCATGCGGCACATAAGCCTTCCAGTCTGGATCGTATCTGATAGATATCCCTGACATCTTTTATAGAAATTCCCTTGATAATGGTTCCTTTGTTGGGAATCAGTTCTACCAGTCCTTCCAGCTGAAGCTGTCGGATTGCTTCTCTGACAGGGGTACGGCTTACTCCAAGTTCTTTCCCTATAGTACTTTCAACTATTTCATCTCCCGGCTGATATTTTCCACTGAGGATATCATTTCTCAGCGTCTGGAAAACCTGGTCCCGGAGAGAAGACTTTGGTGTTGTCATAATTACCGCCTTTCTATACTATTTTCAGACGATATTGAAAATAATTCTACATTTCTCTTACATTGTTTTATTGTATACAATGATACAACATATGTCAAGCGTTTTTATCGATTGCCGCCTTGTGCTCGTATGTTACCTATGTCACACTATCCATATTGAAAACCACTTTGAACTTCTCTCCGAATCTTTTCCATGTTGTTGATATATGAAAAGTACCTGCAAGGTCTCTGTTTGTCTCATTATTTACTGTTGTTGTTATCATGTAATGCACTTGTTTCAATACTCATCTTTCCTGCCGCCTTTTCCATATACCTTTCTCCTCCAATCATTTTTCTGATAAAGATACCCTGTTCCTAAAAGAATGACCGGAACCACACGGATTCCGGTCTGTTTTACAATGATTTTTTCATAATGTTAAATGAATTATTTCAATGGAAAACAGATATCAATTTCCATATATCCGTCTTCTCTGATATTTCGGTATATATCAAATATCGGTCTGTTATCCAGCTGATTACCCGTTTTTGAAAGCCACCTGCAGAAAACCTCCTGATATACCATAAACAGAAACTGCGGAAAACCCTTATAGTGGTAAACCGCATATTTGCCGCCTTCAAAGGTATGGGTAAGAATCCCGGAATCCTCTTTCAGTGCCGGGTGATCCGGAGAAATTGTCTGGCACAGCTCATACATACACCTGTCTTCGTCTGTTATGGTCGGATCATCGATTGTGGATTCCATATAAATCGTATCCGCTGAAGAAAGGTGCTCATACTTTTTGATAAACTTACACCACTGCTCCGGTAAATCGTGATAATTGCCTTTCTTGCGCTCATACACAACCAAAAAGCTGTCAAGCTTCTCAACAGTGATCAGGTTTTCCGACTTTTCCAGTTCGTCAATGGATATCCCGTGCGCAAACGAACTCTGCTCTACCAGCTGCTCGCTTTTCTTCCGGAAATCTACCGGGGAAATATTCAGGTGCTTTTTGAATGCCGTTGCGAAGTTGGAAGAAGAATAGCCGTAGTCTATACCGATCTCGGCGACACTTTTATCCTTTTCAACCTTGAGCCTCCATGCGCTTCTTTCCAGCCGAACACGCTTAATAAACTGATATAGAGCTTCATCGGTGTCCTCTTTGAACATACGCATCAGATGGTATTTGGAATAACCGCAATGCTTCGCAACATCGTCAACTGTGATTTCTTCTTCAATATTATCAAAGATAAAGCCGATGGCTTTGTTGATGACGGCACGCCGGATTGTGGTACTGTCTTTCTCTTCCATTTTCCATCACCTGCTTTCCAGCATTTTCTTATGCTTCGTGATTAAGCCTATCGAAACCATCGTTGTGAGAACTTCTGTGGCCGGAGCAGCCAGCCATACTCCCGTCATCCCCCAAAGGGCTGAGAAGAGGAAGGTAAATCCAAGGAGAAGAACGATGCCCCGCAAAGACGAGATGAGTGCAGAGCTAAGTGCATCTCCACAGCTTGTAAAGTACATTGAGTTAATCACGTCGTATCCCATGAACAGGAAGGTGACGGCATAAATTCGGAAACCTGCCGATACCATATCGGCTACATGTTCGCTGCAGCCAAACATGACGGCATATCGTTTTCCGAACATGAAAAAGAATACCGCAAACAGCACCCCGATTGTGAATAAAACTTTATTCGTGATCCCGCGAAGCTCCATCGCGGTTTTCTGTTCCTTTGCACCCCAGCAAACACTCACAAGGGGCGTAAGTCCCTGTCCAAAACCGATTGCAATCATGCTGTATCCGTAAACCGCGAATCCAAGGATCGTAAACGCGGCAACACCCTCTGTTCCCACATATTTCATCAGAACATAGTTAAAGGCAAACATGGAAATTGCACTTGCCATCTCTCCGATAAACTCGGAGGAACCATTCAGAATCGTTTCCCGACTCACAGCTTTGTCAAATCGGAAACGCCGGAAGCCGATACTTCCAGACGGACGGAGGAACCATGCAAGCTGGACGCAGACCCCAATGATCTGGACGATCAGGGAGGCGATGGCGCTGCCCTGTACCCCCATGGACAGTCTGCCAACAAAAAGAAAGTCCAGTATGGCATTCAGAACGCAGCTAAGAATGCCGACCAGCATACAGATCTGAGGTTTTCCGTCCACACGGAGAAACATTCCCAGTATCGTACCAACCACCATCAGGGGATAGGTGAAAAGCATGATGCGATAATACTGGGTGAAGAATCCGGACAGTTCACCGTCAGCTCTCAAAACCTTTAGAATTGGTGAGAACAGCAGGAATACGGCAGCGGATGTGAGTATGCAGATCATCCCGGTGGTCGCCAACGTCTGCGAAAACACATCAGAAGCCTTGTGTTTCTCCTTTGCTCCTAAAAGTCTTCCGCATATGACTGTTCCACCGACACCGACGCACAGACCCACACCCAGGTAAAAATACAGAATCGGCAACCCAA
>JBJELU010000023.1:0-19440 GCA_051879355.1 Oliverpabstia sp.
TCGACGGGGCTAATGTTTCAATTATTTTGGGACATTTTCAAAAATGCTTGACAGTGTTTTTTTATTTTATGTAACCTCTTTTTTATTTTATGTAACCTCTCTATTCCGACAAAAGTAACTGTTCAGTACCTTCACAGTTACGAGCAAAAAATCCAATGATTAGAGGGCCGATGCATGAATACCCTCATGTCCATGCACCGGCCCTCCTGTTTATCCTCTGCACCGGAATGTGCCGCAGTTGGTCTCCTGTACTTCTGTTGCATGAGAACCCTCTATATCAACAGAATCTGCATAACATTTCTTGTCCTCATTATATTTACAGGTTTCTGCAGTACAGCCGATATGAATCGTATCACATCCGCAGCTGCAATCATTGGAATAATCTTCTCCAGTCCGTTCCACAAAACTTCCACATGCGGTCTGATCCATCGTTTTCGCATGATCTCCCTGCACCTGGATATCACCTCTGGAACAGAGCTGTTCCTTGTTGTATACACATTTTACAGCCGTACATCTTAATTCTGTCATTACACATGCCTCCTTTTAGTTCTCGCGGACCATCATGCACAGATACCCGCAAAGATTAAATCCCCTTCTATCTTACAGAAGAGTATTTACTACAACTTCAGTATGTGTCCTATTGATTATTTTATTCATAAGCAGTTATATTTTTTGTGACTCATTTGGAATAAAGCAACAGCCCGGATGACTATGTATGGGGAACATTTTCTTTTCCGGGCTGACTGCTTACTACTTTCTCTATTATTCTGACATCCAGTTTTTGCACTTCTGCAACTTTCGTCATTCTTATTATAATAAAATATACAGCAAAACAAAATATAACCGTTCAATTTCAACATAAGAATCCGAGTAAATATTGATTTTCAGATTTCTCCAACATTTACCCTTACCGTATTTATGATATAATATCATTAGTCAAAACAAGTGCATGTTTCTGCATAATTACAAAATGCTTTTCAGAAAGGAGGTTCACCTATGACCCATTCCCCTGAACATTTATTTGCAGCGCACCATCCAGACAGAAAATTTCTTACAGAACATTGTATACACTATTACTATGACGGTGTTATATCAATTGCATCAACCGGAGTGCGGTCTGGTCAGAAAACTTCACCTTATCGCCATTCTCATGACGATTACGAATTTCTGATTCCCTATGGCCCGATTCCGATGTTGATTTTGAAAGGGGAAAATTATTACGGAGAAACCGGATATGTCTATCCGTCCAATCCAGGCGACATCCATGGGACTAAACTTAAGATTTCCAATACACCTCATGATAATGTTGTCATCGACAAAACGTATTTTGAAGCTATTCTGGCACATTTGAAGCATAAAGACTGGCACTTTGGGGCCAATCTCCCACTGACGGAGGATACAAAAACCTATATTCAGTTATTCAAAAGGGAATTTAACAGAAAAGAATCCTGCGATTCCCGGAAGCTTCAGGCACTTTCCTATTTACTGTCAGTATCTCTGATCGAAGCAGGAGGTGCAGACGGCTGCCAGCTGGAACCATCCACCTACAGTTATCAAAAGGGGATGTTTCAGATTGCGTCTTATATCAATACACACTACACAGAACCACTGACAATCAACATGCTGGCTGATCTGTGTAATATTTCCCCAACATATTTTATCTCTGCTTTTAAAAAAGCAATCGGTGTATCACCGCACCAGTATTTGTCACGCCTTCGACTTTCGAATGCACGGCAATTGCTGGAAACAAGCAATTATTCTGTTCAGGAAATCGCTCTGATGTGCGGCTTTCAAAGACCAAACACCTTTACTTCTCTGTTTAAAAGCACACATGGCCTGACACCACAGCAATATCGAAAAGCCCAGACCGATGATCACATTCAGACAGATGAGTAGCTAAAAAGGAGCTGTCATTTTTCGACATGCTCCTTTCATTTTGTCAGAAAACTCCTTTTTACAGGCTTTTCTCCAGTTTTTCTATCATTTCGTCAATATCTTTTTCCGTGATGACAAGCGGCGGCACCAGACGCAGCACATTCGTTCCTGCTGAAATAACCAGAAGTCCATTGGCGATTGCCTGATTGACTACGTCGCCTACTTTTTTTCCTTCCAGAACCAGTCCCTGCATCAGACCTTTTCCACGTCTTGCGGTAATAAATTCATACTTATCCACCAATTCATCCAGTTTTTTCTCCAGATACGGGGTAATTTCCTGTACATGTTCCAGCAGATGTTCTTTTTCAAACAGATCAAACACCTTGCTTACCGCTGCACAGGCCAGTGGATTGCCGCCATAAGTGGTTCCATGATCCCCGGGAACAAGAGATGCCGCAGCAGTCTTTTCGTTCAGGACAAATGCTCCCACAGGAACTCCGCAGCCAAGTGCTTTGGCACATGTCATCACATCCGGCTGCACACCGTAAGACTGGAAAGCAAACATTGTCCCTGTTCTTCCCATACCGCACTGAATCTCATCCAGAATCAAAAGAATGCCTTTCTCATCACACAGTTTTCTTACACCTGTCAGGAACTCCGGATCAGCCGGATAGATACCTCCCTCTCCCTGTACGGTTTCCATGATAATTGCACAGGTTTTATCCGAGATCTGCTCCTTTACACTTTCCAGATTATTAAATTCCGCAAAACGGATTCCGCCGATCAACGGCTTAAAAGGCTCCTGATAATGGGTGTTTCCGGTAACCGAAAGTGCTCCCAGGCTTCTTCCGTGGAAGGAATGTTTCATGGCAATGATTTCATGATCTGTACTTCCATCCTTCAGATAAGCATATTTTCTTGCCACCTTGATAGCTCCCTCAATGGCTTCCGTTCCACTGTTGGTAAAAAATACTCTGGACATGCCGGATGCTTTTACCAGCTTTTCTGCTGCTTCTGTCATCGGAACATTATAGTAAAGATTGGATGTATGGATTATTTTATCAATCTGGTCTTTCAGGGCCTGACTATATTCCGGATGATTGTACCCAAGAGCAAACACAGCGATACCAGCTGCAAAATCCAGATACTCCTTTCCCTCAACATCATACAGCCGGACTCCCTCACCTTTTTCCAGTACAATTTGAAAACGGTTATACGTATGCAGAATCACCTGTTCTGCCCGGTCAATATATTCCTTACTGCACGTCATAATCTTTCATCTCATCCTTTCTTAAAATAGCGGTACCAATACCTTTATTAGTAAAGATTTCAAGAAGCAGACAGTGAGGAATTCTTCCGTCCAGAATATGAACCCTGGATACCCCCTCTTCAATTGCATCAATACAATTCTGCAGTTTGGGAATCATACCGCCGCCTACATTTCCATTATTGATCAACTCTCTTGCTTCTTTCACAAACAATTTGGACAACAATGTGGATGGATCCTTCGGATCCAGATATACGCCCTCAATATCGGTAAGAAATGCCAGTTTCTCAGCCTTTACTTCTTTCGCTATTGCACATGCGGCATCATCCGCATTGATATTATAGGTCTGAAAATCTGTGTCCATACCAACCGGACATACGATCGGCAGGAAATCTTTTTCAAGAAGATCATAAATAATTTTCGGATTCACACCTGTAACATTGCCCACAAATCCAATGTCTTCACCGTTGGAATATTTCTTTTCCACCGTCAGAAGACCGCCGTCTTTTCCGCTGATACCTACTGCTTTTACGCCCAGAGACTGTACCAGAGAAACCAGTTCTTTATTTACTTTTCCCAGTACCATCTCGGCAACTTCCATAGTGTCTTTATCTGTCACCCGAAGGCCATTGATAAATTTAGGCTCCATTCCCACTTTGCCTACCCAACGGCTTATTTCCTTTCCTCCGCCGTGTACAATGATGGGCTTAAATCCAACCAATTTCAGAAGAACCACATCCTGGATGACCTGTTTTTTCAGTGTTTCATCCACCATGGCACTTCCACCATACTTGACAACAATAATTTTCCTGTTGAAACGCTGAATATAAGGCAGCGCCTCTATCAACACTTCTGCTTTCTGCAGATATTCTGAACGAACCATACTTCCTCCTCACTGCAGCCAATCGGCCGCAACACATCTTATTTTCAAGTACGCCTCGGCGTACTTGCTGCGAGGTGCGCGTCATGCTTTGCATGACATGATACATCTGCGCACCTCTGCAATCCGGATAAAACTCATTTATGAACGGTAATCTGCATTAATTGACACATATTCGTATGTAAGGTCACAACCCCATGCTGTTGCACTTGCATTTCCCATTTTCACATCTGCGATTGCTGTTACTTCTTTTTCAGAAAGAATCTTTGTGGCAGTTTCTTCGCTGTAGTCTGTGGCAACTCCATCCCGGATAATCTGCAGCTTACCTGCCGCACTCTCAAAATAGAGATCTACTTTCTCGGGATCAAACTGTGCTCCGGAATATCCCATTGCACACAGGATTCTTCCCCAGTTGGCATCGTGACCAAAAATAGCTGCTTTTGTCAGATTCGAGGTAATAATAGATTTACTCAAGGTAACAGCCTGTTCTTTACTTTCCGCCCCGACAACCTTTACTTCAAATAAGGCACTGGCTCCTTCTCCGTCTGCGGCAATCTTCTTTGCCAGACAGGTATTCACATACAAAAGGGCATCCAAAAATGTTTGATAATCTTCATTTTCTTCTGAAATGAGCTCATTTTCAGCCATTCCGTTGGCTAGAAGAAGTACCGTATCATTGGTGGAAGTGTCACCGTCTACAGATACCATGTTATAGGTATCCTTTACCACCTCGCTCAGGGCCTTCTGCAGCATTTCCTTCGATATAACCGCATCCGTTGTAACAAATCCCAGCATGGTACACATATTGGGGTGAATCATCCCGGAACCTTTACACATACCGCCCAGTGTCACAGTTTTTCCACTCAGTTCCACAGTAACAGCCACTTCTTTGGAAACGGTATCTGTTGTCATAATAGACTGAGCAGCCAGTGCTCCGGCTTCTCTTGTGGAAGACAGAAGGGGAACCAGTTTTTTCACACCTTCCCCCAGAATATCCATAGGAAGCTGTTTTCCGATTACACCTGTAGATGCAACCAATACAGAATCTTCTGATATATGTAATTCTGCTGCCGCAATCTCCGCTGTTTTTTTACAGTAAGAAAGTCCTTCTGCACCCGTACAGGCATTTGCCACACCACTGTTGCAGACAATTGCCTGAGCAGACGGATGATTATATACAATATCCTGATCCCATTTGACCGGGGCTGCTTTCACCACATTGGTAGTAAATGTGCCTGCTGCCACGCAGGGCTTTTCACTGTACACCAGAGCCATATCTTTTGTATTGCCTTTTTTTATACCGGCTGCCAGTCCGGCCGCCTGAAATCCTTTTGCCGCGGTTACTCCGCCGTCTATGATTTTCATATTCTTCCTCCTCGCACGAATTTCACATATACTAAGACTCAATTTAGGGGAACATCGGTACCAGTTCCAGACCTTCACTTTCTTTCAACCCGAACAGCAGATTCATATTCTGGACTGCCTGTCCCGCTGCTCCCTTCACCAGGTTATCAAGCGCGCCCATCATAATCACACGATGGGTCCGCGGATCAATTTTAAAGTTCACATCCACATAATTGCTTCCTTCCACCCATTTGGTTTGTGGACAAATATCTTTTTCAAGTACTCTGACATATTTTTCATTCTGATAATATTTATCATATACCGCTTTTACTTCTTCATAAGAAACATCTTTTGTCAGACTCGCATATGCAGTTACAAGGATTCCCCTGTTCATAGGCACCAGATGAGGGGTAAAATTCAGCAGAACCTGTTTGCCGCAGGCATATCCCAGCTGTTCTTCAATCTCAGGAGTATGTCTGTGAGATGCCACTCCATAAGCCTTCATGTTTTCATTGACTTCGCAGAACAGATTATCAATCTTTGCGCCTCTTCCTGCACCTGATGTCCCGGACTTTGCATCAATAATCAGGGTATCCGGATCAATCAGACCTTCCTTTACCAACGGATAGCAGGTCAGAATACTGCAGGTTGTATAACATCCCGGATTCGCTACCAGTCGTGCCTTTTTTACATCTTCTCTGTTAATTTCGCAGAGTCCGTAAACAGCCTCATCAATATACTGCGGGGATTTGTGTTCGATTTTATACCATTCTTCGTATATTTTTACATCTTTAATACGAAAATCCGCACTCAGATCGATTACTTTTACTTTCGATAAAATATCTTCATTGATTATGGAAGCACAAAATCCCTGAGGGGTTGCTGTAAAAATCACATCTACCTGGTCTGCCAGGGCTTCCATATTATCTTCCATACACTTTGCATCTACCAGTTGGAAAAAATTCTGATAAATTGATGCATATTTCTGATCAATATAACTTCTTGATCCATACCATACGATTTCTGCTTCTTTATGTGCCAGAAGGATTCTTACCAATTCTGCTCCCGCATATCCTGTGGCACCAATAATACCTACTCTGATCATGGTTTTTTCTCCTTTATTCAAGTACGTTTCCTTATTTTACGCTTCTCACACAGTAAAGTAAAGAAGTTTTTACCATCATCATCTCACACTTTCTGTATGTTCTTTCAGATGACTTGCATAATTATACATCTATTGTGTATATTATGCAAGTTTTTTTATTTTATTTTTATTTTTCCTATTGCTTTTTTATCTGACATGATGTATATTATACACGTTCTTACATACAAAATTATGAGGAGGAACTTTATCATGAGTGAAAAAGTTGTATTAGCATATTCCGGCGGTCTGGATACAACCGCATTAATTCCCTGGTTAAAAGAAAACTTTAATTATGAAGTAATCTGCTGCTGTGTAAACTGTGGTCAGGGAGCTGAACTGGATGGTCTGGATGAAAGAGCAAAACTTTCAGGAGCTTCCAAATTATACATTGAAGATATTGTTGATGAATTCTGTGATGAATATATCATGCCATGCGTACAGGCAGGTGCCGTATATGAACACAAATATCTTCTGGGAACTTCTATGGCACGTCCTGTCATCGCAAAACGTCTGGTAGATATCGCTCGAAAAGAAGGCGCTTCTGCCATTTGTCACGGTGCTACCGGTAAAGGAAATGACCAGATTCGCTTCGAACTGGCTATCAAAGCACTGGCACCAGATCTGAAAATCATTGCTCCATGGCGTATGACAGATGTATGGACCATGCAGTCCCGTGAAGATGAGATCGAATTCTGCAAACAGCACGGTATTGATCTTCCATTTGATGCAAGTCACAGCTACAGCCGTGACCGTAACCTGTGGCATATCAGCCACGAAGGTCTGGAACTTGAAAACCCTGCCAACGAACCAAACTATGAGGATCTGTTAGTTCTGGGCGTTACACCGGAAAATGCTCCTGATCAGGGAGAATACGTGACCATGACTTTCGAAGCCGGCGTTCCGAAAACTTTGAACGGAAAAGCAATGAAAGTTTCCGAAATCATCACAGAACTGAATGCTCTGGGAGGAAAACACGGAATCGGTATTGTAGATATCGTTGAAAACCGTGTAGTTGGAATGAAATCCCGTGGAGTATATGAGACACCCGGCGGAACTATCCTGATGGAAGCTCATGACCAGCTGGAAGAGCTGACTCTGGATCGTGAAACCATGGAAACCAAGAAAAAACTCGGCAGCCAGTTCGCACAGGTCGTTTACGAAGGAAAATGGTTTACACCGCTGCGTGAAGCCATTCAGGCATTTGTAGAATCCACGCAGAAATATGTGACAGGAGAAGTGAAATTCAAACTGTACAAAGGCAACATTATAAAAGCCGGTACCACTTCACCATACAGCCTTTACAATGAATCACTGGCTTCCTTCACGACAGGTGACATGTATGACCACCACGATGCAAGTGGATTCATCACCCTGTTTGGACTGCCATTGAAAGTTCGTGCTCTCAAACTGGCAGAAGCAAAAGAAAACAATCAGGCAAAATAAAAGTTTGACTAAAGTGACCGGGGGACAGGGGGACAGGGGGACGGGGTGGCCAGGGGACAGGTACATAGTCACTATCGTGACTATGTACCTGTCCCCTGGCCACCCCGTCCCCCTGTCCCCCTGTCCCCCGGTCACTTATTATTCTTCATTCACATATTTTTGAATATTCGATGCATTTACATATTTTTTCACAGTATTTCCCTGTACAATTACCAAAGTCGGAGCCTGTCTGATTCCAAACTGTGACACCATTTCCGGATTTTTTTCCGCATCCACAAGCTGATATTCTTCCCCTTCCAGTATCTTTTTCGCCATTCTGCATCCAGGGCATGTGGTGGTCGTAAAGAGATATTTTTTCAACTCTCCGCTCTGCACTTCACACTCTTCCTGTTCTAGAACACTTTCCTCTTTCTTAACAATTTCTCTGTTTTCCGAAGGAATTCCTGAATTCAGAATATCATATACGGTTCGATTCTTGTATTCCTGGGCTTTCCCATCATTCCAGTTCTGAACCGGACGATAATATCCGGTTATTCTGCTGTATACTTCTGATTTCTTACCACATACCGGACAGGTAAAGTGTTCCCCTGCAAGATAGCCATGATCTTTGCACACTGAATATGTCGGTGACAGTGTATAATAAGGCAATCGGTAATTTTCTGCAATCTTTCTGACAAGTGTTGCGGCAGCTTTCCAATCCGGAAGTTTTTCGCCCAGGAAAGCGTGAAATACCGTTCCGGAAGTATACAATGTCTGCAATTGATCCTGAATATCCAGGGCATCAAAGATGTCAGAAGTATAATCCACCGGCAAATGAGAACTGTTGGTATAGTACGGTGTATCTCCTTCATGACCGGCTGTGATAATATCCGGCCACCGTTCCCGGTCATGCTTTGCAAGACGGTATGCGGTGGATTCTGCCGGTGTTGCTTCCAGATTATACAAATCACCATATTCTTCCTGATAATCAGAAAGTCTGTCTCTCATATGATTCAATACCTTTACGGAAAATTCCTGTGTTCTCACATCCGACATATCTGCCTGAATCCATCTGGCATTCAGACCTGCTTCATTCATACCCACAAGACCGATGGTAGAAAAATGACTATCAAAATTTCCCAGATATCTCTTTGTATAGGGATACAAACCGCCTTCCAGCAGTTTGCTGACTACTTCCCGCTTCGTATGAAGAGAACGTGCTGCCAGATCCATAATATGGTCCAGACGCTTAAAGAACTCTTTCTCATCTCTGGAAAGATAAGCGATACGAGGCATATTGATCGTTACCACGCCAATCGAACCTGTACTTTCACCTGATCCAAAATATCCACCTGTCTTCTTTCTCAATTCTCTCAGATCCAACCGCAGGCGGCAGCACATACTCCGCACATCGCTGGGCTTCATATCACTGTTAATATAATTGGAAAAATACGGTGTTCCATACTTGGATGTCATCTCAAATAACAAACGGTTATTTTCTGTATCTGACCAGTCAAAATCAGAAGTAATAGAATAAGTAGGAATCGGATACTGGAAGCCACGTCCATTGGCATCCCCTTCAATCATGGTTTCAATAAAGGCCTTATTGACCATATCCATTTCTTTTTTACAGTCTTTATATTTGAAATCCATCTGTTTACCGCCTACAATGGCCGGAAGTTCTGCCAGATCATCCGGCACTGTCCAATCCAGCGTGATATTAGAAAACGGTGCCTGTGTTCCCCACCGGCTTGGCGTATTCACACCATAGACAAACGATTCAATACACTTCTTCACTTCCGGATAGGACAAATGATCCGCTTTCACAAATGGGGCCAGATACGTATCAAATGAGGAAAATGCCTGAGCTCCCGCCCATTCATTCTGCATAATTCCCAGGAAATTCACCATTTGATTACATAAGACACTGAGATGTCTGGCCGGTGCAGAAGTAATTTTCCCTTCAATACCGCCTAATCCCTCCGTAATCAGCTGTTTCAGTGACCATCCTGCACAATAGCCGGTAAGCATGGACAAATCATGAATGTGTATATCGGCATTACGGTGAGCATCTGCAATCTCCTCATCATAAATTTCTGAAAGCCAATAATTAGCCGTAACTGCACCAGAGTTACTCAGAATCAAACCACCCACGGAATACGTAACTGTGGAATTTTCCTTTACTCTCCAGTCCTCCACCTTCACATAACTGTTTACGATTTCCTTATAGTCAAGAATCGTGGATTTCATATTGCGGACTTTCTCTCTCTGCTTTCTATAGAGGATATACGCTTTTGCGACTTCAGCATATCCACACTGTATCAACACGTTCTCCACACTGTCCTGAATAGCTTCTACAGAAATCCTGTTGTCCGTTATTTTATCCTGAAAATCAGCTGTTACCCGAAGGCCAAGCATGTCCAACATATCCTGTGTATAATTCTTATCATTTGCTGTGAATGCTTTTCGAATAGCCTCTGTTATCTTATTGATTTTGAAATCGGCAATCTCACCGTCTCTCTTTACAACTTCAAACATATTACCCAAAACCTTCCTGTTCATTTCTTTTCGTGTACGTCTATACTAACAAAATACATCCCCAGTGTCAACAGAAAAACACTATATATTGTGATTGTTTTTGCAATCTCACAATATATAGTGTTTTTTAAGAGGAGGAGGAGTGACCGGGGCGAGAGTGACCGGGGGACGGGTTCGTAGTCACAATAGTGACTACGAACCCGTCCCCTGGTCACCTCGCCCCGGCCACCCTCGACTCCCCTCATATTTTGGGATAGACTTCCATCGGAACATACGCTTTTACTGCAATCCCCTCCGGCAGGTATTCTTCTTCCACTACCTGACCATGCTGCCGAATCATTGCAATCATACCAGCTTTCTCATAGGGATACAGTCTTTCCACATAAATCTGATCCTCCAGGAGCACTTCTTCCAACAGCTTTTTCAGTTCTTCCAAACCCTGTTTTTTTTTCGCAGAAATATGCAGCACATGATCTGCCTGAAAATCCCGCAGCTGCTCTTTTTCCTCACACAAATCCTGTTTATTAAACAACGTAATCACTTTCTTATCTGCAACGCCAAGCTGCCGCAGGGTATCATAAACAACCTGCATATGCTCTTCTTTCTGACTGTTTGAAGCATCTACCACATGAAGAATCAAATCAGCATACTTGGCCTCTTCCAGCGTACTCTTAAAAGCCTCAATCAGATGATGCGGCAGTTTTCGAATAAATCCGACGGTATCCGTCAGGAGAATCTGCTGCCTGCCAGGTAAATCCAACACCCTCGTGGTCGGATCCAGAGTAGCAAATAACTGATCTTCTTCCAGAACATCTGCACCGGTCAGCTGATTCAACAAAGTAGATTTACCGGCATTGGTATAACCAACAATAGCAGCTACCCGGGTACGGTTCTTTTCCCGCTGACTCCTGATCAGATCTCTATGGCGCTGAACCTCCTCCAGCTGACTCTTCAGCTGCCCAATCCTCATATGAATCAGACGCCGATCCATCTCCAGTTTCTTTTCACCGGGGCCTCTGGTTCCGATTCCTCCTCCCAGACGAGAAAGAGAAGCCCTCATACCAACCAGCCTGGCTGCTCGATATTTCAGCTGGGCCAGTTCCACCTGAATCTTTCCTTCACTGGTTCTTGCCCGTCCGGCGAAGATGTCCAGAATCACCATCGTGCGATCCATCACTTTACATTCCAGTTCCTGCTCCAGATTATTCATCTGAGCCGGTGACAATTCATCATCACAAACAATACCGGTGGCATCCAGATCATAAACCAACTCTTTCAGTTCTTCCAGTTTTCCTTTTCCCAGATAGGTACCCGGATGAACAGTTTCCCGACTCTGCATGACAGTTCCCACTGCCACCGCACCGGCAGTCTCCACCAATTCCCTCAGTTCCAGCAGGGACTGTACCATATCATCAGAATCACTGGTCTGTACACCGACCAGGATCACCCGTTCTATCTGTTCTTCCATTTCATACATCCGTAGCTTCCTCCTGCTATCTTGTAGAAAGAAATTCATTTTCTCTCAAGCCTTCTTCATCATCCGGATACAGTTCCAGATAGACTGCCATTTTTGATTTTGCTGTCACGAAATCTCTCTTATATTCGTAAGCAACAATTTCATTATAAAGAAGGCTCTGTTTTTCCTCTTCGTCATTTTCAGCCAGACCTTGACTGATATTTTCCAGAGCACTGTCATAATTACCGTTATAAATATCACAGATTGCCAGCCCATTATACGCTCTGGCATCTTTATCACTGGCTGACAGATATTCTCTATATAGACTGGCAGCACTGGCAGGATCGTCCATTTCCAGATAAATCCGCCCCAACAGCAGCATCGCATCTGCATATTCCATATTCATGGAAGTAATCAGCGCATCTTTGGCTTTTTCATACTCTTTCTGATACTCAAAAATCCGTCCCCGGTGATAATAATCTTCCCCGGTTTTCGGCTCCATATTCAGCGCCATTTCCAGATATTCAGCACCATCCAACTCTTTATTTTTTTCTGCATAAATCTGATAAATGTTGATGAAAAGATTATAATCTTTGCAGCCGTCAAGTGCCCGCACAAAATCTTCTCTGGCATTTTCATAGTCATTCTGACTCATATACAGCTTGCCTCTGAGATAGAACGCAGTGGTGTCAGCCCCCTTTTTCAGGATATTGCTGTACACTTCCAGTGCTCTCTCTATCTGACCACTATCCAGTCTCGCCTCTGCCAGCCGGAACATCACTTCTTTTTCAAATTCTGTATTTTCGTCATCCATGGAATTCAGACTTCGGGAAAATGCAGCAATCGCCTCCGGATAAGACTCTTTCCCCATCCAGGCAATTCCGTATGCCCGATAAGCTTCAGGAAGCCTCTCTCCTGTCTCAATCATCTGTTCCAGCTGCGCAATAGCCTCATCATACTGTCCATTTGCAATGGCCTCAATTCCACTGGAATAACAACTGTCCGCTTTGCTGTCCCCACACCCGGAAAACATCAACAGCAGACATCCCAGTGCCATGATTGCCTTTTTCATGATAAAATCAGACCCTCTTTGTCCATAACAGCAATAACTTTGTCAACCATTTCTCTGCAGATGGAATCCTTCTTTGCCTCAACCATGACACGAATCACCGGTTCCGTACCACTCTCACGAACCAGAATTCTACCCTCATCACCCAGTTCTTTTTCTACTTCTGCAATCGCTTCTTTCACAGCAGCATTATTTCTTGCGGCAGCCTTATTGGATACATGTACATTCTTCAAAAGCTGCGGATAAATAGTAACCTCAGAGGCCAGTACATTCAAGGAAGTTTTCTTTTCAATCATAACTTCCATCACCATCAGGGAAGTTAGAATACCATCACCTGTAGTTGCATGTTTGCTGAAAATAATGTGACCAGACTGTTCACCGCCCAGACTATGTCCGTTTGCCATCATATTTTCACATACATATTTATCACCTACAGCCGTCTTTTCATAACGGATTCCCACACGGTCGCAGGCCTTATAAAGTCCCAGATTTGACATGATCGTAGTTACGATGGTATTATTTTCCAGTTTACCGCGTTCCATCATATATTTACCGCAGACATACATGATCAGGTCTCCGTCAATAACATTGCCGAGATGATCTACTGCGATACAGCGGTCTGCATCTCCATCATAGGCAAATCCCACATCAAGATGCTTCTCTTTTACAAACTTCTGCATCACTTCAATATGGGTGGAACCACAATTGGTATTGATATTTGTTCCGTCCGGATTGTTATTAATGACATATGTTTTAGCACCCAAAGCATCAAACACACTTTTAGCTACAGAAGAAGCACTTCCGTTTGAACAGTCCAGACCGACTCTGTAATTCTTGAATGAACGGGTCGGAATGGAAATCAGATAGCCAATATAGCGGTTTCTTCCGGCTGAAAAGTCCACTGTCCGGCCGATATTCTCTCTTGTCGCATAGGGAAGTTCCTGCATATCATCATCAATATACTTTTCAATCTGCTCTTCCACATCCGCATCCATTTTCTGCCCGTTACCATTGATAATCTTAATTCCATTATCATAGAAAGGGTTATGGCTTGCAGAAATCATGATTCCACAATCAAAATTCTCCGTCCGTACAACATAAGACACGCTTGGAGTTGTCGTCACATGCAGTAAATAGACATCAGCACCGGAAGCAGTCAGGCCGGCTACCAGTGAATACTCAAACATATAGCTGCTTCTTCGTGTATCTTTTCCGATTACAATCTGAGCTTTATGATCTTTGCCATAATACCAGCCCAGAAAACGTCCGACTTTAAATGCATGTTCTACAGTCAAATCCACATTGGCTTCTCCACGAAATCCATCCGTTCCAAAATATTTTCCCATTTTACTTTTCCTCCCTGTCAATTCTACTCCTGCAGGTTAGCAAGTTTTGCTGCCTGATCCGCTGCGATCAGACTGTCAATGATTTCTGACAAATCACCATTCATAATACTGTCCAGCCGATGCAGCGTCAGCTTGATTCTGTGATCGGTAACCCTTCCCTGAGGGAAATTATACGTTCTGATTTTTTCTGAACGATCACCGGTTCCTACCTGGCTTCTTCTGGACTCAGCCTCTGCATCATGGCGTTTCTGCAGTTCCAGATCATACAGACGGGAACGCAGCACCTTCAATGCTTTATCTCTGTTCTTCAACTGTGATTTTTCATCCTGACAGGAAATCACGATTCCTGTGGGAATATGAGTCAGACGAACCGCTGAGTCTGTGGTATTGACGCACTGACCACCGTTGCCGGATGCACGGAATACATCAAACTTACAATCATTCAGATCCAGTTCAAAGTCAATTTCTTCCGCCTCCGGCATAATAGCAACTGTAATCGTAGACGTATGGATTCTTCCGCCGGATTCCGTCTCAGGTACCCGCTGAACCCGGTGTACGCCACTTTCATACTTTAATTTTGAATAGGCACCATTACCTGTCAGCATAAATGTTACTTCTTTAAAACCGCCGATTCCGTTTTCATTCAGAGATAGCATCTCTGTCTTCCATCTCTGAGTCTCAGCATATTTCACATACATCCGGTAAATCTCGGCGGCAAACAATGCAGCCTCATCCCCGCCGGCACCGGCACGGATTTCTACAATAACGTTTTTATTGTCATTCGGATCTTTTGGCAAAAGCAGTATTTTCAGCTGATGCTCCAGTTCCTCAATCCGTTTTTTTGCATCTGCCAGTTCCTCTTTCAGCATGTCACGCATCTCTTCATCGTTTTCTTCCTCAAGCATAGAAAGACTTTCCTCTACTGTCTGCTGACATTCTTTATATTCTTTATAGGCATCTACAATCGGCTGCAGTTCGCTTTGTTCTTTCATCAATTTCTGAAATCTTGCAGGGTCGTTGGCAACGCCCGGCTCATTCAGCTCACTGAGCACTTCTTCCAGACGAATCAGCAGATCCTCCAATTTATCAAACATGTTCTATCCTCCTGATTATTCATTTTCTGATGACAGCGGCTTTTGTCCCACCGCCACCCGGTCCAGTCCCGCAAGATCCTTAAGTATCCGTATTCCCGTATATCCGGCATCCTGCATCAACTGCCTGAGTTTTTCTCCCTGATCCCATCCGATTTCCATACAGAGCCATCCTCCGGGATTCAGATAATAATTAGCTTCTTTTACAATTTTCCGGTAAAAATACAGCCCGTCCTCGCCGCCGTCCAACGCCAGCACCGGCTCATGTTCTTTCACTTCCGGCATCAACTGTGCAATCTCACCCGCAGCAATATAGGGCGGATTTGACACAATCAAATCGAATGTCCCCTCCAGATTGTCAAACAGATCACTTTCCACCAGATCTGCCTTAACTCCCAGCCGTTCCCGGTTGACTGCAGCGACCTTCAAAGTTTCAGGAGAAATATCTGCTCCCACACCTTTCAGGCTAAGCTCTTCATGTTCTGCCAGAAGCGATAAGAGAATACATCCACTTCCTGTACACAGATCCAGAACTCTCATACCCGGCTGCAGATATCTTCCCGCTTCTTCCACCAGTATCTCTGTATCAAATCTCGGAATCAACACCTGGTCATTCACATAGAACTCATATCCCATAAACCAGGCTTTCCCGGTAATCTGCTGCAGTGGAATCCTCTTTTTCCTTTGACGGATACAGGCTTCATATCTTTCCTTCTGCTCATTTCCTATTTTATCATTTTCATGCAGATAATAATAGCTTTTTTCGATATCTAATGCAAATTCCATCAGCGCCCAGGCATCAACTTCTGCATCCGGCACGTCAGCCTGCCTCAGTTCTTCTTTTCCCCGGCAAAACAATTCCCGTAACGTACTCATTCTGCCTCATCCTCACACTGTCCCGAAAAATTCTCCTTCAAATACGTTTTCCAGTCAAATACAGCTTCTACCGCCTGAATAGCAACTTCCACCATATCTTCCTCCGGTTCTCTGGTTGTCAGTTTCTGAAGTGCCAGCCCCGGTTTGCTCAGCAACATAACCACAGGATTCTCACTGCAGCCTGCCAGGCGAATGATTTCGTAAGATACACCGGCAATCACCGGCATCAGAAGAAGACGGATAACCACCCTCAGCCACGGGGAAGACACACGGATAAACAGGAAGAAAATAATGCTGACAATCATAACGAACAACAGAAAGCTGGTTCCGCACCGCTTATGCTCTCTTGAACTCTTCATTACATTTTCCACATTCAATTCCAGTCCATGTTCGATACAGTTGATACATTTATGCTCTGCACCATGATACATAAATACTCGCTGAATATCTTTCATCCTGGAAATCAACAGCAGATATCCCAGAAATATCAGCATTCTGGCACCTGCTTCCGCCACTGCGATCACACCCTCTGACTGTGTGATATTTCTTAAAAATCCTGCAATAAAATAGGGTAGAAGAATAAAAAGAGCCACCGACAGGACAACAGAAAATGCAACTGTCCCATACATCAGCCATTGTTCCTGCTTTTCTTTTCTGGCCTCCGCTTTCTCAGCCTCCTCTTTAGTCATCCCGTCTTTCTTCTCCTGATTCTCTTCCTCATCCTCAAAAAAACTTGCCGAGTAGGTAAGGCACTTCATTCCCACTACCAGCGATTCAAAAAAAGCTATGACACCTCTCAAAATGGGCAGCTTCCATATTTTTTTATTCTTAGACCAGCTGCTGTAAGGTTCTACTTTTATTTCAATCTCACCGTCCGGTTTTCTGACGGCAACAGAATACTGATCCCCACTGCGCATCATGATTCCTTCCATTACCGCCTGACCACCAATATTTGATGACTTCATCTGTTTTAATCACCTCGTTCAGTACTATAATCTAACAAAACCGTGCACAGCACTTTTCTATTAGATAACAAAACAGGTTGAGATTTTATCAACCTCAACCCGCTCATCAGTCTTATTCTCTTATGCGTTAATGCCGTATTTTTTATTGAACTTATCAATACGTCCACGAGCTGCAGCTGCTTTCTGCTGTCCTGTATAGAAAGGATGGCATTTGGAACAAATTTCTACGTGGATATCTTTCTTTGTAGATCCGGTTACGAATGTGTTACCGCAGTTACAAGTTACTGTTGCCTGATAATATTTTGGATGTATTCCTTCTTTCATTGTTTTCACCTCTTCTAATTAGTAATTATATTTATTATCATTGTTTATTCTGATATTTAAAGCTACTGTCTGCCTGTCAGCATCCTGCAAACAGCAACTATTTAAACAGCTTGTAAATTATAACATATCCCCAAAGAAAATGCAAGTTATTTCCCTAAATATATTTCTGTTTACGAATCTGCTGTATTAGTTCCTGATTATTGCGCGTGCGTGCAAACATATTCAATATATTTTCTGTTGCCTCATCCGTTTTCATGCCGTTAAGAGCCTTGCGCATGATAAACACCGCTTCCTGCTCGTCTGCATTCAGTAAAAGATCCTCTCTTCTGGTTCCTGAACGGGCAATATCTATCGCCGGGAACACTCTCTTTTCCTGCAGCTTGCGATCCAGGATCAATTCCATATTGCCGGTTCCCTTAAATTCTTCGTATACCACATCATCCATCTTACTTCCGGTATCCACCAGTGCAGTGGCTAATATCGTAAGACTGCCGCCTTCCCGCATATTTCTTGCCGCACCGAAAAATCTCTTGGGCATATGAAGGGCCGCCGGATCCAGACCACCGGAAAGAGTTCTTCCGCTGGGCGGAACAGTAAGGTTATATGCTCTTGCCAGACGGGTAATACTGTCAATGAAAATAGTGACGTCTTTTTTATGTTCTACCAGACGCTTAGCCCTCTCGATCACCATCTCTGAAACCCGCTTATGGTGCTCCGGCAGTTCATCAAATGTAGAATAAATAACTTCCACATTCTTTCCTTTGATAGCCTCTTTGATATCTGTTACCTCTTCCGGACGTTCATCAATCAGCAGAATGATCAGATGCATCTCCGGGTTATTGCGCAGAATCGACTGTGCCGCTTCCTTCAGCAGTGTGGTTTTACCTGCTTTTGGCGGAGACACGATCATACCTCTCTGGCCTTTTCCAATTGGACTGATCAGATCCGTGATACGCATAGCCATACTACCACCCGGACGTTCCAGACGAAGTCTTTTATCTGGAAATACTGGCGTCATATCTTCAAAATTATACCTTTTCAAGCTGTCATTTGGAGAAAGTCCATTGATAGAAGTAACATAAAGCAATGCACCAAACTTTTCATTCTGACTTTTTACTCTTGTACTTCCCCGGAGAATATCTCCGGTTTTAAGATTAAATCTGCGAATCTGAGAGGGGGACACATACACGTCATTCTCACCGGGCAAATAATTGTCGCTTCGGATAAATCCGTAGCCATCCGCCAACACTTCCAGAATTCCATGTGCCTCAATGCCACTGTCCAGCTGTCCAAATTCAGCTTTCTTTTCCTCTATCTGTTTTTCCTGCTCTTTTGCGTCTTCCTGCAGCATTCGTTCTACCAGCTCTTCTTTTCGCAAACCAGAAAGTCCTTTTAAGCCTCTCGCTTTTGCCACTTCCCGCAGTTCGCTTGCAGACAAAGATTCATATTTTTCTCTCATTTAATTTTCCTTTCCAACTGCGGAAATATCCACAGCCTTTCAGTAAATAACCAAGAATCACTGCATTCTATTCTCGGTTGATGTCATTAGCCTACCATCCAAATTCTTATTTGTCAACTATGTAAAAAGAAAAAAACTCCCTTGAAGCAAGGGATGAATTGATACGGTTAGTGGGACTCGAACCCACACGGTTGCCCACTGGCACCTAAAACCAGCGCGTCTGCCAATTCCGCCATAACCGCATATACATGAAATTACGAAGACATCAAAATCTTTTGACGTCATAATACATATGGTATAAAAAAAGACAAGCGCATAAGCTTGTCCACTGAGGCATCGGGGATTCGAACCCCGGACAACTTGATTAAAAGTCAAGTGCTCTAC
>JBJELU010000024.1:0-19354 GCA_051879355.1 Oliverpabstia sp.
AAAATTCATGTATAGAATAATACTTCATAGTAATAACTCCTTTCAGTATTATTCTACGTTATTAACTTATAAAATTCAACATTTATTTACATAGATTTATAATTTACTTTCAACTGTTAATAGCCTCCCAAAACATGATGGGGTGAGTGGGGGACGGGTGACTACGAACCCGTCCCCTGGTCACTCCTTATATAGAATTGTACAAAATTGAAAAGATAAAGTAAACAGAAAGTAATTATTTGTGTTATAATAGTTTCTAGTTACAAGAGGAAGTTTTTAAGAGGGTATGATATGAGAAAGTTATTGATTGTAGACGATGAACGGATTGAGCGTGAGGGGATTAAAATGCTGCTGAAGAACATGCATTTTCCGCTGGAGATTGTGGAGGCAGAGAATGGCAGGAAGGCGTGTGAGATATTGGAACAGCAGGAGATTGATCTGCTGCTGACAGATATCAGGATGCCGTTTATGTCCGGGATGGAACTGGTACGGAGAACACGGGCAATGAATAAGGATATTCCTATTGCCATTTTCAGTGGATTTGGCGAGTTTACCTATGCACAGGAAGCCATCAAGTATGGGGTCACAGACTATATTCTGAAACCGGTGAAGCCGAAAGAGTTCCAGCAGACCATCCAGCAGATGCTGAAAAAATGCAGTGAGGCAGAAGCAAGGAAAGAAGAAAAGAGAAGCAGAAATGGATTGGGGGATAAATACCTCCTGCAGAAGTATTTATTTACAGGGAAGGAGAAATATCTGAAGGCGATCATGCAGGGGGATATGGAGGGAAAAAATCCCTATGGCATTGATAAAATCCATAATATGATGCTTGTGGATACAGACGATAATTTCTTTGAAGAGAATGGAATACAGTTGATCGAAGACCTGAAGAAGCTGATGGATCGGAAAATCGAGTATCTGGATCTGAATTCTAATCAGATGCTGCTGTTCTTTTTCAAAAGTGCTTCTGATAATTATGGGAGAATTGCAGGCGTTGTCAGTGATTATCTGAAAAATCATTACAGTGTGAAGTGTTATATAGCAGTAAGCAGAACTGTCCATAATCCAGAAGAGATTCCTCAGATTTATCAGGAACTGGATGATCAGATGGAAAATAAATTTTACCATACCGATCTGAGAATCTTTACGTATGAAGCTGAAAATGAGTCTGATGAGGATGAGAGCAGCAGCCAGAACAAAGATTATGTGAAATGTATCAGTGAGAACATCAGGTTAAAGGACCGGGAGCACCTGTGGGATAATTACAGAAAGCTGATCAGGCAGATCCGCAGAGAATCCATGAATTCTCAGATGTATATTAAGTTTATATTCTCCGGAATCATCAGCGAACTGTATGAAGAAATGAAGGCCGGAAATTCTGTGCAGATGCGGGAAAAAATCGAAGCCATTTATCAGGCAGGAAACTTGGAGGAAATCTGCCACATTACGGAAGAAGGTATAAAAGCCTTTGAAGTGTGGCTGCAGAAAATGGAACAGGGTGCAAGAAGCGATATCGACCGGGTGAAACAATATATACAGTATCATGTGGATGAAGATTTAAGTATTGATAAACTGGCTGCTCAGGTATATTTGTCACAGGGATATCTGAGCAGTGTATTTAAAAAGGAAACAGGCATGAATCTGAGCCGTTATATTCGCCAGTGCCGGATGGAGAAAGCAAAGGAGCTGCTGAAGGATACAAACATGAAGGTTGTACAGATCTGTGAAAAAGTAGGATTTGCCAATGTTTCATACTTCTGTCAGAATTTCAGGGAGTATTGTGGAGTGAGTCCGGACAAGTATCGGAAAGGTGAAAGTGCCGATGAAGAAATGGATGAATAAATGTATAGAGGCATGCCGGAATATGAAGTACCGGAAAAAAATGAATCTGGTACTGATGATGGTAGGCCTGCTTCCGCTGGCGGTGGTCAGCATTTTCATGATTCTGGGATTTCGCAAGATTCTGGTGGAAAAAGAATATGAGTCCATGGATGTGGCATTGAATCAGACGCTGAGTACCATTGACAAACAGGTGGGTATCTATACCAATCTGATGAATTACCTGGTATTTGATGATGATCTGCAGAAAGTTCTGGGAGAAGAGCAGACAAAAGATTTTAAATCTTACAATAATTATGTTAATATTGTAGATCCGATTTTGAACACACCCAAATTTTATCAGGAGGGAATCCGGCGTGTGACGATTTATTCACAGAACATCAAGATTCCCCATGATGTTACGCTGGCTCCTCTGGAAGAGATTCAGGATAAAACATGGTTTGGCAAGCTGGAACAGGCATCGGAATGTATCTGGGTATGGTCGGGTACCGACAGGGAAGAAATACTGGCTATCCGGACATTTCCGGGATATCGTGACACAAAATCTTATCTTGGGATGTATTGTTCTCTGGAAAGTCTGATTGAACCTCTTTATTACTTTCAGAAAGATGGCGCCGGTATTTTGCTGACCGATGAAGATGACAGGATTCTGTATCTGGAATCGGCATTGGAAGGCAGTGCGGAAATCAAGAGCGTAAAAGAAATTAAAAACACATATCCGTATCTGAAACGGGAGATCACAGGACTTCCGCTGAATATTTATATTTTTATGGATCAGTCAGAGATTTACTCAGGATTTTATCACATGATGGCCAGAATCATTCTGGTAGTGGTGTTCTGTCTCATCTCTATCCTTATTATCAGCCGGAGCATGAGCCGCCTGATGGTAAATCGAATTGAAAGGCTGATTACCTGTGTGAATCAGATAGAATACAGTAGTATGGAGATTGATTTAAACGACCAGTCCCGGGATGAGATTGGTGTTCTGATCAGAAGTTTTCGCCGGATGCTTGGCGAGATCAAGAGACTGATCAAAGAGGTATATGAAAGCCGGATCAGACAGCAGAAGCTGGAGATGCGGGCTCTTCAGGCTCAGATTAATCCGCATTTCCTTTATAATACACTTTCGATGATTAATTGGAAGGCCATCAGTGCGGGGGAAGAGGATATCAGTACAATTACCCTGGCTCTTTCTGATTATTACAGAACTACGCTGAACCGGGGAGAGACATTTATTAATATCGGGGGAGAAATCCTGAATATCCGGTCTTATCTGGAGATTCAGCTGATGATGCATGATTATGGTTTTGAAGTGGAGTATGATCTGGAGCCCTCACTGGACGAGTATCAGATGCCAAAGCTGATTCTGCAGCCGCTGGTTGAAAATGCTCTGGAACACGGACTGGATGTAAAAGAAGAGGGTGAAAAAATACTGAAGATTTCCTGCCGGCAGGATCAGGAGGATATCATCTGGACGGTAGAGGACAATGGTGTGGGGATGGAAGAAGTAGTTGCTGATAATATGGTGAAAACCCATACCAGTGGTTATGGTGTGAGAAATGTCAATGAAAGACTGATACTTTTGTATGGAGAGCATTATGGACTTCGAATCGAGAGTGAACCAGGAAAAGGAACATGTGTAGAAGTCCGTATACCCAAAAATCATCCGGAGAAGGCTTGAGGAAATGAACATGAAATGGAAAAATAAAAAGAGATGGGTACTGTGTGCCGCAGGGCTGGCGCTTTTGGCTGGTATGATTATCTTTTTCATCAGGGACAATTACTTTACAGACAGCATAACGCAGGAATCGGAGAATGTGTTTCTTTCAGAAGACGAGAAGGAAGAACTGTGGAAAACAGCCAGTACCACACCTTTGGGAAGATATCCGGAACTGGTGACATATACACTGGGAAAAGTGACAGCTAAGAATAATTCCAATATGCCGGAAGGTGATACTTATGAGGATAATAACTACACCCGTTATATCCGCAGTCTTCTGAATGTACAGAATCAGGATGTGATGGAAGGGCAGGATCATAATCAGTATGAGCGTCTGGAACTGATGGCAGTACTGGAAGGAAAAATCCCGGATATTATGGTGGTGACCAGTCAGGATGTTCTGGATACGCTGGTAGAACATGATCTGATAGAAGATCTGACGGAGGCTTATGAAAACTGTGCCAGTGACCGGATTAAAGAAATGTACGACAGTTACGGTGATGATAAACTGGGGGCTGTTACCTATGATGGAAAATTGATGGCGTTACCTGAGACAGAGGTTTATACAGGACCGGCCCTCTTGTGGCTTAGGACAGACTGGATTGAGCAGCTGGGACTGGAAGAACCGGAGACCCTCGAGGAAGCCATGAGCATAATCAAAGAATTTACCATACAGAATCCGAGAAACCATCCGGATGGAAATGTGGGTCTGGTATTTGATCCGACTCTGGTGGGACAGTCAGACCAGTGTTTTTCCATTGATCCTATTCTGGATGCGTACCATGCGTATCCCGGAAAATGGCTGAAAGACGAAGACGGTTCTATGATTTACGGGTCTGTCACCAAAGAAATGAAAGAGGTTCTGGGAAAACTGCAGCAGCTTTATGTGGATGGTATTCTGGATCAGAGTTTTATGATCCGCAATGCGAAAAATCTTCCGGAACTTCTGGAAAACGGCCAGAGCGGTGCCTTTTTCGGCTGGTGGTGGGCACCCAATAATCCTCTGTCCAATATGTATGTGCGCACGGAAAAATGGAAGCCATTCCTTTTCCCCGATGAAAATCAATCGGTGGAAACCTCCCTTTCCTATGGAAGACATTACTGTGTAGTGGCACGAAAAGGTTTTGAACATCCGGAGATTATTCCTAAGGTATTGTCGGCATTGTTTGATTATGCACGGTATGATGGCAAACAGGACGCAGAAGAAGTAGGCCAGTATCTTGGAAGAAATGTTGATCCGACAGCTACCCCTTTTGTCATTAATCTGGACTATAGTGATGCCATATTCAGAACGACGAAGAACATACAGGCTGTACTGGATCGGGAAAAAGATTTTCAGAGTCTGAACGTGCTGGAGCAGGGATATTATAACAGCTGCAGAGGCTATCTGGATCAGAGCAGACCCCATGAAGGCTGGCAGTGGGCGGCCTATACTTCACGTATTACAGCAGTTTCCCGGCTTCTGCAGGCAGATATTACCTATGTCAATGAAGGATATACACAGGAATACGATCAGCTGACAGATGATGAACTGACAAAATTGGAGGAGGAAGCTTTTATAACCATTATTACCGGAGAAAAGTCTCTGGATACCTTTGATCAGTTTGTGGAAGTGTGGTATGCGGCAGGAGGAGAAGAACTGACAAAAGAAGCCAACAAAAAATAATAGAATCATGGAATATTAACATGTTTCATAAAATGTTGATATTCCATGATTTTTTATTTTGTGTAGAATGTATATATACGAACCGGGAAGAACACGGAAAATGGTGAACCGGTACAGTAATAAAGATATGGCAAGAAAAAGGAGGAAAAAGAAATGAGAAATGCAAAACGTTGGCTGGCTCTGTCTCTGGCAGGTGTGATGACAGTTGGTATGTTCGCAGGCTGCGGATCCAAGAGCGAGACAAAGAGTGACGCAACAGCAAAAGAGGATACTGCAAAAGAGGATACTGCAAAAGAGGATACTGCAAAAGAGGATACTGCAAAAGACGATGCAGCTGATGAAACAAAAGGTGGGGAAGCTGCTTCCGGCGGTAAAGTATATTACCTGAACTTCAAACCTGAAGCTGATCAGGCATGGCAGAGTCTGGCTGCTACTTATACAGAGCAGACAGGTGTAGATGTAAAGGTTGTTACCGCAGCATCCGGTGATTATGAAAATACACTGACTGCTGAGATGGGCAAAAGCAGTGCTCCGACACTGTTCCAGTGCGGTAATCAGCAGGGTCTGGAAACATGGAAAGACTATTGTCTGGATCTGAGTGATACAGATGTTTACAAAGAGATGACTACCGATGACTTCAACCTGAAAGGTGAAAACGGAGAAGTATATTCTATCGGTTACTGCTACGAAGCATTTGGTCTGATTACAAACAAAGCTCTGCTGAAACAGGCAGGATATGAAGTTTCCGATATCACCAATTTTGACAGCCTGAAAAAAGTTGTAGAAGATATCACAGCACGTAAAGATGAACTGGGATTCTCCGCATTTACATCTGCAGGTCTTGACGGATCTTCTTCCTGGAGATTCTCCGGACATCTGGCAAACATGCCGCTGTACTATGAATTCCGTGATGACAACGTAACCAGCCAGCCGGCAGAAATTAAAGGAACTTACCTGGATAACTTCAAAGCAATCTGGGATCTGTATGTAAACAATGCTACCTGTGACAAAACAACACTGGCTACAGCAACTGGTGATATGGCTGAAGATGAATTCGGAACAGGTAAAGCTGTATTCTATCAGAATGGTACATGGGAATATTCTAACCTGACAGGTGAAGAAAAAGGTTACAAGATGAATCCGGAAGACCTGACCATGATTCCGATCTACATTGGTGTTGATGGCGAAGAAAAATCCGCATTGGCATGTGGTACAGAAAACTGCTGGGCAGTTAACAGCAAAGCTTCTGAAGAAGATATTCAGGCTACACTGGACTTCATGAAATGGGTTGTAACATCCGAAGAAGGTACTACTATGATGGCAGACCAGTTCGGACCTATTCCGTTCAAGAATGCAAAAGAATCTGAAAATGTATTCTTCACAGCAGCAAACGACTTGATTTCTCAGGGTAACTACGTTGTGACATGGGCATTCAACTATACTCCGAACGTTGACACCTGGAGAGCAGCAGTTGTATCTACACTGCTTGACTATACTGCAAAAGGTGCAAGCTGGGATAATGTTAAAACAGCATTTGTAAACGGCTGGGCTACACAGTACGCAGCACAGTAAATTCCGGTATCTGTTAAAGGTATTTCTTAATTGAGTGGTAATAATAATTGAGTCAAATAAGGATGGGCGAGTGTAAAAACTTTCCCATCCTTAAATAAAAGAGGATTGTTTTATGAAGAAGAATAAAAGACCATCGAAAACAGCGATGAACAGTCGCCTGATTTCCCGGCCAATCCGCAGATGTTTCGCAGTATTCATGCTTCCGACTTTTGTGGCTTTCTGTATTGGATTTATCTGGCCATTTTTTCAGGGTATGTACCTTTCTTTCTGCAAGTTTACACTTCCGCAGGATGCAGCTTTTGTAGGCTTTGAGAATTATACAAAAGCACTGGCAGATCCGGGATTCCGTCACGCATTTGTTTATACGGCAGGATTTTCTATAATATCTATTCTGGCTATCAATATATTCGCATTCCTGATTGCATATTTGCTGACACAGAATATTGCAGGATCAAATATTTTCCGTACTGTATTCTTTATGCCGAACCTGATCGGTGGTATCGTATTGGGTTACATCTGGTCCATGATTTTTGACGGTATCTTAAAAAGATACGGAACCTATCTGCTGGCTGAAACCAAATACGGGTTCTGGGGTCTGGTAATCCTGATGTGCTGGCAGCAGATTGGTTATATGATGATTGTATATATTGCAGGACTTCAGAGCGTAGGTGAAGATATGCTGGAAGCTGCAAAGATTGACGGAGCAACCAAGCTCCAGACACTGGTGAAGGTTATCATTCCGAATGTTATGTCTTCTATCACCATTTGTGTATTCCTGACATTGACCAACTCTTTCAAGCTGTTCGACCAGAACCTGGCTTTGACAGAAGGTATGCCAGTAGCTGTTCAGGCAGACGGCTCCATGATCAATACCACAGAAATGCTGGCATTGAATATCTTCAAGACATTCTATGCAAGTGCTAACAGCCGTGGTGTCGCACAGGCAAAAGCAGTTATGTTCTTTATTCTGGTAGCTGTTCTGGCAATGGCACAGCTTAAGTTTACACGTGAAAAGGAGGTGCAGAGTTAATGCATGAAAGAAGATCAACAGGAAGTAAAATATTGACAGTCTTTTTCTCACTGCTCAGTATTGTGTGGCTGATTCCGATTTTTGAAGTACTGCTTAACTCATTTAAATCCAATGGTGCAGTTAACTCAGAACCATTCGCTCTGCCTACATCAGAAACATTTATGGGTCTGGGCAATTATATCAAAGGTATGACCTTTGGTAACTACCCGTTCCTGAACTCTGTATTTTACAGTGTAGTTATTACTATATTGTCTACTGCACTGATTCTGGTTTGTACATCCATGGCAGCATGGTATATCGTTCGTGTAGATGATTTGTTCTCAAAGATTATGTATATGCTGTGTGCATTTTCCATGATCGTACCGTTCCAGATGGTAATGTTTACTCTGGCAAGTACAGCAGATACTCTGAAACTGAATACACCATGGACTATCCCGATTATTTATCTGGGATTCGGAGCCGGACTGGCAGTATTTATGTTTACCGGATTTATCCAGGGTATTCCGTTGGAAATCGAAGAAGCGGCAGCTATCGACGGCTGCGGAGCGCTGAGTACATACTTCAGAGTTGTATTCCCGATGCTCAAATCCATCCTGATTTCCGTAGGCGTACTGGAAGTTATGTGGATCTGGAATGACTACCTGCTTCCATATCTGGTACTTGACAGAACAAAATATATGACCATTCCGATTCATGTACAGTATCTGAAAGGAAGCTACGGTACCGTAGACCTGGGTGCTACCATGGCGGTGATTATGATCAGTATCATCCCTGTTATTATCGTATACCTGTTCTGCCAGAAATACATCATCAAAGGTGTAGCTGCAGGAGCAGTAAAAGGTTAATTAATTCGTTTGCCATATTTTTATATACAAAAGGCTGCTGTATCGGTTTCGTGCCGGTATGGCAGCTTTTAATATAATAGGGCAGGGGACATTATGCGGAGTTCAGCATAATGTCCCCTGTTCGGGAGAGGAGAGATATTGTGGATTCATCAAAGATTCTGAAACGAAATTTCGCTTTTGCTCTGTTTGCATTGTTGATTGCATTTCTTGCGATAGCGGCGGCGACGTTTGCCTGGTATATTTATAATACCAGCGCTCATACAACGAAGGTACATATGGCTGCGGGAGCGAGTGCTTCTCTGCAGATTTCTAACGACTATGGCGGGGAGTATGGTTCGGCAACGGTGATGGATAAATTTGAGGGTATGCTGAATCCGGTGTCTACGGATAAAATTGCTAATGGTTTTCAGAAAGTGTATGGTTTTACTAACGGGAGTGAGAATCAGCCGACTCTGGTGGCCAGTTTGTTTGGATCGGTAGATGCCAGTGATTATTACAAGACAAGTTTGTACATAAGAACGAACGATGGAGAATTGAAAGTATATTTGTCAAATATTGGGTATGAGGATGATGATTCCCAGAATCCTATTTCCACAGCAATCCGCATTGGTATTGTTCCGCATGAATCAGGGAAAGATCAGCCTGTTATAGGAGAATATATTTTCGAGATTAACAGTGAGAGGAATCCGGAAGCTCAGTATAATACGCAGCATGGAGAAGATGGACATGTATTGGATTCCACAAAAACAGACGGAACAACGGTACTTTTCACTAGGCTTCTTAACAGTGATAATTTCTGTATCTAAGGCCCGCGAGGTGCCTGACGCAAGAAACAGGGAATAAAAGTTTCACGAAAAATTGATAAAGTTCTCTGTTCGGGGCAGATCATAAAGGCTTTTAGAGTAAAATGAAATCCGGGAAGGATGCATTTTATTTCTGTGATTATCATAGCATTGGCAGTGATTGTTCTTCTTATCGTAGTACTGACAAAGTCTGGTGAGGCACCGAATGTTTTGGGTTATTCTGTATTCCGTGTTCTGACCGGAAGTATGGAACCGGCGATTGAGACTGATTCACTGATTCTGGTCAAGGGAATTGATCCGTCTGAGATAAAGGAAGACGATATCATATCATTTTATTCTCAGGATCCTTCTCACGGTGGGGCGGTGAATACTCATCGGGTGATTTCGGTTGAACAGGACGGTGAACTCTGGTACTATACCACAAAAGGAGACGCTAACCAGATTGCAGATAAATATATCGTTACATCCAATGATCTTATAGGAAAAGTGATTTTTACATCACATCCACTGGGACTCTTTGTCCGCTTGCTGGCAAATCCATTGATCTTTATTCCGGTAATTCTATTACCTCTATTTATTATATTATTAAGCAATCTCATTCGAACCGTTCGTCTGGCGAAAAAAATGGCGAAAGAAGAAGAGGAAGACGCAGTTAGAAAAGCCCTGGAAGAGATTCGGAAGAAGCAGCAGAATCATTCATGAATGAAAAGAGAAAAGCAGTTTTATCCATTCCTTTGAACACATATACTGTAATAATGACACATGAAATGGTAGAAGTATATGAACTATCTATGGGGTGGTATGATCCTGGTTGGTATTATCTACGGAACAATAACCGGTAATCTCAAAGCGGTCACAGAGGCGGCAATCGATTCCTCTAAAGAGGCAGTCAATCTTTGTATTGTGATGGCGGGGGTAACAGCACTGTGGGTTGGAATGATGAGAATAGCAGAAAATACGGGTTTTCTGGATGCCATGGTAAAGAAAATGCGGCCGGTGATGAAATTCCTTTTTCCTGCGATTCCGGAAGACCACCCGGCCAACAGCCATATAGCTATGAATATGGTGGCGAACATACTGGGGCTTGGATGGGCCGCTACACCTGCTGGTCTGAAAGGTATGGAGGCACTGGCGGATCTGGAGGATGAAAGAAGGAAAGGGGAAATTGCCGGAATCATTCAGAAACAGGGGACAGCCAGCAATGAGATGTGTACTTTTCTGATATTGAATATTTCCTCACTGCAGTTGATTCCGGTGAATATTATTGCTTACAGAAGCCAGTATGGCAGTGTGAATCCGGCAGCTATTGTAGGGCCGGGAATTGTGGCTACGGCGGTGAGTACGGCGGTGGCAGTGGTATTTTGTAAGGTGATGGACAGGAGGTGATTATGAACCTCTTCCAGTCACCCTTTTTCATTTTTTCATTGATAATTTGTCCAAATTGCGATACTATTATAGAAAGTAAGTAATATACAGGAAACCGGGAGGATGTAAAATGAAAGTAGAATTTGATAACAGTCTGGTAACAGGAAACGCTATGATTGATGAGCAACACAAAGAACTGATTGGAAAGATTGACAAGCTGGTAGCCTGCTGCGAAGAAGGCGGCGGAAAAGTAGAAGCAATCAAGATGCTGGATTATCTGTCTGATTATACAGATTTCCATTTTGGAGAGGAAGAAAAGCTTCAGGAAGAAGTTTCCTATCCGGCAATGGAAGGACATAAGGCAAAACATGCAGAATTTAAGAAAGCAGTAGAAGAACTGCATGAGATGCTGGTAGAAGAAGAAGGACCGACAGATGCATTTGTAGCAGCTGTTCAGAAAAATGTAGTGGACTGGCTGTTTGATCATATTAAGAATATGGATCAGGCATTGGCTGCATATGTGCAGAAATAATAAGTAATATTGACGAAAAAAGTGCTTCAAATCGTATTTTTTTCTGTATTGTATCTTTGCATGACATGAACTATAATAAGGAACGAAAAATTTCCCGGGCAGTTTTGCCCGGATTTTTTTCAGTTATGTTCAGATAAAAAAGAAAGGCGGATACATCTATGGAAAAAGATATGACAGCAGGCAGCCCGGCGAAAATTATCTGGAATTTTACCCTTCCCATTGTAATCGGTAATATATTTCAGCAGTTTTATACGATGGTTGATACTGTAATTGTAGGTAAGTTTGTAGGAACGAAGGCTCTGGCGGCGGTTGGTGCCACAGGAACTATTTGTTTTTTGATTTTGGGATTTCTGATGGGGCTGACGGCAGGATTTACGGTGATTACCAGTCAGAGGTTTGGTGCCGGCGATATGGAAGGCATGAGAAAGACGGTAGGATCTGCAGCAGTGCTTTCTGTTGTGGTTTCTTTGCTTATGACGGTGGTCAGTATGGTGGGAATGAAGCCATTGCTGAAGTTTATGAACACACCGGATGATATTTTTCATGATACTTATCTGTATATTATGATTATCTGTGCCGGTATTTTTGCACAGGTTCTGTATAATCTTCTGGCCTGTGTATTGAGAGCTTTGGGAAACAGTAAGACACCGCTGTATTTCCTTTTGTTTTCGGCTGTACTGAATATTGTACTGGATCTTGTTTTGATTATTGTATTCCATCTGGGAGCACCTGGAGCAGCATATGCCACGGTGATTGCACAGGGAGTATCAGGTTTACTTTGCCTGATTTATATTATAAAAAAGGTGCCGATTCTGAAACTGGAGAAGTCGGATTTCAGACCGGATGCTCATCTGATCCGGACTCAGCTTGTAATTGGATTTCCCATGGCTTTGCAGTATTCTATCACAGCAATCGGAACGATGATGGTGCAGGCAGCATTGAATGGACTGGGATCTTTGCATGTGGCTGCATTTACAACGGCCAATAAAATTGAACAGGTAGTTACTCAGATGTATGTTGCCCTGGGTGCCACTATGGCAACGTATTCTGCTCAGAATATGGGCGCTGGCAAGGTCAGAAGAATTCATCAGGGATTTATGTCGGCCACAGTTATTTCTTTCGTTTATGCGGCTATTACGGGCGTTTTGGTCTATGTCTGGGGATATAGACTTACAGGTTTGTTTGTGTCAGAAAACCTGGATGCACTGATGCCGCTGGTAGATCTGTATCTCAGATGTGTGGCGGTGTTCTTTATTCCACTGGCGGTTGTTAATGTGTACAGAAATGGTATTCAGGGTATGGGCTTTGGTTTTACCGCTATGCTGGGTGGTGTGGCAGAGCTTGTAGGACGTGGTGTGGTTGCAATCGTGGCCGCTCACTATGACAGTTATTTTGGAATCTGTATGGCAAGCCCCATGGCGTGGATTCTGGCAGGTATTCTTTTTATTGTGATGTACTGTCTGATCATGAAAGAAGTAAGGCGTCGTCACCCTTCACATGAGTGATGCCAGAATAACGCTGGCGATGGTTCCTGCCAGTGTGGACAGCAGTGCGCCTGTCAGTGTATAGCGGGTCCGGGTCACTTTGGCGGCGATAAAATAAACGCTCATGGTATAGAAAATAGTTTCGGTACTGGAGAGAATCAGGGAGGCAATCAGACCTGTTCTCGAATCAGTACCGAATTTTTTATAGATATCCAGAAGAAGTCCGGTGGCGGCGCTGGAGGAAAACATTTTTACGATAGAAAGCGGCACCAGTTCGCCCGGAAATCCCAGTCTGTCCAGAAATTTCCCCAGAAATTCTCCTATTTTGTCCAACAATCCGGAGGCACGTACGATTCCAACCCCTGTCATCAGACCAATCAGCGTAGGCATGATTTTTACTACCGTTTTCAGGCCATCGGCAGCTCCCTGGACAAAATCTTCATAGATATTTCCCTTCATCAGCAGTCCAAATCCCACAATGTAAAACAGAATCAGAGGAATCATCAGATCAGAAAGAAAGAGAAGAAATTTCATAAAAAACTCCGGACATACAATTAGTACATTGTATGCCCGGCTGAAGAAAATATGTGAAATTATGTGTAACTACTCAGCCTTCAACTATCCTGCGTAAAAGCCTCAGCGTAGCCCGCTACGCCTGCGTTTTTACGATTGCACTCTCGAAAAAACATTCCCAGCGAAACAGTGCAGTAATTAACGTGGATTATACTAGCATATGTGATATATAAAATCAATGGAAGAAAGTACTTTCAAAAATAAACCTATTTGTTGAAAGTAAAAGGGAAAATGCTATACTGAAATAAAATCGATGATATTTTTAAAGAACAGTTCCGATTTGCATTCGGAACAAGATAAATGGGGGAATTTTATGCAGTATTATAAGAAGACAATTGTCCCGGTTATTGAAGCTCATTATGAAAATCTGTCTGCTGTGGAGAAGAGTATTGCGGATTTTTTTATCAATAACCGGGAGAAAATGGATTTTTCTTCGAAAAAAATATCCGGCATGTTGTATGTGTCAGAAGCTTCCCTGTCAAGATTCGCGAAAAAATGTGGGTACAAGGGCTATCGTGAATTCGTGTATAATTATCAGGAATCTTTTGAAGATGATCATCCCAATGTGACGGGGCAGATGTGGGTGGTTTTTGATGCATATCAGGAGCTTTTGAATAAAAGCTATAATCTTGCCGATGAGGATCAGCTTCGCCGGGTAGTACAGATGATGAATACAAAAAAGCGGGTATTTGTATATGGGAAAGGGAGTTCCGGGCTTGCAGCAAGAGAAATCCAGTTTCGCTTTATGCGGCTTGGTCTGGATATGGATGCGATGGATGACAGTGACGTGATGCGCATGCGTTCAGTAACGGCCAATGAAAATTGTATGGTCATGGGAATCAGCATCAGCGGCAGGACGGAGGATGTGATTGAATCTCTGCGGCAGGCTCATCAGAATGGAGCAGCGACTGTACTGATTACAGCTAACGACAGACCGGAGTACGAAGAATTTTGCGATGAAGTGATTTGTGTGCCGACCAGAAAAAATCTGGAGTCAGGAAGTCTGATCTCTCCACAGTATCCGGTTCTGGTGATGGCAGATATTCTGTATGCATATTATCAGGAAATTGATAAACAGAAGAAAATGGAGCTTCATGATACTACAGTGATGGCACTGAAGCGGAAAGAAAAGGGGGAAGTATGATGATTATCAGAAATGCAGAAGTTTATACGGAACAGGGCATTTTCGAAAAGAAAGACGTAGCTGTATGTGGAGAGCAGTTTGCAGAAGAATCTGCAGCTGTCGGCGAATGCGATGGGGAAATTCTGGACGGGGAAGGGTGTTATCTGATTCCCGGACTGACAGATATTCATTTCCACGGATGCGTGGGCAGAGATTTCTGCGACGGAACGGAAGAAGCTATACAGGCAATTGCTGACTATGAGGCCAGCGTGGGCGTGACGACCATTGTTCCGGCAACCATGACATTTTCCGAAGAAAAACTGACAGAGATTGCGAGAGCTGCCAGAAATCATAAGAATGAAAAAGGTGCCATTCTCTGCGGCATCAATATGGAAGGTCCTTTTATTGCCATGAAGAAAAAAGGTGCTCAGAATGGGAAATACGTCCACAGACCGGATGGGGAGATGTTTGACCGTCTGCAGAAAGAGGCCGGCGGATTGTTCAAACTGGTGGATATTGCACCGGAGGTAGAAGGTGCCATGGAGTTTATCCGGGCGAAAAAGGACGAGGTGGTTTTGTCTATCGCTCACACGGATGCGGACTATGAGACTGCAAAAGAAGCCATTGAAGCCGGTGTAAGTCATGTGACACACTTGTACAATGCCATGAATCCCATTAACCATCGGAATCCGGGACCTATTATTGCCGCATCAGATGATGATGCCTGTGAGGCAGAACTGATCTGTGACGGAGTACATATTCATCCGGCAGTGGTCAGAAATACACTGAAAATGTTCGGACCGGATCGTGTAATCTTTATCAGTGACACCATGATGGCGGCAGGACTTCCCGACGGGATGTATGAGCTGGGTGGTCAGCCGGTCAGAGCGCAGGGCAATCGTGCTACTCTGGAAGATGGAACCCTGGCAGGCTCCAACACCAACCTGATGGAGTGCATGAGAACTGCAGTCCTTCAGATGCATGTGCCGCTGGAGACAGCAGTACGATGTGCGGCAGTCAACTCCGCCAGATCTGTAGGAATCTATGACAAGTACGGAAGCATCACACCGGGGAAAGTGGCCAATGCAGTGCTGCTGAGAAAAGAAGATTTGACTGTGAAGCAGGTCATACTTAAGGGGAAAAAATTGAATTAGGGGTGACTGGGGGTGACGGGTACCTGTCCCCAATCACCCCTACCTCAGATGTTCTTTAAGATTTTCATCATCAAAATCAAAGACGCACCGCTCAAAAGCATTGATTACATGTGTGTCACCATACTGATCATATCGTTTGTGCTGCCGCCCATATGCCATATGTACATGACCATGGATAAAGAAACGGGGCTTGTACTTGTCCATCAGAGTGTTGAATACCTTGAAACCCTGATGAGGAAGATCCCGGCCATCGTTGAGCTGGTAGGCCGGGGAGTGTGTCAGCAGAATATCGAATCCTTTTTTACGGAAAAGTTTAAAGCGAAGCTTCCTCACACGTTTGACCATTTCCCTTTCTGTATACTGATTTACTCCCGGCCGGTAGCGCATAGAACCGCCCAGGCCGAGAATACGTACACCTTCATGCTCATAAATCTGGTCTTCGATGCAAATACAGCCCTCCGGAGGAATTCTTTCATATTTATCATCATGATTGCCGTGTACATACAATACCGGTGCAGAGGTAAAAGTGGCGAGAAAAGAAAGATATCTGGGGTTCAGATCTCCGCTGGAGAGTATCAGATCGATACCCTCCAGCTTTTCTTTTTCAAAAAAATCCCACAGATATTTTGATTCTTCGTCTGCGATTGCTAAAATTCTCATAAAAAGTACCTCGGGAAATAACCGAAAGATCAATTTGCTTCCGGATTGTCAATTCCCTGCAGCTTTACTACAGGTTTTGCTTTCTCGATCAGATCATCCATTTTGGGGATGAAACCGATGACATTTTCTGCCAGCCAGTCCATAGTTACAATTTCTTCCGGGCTCATCACCTTGTCAGCATCTTTTTGTACAAGACCTTTCTGTGAATAAAGAACACCGGAAAAAGGATTAAAGTCTCCCTGGCAGATGGTCTGCTTCAGAAGGTCTACCAGACGGGCTGTACCAATCGGCAAATGCTTGGAGCAGATAACATCGATAATACCGGCAGACATACCCCACCAGTAGTTCAGTCCCTTGGTGTTGGCAGTAGCATTGTCATATTTGAAAGAGCCATCCATAATGTTGCGGATCATCTTTTCGTAGAACTTGCCCCAGTGCCAGATTGGCATGGCGAGGTTCAGCGGAGACTCTTCATCTGCACGATACAGACCGAAATGTCGGCTTGCTTCGCCGGGAATAATCATATCCTGACCGGAAATATAGTGGACTTCATTTTGTTTGAAGGCTTCCATTACATCATGGTCTTTTAAGGTAGACCATTCCAGGAAGATTTTTGCACGTGGATTCACCATCTTGGCACCCAGTGCAAAAGCGTTGATGTTTGCTGTCATACCAAAAATCGGATAGTCGGCGATATAGCCAATCTTACCGTTGCGGGACATAGCTCCTGCCACAGCTCCCATCAGGAATTTTGCCTCATACATACGTGCATAGTAGGTACGAATATACTTGTGTGAGGTATTCAGAGAACAGTTGAGGATTTTAACCTCAGGATGTTCAATGGCAACTTTCAGGCTGGCTTTCATCAGTGGTGGGGATGTAGTGAAAATCAGGTTATTTCCATCAGCTATAGCCTGATTCAGCAGCTCTTCGGCATTTTCTTCTGTTGCATTATTATAGCAGGTAGTGCTGATCTGGTCAGCAAAAGCCTCTTCCAGGTGCATACGACCCAATTCGTGGGAATAAGTCCATCCGGAAGTTTTTGCTGTCTTTTCATGGATAAATGCCACATGCTGCTTTGGGGTGCTGACAGGAATCAGCCGGGCAAAAATATTTTTCTTCACCTCGGTATCCTTAGAAGGATCCATCTGCAGTTCCAGGGAGTCATCCGTGATTAGAAGCTGGAATTCATCCCAGGATTTGATGAGCTTCTCCTTCAGCTCAGCAGAAGTCATATCGTCCAGTGTGTGGTAATCATACACTTTGATAAAAGAAAGGAAAGCGTCTCCCGGTTCGATCGGCAGTTTGTCACCGCCATTTGCTTTATATTCTGCCGTAAAACGAGAGAATATAGAACTGAAAGTCAGTTTGTCATCTTCCGACCAGACTTCATCAGGACGTTTTCCGACCAGCCGCTGCAATTTGGCAAAACTGCCTTCCTGAGAAAACCAGATATAGTTAATGCCGGACAGGCTGTAAAAATCCATAAATTCATAGTAGATTTTAGTTTCTTTATCATCGGTGCGCGGAGGAACAATCCGTATTACATTGCCGGGAATAGACACAGCATCAAAAAATTTCAGAACACTGACTCTTTTATTTCCTTCTTCCACGTAAAATTTGTTCATAAATTCGTAGGCTTTGATAGGATCGCGGATACCTTCTTCCAGATGGGCAACATAGAGCCCCCGCCATTTGGAGGCAAATTCAGTATTATCTTGTAAAAGCGGATAAAAGCTTTTGCTGAATGCAGAACTTCTGCCGGCCGTTTTGGTTCCTACCACAAGTTCAGAGGGAATCTGAACAATGCCCAGAGGTATCTCCCTGGGGGCAGTAATATTTTTTTCCTTTAATATATCATCAAGAACAGGGACAGTATCGCCCTCTTTCTTTCCAAGTTTCATTGCTTTCACATAATCGGTGGCTGCTTCAGCCATATAATTTATACCGGCCATAAAAATCCTCCTTTGAAAGTAGATAAACATTAACGGGTTGCGGTATAGTTCTGATTTATCGTACCATTGAAAGCAGAAGAAATCAAGGATAAAACATATAGATTTTGATTTGGGTTCTGGTTTTGACACATGAATCACATTGTGTTATGATATGTTTCACATCAGAGGAGGTGAATCATATGCAGAATCCTATGGAAATGATGAAGATTCTGGGGATGTGGAATACTTTTAAATCAAATCATCCTAAATTTCCCAAATTCATGGCTGCCGCATCACAGCCTGGTGTGATGGCGGAAGATACGATTATTGAAGTGAAAATAACAACTGCTGATGGTCGTTCTCTGGAAACCAACCTCAAAATCAAGGCTTCTGATATCGAACTGTTTCAGCAGTTAAAAGAACTCAGCCGTCCCGGGAACTGATAAATTCCCGGGATTATTAATAATTTCGGAAGAATTCTCTCAAATTAGTCAGTGCCGTTACCAGCGTACTGATTTCCTGATCAGATAATCCCTTCAAAAGGGACTGTATCATCTCTTCGTGAAATCTTTTATGGTGCTGATATGCCTTTTTTCCTTTCTTGGTCAAAGAAACAAGCACCACTCGACGATCCTCTTTGCTTCGAACTCTCTCAATATAACCTTTTTTTACCAGATTATTCACCGCAATCGTCAGCGTTCCTACTGTAACCGAAAGCAGCTTTGCAACGGCAGACATATTACGCGGTTCTCCGATTCCCACCGCCTCTATGACATGCATATCATTATTGGTAATATCCTTAAATTCCGGTGTAATAATTGCCCGCGCTTCAATATCCATAATTTCATTAAAAAGATTCACCAGAACATCATTGAATGTATCATACGCCTTTTCCACTGTTACACCTCCGACATTTATTCACGTGCTACGTGTACATTATAGCACGACACAGCGGACTTTCACAACCAGAAGTATACTTTTTTGTAATTCGTTTGCAATGGGACGGAAACTTCATATCATTTTTTCAGAAGCAGGCCGTTCCTCCTCAGCTAGC
>JBJELU010000025.1:0-65970 GCA_051879355.1 Oliverpabstia sp.
CTTCGGACTCACTTTCCCCAATGCTTCTGAAAAAATGATAAGAAGTTTCCTGTTCAATTCCAAAGGAATTACAAAAAATCTATATATTTCTCCAGCACAGGAAACTGGCAGGGTCCGATGGTCAGTACTTTCCTGTGGAATTCTTTCAGGTTGAAGTCATCACCCAGTTCTTGTTTTTGTGACTCTTTTAAATCTAGGAAATGGAGGTAGCCCAGGTAGTATTTGAGGTAGTTGGCGGGGTCTTCTATGATGGTCTGTCGTATTTCATCCTGTGTCTGTGAGTCTGTGATGCCAAATCCGGTAAGGAAGTTACGGCATCGGGTATTGTCCCAGCCGTTATAGTGTATGCCAATGTCCATCAGAGAGAGCAGGCATAGATTGACAGAACGGTTCAGCCAGGCCGTCCGGCCAAGGTCGGAATCGGTATCAGCATATCCATAGGCATATGTTTCTACGTAGGTAGCCCATCCTTCCACATAACCGCCCATGGATAGGGTATGACGGATCGGGGAGGGATTGGAGGCAGAAAAGGTTATGGTCTGGTACAGATGACCGGGAAAGCCTTCATGGGCAAGTGTGGTAAACAGGGTCAGACCGGACATGTCTGCGTGGCGGTTGAGGTAGATATCATTCGGACTCATGGTATCTATGGGAGGTGTCAGGTAAAAGGCAGGACTCAGGTATTCTTCCAGGTCAGATGGAACATATTTTATCTGCCAGGAAGTATCCGGAGCTGTCGGGAAATCTGACTGCATATAGTTCTGCAGTTCCTGAAGTATTTGCTCGGGGTCTTCAGAAAGCATGGCAGATGCTGATTCTATGGTCTGAAGTGTTGGCTCTTGCTGCCCGGATAACAGGGAATTATACTCTGCCATATCCTGTTCCAGTTGTTGTAAAAGTCTGGTCTGAATGTCGGAAACAGATTCATAGACACCACAGGTACTTTTCAGCAGATACTCATAATAAGCCTTTCCTCCGGGAAAACCGCAGAGTCCGTCCGGATTTTTACCGGTTCCTTTTAAAAGATAAATGCCGTCAATCAGCGACTGATAAGCAGGCAGTACCTGTTCGTTAATAATCTTATCGTGGAGATTTTCATAGGCTTCTTTTTTTTGTTCAGACAGACCAGGGAAATCAGAAATTTTATCGGAAAATACTGCTTTCAGATAGTTGTCATCCGGATACTCAATGAAAGAAGAGCATTGTTGAATGATGCGATCGGCAGTTGCATCACTCATAAATGTCCCATTTTGTGATTTCAATTGTTCAAAGGAAAGAATTCCGTCAAAATATGTATCAACGGAAGCAAGAATTTTAAGATAGTTTTGTATATCTGTTTCCTGACGGAATGTATATTCTGCCAGCAATATGGGCAGTTGTGCCTGATTGCCCAGAGAAGGGCTCAGGACTTCGCTGAACAGATATTGATTGCCCGGCATAAGTTCTGTCTCATAGGAAAGGAGGAGAATATCCCGGGTAAGGCGATTTGGAAGGCTCAGGTATTCCGGGTCGTATGACTGAAGAGCACAAAGCCTGTTTTCGCAGGTGATGCGCTGGGCAGCTATCTGAGCAGGGTGAAAACTTCCCAGAGAAATACGGTAATCTGTGATGCCCAGGTCTTCCGGACTGGCCAGAATATAGTGGAGGTTCAATGCATTTCCACATACATCGGCTGAAAACAGAGCATCTGTAAATGCTTCAAATTGGTGGTTGACATAATAATATTGTGCCCGGGAAATTAAGCGAGGAGAAAAAAATATTCCGGCGGCAGTCAGAGAACCTGCCAGAAAAAGTTTCCAGTGTTTTTTTATAGTCTGCATAGAACTCCGGAAAGATGGAATTACTGAAAATATATGATAGAACACATAAAAATATACTTATTAGTTATTTTGGAAAGGGACGGAAAAGTATTTTGGTGAATTTGAACAAATTGTGTCGAAAATTGAAACAATTGCGGTGGATAAGATGAAAGTTATCCTCGAGTTATCCACAATAAGAAATGCCGGAAATGCCTTAAAATGGACTTATACACAAAGTTATCCACTTTATCCACAAAAGACAATGTGGAGAACTGTGTTTTCCACAGGGGAAAACAAAACAAATGTTTTGTGAATAAGTGATAAAACGACGGAAATCGATTTTTGTTTTGACGGATTTTTCCAGACAACATACACCCGGAAGTGATTGATTTTAAGCTCATTTTATCACTTCCGGGTGTATGTTATTTCTTCTTTTGCTGCATTCTCTTGATGACTTTCAGGCGGGTGAATTCTTCTCTTTCTTTTTCTTCCAGTGCATTGGTGATATCTTTTGTCAGTTGTTCATAGTGAGGTATTGTAATATTTTTCAATGCATTGGCCCGCTTCTGTGTTTTTTTAATGTTGGTTGCCAGACGGTAGGCGGAGTTTTCCACCATGGAAAGCTGTATGGTCAATTCTTTAACTTTTTCAAAAGCCTGGCGGGCAGCGTCAAGAGATTCTTTTGTGCTGTAGTAAGCGTATGTTGGGCGGCTGCTCCCCGGTTCGGACTGAACCAGGGGAATTTCCGTACCCATAATGCTTCGGGTTTTGATACGGATGGAATCCTCAATAGGGACAGTATAGGAAATCGTCTGTACGGTATTGATACCGATCTCCATATTGGCTTTCTGCAGAGCAGCATAGGCACTGCGGAAGGTAGCATCAATCTGGGACTGGATTCCCTTGGCTTCCTCGATCAGATCCATCATTTCACGAATCAGGATATTTCGTTTTTTATCCATCAGATCAAAGCCCTGTCGTGCCAGAGCGAGAGAGTTCTTGGCAAGAATCAGATTTCCTTTGGTAGGAAAGGTATTCGGATCCATACTATCCCCCCTTTATTCCATCATGGCTTCGGCATCAGCTTTGGCTTCTTCCACCAGATCAAGCTCGGTGGGCTGGTAATACTGATTCAGAATCTTGGTGTCGATACGGTCAAGTTCTTCTTTTGGAAGCAGACCCAAAAGTTTCCATCCGATGGTAAGCGTCTCTTCGATTGAACGGTTTTCAAATTCACCCTGTCCTACAAACTGTTTTTCAAAAGCATTTCCGAAGATCAGATATTTCTTATCCAGTGGGGAAAGTTCGTCTTCACCGATAACGGAAGCCAGTGCTCTGGCATCTCCCACTTTGGCATAACAGGAGAACAGCTGGTTGGCTACGGCCTGATGATCGCCTCTTGTGTATCCCTCTCCGATACCGTCCTTCATTAGTCGTGAAAGAGACGGAAGTACATTGATCGGCGGGTAAATGGACTGACCGTGAAGCTGGCGGTCCAGTACGATCTGACCTTCGGTAATGTAGCCGGTCAGGTCAGGAATCGGGTGGGTAATATCATCATTTGGCATGGTCAGAATCGGAATCTGTGTGACAGAACCGGTGCCGCCCTGTACAATGCCGGCACGCTCATACAGTGTTGCCAGTTCACTGTACAGATATCCCGGATAACCTTTACGGGAAGGAATCTCACCTTTGGAGGAGGAAACCTCACGCATAGCCTCGCAGAAGGAGGTAATATCAGTCAGAATAACAAGAATATGCATTCCTTTTTCAAATGCCAGGTACTCGGCGGCAGTCAGAGCTACCTTTGGAGTAATCAGACGTTCAACTACCGGGTCATTTGCCAGATTCAGGAACATCACAACATGGTCGGAAACACCGCTTTCTTCGAAAGTACGGCGGAAGAATTCAGCCACATCGTATTTGACACCCATGGCGGCAAATACGATAGCAAATTCTTCGTCTGTGTTGTCTCCCAGAGATGCCTGCTGAACAATCTGAGCGGCCAGTTTATCGTGAGGAAGCCCATTTCCGGAGAAAATTGGAAGCTTCTGACCGCGGATCAGTGTGGTCAGACCATCGATGGCGGAGATACCGGTTCGAATATAGTTTCGCGGGTATTCACGGGTAACGGGATTCAGCGGAAGACCGTTGATATTAACCTTTGTGTCAGATACGATGGGTCCCAGACCATCGATGGGTTTTCCGATACCGTCGAAGGTACGTCCCAGGATTTTTTCTGATAAAGCAATCTCCATGGGATGTCCGGTCAGACGGGTGTGGGTATTGTTCAGGGACATATTGTCGGAACCTTCGAAAACCTGAATAACGGCTTTGTCTTCATAGATTTCTACGATACGTCCCAGTTTCTTTTCTTTGCCGTCTACTGTAAATTCCACAATCTCTTCGTATGCGGCATTTTTTACGCCCTCCAGAACCACCAGAGGACCATTGATTTCACTTAAGCCAAGATATTCAATTGCCATGTGTGTTCCTCCTTATGCGTTCTTTTCCAGTACCTTATTGTAGTATTCGTCTACGGCTTTTTTATAGTCGTCAAACATTTCCAGTTTATCATTGGGTACATCGTATTTGATGGCAATGATTTTTTCAAATATAGTATCCTCTTTCAGGACAGACATGGGCATTCCCATGGTAACCAGTGCTCTGGATTTTTTATAAAGATATAAAATGATTTCCATCATTTTGTACTGCTTTTCCATCGGCACACAGGTATCGTCTTTGTGGAAAGCATTCTGCTGGAGAAATCCCAGACGAATGACGCGGGCAATCTCCAGAATCAGTTTCTGGTCATCCGGAAGTACGTCACTTCCGATCAGTTTAACAATTTCCATCAGGCTGCTTTCAGTGTTCAGAAGAGCCATCATCTGATTTCTCAGGTCAACAAAGTTTTTATTAACATGTTCCTGATACCAGGGGGCAAGATCGCTGAGGTATTCGCTGTAGCTGGTCAGCCAGTGGATGGCCGGGAAATGACGGGAGTAAGCCAGTGACTTGTCCAGTCCCCAGAAACAGCGGACAAAACGTTTGGTATTCATGGTTACCGGCTCGGAGAAGTCACCGCCCTGCGGAGATACGGCACCGATAATGGATACACTTCCATCAGTTCCGTTCAGGTTTTCCATCATACCGGCACGCTCATAAAATGCAGACAGCCGGGATGCCAGATAAGCCGGGAAACCTTCCTCGGCAGGCATTTCCTCCAGACGGCCGGAGAGCTCACGGAGTGCTTCTGCCCAGCGGGAGGTGGAGTCTGCCATGATAGCCACGTCATAACCCATATCGCGATAATATTCAGCCAGTGTCAGACCGGTATAAATAGAGGCTTCACGGGCAGCCACCGGCATGTTGGATGTATTGGCAATCAGAGCGGTACGGTGCATCAGAGGATTGCCGGTTTTCGGGTCCACCAGTTCACCGAACTCTTCCAGTACCTGTGTCATCTCATTTCCACGCTCGCCACATCCGATGTAAATGATGATATCTGCATCGGACCATTTTGCAATCTGATGCTGTGTCATGGTCTTACCGGTTCCGAAACCGCCGGGAATAGCAGCTGTTCCGCCTTTGGCAATGGGGAACATCGTGTCCAGAATCCGCTGTCCTGTGATCAATGGCTTACTGGCCGGATACCGTTTGGCAGTGGGCCGCGGAATACGGATCGGCCATTTCTGGCAAAGAGTCAGCTCTTTGGTGGTGCCGTCTTTCAGTTCCAGGGTAACGATAGGATCCAGAATGGTATATTCTCCGTCCGGAGCCACTTTGATTACAGTTCCTTCCACATTCGGAGGAACCATGGACTTGTGAAGAATCGATGCAGTTTCCTGTGTCTCGGCGATAATGGTGCCGCCGGTGATATAATCACCTTCGGAAACAACCATATGCACCTGCCATTTTTTTTCTGTGTCCAGAGAATCAACACTGACACCTCTGGTAATATATTTGCCGGATCTGGCTGCAATCTCACTTAAAGGTCTCTGTATTCCGTCAAAGATATTATTCAGGATTCCAGGTCCCAGGGTGACGGAGATGGCATCACCGGTACCTGTAACTGTGGCACCGGGTTTTAGCCCGGTAGTTTCTTCGAAAACCTGAACCGTAGTGGCAGCTTTGGAAAGGGAGATGACCTCACCGACCAGGTGCTCGTCACCTACATGAACCATTTCAGACATACGGAATCCATTGTTTCCTTTCAGGTAAACAACGGGTCCGTTGATTCCATAGATAATTCCTGTGTTATTCATCAGCCATACCTCCGGTAAAGATAAATTCTTCTTTTGCATCATGAAGCAGGGTGGCAAAGGAGTTGTCTATCAGAATATTTTTGGAACGGATGACTGCCCGCATGCCGCCAATCCATGACTCCCGGGATACGGACGGTGCAAAACCGAACCGTTTCTCAAGGGCCGGGATACAGGATTCATCGGAAGGGTCAATGTAGATCACCATTTCATCTTCCCCTGCAAAGTCCAGGGCTTCCTGAATCATTTTATAAAGATACTCGATATATTCCGGAGAAGATTTGAAAGAGAGGAGCTTTGCTTCTACCTCATCAAATACTTTCTTTTTGATTTCTTCTTTTTTTGCGGAAATGATTCTCCGGTATTCCAGCTGTCTGGAAGAAACTGCCTTGTTGATTTCTCTTTTTATGTTGTCAGATTCGGCTTTCAGCTGTGCCTTCGCCTGTCTTTCCGCGGTTTCTTTATGTTCCTGAAAAATTTTATCAAGTGCTGCCTGATGCTCCTGCTGAAGTTGTTCTGCGTCTTTTGCGGCACTTTCAATAGAAGCGTTATAAAAATGCTGTAATTTTTCTTCCGTCGTCAAAACAATCACCTCGTTTATTATAGTTTCAGCCCAATGGCTTCATTGACATAAGAGGTAATGAAATCCGCTTTTCGGCCGGTACCGTGCCGGTCAGGAATTTCCACAATCAGCGGCACCTTGTGATGCAGCTTGACCTCATCCACAATTTCAGGAAATTCTCTTCCGAACTTTTCAGTCAGAAGCAGAATGCCGATTTCCTTGTCGGCAAGAGCTGTTTCAAGAGCCTGACGCAGCTCTTCCCGCTGGTGGACGACAACGCCGTCCACCCCGGCCAGACGCATTCCTGTCTGTGTATCAATGTTATCACTGATCAAATACATTTTCATGGGGAAAACCTCTTCTTACAGTTTACCAAGAATCATAAAGGAGATAATCAGACCGTACAGAGCAATACCTTCGGCCATAGCTACGAAAATCATGGATTTACCAAACAGAGAACCATCTTCACTGATGGCACCCAGAGCAGCACTTGCAGAGCTTGCTACGGCAATACCGGAACCGATACCGGACATACCGGTTACCAGAGCGGCACCAAGATACCCCATACCTGTTGCAAGGCTTGCAGTTGCGTCAGTTGCCGCTTTTACGCTTTCTGTTCCGGCGAACATAGCAACTGTGGCTACCAGCAGTGTGCCAAAGAAGAAGAAGCAGTTGGCAGCCAGAGATTTTTTATAACGTTTCTTTGTCTTTTCACCCAGAAGAAAAGCACCTCCCGGGATGATGATGCTGAGTACCAGTGCTGCGGCAGTTGTGAATTCGATAATTGTTGTCATAATAAATTTCCTCCTGATTTTATCTGTTTTTATTTGATACAAAAGGTTTAAATGGCCTTCCATTTCCTTTGTAGAAGCGGCTGAACATTTCGTAGTATTCCAGACGAAGTACCTGGATACCTACGATCAGACCTTCCATTGCAGTAACGAAAATATTTCCCAGTACAACCACAATCCAGTTGGGGTTTCCTGCTTCAGCGCCTGCCAGCATCAGAACAACTTCCATCATGGCAGCGTGGCTGACGGCAAATGCACCGATTCGGACGAAAGAAAGGGTATTGGAAAAGTAACTGAGCAGGACTTCAAACATTTCAAAGAAGCTCTGTACAAAAAACATTCCCTTGCTTCCTTCAATTGCGGGAGCCTGTTTGTTCACCAGTCTGGTCAGTGGTTCTTTCATCATCATAATAATGAGTGGAACGCCGAACATGATGACAAGAACAGCGGCACCCGGAATAGCATGACCGGTGGTGAACAGAAGAATGACCGCCACCAGAGAACCATAGAAGACAAGACCGGCAATGGAATTCTGGTCAAACCAGATTTCTTCCACATTTTTGGTGCGGATTCCATTGATAATATGGAAAATCATGGTAAATAAAATCATGATCATACCAAAACAGATGGCAACCACAAACACGGTGTTCAGTTTACCGAGGAAAGATACCTCAGACATTGCTGTGACCGGTCTCAGCCAGATGGCCGGAAGTACATCTTCAAACCCAAAGAAACTTCCGAACATAAAACCGAAAAACGTGGAAAAAATACCGGCAGTGCCGATAATAGCGGCCAGATCAATCTTTTTCAATTTGTAGAGAATCATACCGCCGATAAACAGGCAGATTCCCTGTCCGGCATCACCGAACATGGCACCGAAAATAAAAATATAGGAAAGTGCCACAAAGAAGGTGGGATCCATCTCATGATAAGAGGGAAGTCCATACATTCGGACAAACATCTCAAACGGCTTCAGGAACCAGGGATTCTTAAGTTTTGTCGGCGGTTCTCCGTGGGCCGTAGTATCATCTGATTCTGTAAAGAAATACAGATTTTCGTCACTGGAAATCTCATTCTCGAAGGAAATGGCATCTTTCTCAGACATCCATCCACAGAGAATATAGAATACTTCCCGGTCACTTTCTTTCGTACAGGCTGCCAGTTTACGGATGTCAAAGTTGCGGGAATGAGATTCCAGACGTTCTTTGGCTGCGTACAATTCACTGGCTTTATCCTGAATCATAACTTTAATCTTTTCCTTCAGCAGATTCAGGTCTTCCCTGCATCGGTTCAGCCTGCCTGTAAGCTGCTGATAAACTTCCTGCGGGTGTCCGTACAGTTCTTCCGGAAGTTCCATCTGCTCAAAGTGCATGGAAGCATAGACCGCATCCACCCGTCCGGCCTGACCGACAGGGCAGAAATAAACGCCCCATATATAGTTTTCGTCGGCATAACAGCGGTAGAAAAGTGTTTCCACATTTTCATAAACATAGGTTTCGAACTTAGCATAATACTCTTTGGCAATTCGTCCGAAACGGCAGGAGACATAACGGAAATGAACCACTGCCGACAGATCAAATTCTAACTGTCGGAACGGTTCCAGTTTTTCCAGAAGATTTTCCAGATGTTTTTGCTGATCCTCCAGGTCCTTCCGCGTCTGACTCAGCTGTGTCATATCACTGTCAAACTTTTGAATCAGATTCACCGCCTCTTCCAGAGTGACAGTTTTGTCCTTCTGAATCGTGCCGGTGTCTAACAGACTCTGAAATTCTGTCGCTTTGGTGAGCAGCGATTTGTAGGGATTGATCTGCAGGTAGGGAGACAGATTCTGAATCGTCTTCAATTCTGCCAGAGCATTCTCCAGATGAATTTCATACTTTGACAGGTATTGATCCACAACACGGTCAATATCCGCTTTGGGCCCGGTGATGCTGATAAATTTCATTTTTTCAATCATGTTTCACATCCTCCGGTTGTAGAGTTACAGGTAATTCATACCTAAGATTTTAAAATATAGCTCATGGTATCGTCCGGATTGACACCATACCGGATACATTCCAGTACTGTAGTCAGACGGTCGATCTCATGTTCCTTATGATAAAGATAGCAATAAATAGTTGCTATTGAATAAGGATCTTCTTTGGCTTCTTTGGAAAGAACATACTTCATGATATGAGAGTACATTTCTTCCAGTGTGTTAGGAGCCAGCTTCTCATAATGCCTTCCATAATAGGTATCTGAAAGTGCTGCTTTGAATGAAGACATATTTTCCGCTTCCACCAGAGCTGTAATATCCCGTTTGCGAAGCCGGTAATTAACGGGAATCAGCAGGGCATAAATGTCCGGACTACTCATATGGTAGTACTGTTTGGACCGGTAGATCCACTGAATGTTCAGCAGATCAAATTTGTTGCCATAGGCAGCAGTGATTTCCTCCAGATCTTTCTTCTTCAGAATCTTATCCTTGGTTTTCCATATTTCAGAAAAATGAAACAGATCCAGAGTCATTTCATAATCAAATAAAGTCGGGCGTTCCAGACCGGAAAGCGCCTGCAAAGGCTGATAATAAGGAGTATCTTTCAGATTTCCTACAAATTCCTCAATGGAAACCGAAGATGTCAGCCTGTTGATATCCAACTGAGAATGTTTGTCAAAAAAAGGTTTGAACAGAGAAAGATCAAGATTGACATCTCTGTGATCAAAAATTTTATTCAAACATTCTTTCATGATAGCTATCTCATACCGTCCGAAATACAAATCCAGAAATTTTCTCTGTTTTCCGTTGGAAAACCGATAAATCTTGGTAAAATCATCATAAATAGAGTTAACCAGAAGCTGTTCGATTTTACCGCGATGAAGTTCGTCATCGGACAAAGAAGCCCATGTATTTTCATATGAGGGCTGCTGACGGAGATAAGCCACCGCCTGAGGAACATTCTTCAGTTCTGCCAGTTCCCGGTATTGTCGGTCTGTCAGAAGCTTGCTTTGCATGGCACGAATTTTAGTGGACAGGCCACTGTAAGATAATAAATTCCCCATGATGATCACATCCTGATTATATTTTTGTAAATTTTATCGGTTATTTCCTGATGGTGATTACGGAAATAACTGTCCATGGAATTCATCTGATGTTCCATGTCAGCTTTCAGATCGGCCAGTTCTTTTTCAGCCTGCTTCTGAAGACTGTCATGCAGTTGGGCCAGCTTTTCCTGGGTGACCTGTTCCACGTGTCTGTCAAATTCTGCCATCCGTTTTTCGGATTCCTGATCCTGAATCCGTGTTTCATTGACAGCAGATTCCATAATACGGGAGGTAGCGGTTTCAATTTCCGTCAGCTTTTCAATAATAGGTTCCATATTTCCCCTCCTTTATGTCAAAACTTTTTAGAATTTCCCTACATCATACACCTCTTTACCAAAAATGTAAATTGTAACCATTCACACCTTTTTTTTATCATTGACATGAAATCATTAAAAAATGCACAAAAAACTTCTTATTTATATGTGTGTACAAAAGAGTGAGCAGATACTGAAAATTAACTTTATTAAAATACCATTCTGTGATAAGATGAGATAACATTAGAGAACAGGAAGGAAACAGATATGAGACTGAGAAATATCCCAGGTTCCAAAGATGTGATCGCAGACAGCCGATTTGTTGTGCAGAATCCAGATAGCCAGAGAGGAAAATGGGCAGAAGTTTTTAAAAATAATCATCCGGTGTGGATAGAAGTGGGGATGGGGAAAGGCCGTTTTATCATGGACATGGCACGCCTTCATCCGGACATTAATTTTATTGGAATAGAGATGTACGACAGTGTGCTCCTTCGCGCCGTACAAAAAAGAGCGCAGATGGAAGAGGAACTGTCAAATCTGTATTTTATCCGAATGGATGCGCGGAATCTTCCGGAAGTATTTGCACAGGGAGAAGTGGACAGGATTTTCCTGAACTTTTCTGATCCGTGGCCAAAAGAACGCCATGCCAAAAGACGTCTGACATCCCGGCAGTTTCTGGAGAGATATGATCAGATTCTGGCAGAGGATGGTCAGGTGGAATTCAAGACAGACAATCGGGGGCTGTTTGATTTTTCTCTGCAGGAAGTGGAAGAAACCAAATGGCAGCTGGTTGCCAGTACCTTTGATCTTCATCATGAGTCTGAGATGGTACGGGGAAACGTGATGACAGAATACGAAGAAAAATTCTCATCCATGGGAAATCCCATACACAAAATGATTATCCGCCGATGAAAGTATGAGCAAGTCAGAATGTTCTGCATATTATGATACCAGAATTGTATGAGAAACAATTCCGGTATCATAAAAGGCAGGTAATGTGTATGAAAAAGAATTTTTTTCAGAAAACACCCCTGTGGGACTGGAATTACAGGAGCCCGGGATTGAGCCGAACCATATCCCGGATAGACAAAAATATAAGGGAACTGGATACTATTCTGGCGGAATCTGAAAAAAAAGGAAAAAAAGTTAAGAAAAAGTAAAAATAATACTTGCTTTTTTTCGAATCATTGATTATAATAGTTCTTGCGTTAAAGATAACATACAGACGCGCCTTTAGCTCAGTTGGTAGAGCAGTAGACTCTTAATCTATTTGTCCAGGGTTCGAGTCCCTGAAGGCGCACTGAAAGCACTGTTTTTGCAGACTATGAACTGCGGGGACGGTGTTTTTTTATATCATAGAATACGTAACTGGGAAGTTTCTTGAATCAAGATTTTTTTACAGTAGTTGATAAAATAGATGAAGGGAAAACAAAATATGAATCGTGACGTACCGTTAAAGAAATATGCAAAAAAAATGGAACACTCCTATGCCATGGGAGCTTTCCCGACAATAGAGCTTCTGAAACATCAGCCGGAACATGTGCTGAAAGTACTGCTTCATCCCGACATGAACAGCCAGGCACAGCTGGAGATTATCAGCGGTCTGTGTACACATAATGGTATTCCTCTGGAACGGAATGGGAAGGCAGTGGAAAAACTGAGAGATAAGGAGAATATATTTGCAGTTGGTGTGTTTGAAAAGTACAGTAATGTACTGGAACCGGAAAAGAATCATATTGTTCTTGTGAATCCCAGTGATATGGGCAACATGGGTACGATAATCAGGACAAGCATAGGATTTGGTATTGAAAATCTTGCTATTATTGAGCCTGGTGTTGATGTGTTCAATCCCAAGGTAGTGAGGGCTTCCATGGGATCCCTGTTTCAGCTGAACTTCTGTTACTTTAAAAGTTTTGAGGAGTATAAAGAACAGGCAGGCAGCCGGAGTCTCTATCCGTTCATGCTCAAAGGGGCAGTTCCCCTGCAGGAACTTCAACGGGAAAAGGGAGAGACATATTCCCTGATTTTTGGCAATGAGGCAACAGGTCTTCCCGATTCTTTTGCCGATGAAGGACAGAGTGTGGTGATTCGCCATACCGATCATATCGATTCCCTGAATCTGGCTCTGGCCACGGGAATCGGTATCTATGAATTCACGCGATAGAGTGGTCAGCCGGCGGTTTCTTCTGTTATACAGGCGAAGCGGGCGTGTGTTACCTGTGCCAGTTCCTGAGGATTCAGGCAGATCGTGGTGCCGATGCGCCCGCCGCTCACATAGATTTTATCAAAGTTTTCCGCACTGTTGTGGATGAAGGTAGGGAACAGCTTTTTCATGCCCAGAGGACTGCAGCCTCCCCGCACATAACCGGTGACCTTTGTGATTTCTTTTACAGGAATCAGTTCGATGGACTTTTCTCCAACTACCCGGGCCGCCTGTTTGAGATGTACTTCTTCTGCAATCGGAACAACCAGTACGTAATACTGGCGGCTTTTTCCCTGGGCAACGAGAGTTTTAAAAGACTGTTCTACCGGTGCTCCGGTCTTTTCTGCTGTGTGAAGTCCGTCGATGAATTCATCGCATTCGTACTGCAGCAGTTCGTAGGAAATATGATTTTTATCCAGAATGCGCATGGCATTGGTTTTCACTTCTTTGCTCATAGTTAACTCCTTTTTACGTATTAAACATGTTATACACTTTTTTGTCAGGAATTGCAACTGTTTCTGCCATGCAAACAAAAAAGTCGTAAAATGTCGAAAATAAATTGCAAAAAATAACTGACAAAATTTTGACCTGATATTTGGACAGAATTGCCAAATCATAAAAATCTTTCAAAATCCTCTGGACAAATCCAGAAAGGGCAGATATAATGAGCCCATATTCACATCCGGAGCAGTGAATCCGCTGCAGGTTTCCCCTGAACGAAAAAACATAAAAGTGGAGGTTAATATGAATACTACCTGCATTTTTTGCCTTTGTTTTTCCATAATCTCTATGATTATGGACTTGAAGTGGGAGAAAGTATCGAATGTGGCCATAGGTATCGGAGTGGCCGTCAGCCTGTTCCTGTGTATTTCGGGAATGGAAACGAAATCGTTACCCGAATGGCTTATTGGCCTCTTTATACCGCTCCTGTTGCTGTTTCCCCTGTTCTTCTGCAGGATGATGGGAACCGGTGATATTAAAGTTTTCATGGTACTGGGAAGCGCCATGGGAGGAAAAGTCATTATATATTCTATCATAATTTCTTTTCTGGCAGGAGCTGTGATTGCAATTCCGGTGCTGCTCTTTCGATGTAATACAAAAGAACGATTTGTATATTTTTTTACTTATCTGAATCATGTACTTATAACAAAAACATTTCCGCCATATCTGGCACCGGGAAAACACCCGGAAAATATCCATTTTACCGTACCTGTTTTTTGCAGCGTATTGCTGTTGATACTGAAAGGAGAGATTATGTGAGAAAAGAACGAAATATTTTTGCAGTCTGTGATCTGGAGGTTGAGTATGCCTATCATTTTATGGAATATCTGAACCGAAAGAAAAACATTCCCTTTGAAATACGTGTTTTTACCAGTGCGCAGACGCTGCTGGACTTTGTAAAGGAGCATCCGGTTGAGCTCCTTCTGATATCGGAGAATGCCATGTGTGATGACATACAGGAGCAGGATATCGGACAGATCCTGATTTTGTCCGAGGGGATTGTGCCGGAAAGTACCTATGAATATCCCAGTATTTATAAATATCAGCCCTCTGCTCAGGTAGTGCGTGAAGCTCTGGCCTGTTATGGGGAAAAGCGCCATATACCGCCGCCTTTGCTGCAGACAGATAGGAAACATGTGGAGATTATCGGCATTTATTCGCCGGTAGGAAGAACCATGAAAACAACATTTGCACTGACTCTGGGGCAGGTTCTGGCAAAAAGCAGAGCTGTGCTCTATCTGAATCTGGAAGAGTATTCAGGGTTTGAGTATTTATTGGAAAAAAATTATGACCAGACATTGGGGGATCTGCTGTATTATCTGCGGCAGAATGCATCGAATCTGGCAGGTAAGCTGAACGGAATGGTGCAGACAGTCAATAATCTGGATTTTGTGCCGCCGGTGCTGTCTCCTATGGATATTCAGCAGACCAGTCTGAAGGAATGGACACAGCTTCTGCAGGAAATTGCAGGAAATAGTGTATATGATGTGATTTTACTGGATCTGGGAGACGGTGTGACAGAGCTTTATGAACTGATGGAGCTTTGCAATAAGATTTATATGCCGATACGTACCGATCCCATGTCCCAGGCTAAAATCAATCAGTTTGAGAATCTGCTGCGTCTGTGGGACAAGATTCCTGTACTGGAAAGAATTCAGAAAATAAAACTTCCCTATCATCGTACCATTCACAAAGGCGCCGGATATTTTGATGATCTGGTGTGGAGTGAATTGGGGGATTTTGTGCGGGAACTGCTGCGGAAAGAAACGGGAGGTAGCGTGTGAGAGATAAAGAAATGTACACAGTCATTCGAAAAAAACTGATGCAGGATCTGGATGATGGAAGAGAGTGGCAGGATGAAGAGATTCTGGACCGGATTGATGAACTTGTGTTGGCTGAGACCAGGAGAACTAGGCTTCGTGTAGAAGATAAGGAAGCCATGAGGAAGGAACTTTTTTACTCTGTCCGGAAGCTGGATATTCTTCAGGAGTTACTGGAGGATGAGGAAGTTACAGAAATTATGGTAAATGGATATCAGAATATATTTCTGGAGAAAAACGGCAAAAAAATGCGCTGGGAGAAATCATTTGCTTCAAAAGAAAAACTGGAAGATGTGATTCAGCAGATCGTGGGTAAATGTAACAGGGTGATTAATGAGAACTCACCCATCGTAGATGCCCGGCTGGAAAACGGTGCCAGGGTAAATGCAGTTGTGTATCCGGTAGCTCTGGATGGTCCGGTTCTGACGATCCGCCGTTTCCCCGACCATCCCATAACGATGGAATGGCTGATTGAAAAGGGGAGTATTACGGCGGAGGCAGCAGAATTTTTAAAAATGGCAGTACAGGCAGGTTATTCTATTTTGATTGGGGGAGGAACCTCTTCAGGAAAAACTACATTTCTCAATGCCCTGTCCAATTATATTCCCTCTGAAGAACGTCTGGTAACAATTGAGGACAGCGCTGAGCTGCAGATACAGGGGATTGAAAATCTGGTGCGGCTGGAGGCGAAACCTGCCAACATGGAGGGGAATAAGGAAATTACCATCAGAGATCTGATCAAAACAGCACTTCGAATGGCACCTAACCGTATTGTTGTAGGTGAGATTCGCGGTGCTGAGGCAATAGACCTTCTTCAGGCATGGAATACCGGTCATAATGGGAGTCTCGGGACAGCACATGCCAACAGTACCAGGGATATGATCTCAAGGGTGGAGACCATGGTTCTGATGGGGATGCAGCTGCCGCTGGAAGCCATACGCAGGCAGATCGCTTCCGGTATTGACCTTCTGGTACATCTGGGAAGATTGCCGGACCGGTCCAGGAAGGTATTTGAAATCTGTGAAATTCTGGGCTATGAAGAGGGCGAAGTAAAGCTGCAGCCGTTATATTCCTGGAATATACAGGAAGGACATCTGGACAGAAAAAATGAATTGTATGACAGGGAAAAGCTGCAGATGTCAGGTGTAGAGGTAAAAAAATTTGAAGACAGATTATAGCAGATATTATTTCTCAGTGAAAGAATGGATACAGACCGTGTTGGAGATAGCGATGTTGACGGTTATTGTCGATTATCTCTGTTATCGTTCTTTCTGGTTTCTTCTGATGGGGATTCCGGCAGGTATCTGGTATATCCGCTGGAAAAAGAAAGAGAAAATTGATAAAAGAAAAAAACGGATTGCGTATCACTTTCAGGATGTTTTGCATGGGCTCCAGACCGCAGTGAGAGCGGGGTATGCCATGGAGCGTGCTGTGACAGAATGCAGAAAAGAGCTGGAGCAGATTTATGGTACGGAGGATGAACTGGTAAAGGAACTGGTGTACATGGAACGGCAGATGAAAGTAGGCGTAGGTGTTGATCAATTATTTCTTGATCTGGGACTTCGGACCGGTGTGGAAGATATTCTGAACTTTGGGGAAATCTTTATGATTTCCAGAAAGTCAGGTGGAAATCTTGGCGATATCATGGAGAAAATGGCCAGAATCATTGGAGAAAAGATTCGCGTCAGCAGAGAAATCGATGTGGCTATTTCCGGAAAGAAAATGGAACAGTTGATTATGAGTCTGGTGCCTGGAGGGATGATTCTTTACATGCAGGCCAGTTCCCGGGGATTTATGGATGTTCTGTATCATAACCCGGCAGGAGTCTTTGTGATGACAATTTGTCTTTGTGTATATGGATGCAGCTTTTATATGGGCAGAAAGATTGTGAGGATTGCCATATGAAGGTGAGCAGATGGATACTTGGACGGTTACGAAAGATGGGGTGGGCAGTTCCAGAATGGCTGGATGAAAAGGTATTGCAGCGTATTCTCCTGGCTTTTGGATGCAGCAGCGTACTAGCCGCTGTAGCAGGAATTTATATCCTGTTTATGGGAAGAGAAGAAGTAACCAGAATTCAGCGTCCCGTTTATGGGGAAGGAAGCTTTCAGGAGAGTCTGGAGCTGGAATGGACTGATGAGAGTGGAAGCCGGGAAACAAAAGAAATAATTGTGGATGTAAAAGAAAAAGCCCTGACGGAGGAAGAAGAGGTTAAAGTTATACAGGAAGTACAGACGCAGCTGGAAAAAGTGATGCTGGGAGAGAATGCCAGCATAGATATGGTGAATCAGCCGTTAAATCTTCCTGAAAAACTGGAGGGGTATCCGGTGACGATCAGTTGGATCAGCAGTGACCCTTCCTGCGTGGACTGGGAGGGACAGCTAAAACAGGAAATCCCTCCCCAGGGAAAACAGGTTTGCCTGGAGGCGACCCTTTCTGTTCAGGACAGGGAGGAAACGTGCCGGTGGTATGTAACTGTTTTTCCGCCGGAATTAAGCGAAGAAGAGCAGTTACAAAAACTGATGGAACAGGAAAATAACCGTGATACAGAAGAATGGTATTATCTTCCTGCAGCATGGAATGGCAGCAGGCTGACATGGAAAAAGAATAATAACGAAACAATATTGGGCACTGTATTTCTGGCCTTGGTTTTCCCTGTATTACTGGTTATGAGAGAAAGACAGTCAGCGGCTGATAAAAAGAAAAAGGAAAGGCAGCAGATGCTGCAGGATTATCCGGAAATTTTGAGTAAGCTGACCCTGCTTCTGGGGGCTGGAGTCAATCTCCGGAAGGCAATCTGGAGAATTGGAAATGATTATGAGAAATATGTAAAACCAAACGAAGTAAGGAAGGCATATGAGATTCTTGTGGAAGCCTGTCATGAAATGGACAGAGGTCTGGGAGAACGGGAAGTCTATGCCAGAATGGGAGAAAAGATGGGTCTTTTGCCGTATCGAACATTGTCTGCTTTATTGATTCAGCATTTGCAGAAAGGCAGCAGAGGAATGGAACATTTGCTTGAGGAAGAAGCTGCAAAGGCTCAGGAAATGAGACAGCAGCAGGCGAGAGTCCTTGGAGAGCAGGCTTCTACAAGATTATTATTTCCCATGATTCTGATGCTGGTGGTTGTGTTTGTTTTAATGTTGGTGCCTGCCTGGATTTCATTTTCAGGTTGACATATAGTAATGTTCAATGGGAAAGGAGGTGAGGGATTTGCGGTTATGGAAACGTTTCTGGGCGGAAGAAGATGCCCTGGGTACTGTAGAACTGATATTGATCATTGTGGTTCTTGTGGGACTGGTTATGATTTTTAAGAAACAGCTGGTCAGCCTTGTGAATAATATCCTTTCTAAAATAACATCTCAAAGCAACAGTATCTGAGCGGCTTATCTTTTTTCAAGATAAACACAGAAAACAAAAAGGAGGGTATCCCTTGAAGAAAAAAGGAAGTGTAACTTTATTTTTCAGTCTTTTTCTGGCAGTGCTTCTGGTAGTGATACAGGTTATATTCCGTTCGGTACAGATTGCGGGCGGAAAGGTTCAGGCAGAGACAGGAGTCGAGGAAGGCTTATATTCCGTATTTGCCGGTTATGACCGGGAATTGTTGAAAAGATATCATGTGTTCTTTCTGGACGGAGGATACGGTACAGGAGTATTGCAGCCGGGACGTATGTATGAGCAGGTGGAGGACAAATTTCTGAAAAGCTGCAGTCCGGGGAAAATTATTACGGATATTCGTGGGGAAAATCTGTGGAATTGCTCGAAAAATACCGGAGCAGTGACAGGAATTACCCTTGCCGCTGATCAGAACGGAAGGGCATTTAAGATTCAGGCAATTGATTATATGAAAGACACTTTGGGAATTCAGGGGATACAGCTTCTTTTACAACAGGTTCAGCAGCAGAAAGCGATTCTGGATAGACAGGAAACGGATAGTAACACAGAACCTGTTGAACAGGCACAGGATGATTATCAGCAGGCTCAAGGCCAGGTTCAGGAGAAAAAAGAGGAAGATTCAGAGTTTGTCAATCCTCTGAAAGTAATAGCCTTGTTAAAAGATAAGGGAATCCTTTCTCTGGTACTTCCGCTGGAAGAGGAACTGTCGGATGCCGATTTTGGGGAAATGGAAAAAATGAGCAGCAGATCCTGTACACAGGGGATGGGAATTCTCTATTATGGGCAAAATCCGGATAATTCGACCGATGATATGATTTTCAGAGAATATATGATTAAACATTTGAATTATTACGGACGGGAAGATATAAAGGGGAAACTGCCGGATGGTGCGATTCAATATCAGCTGGAATATGTGCTGGCAGGGAAAGATACCGATCAGGAAAATCTGAAATCTGTGGTTGGAAAACTATTGGGGCTGCGGGAGGCGGCTAATATGGTTTATCTGCTTAAAAATCCTGTACGTCAGGCGCAGATTCATGAGACGGCATTGACCATTTGTGCGGCAACCGGACTGGTAGCCCTTGAAGGGGCAGTCAGTATTTTACTTCAGACCGCATGGGCATTCGGGGAAAGTCTCCTGGATGTAAGGCAGCTTTTGATGGGAGGTAAGGTTCCGCTGGTGAAGACAGACCAGAGCTGGGTGTTATCTTTGAGTAATCTGGGGAAATTACCTGAGATTTTAAAGGAAGGACAGAAAGATCAGGGTTCAGGTCTGGATTATCCCGGATATCTCCGTCTTTTACTGGCGGCAGGCTCATCCAAAGAGCAGGTTCTTCGAACCATGGATGTGGCAGAACAGGAAATGCGTTGTATGGCAGGTAAGGAAAATTTCAGAATGGATCTGTGTGTCAGTTATCTGCAGGTGGAAATGAAGTTTTCCTGTTGTGGAAAGAATTTTACGATACAGAGAGAGTATGGGTATGAGATGTAGCAGTAATAGCAGAATGAAGGTTCAGAATACAGAGGAATGTACCTGGGAGACCCAAAAAACAAATAAAAAAACTCTTCAGGCAGAGAACACATCACATGTTTCCGGGCATGTGAGCATCCAGGGAATCCGCAGGGCATTCCTCTGTATTCTGAATTGCAGGAAAAAAGCTTCACTTACCGTGGAGGCAGCAGTGGTTGTGCCACTTTTCCTGATAGGCATGTGTACAATATTTTGTCTGATAGATATCTACAGAGTGCAATCTATGGTCAAACTATCCTTACATCAGAGCGCACAGGAACTTGGTATGTATGCATATGCAGCGGAAATCGGGGAGCGTTCTCCGGAAGGGGTAGTGTCTTCGGCGGTATGTGCTGTCTATGCAAAAAAGAAGATGCCGGATCTGGGAAAATACGTTGAAGTGTCTACGGTGGGATCATCTTACAAAAATCATATCGTAACTCTTTACGCAAATATTACATATCGTCTTCCGATCAGTATTTTACCTCTTCCTGCACTTCATTTTCATAATGAAAGTCAGGTCAGAGGATGGACAGGGAGAGATGCAGAAGAAAATCACGCGGGCAACAGTCAGGATGAGATGGTTTATGTAACAGACCATCAAAGTGTTTATCATACATCATCATCCTGTACCCACCTGCAGTTTACCGTGAAGCAGGATACAGAAGAATCAATCCATAATCTGAGAAATGCTTATGGAGGCAAATATCATTCCTGTGAAAAGTGCGGAAAAACAGAAAGTTCCAATGGAATTGTGTACTATACCGAAAAGGGCGATTGCTATCATAAAAGTACATCCTGCGGCGGGCTTACCCGGACGGTGCGGCTGGTAAAAAAATCTGAACTTGGAGGTATACCACAGTGTCAGCGGTGTAAAGCGAGGAATGCGGCATGAATAGTCTTGTATTGATTTATCTTGCAGTGAATGCATGGACGGATGGAAAAAGAAGAGAGATTCATCTGATCTATACGATAGTATTTCTTCTTCTGTGTGTGTGTATTCGGTGGAATCAGGAACAGATCTTTGCATGGACCGGATTGATTCCCGGGTTTTTTCTCTGGTTATTATCTATTGGAAAAAACAGTGCTATAGGTAGCGGTGACGGAATCTTGTGTATGGCCTTAGGGCTGGTGACCGGTATCGAGATACTGTGGAATGTGATGTTGGGTGGATTTTGTCTTGCAGGGGCGTGGGGAGTAATTGTATGGATCGGTCAGAAAAAGAGAACATCAGAGATACCATTTGCTCCATTTCTTCTGGCCAGTTATCTGATAACATGTCTTGAGGTGGGAAATTGAGGCGGAACAAAATGGATAAAAAGACGAGATTGATAAAAAAAGGTTCGCTGACAGTAGAAGCTTCCTTTGTCATACCTTTGTCAGTAATGGTAATGGCTCTTGTACTGTCACTTGGATTTTTCCTTTATCAGAGATGCTGGTATACACAGGCGGCTTGTGAAACCGTGCTGTCAGGAAGTACCAGGGCGGTTCTGAAAGGAAAATCAGGGGAAGAAGAGGCAAAAAAACGGTGGGATATGATGCGTAAGGAGAGTCCGATGCCATGGAATCAAATAACTTCAGCAATCACCGGAAGTGATGATCGGCTGGAAGTTCATATTACCGGTGAAACACCGGTCTGGGGAAGAAAGTCATGGAAGGCAGATGTTACCGTATCACAGAAAATCGTGCGGCCTGTGACGTATATTAGAAAATTAGAAGCTTTACAGAAAGGATAGTTGTATGAAAACTGAATATAGGAGAGATATGCAGCACAGTTATCTGGTGGTTATTCCGGATCAACAGCCGGAGTCGTCCTATCCGCTGCGGATGATTACAGAAAATACAATTCCGGGACTCCTTTCCTGCAGCTGCAGAAGAATGGATGAAGATGTACTGCTCTATTATGATGTAACGTCCCGGATTTCACTGAAACAACGATGCAGCTGTAAAAAAATTACCGGCGAGGAGGTGCTGGCGTTATGTAAAAGTCTTGCATATACGCTGGCTGAATTGGATGAATATCTTCTGGAAGCAGGTTCTTTGCTTCTGGAAATGGAATATATTTTTGTAGATGCTCAGGTAAAAGAGGTTTTGTTCTGTTGTGTTCCCGGGACAGACAGAAAAATAGAAGAGAGTTTTTGCTCTCTGATGGAAGAGCTTCTTCCTCTTCTGGATCATCAGAATCAGGAAGGAATTATGATTGGTTATGGATTTTACCATTATGCAGTTCATGAGGTGTTTTCCCTTGAGGGTTTTATGAAACAGATTGAAGTCTGTACAGATCATCTGAAGAAGAAAGAAGAAAAGGAACAATTCTGTGATTATAAACCGGAACAGGAAAAAGTACAGGAAGAAGATGTACAGATTCTGTTGGAGGAAGAACCTGAGGAACGCCATTCAGCGTCAGTTACACTGGCAGCAGCAGGTATATTGATTGGAGGATTGTCCGGCTGGTATCTGTGGAAAAATTATCCTTCTGCAATCTGGATCGCCGGTCTGCTGGGGCTGATAGGAATTGTATCGGGTGCAGTAGTATATTTGATGACGAGAAAAAAGAAAACTATGCCCCAGGAGCCGGTTATTTGCCGGGTAGAAAAACAGGACGCAGTGGAAGAAGAAATAGAGGAGGGATGGGAGGAACCCTGTTTTACTCAGATATTATGTATGCCTGAAGAAAATACAGAATTTTTTCTGGAAAGTAAAGGTTCCTCCAACCTGCCGTCCATTCATTTACGTGAAAAGAAACAGTGGTTTATAGGAACAATGGCAGATATGGCAGACGTTCTGCTTCCTTCTTCTGCAATCAGCCGCATGCATGCCAGAATCCGAATAGACCAAGGGCATTGCTATCTCTGTGATATGAATTCAAAAAACGGAACGTGGGTAAATGGTAGAGCACTTCCGGGAGAAAAAGAAATAGAGATTAAGGCCGGCGATGAAATAAAATTTGCAGATCTGACATACATTCTGAGAAAGAATTGATTATGTCCGGGGTATTGTAAAGCTTGTTGTGGTGTTCTATAATGGAAGGACAGAAGAGGATGATTTACAGTAGAGAGGTGAGAAAATGCAGGAATCTTACGGATATGATTCCCCGGATGCGCTGGAACAGATTTTCAGGGGAAAGATTAACTGGGTGAATCTGTTGATAATCGCAATTAATGTTCTGGTTTATGTGGTGATGGAAATACTGGGAGATACAGAAGATGCTGCATTTATGTTGAAATGTGGTGCGGCGTATACACCCTGGATTCTGGAAGGGCAGTGGTATCGACTGTTTACCAGTATGTTTCTTCACTTTGGGATAGAACATCTTTTCAATAATATGCTTTTGCTTCTGTTTCTTGGCGATACACTGGAAGAACTTGTGGGCAAATGGAAGTATCTGGTGATTTATATTGGCGGTGGAATGGCTGGCAATCTGTTGTCGGTTGTCATGGACTGCAGAAGTGGTTCGGCAGCAGTGAGTGCCGGAGCGTCAGGTGCAGTGTTTGCTGTTATCGGAGGAATCTTTATTATTCTGGTTAAAAATGGGGGAAGGCTGCAGCAGATTACAGCATCCCGTCTCCTTCTGATGATTGGATTGAGCATTTATCATGGATTCCGTTCAGTTGGCATTGATAATGCGGCTCACATTGGCGGTGTGCTGGCAGGTGTGCTTTTGACCCTTGTATCATATAGAAAGCCCTGTGTCAAGAATAACACAGGGGCAGATGAATGGTAAAACTGGTGTTATCAGAATCCGATTCCACGGTAACGGATCCGTTATGAGCCTGGACAATTGACTGTACAATTGCCAGCCCCAGTCCTGATCCTTCTGGTTTATGAGAAACAAAGGGCTCAAACAGGGTTTCCAGGTATTCTTCTGGAATCTGCTGACCGTTATCACTCACACAGATATGGAAGTTGGAACCATCGAAGGAAAGTGAGACACGGATGTATCCATCAGGATTATTGGCTATGGCTTCAGCGCTGTTTCGAATCAGATTCAGGATAGCGGCGCGAAGTTTGGTCCGGTCGAAAGCGGCAGACGGAATGGCACTCTGCTTGATAAAGGAAATAGATATAGGATTCAGCAGACTGCTGCATTCAGAAACTAATGTCTGAAGGAAGGGTGTAAGAGAGAAACATTCCTTTTGAAGCTTTCGGGAATTATTGTAGCAGGAAAACTCATCCAGGAGATTTCTCAGATAATTCATGTTTTCCATGAGCGGCTGCCAAGTATCAAAATCTGAAACCTCAGGATGATGAGACTGGGTAAGCTGAAGAAAACTGTTTACAAGCGTAACAGGGTTGCGTATCTCGTGAGAAACTCTGGAAAGTTCCATCTGATGTGACAGCTCCAGTTTTTGAATGAGATTTCCCAGTTCAGGGTAAATCTGACTGTAGTGTTCTAATTGATGTTTTTCCATTGTGGATAACATATAAATACCTCGTTTGCATGATGATTTTCCAGAAAAAGTGTATCATTGTACAACGAAGGAAGCAACAAATTTCAATCGACAATACCCGACACTAAACGGGAGATTATGGAGGAAAAATATGGATAATTGTATTTTTTGCAAAATTGCAGCGGGAGAAATTCCGTCAGCGACGCTTTATGAAGATGAAGAATTTCGTGTAATCCTGGATCTGGGGCCGGCATCAAAAGGACATGCTCTGATTCTTCCCAAACAGCATTATGCAAATCTTTACGAACTTCCGGATGAACTGGCAGAGAAAGTAATCAGATTAGCAAAGAAAATGGTAATTGCAATGACAAAAGCACTGCAGTGTGATGGATTCAATGTAGTTCAGAATAATGGTGAAGCTGCAGGGCAGACAGTATTCCATTTTCATATGCATCTGATTCCAAGATATAAAGACGATCATGCAGGTGTGACATGGACACCGGGAAAACTGACAGATGAAGTCAGGGATGAAGTGGTTGAGAAAGTAAGAGCTTGTTTGTGATTCGGTGTGGAGGGGGACGGAGAATCTCTGTGATTTTCAGAAGCAGGCCGCTCCTCCTCAACTCTGCACTAAGCGCGACTAATTGACGCTCAGGAGAGCCTTCGCGCCAAAGTCTTGCTAAGTGCATATTTTCGGACTCGCTTTCCCCAATGCTTCTGAAAATCACAGAGATTCTCCTGTCTTATCCAAACGAAACAAAAAGCTCTGGGGAAGGGTGTGGGATTTACTTCGTTGGATAATATATAAGGCTTTCTGTTTATACGCGAATGAATTATAGTAAGTATGTTTTGGTTAGGCGTACTGGCAGATCAGGTCTACGATTCTTCCGATGGAGTCCATCTGGTTGCTTTGGCTCATGGCGGTGATGTAGTCTTCGCGGTTCTGGTAGAGGGTCTGTATGGCCTGAAGAAGGGTTTCCTGAGTCAGTTCTTCTTCTTCCAGAACTTTGCTGTATCCCAGGCGTTCGAAGGAGCGGGCGTTGAGAATCTGGTCTCCGCGGCTGGCATTTGCGGAAAGGGGAATCAGAAGATTCGGTTTTTTCAGAGCACTGATTTCACAGATTGCATTGGCTCCGGCTCTTGAGATTACCATATCTGCAAGTGCAAAAAGGTCTGCAAGTTCTTCTTTAATATACTCGTATTGAACGTATCCTTCCGTGTTGGCGAGTGATTCATCAAGTTTTCCTTTACCGCAAAGATGAACAACATCAAATTCTTTCAGGAGTTCAGGAAGAATCTGGCGTACGGCTGTATTGACAGCTACAGATCCCAGACTTCCACCAATGATCATAAGAACCGGTTTATTTCCAGAAAGACCGGTGAATGCCAGGGCTTTATGGCGATCTCCTTTCAACAGTTCCTGGCGAATAGGTGTTCCGGTAAGTACCGCTTTGTCGGCGGGAAGCTTGCTGACGGTTTCAGGAAAGTTGCAGCATACTTTGACTGCGGAAGGAATACACAGTTTGTTGGCGAGGCCCGGAGTCATATCTGATTCGTGAATAATAGCAGGAATTTTTCTGTGTTTTGCCGCAATGACAACGGGAACTGTAACAAAGCCGCCTTTGGAAAAAATAACATCAGGTTTCAGGGTTTTTAACAGTTTTCGTGCTTCCGCATATCCTTTCAATACTTTAAAAGGATCTGTAAAATTTTTGGGGTCAAAGTATCGTCTGAGTTTTCCGGAAGAAATTCCATAATAGGGAATTCCCATCTCTTCAATTAATTTTTTTTCAATTCCATCGTAAGAACCAATATAGGAAATCTTAAATCCTTTTTCCTTAAGAAGCGGAATCATGGCAATATTTGGAGTAACGTGACCTGCAGTTCCACCGCCGGTAAGAACGATATGTTTCATATTCTTAATATCCTCCTGAATTTTCAAAAATAACATTCGAAATATATCCCAATCGGGTTTTATTCTCATAATCATATTATTAATCGGGTGAATAAAAAAGTCAAGGTTTGCATTAGATTCCCATACAGCGTATAATGAAGTATAAGTAAAATTGTGGTTACTGGTCACGGAGTGAACAGTAATAAATTGTAAGAAGGAGGTAGGCGTAGTATGCAGTTAATGTTTGTTGGGGCGGCGCATGAGGTTACCGGAAGCTGCTATTATCTGGAAGCGGCCGGAAAACGTTTTCTGGTTGATTATGGAATGGAGCAGGGACCGAATTATTATGAGAACAGAGAGATACCGGTTCCTGCTTCGGATTTGGATTTTGTACTGTTGACACATGCACATATTGATCATTCAGGGCTGCTTCCTCTTCTTTATGGAAGGGGTTTCCGCGGAGAAATTTATACCACATATGCCACAGCGGATTTGTGCGATATTATGCTGCGTGACAGTGCACATATTCAGATGTTTGAAGCGGAATGGAAGAATCGAAAAGGAAAACGTGCAGGAAAAGAGGATGTTGAGCCTATTTATGATATGGAAGATGCTTTGGGTGCTATCAGCTGTCTGGTTGGCTGTGCGTATCATCAGATCATTTCTGTTGCAGATGGAATCAGGGTGCGTTTTACGGATGCAGGGCATTTACTGGGGTCAGCCAGTATAGAAATATGGCTTCAGGAAGATGGTGTGGAGAAAAAGATAGTTTTCTCCGGAGATATTGGAAATAAGAATCAGCCATTAATCAGGGATCCTGAATACTTACAGACCGCAGATTACGTAGTAATGGAATCAACGTATGGGAATCGTACACATGAGATTCCGGTGGATTATGTTAAGGCTCTGGCTGATATTATACAGCAGACCTTTGACAGAGGCGGCAATGTGGTGATTCCTTCGTTTGCAGTGGGAAGGACACAGGAAATACTGTACTTTATTCGTAAAATTAAAGAGGATAAACTGATACGGAACCACGATGATTTTCCGGTTGTCGTGGACAGTCCTCTGGCAGTGGAAGCTACGAGTGTATTTCGTGAACATTACCGTGAATGTTTTGATCAGGAAGCAATGGAGCTGGTGGAGAGAGGAATCAATCCGGTGGCATTTCCTTCATTGAAACTCTCTGTAACCAGTGAAGATTCAAAAGCCATTAATTTTGATCAGCGTCCCAAGGTGATTATATCGGCCAGTGGAATGTGCGATGCGGGACGGATTAAACATCATCTGAAACATAATCTCTGGAGAAAAGAGTGTACTATTTTATTTGTCGGGTATCAGGCTGTGGGAACTCCGGGCAGGGCATTAATAGAAGGTGTTGAGAGTCTGAAGCTTTTTGGAGAAGAGATACAGGTTAATGCAGAGATTCGGGTATTGCCGGGTGTGAGCGGTCATGCAGATGACAAGGGTCTTATGGAATGGGCTTCCGCATTCAATTGCAAACCGGAGCAGGTGTTTGTGTGCCATGGAGAAACGGAGTCCTGTGAAACATTTGCAGCAAGGCTGGAAAATGAACTGCACTATCAGGCAATGGCTCCTTTCAGCGGGGCTTTATATGATCTGAAAGCAGGAAAATTCTTAGAATGTCCGGATGGTGTGAAAATGCAGCAGAAGACGAAAAATGCACAGGTATCAGGAGCCTATCAGCGTCTTCTCGCAGCAGGTCAGCGGCTTCTTACTGTCATTCGTCACAATGAAGGCGGGGCCAACAAAGATCTGGCGAAGTTTACCAGTCAGATTCTGAATCTTTGTGATAAATGGGATCGGTAAGTATAGTCAAATCAAACAGGCTGCTGTACACGTGTCAGTACAGCAGCCTGTTCATTAATTCAGCGCCTGTTTGATTGCCTGGGATAACTGATCCGGGCATGAAGTAGATTTAAATCCGCAGCGGATTCCTTCCAGACGGGCAGCTACGTCTTTTGCGTCCTGACCTTCTACCAGAGCTCCGATTCCCTTCAGGTTTCCGTTGCATCCACCTGTGAATATTACATTATGAAGTTTTCCATCCACAATATCAAAATTGATTTGTGAGGAACAAGTACCTTTTGTTTTAAATACCATGATAATCACTCCTTTGCTTTTGTGTTGAGAACAGGCAGACATTTCTGCCGATGATTCTTAAAAGATTATAGCAGACCCAGAACGATTCGTAAACCGGTTTTAGTATCTTGAGGAATAACATGGATTCATGCTATAATGAAAAACGTAAATATTGAGTAATCTATGGAGGTTTATATGAATAGAATTGGAATTATTGGAGCTATGGATATAGAGGTAGATGCCTTAAAAGAGCAGATGGCAGATGTGACACGGGTTAATAAAGCATCTATGGAGTTTTATCAGGGAAAGCTGAATGGGAAAGATGTTGTTGTTGTACGTTCTGGTATTGGCAAGGTGAATGCGGCAGTCTGTACTCAGATTCTTGCAGATGTATTTGAAGTAGAAGCGGTTATCAATACAGGTATTGCAGGTTCACTGAGAAATGAGATTAATATTGGAGATATTGTTGTATCTACGGATGCTCTTCAGCATGATATGGATGCGGTGGAATTTGGATATCCGAAGGGACAGATTCCGGGAATGAAAGTTTTTTCTTTTGTAGCTAATGCAGTTTTGCGTGAGACTGCAGTTCGGGTATGTCAAAAAGTAAATCCTGATATTCAGGTGTTTGAAGGCAGAATTGTAAGCGGCGATCAGTTTGTTGCCAGAGCAGAGGTAAAAGATGAAATTATTAAAGAATTTGCAGGCTACTGTACCGAGATGGAAGGGGCGGCAATTGCACAGGCCGCTTATCTGAATGGAATTCCTTTTGTTGTAGTTCGTGCAATTTCTGATAAAGCAGATAACAGTGCAACGATGGATTATCCAACCTTTGAAAAACAAGCGGCACAGCACTGTGTGAATCTGGTAGGAGAGATGCTGCGGGAATTATAAGACAGAAATAAGGTTTCCTGTTCTTATTGAAAATTATGGGGACTGGCAGAATAAAGGAGAATTTGGCGAACGATTTTTGTTTCAAATCCGGTATGTGGACGATATAATATCTCCAGAAGCCATTGAGAAGACCCGGGACTTTTTTCGGTGGCTGAAAAATAATTCAGGGGGTAATCACATATGCTGCATGTATGGATGGAACAGAATCTGCTGCTCTATGGAATGATAACAGCAGGAGTACTTGGAATAATCTGTATCGTTATGGTAGACCGTTTTTATAGCAGGGCTGCCCGTGATTTGCGCCGGATAAGCGATCCAAAGGGTAAATGGACCAGAGAATTTTTGAATGAGTACAAGCTCCGGAAAACGAAGAATCAGGAAATCAATAACCCGGAAGTATTTATACGGACACAGATGGTCAGAGGTAAGATTCTTGGAATCAGCCTGCCCAGATGGAAACAGGGAATCGGATACAGTGCATTGCTCAGTTTTCTTCTGATGATGGCTGCAGTGTATGGAACCTATCGGTATGAAGAAGCAGAATTGATTCGATATCAGTATGTTTTAGTTGGAGCCGGAATATTTGCTCTTCTGCTGATGATGAAACAGTTTATGGGATTTATCAGTAAAGAGGATATGATATTAGATGGTCTGATGGACTATATGGAAAATACATCTAAAGCAAATGTTCCTGATGTCCAGGTGGAAGAAGTGAAGAAACAGGCAAAAGAGGAACTGATTGAACGGGTGACCGCTGGAATTCAGCAGACGGCAGCCAGTAAGACAAGATTTTCTCATATGCTGACACCGGAGGAAGAAAATATTATGAGAGAAGTAATCAGAGAATATCTGATTTAGGTGTACTTGAGGGGGATGGCATCGTCCCCCTCAAGTTGAAAAATATTCTTAATTATTCTTCAATGATCTGTATCTCCAGGTAATCGAAGTCGATGGAGTCAATGAAGTTGTCTGCATAAAACCGGGTTTTATCATGGCGTTTGAATTCTGCAATATTGCTTTCCAGCCATATCGGACTGCTCAGATCCCAAAGATAGCAAATCTCATCCAGAGAATGAAAAATTTTATGCGTCCTGGTGTCATTGGTTTCATCGCAGATAACGGTGTCTTTGATCATACGATTGTCAGTCCAGATTTTACCCCATAAACGAAACATGATAAGTACCTCCTGGTTAGCTATTATACATAGATTTTCTGTGTGAAAATGTGTTTCTATTATATCTGTCAGTTTCACTTTTGGCAAGCAGGTATTCCATGTGATACTCTGTTTTCTTTATCAAATCTTAAGATTTTTCCTCAGTCGGTCTAAAGATTTCCCTGATAGGATAAGACCAACAAAAAGAATTACTGGCATAAGCACAGGGTTTCTTTTATAATGAGGGGGAGGTGAGAACTATGTATACAATATTGGTTTGTGATGATGACAAGGAAATTGTAGAAGCAATAGATATTTATCTTTCGCAGGAAGGTTATCGGATACTGAAAGCATATGATGGGATGCAGGCAATCCAAATGCTGAAACAGGAAGAGGTCCATCTTTTATTGATTGATGTGATGATGCCTCATCTGGATGGTATCCGTGCAACAAGAAAAATCAGGGAATACAGCAGCATTCCGATTATTATTTTGTCGGCAAAATCAGAAGATGTGGATAAAATACTGGGATTGAATATCGGGGCAGATGATTATGTGACAAAGCCCTTCAATCCATTGGAATTGATTGCCCGGGTAAAATCCCAGCTGCGCCGCTATACGAAGCTGGGAACCATGGCAGAAATTGCGGCACAGGCGGTATATACCTGCGGCGGTCTGATGGTTAATGATGATTTGAAAACAGTAACGGTTGACGGAGATCAGGTGAAGCTGACTCCGATTGAATATAATATTTTATTGCTTCTCATTAAAAATCAGGGAAAAGTTTTTTCTATTGAGCAGATTTATGAAAGTATCTGGAATGAGGAAGCAATCGGAGCGGATAATACCGTAGCCGTACATATCCGCCATATCCGTGAGAAAATCGAGATTAATCCCAGAGAACCCAGATATCTGAAAGTTGTGTGGGGAATCGGCTATAAAATAGAAAAAATGTAACCCCTTGAGACAGGAGGTTATATTATGGAGAATTATGAAAAAAGAGGCCCTTTCTATTCCAGGGGGATGAAAGCTTTTATCACGGCAGTATTTCTCATTGCTATTGGAATATTTACAGTTGCATTTATTTTTATCATGGGTTTGCTGAAAAACGTTAATGATCCGGAACTGCTCCTGCGTTCCGATGTGACATCATACGAAGAGACGGCAGAATGCGGACGGGATATTGTGGATACAATACACAACCTGCCTGAAATAATTGAAGCGATGGAACCGTTTACCACGGATGGAGAATGGGATCCGAAAAAAACGATTGATATTACTGATCTGAAAGCCAAAGGAAAAGACAAAAATGAAAATACTACCTACACCGCAGAAAATATCCGGAAGATGGCAGAAGAGTATTTGGAAGGCGATTTTTCCCGGCTGATTTATGACGAATTGCCTTTTTATGAATCTGATCTTGCCGATGACGGCTATGCTGGTGAGATAACCTCAGAATTTTCCGAGACGGTAACAGATACAGCGGAAAAGACAGAAGAATCCCCGGATAATGCAGGAAATAATCAGTGGGAATATTCAGAAACGTTCAAATTCCTTTATGTCAGAGGAAAGGAATTGGAAAAATATCTTCCAAAGTCAGGGGTGACGCTGGCGGACTATGCAAAGGAAAACCCGGAAACCGTATCCTTGCAGGAACTATATGAAAATCTGATAAATATCTGTAATCAGTATGAGCAGTACTGTTATGGACTCACTGTGTTCAATGAAGAAAGCAATCTGATGTTTGCTGTGCAGAATACGGAGACAGGCAGAATTTTCACCAATGTGGAAGGGTGGAAAGATGGATTTGATCCGGAACATCTGGGCGTGGTCCCGGCATTATACTTCTCAGCTGTTCGGGAAAATGGACAGCTGTCCTATGATATGAGTAATAATGAGGCGGCAGGTTATCTGAAAAATTACTTGAAAAACTGGATAATTACCGGTTCTGATGAAACAGTTTTAATTGTATTGGATTCTGAATATCCGGTGATGGATTCCTTTTACGATTCTCATATGTATTTTGAAAGATATACCGGTTGGGGAAAATCAGCAATCATTGGTGGTTTGCTTAGTTTTCTGACAGGGATTGCTGCTTTGGTTTTACTGACGATTCAGGCCGGCCGCACAACTTGTGACCGCGACCTTCATATGATGGGGGTTGACCGGGTGCCTACAGAAGTCATGGTTTGCATGATGGGTCTTTCGATAGTCTGCCTGTGCGGTATTCCTATTGCGTATGTGCTGGAGACATCCATTTATGATCTCTTTTTTGTAACTTTGATTGTGTTGGGAGAGATTATTTTCGGAAGCCTGTTTTTGGTGGCCTGGATGAGCATTACCCGTCGGTTGAAAGGAAAACGATTCTGGAAAAACAGTTTTTGTCATGCCATTGTTCAGAGCTGTAAAAAAGTTTATCTGGCACGCCAGACTTCCGGAAGAACTATTCTGGGATTCACCGTGCTGGTATTGGCAAATATTCTTGCGGTGCTGACGATGGGCGGATTCGGTGTGTTCCTGATCTTGATGGCTGATGGTCTTGTACTTCTGTATCTGATCAGAGAAGGTGCCGGCCGCCAGGTAATCCGGGATGGACTGGCAAGAATTGCCAGTGGGGAGCTGGATTTTAAGATTGATATCAACGGATTGTCCGGTGAGAACCGTGAAATGGCTGAGGCCGTTAATCGTGTGGGGGATGGTTTGCAGAATGCGGTTAAAGAAACTCTCAAAAGCGAACGGCTGAAAGCAGATCTGATTACCAATGTTTCTCATGATATTAAGACTCCGCTTACATCGATTATCAATTATGTGGATCTTTTGAAAAGGGAAGATATTCAGGATCCTAAGATCCGTGGATATATAGAGGTTCTGGAAAGCAAATCACAGAGACTGAAACAGTTGACGGAAGATCTTGTGGAGGCATCGAAGGTAAGTTCCGGAAATGTGGTGTTGGATATGCAGCCGATACAGCTGGGAGAACTGGTGCGTCAGACTAATGGGGAGTTTGAAGAAAAATTTGCCGCACGCAGCCTGGAACTGATCTGCAGGGTGCCGGAAGAACCGGTCGTGATTTTTGCAGATGGAAGAAGAATGTGGCGAGTGATTGAAAATCTTTACAATAATGTGGCAAAATACGCCATGCCGTCAACCCGTGTCTATGTGGAAGTGAAGAAAATCGGCTGCAGAGTAATTTTTGAAATCAAAAATATTTCAGAGCACCCGCTGAATATCAAAGCGGAAGAATTGACGGAGCGGTTTATCCGTGGGGATGTATCCCGCAGCACGGAAGGAAGCGGACTGGGGCTTTCCATAGCCCAGGATCTGGTAAAAATGCAGAATGGAACCTTTGATATTTATCTGGATGGGGATCTGTTCAAGGTGACAATAACATTTGAAGATGGAAAAATAAAGCAAGTAGCGGTGTAAACCGCTACTTTTTTTGACTCTCAAATGAAACGATTCAATAAATATGGAATAAATTATCGAAGTAATGCGAATGCTTTCTGGAACATAAAAAAATAATAAAATATCTGTAAAAAATACACAAAAACAGGATGCACATTTGGTGAAAAAATACATATTGATTTTAGCATAATAAAGGGGTAATATAAGAATTACAAAAAGTGCTACATTCAATAAAAAATGAATCGATTCAAAAAGAAAAAATGCACAAAGAATGTAAAGGAGGATGAGCGATGAAAAAGAAAAATGAAAATGCAGCAGCGGTTTCCAACCGCGGCAAAGTGTCAAAGGTAAAAGAAATATTACGTTGCTGGCAGTTATATGTTCTTTTGATTCCTGCGTTAATCTGGCTGGTACTGTTTGCCTACTATCCGATGTATGGTCTTGTGATTGCTTTTAAGGATTTTAATGGCCGTGCCGGTATTCTGGGAAGCCCTTGGGCAGAACCTTTGTTCAAACATTTTAAAACATTTTTCAGTACAAGTATTGCGGTAAATGCTATTAAGAACACAATTGTCATCAGTTTGGAGACTTTAGTGATTGGTTTCCCGATTCCGGTTATTTTCGCACTGCTACTGAATCAGATTACCAGAAATGCACCAAGAAAAATTATCCAGACAATTTCCTACGCTCCGTACTTTATGTCAAACGTAGTAGTTGTTTCCCTGATTACCGTGTTGTTCTCTGCAAATGGTGTTGTAAACAATATCATCACAGCCGCAGGCGGAAAAGAAGTTATGTTTACCAGTTTGCCTCAGTATTTCCGGCCACTGTTTATTGGCTCCAATCTCTGGCAGACGATGGGATTCAATGCAATTATCTACATTGCTGCTCTGACTGCCATCAGTCCGGAGTATTATGAGGCAGCAACTATGGATGGAGCTTCCAGACTTCAGAAGATTCTGTACATAGACATTCCGTTGATTATGCCGACAGTTATTCTGATGATGATTCTTCAGATCGGAAGTATTATGAATGTTGGTTACGAGAAAGCATACCTGATGCAGAATGGATCTAACACTATAGTGAGTGAAATTATTTCTACCTATATTTATAAGGTCGGACTTCAGACAGCACAGTACAGTTTTGCTACAGCCGTTGGTTTGTTTAACTCTATTGCCAACTTTGTTATTCTGGTTATTGCCAACCTTGTTGCTAAAAAGACCAGTGATATCAGTATTTTCTAGGAGGTGAAGAGAATGGCTAAGAATAATGCGGTGCCTGCAGGCACAAAAGTAAAGATGGGAACAGGTGACAAGATCTTCACTGCAGTCAATGTCATTATCATGATATTCATTTGTTTGATTATTGTTTATCCGCTGTACTATGTTGTACTGGCTTCCATTACGGACCCCGTTATTGTAAGTTCAGGTAAACTCCTTCTCTATCCGGAATCTGTATATCTGGAGGGATATAAGACGACATTAGGTTATAAACCTTTGTGGGTAGGTTATTGGAATACAATCAGATATACGGTAGTTGGTACAATTGTTTCTTTGATTTGTACGATTCCCGCCGGTTATGCACTGTCCAGAAAAGACCTGTTCGGAAGAAAACCGATCATGTTCCTGTTCACTTTTACCATGTTCTTCAGCGGTGGTATTGTTCCTCTGTTCCTGACAGTTAAGAACCTGCATATTTACAATACTATCTGGGCTATGGTACTTCCGGTTGCAGTATCTGCATACAACCTGATCGTATGCCGCTCTTTCTTTGAAAGTGGTGTGCCGGATGAACTTCTGGAAGCAGCTCAGCTTGATGGATGCTCAGATTTCGGATTTTTCTTCAGAATTGCAATTCCGATTTCTTCAACCATCATTGCCGTTATGACACTGTTCTATGCAACAGCTATGTGGAATCAGTTCTTTAATGCGCTGATGTTCCTGCAGGATGAAGATATGATGCCTTTGCAGGTTGTTCTTCGTAACCTGGTACTTATGAATCAGTCCAATCAGATGGGCAGTAGTGCGGCTGAGGCTGTTATGAAACAGAAACTGGCAGACCAGTTGAAGTATTGTGTTGTAGTAGTTTCTGCATTCCCGCTGTTGTGTGTATACCCGTTCGTACAGAAATATTTTGCAAAGGGTGTTACCATCGGTGCGGTAAAAGGATGATTTTAAAAACTGAACCTTTTGGCTGCGATAGTGGATGTTCTGCAGCTATAGGAATATAACTATTAAGGAGGAAATGAAACATGAAGAGAAAAGTAATCGCTTTGCTTTTAACAGGTATCATGGCAACAAGTATGCTGACAGCCTGTGGCGGTGGAAAGAGTGATGGTGGATCTGCAGATAGTGGATCTTCAGATGGTGGCTCTACTGCAGGTGCTACCGAACTGACCCCGGAAGAACAAGAAGCTGTGGAGGCCGGAATCATCCAGCTGGATGGAACTCTTCCGATTATTAAAGACCCGGAAGCTTTTGAAGAAAAATATGGAAAAATCACTATGCTGTTGGTAAACTCTCCGGACCGTGTTGTTGAGCCGGCAGAACTTGAAGCCTGCAAACAGTGGGAAGAAGCTACAGGTGTATCATTCGACTGGCAGAAGATTCCGCTTGATGGCGCTCAGGAAAAGATTAATCTGCTGCTTGCCGGTGGAGATGATCTTCCGGATGTATTCTGGAACTTCGGTGATGGTAAATCCGGTAATATCACAGTACAGTATGCAAATCAGGAAGTATTCCTGCCGACAGAACAGCTGGTTGCAGATTATATGCCGAACCTGAAAGCATTCCTGGATGAAAATCCACAGTATCAGATGGAAATCATAGCTCCTGATGGACATACTTATGGTTTTCCATATGTAGAAGAAATGTATGGACTGGTTCTGACACCTGGACCATTCGTAATTAACAAAACCTGGCTGGACAAAGTTGGAAAAGACGTTCCTACAACTGTTGATGAGTGGGTTGATTGTCTGAAAGCTTTCCGTGACGGCGGAGACCTGAATGGCAATGGCGTGGATGATGAAATTCCAATGGCTACATGGTTTGGTGCAACTGATACATTCGGATCCTACAACCTGTTCTATCGTTTCACAGGTGCATTTGGATGTGCTGACTCTTACTGTGGAGGTAATCAGTATGCTGACCATCTGAGAATCGTTGATGGTAAAGTTACATTTACTGCTATGGATGAAGCTTTTGGTAAGACAGCAGAATTCTTCAATATGCTGTATAACGAAGGCCTGATCTGGAATGGTTCCTTCGAGGCAGATGAAAGTGCTTCTTTCAAACAGTCTCTGATTAAAGAAGATGTAGCAAGAATTGGTTCTTTCGGTGTATGGGGCGATCAGGAAATCACAAACCTGGATGTACATGATGAATATGTAGCAGTTCCGAGACTGGAAGGCGAAGCTGGTAAGACAGGTTTTGCAGTTAACTATTCTCAGCTGCAGGATTCTTCCAACACAGCAATTACTACAACCTGTAAATTCCCGCACGTTGTTGCAAGATTTGTTGATTACCTGGTAAGTGATCCGGTTATTTCCGTAACAGGTAACTGGGGACCGTACAACTATGCAGAAGATGAAAACGGAATTATCCGTACTCCACTTGATGAAGATGGTAACTACGTGGGTGCAAACCCGGATTACACTAATTTTGGTGATGCACGTGTAAACTCCACTCCTTGTCGTGGTTCCTTCATTGTAAAAGATGAGTACTATGAGAAATATTGTGGATATGCATATGACGCTGTTCAGCTTCTGGAAATGCAGAGAGAAAATGGTAAAGAAGATATCCTGGCAGAGTATGAAACTATTCCTCGTGTACAGATGACACAGGAAGAACTTCAGAGACTGGCTCAGATTCAGCCGCCGGTATCTGATATTGTAGACCGTTATATCAATACATGGGTAACTACAGGATTTAGTCAGGAAAGCTGGGATGCTTATATCAGCGAGCTGGAAGGTGCCGGAGTAAATGATATCGTTAGTATTTATCAGACAGCTTATGACCGTGCAAACGCAGCTATTGAATAAGTGTACATTGAAAATTTTAACTAAATAGAAAATAGAAAGACATATGGTCATGTAATTTGCATGGCCATATGTTAGATTGAATTGTATTTTAGAATTTGTTGGAGGGCATGAAGGATGAGCACAAAAGGAAAACGCGATTTTAGACCCAAAATACATTTCACACCACCAAAAAATTGGAATAATGATCCAAACGGTCTTCTTTACCTTGATGGAACATGGCATCTATATTATCAACATTATCCGGAAAATGCATTCTGGGGTCCTATGCACTGGGGACATGCAGTGAGCAAGGATCTGCTTCATTGGGAGCATCTTCCGATTGCCTTGTATCCTGATGAAGTAGGATGTATTTATTCTGGAAGCCTTGTAGCGGATGTAAATAATACGACAGGATTCGGAACACATTATGCCGACTTTGGGGAAGATAAGAAATATCCGCTTGTGGCAATGTATACCAGCCATAATATGGAAAACCATCTGGAATCCCAGAGTATTGCCTACAGTCTTGATGGAGGACTTCATTTTGAAAAATACTTTGGCAATCCGGTAATTAAAAATCCGGGGCTTCGTGATTTCCGTGATCCGAAAGTGTTCTGGAACAAAAAGAAAGCTTGCTGGAGTATGGTGATGGCTGCAGGGGACCGCTGTCATATCTATGCATCAAAAGACATGAAAGAGTGGGAAAAGACGGGAGAATTTGGTCCGGGAGTGAATAAGGTTCCTACTGTTTGGGAATGTACCGATCTTTTCCCTGTTGAGACAGAAGATGGGGAAAAATGGGTTGTTCTTGTCAGCATGATACATCCGGGAACACAGGGAAGAGCAAATACGCAGTATTTTGTGGGTGATTTTGATGGAGATACCTTCCGTTGTACACAGCCTACAGAAGAACCATTGTGGATTGATTTTGGATTTGATAATTATGCAGGTATTACCTACAATAATTATGACAAGCCTATTTTCTTTGGCTGGGGTGTGAATCCGAAATATGCGAATGATGCTCCTACCGGTGAGTATGCCGGAATGATGACAATTGCAAGAGAAATGTCTTTGGTTAAAACGGAAGAAGGATATCGTCTGCGGACAGTTCCCTTTGGTATTGATGCACTTCGTGCGGCAGCTTATCCGATTACAAGCGGTGCTTCTCTTCTTACCGAAAGTTTTGGACTTAAGATTAAAGGAAATAACGGAAAGGTTATACTGGAGAATGAAGTCGGACAATATGTTGTAATAGATGTGGCTGAAGATTCCATCTGTGTAGATCGTACTCATGCAGGTGAAAGAAACTTCTCAGAAGATTATTGTCGGGAAGAGTTCAGTGTAAGCAGAACGGCCCGCCTTGCAAAGGGAGATATCAACATGGAAATATTATTTGATGTTTCCTATTTGGAAGTGTTTGCAGATGGTGGTCTGGAGGTAGCTTCAGCAGCAGTATACCCTGACGTGCCATATAGAAAGGTTCGTCTGGAAGGTGATATTCAGGCAGAGATGTATTTGTTAAAATAAGTAGATAAATGCAAGTCACACAACAGATGAATTTACTGGAACTGTTGTGTGGCTTGCTTATTTTATGAAAAAGAAATGATGACCTCTTGATTGATGAGTCTCATTTGTTGTATGATAAGACTGGTTCAAAAAATATTTTGAACCAAAGGTATTTTTGTTTTTTAAGTATTTGGAGGGTATGCAACAAATGGCAACAATTAAAGACGTGGCACGTGATGCCGGGGTATCTGTAGGTACGGTTTCTAACGTTCTGAATGGAGGGAAGGTTTCGGCGGAACGACGACATCAAGTGGAGGCGTCTATAAAAAAACTGGATTATCAGGTTAACACGCTGGCAAAAGGGATGAGGATGCAGAAAACTGATTATGTGGTAGTAATTCTACCTAATCTTATTAATCCCTTTTTTTCCATTTTACTGCAGCATCTGGAGAATGCATTATCCAGAGAAGGAAAACAAACGATTCTTTGTCTGTCCGGTGATGATGAACAAAGAGAAGAAAAATTTGTTGAAATGGCAAAAGCTAACAAAATTGATGGCATTATTGGAATTACTTACAGTAAAATTGATAAGTATCTGACCAGTGACATGCCGTTTGTGTCTATTGATAGACGATTTGGTGCAGGAATTCCCTGTGTTTCCAGTGACAACCGAATGGGCGGATGGCTGGCAGCCGAAAATCTGTATCGGCGGGGAGCAAGAAGTCTTCTTTGTCTTCAAATGGTCAACTCATTGGGATGTGAGGTAAGGAAACGAAGAAAAGGATTTGAGGAGTTTTGTATGGAACATGAAGTCACCTACAGCTGTCTGGATTTTTCAGAAAAACAGGTGTTTTCGCTATATTCTTCCTTTGGATCCAGGAAGATGATTAACTCTATATTAAAAGCATATGTTAATAATATGGGACATCCTCCGGTTGACGGGATTTTCGCCAGTTCTGATCATCTTGCGGTTGTTATTTGTGAAGAATTAAAGGCGTTGGGAAAAAGGGTGCCGGAAGATGTTCAGGTTGTTGGATTTGATGGATTGCGTATGCTGAATCAGGCTGAACCATTGGTGTCTTCTATTGAACAGCCGACGAAAGAAATTGCAGAGAGCAGTGTCAAGTGCCTGATGCAGCTGCTTAGCTGCGGCACAGCAAAGGATGTTGTATGTTCGAATGTTAAATTTATAGAAGGCGGCACAACAAAATAAAGCATATAATATTATAGAAAAAGGCGATTTCCATAGTGGAATCGCCTTTTTCTATAATATCATCGGATTAGTTTTCTTCGATATCGGAAGCCTCGGTATCGGGAAGCTCTGTTGCAGCTCCCTCTTCATCCTCGAGAATTTCAACAGGCTGCAGATTTTTGAATACGGATGCGTCAATTTCTTTTGGCTCATTGGCTTCTTCGCTCTCATCCTCTGCAGGAATGTACCGGTCAAAAATTTTGACAAAGAGATAAGAATTCAGTAGAGCTACAACAGCAAATCCCATAAGCATATAAAATAGTATAATATAGGAAGAAAATGTCTCTGTGAGGAACATCAGTGCCACAGGTGCAATGGTAACTGCGAACATCAGCAGGGTGTAAGGCAAATGACGGATGGACATCAATACTGCGTTCTGGAAGGTGTGACGGATGGTATTATAGAACTTGGCCAGTACTGGATAAATGTAGGTTAGTACCATGGCATAGACTACCAGTGCCGCCATGAACATATAGGAAGCTGCTTTGTAAACGCCAGACTGGGGCTGTAGAACACGTACAAAGTATAAATCAAAAATCAGAAGTGCTCCCAATACAATCATGATCAGATGAATGATGGTTGCCTGCTTAAAGTTTTCCTTGAAGGAATGAAAGAAACCTCTTGCAATATATGTTTCTTCATTTCGTGCTATTTTGAGTGTTACATAGTATAATGCAGTGATAGAAGCTCCTGCGGTTACAATAGGAAGACAACAGACAATGCAGAGCAGGTTGAGTATCATAAGGTCAGCCACCTTGCCCATAAAGGCGAAAAACTTGTTGTCCGGGTTAAAAAGATTGTTCATGAAAATACCTCTTTCCTTAGTGCGTTTTATAAGTAACAGTATAGCGAAAATAGCAGTAAATTGCAAATAAAGAAAGCGTAAAAATGCTATTCGTCAATCTGTATGAGAAAATTCAAAAAAATTAGTAAATTTGCTACAAAACAAAAAAAATAACAGGGTTGTGAAACATATTTGCCAAGTGGCATATAAAATATTTGTGTGATTTGGGTATGGCGTAAAAGAAGGTTTTTCGATATACTGTTTACAGTTACAGAACAGAGGGTTCTGTCTATGGAGAACAAAGCAGTTAGAATCAGCAGGAGGTATTTATATTATGGCAAGTTTATCCTTACAGCACATTAATAAAACATATCCAAACGGTTTTGAAGCAGTTAAAGACTTCAACCTGGAAATTGCAGACAAAGAGTTTATCATTTTCGTAGGACCATCTGGATGTGGAAAATCTACAACACTTCGTATGATTGCAGGTCTGGAAGAAATTTCCGGTGGTACACTGAAAATCGGTGATAGAGTAGTTAACGATGTAGAGCCAAAAGACAGAGATATTGCAATGGTATTCCAGAACTACGCTCTGTATCCTCATATGACAGTATATGATAACATGGCATTTGGTCTGAAACTGAGAAAAGTTCCGAAAGATCAGATCGACAAGATGGTTAAAGAAGCAGCTAAAATCCTTGACCTGGAAAAACTGCTGGATCGTAAACCGAAGGCTCTTTCCGGTGGACAGAGACAGCGTGTAGCTATGGGACGTGCTATCGTACGTGATCCTAAAGTATTCCTGATGGACGAGCCTCTGTCAAACCTGGATGCTAAACTTCGTGTTCAGATGAGAACTGAGATCTCCAAACTGCATGAAAGACTGGGTGCTACTATTATCTACGTTACACATGACCAGACAGAAGCTATGACACTGGGAACCAGAATCGTAGTTATGAAAGATGGTATCGTACAGCAGGTAGATACACCTCAGAACCTGTACAATGCTCCTGGAAACCTGTTCGTTGCTGGTTTCATCGGATCTCCGCAGATGAACTTCCTGGATGCAACTGTTAAAGTTACAGGAAAAGATGTTGATCTGGTTGTTGGAAAATATACACTGAGACTGCCGGCTGAAAAAGCAAAAGCTCTGATTGATGGTGGTTATGCAGGAAAGACAGTTGTTATGGGTATCCGTCCAGAGAACGTAACAGATGATGCTTCCCTGTTCCCGGCAAGCACTGTTGAAGCTACAATCAACGTATACGAGCTGCTGGGTGCTGAAGTATTCCTGTACTTCGATGTAGAAGGATTCAACATGACTGCTCGTGTAAATCCGCATACAACTTCCAGAACAGGTGACACTGTTAAATTTGGTCTGGATATGACAAAAGTTCATGTATTCGACAAAGAAACAGAACTGACAATTACAAACTAATTCATAAGAAAAATCAAAGGTGCCAATTTTCGAAAAGGATTGGCACCTTTTTCTTTTAGTTGATTTTTGGCTGAAAATACGATATGATTTATTCTGAAAGTAGATAAGACTCCCACTTCCATAGGTGGCGAGTTACGACAAGGCGTACTTGAAAGAAATTCAGAAGAATCACAGACAGGAAGGAAGTGAGGACTTGGTATCAAGTCAGGTTTTACAAAAGACAATTGATGAATTGAGAGCTATCACCCGGATTGATCTTTGCGTTCTCAGCCTGGAGGGGCAGATGTTGGCTTCTACGTTCAGCGAAAACGGCCCCAATCCGGATCATATTCGTGAATTCGCCAATTCGCCTGCAGACAGTCAGGTTTTGCAGGGGTATCATTTTTTTAAGGTGTATGATGACCAGAATGTGGAGTATGTGCTGGTAACGGGCGGGGGCAGTGAAGATGCCTATATGATTGGAAAGATTGCAGTAAGTCAGATTCAGAATCTGATTATTGCCTACAAAGAGCGGCTGGATAAAAATAACTTTATTCAGAATCTGCTGCTGGACAACCTGCTTTTGGTTGACATTTATAACAGGGCAAAAAAACTGCGGATTGACACCGATGTCAAGCGGGTGGTTTTCATGGTTGAAACGAAGTATGAAAAAGATAACAGTGCCATGGAGACGGTAAAAAGCTTATTTGCCTCAAAGCCCAAAGATTTTATTACAGCTATTGATGAAAAAAGTATCATTATTGTAAAAGAACTGAAAGAATCCGATGATTTTGAAGAACTGAACCGGATTGCCAGAACGCTGGTGGATATGTTGAATGCAGAGGCAATGTCCCAGGTACGGGTATCTTACGGTAATGTAATCCATGAGATAAAAGATGTATCCCGTTCTTACAAGGAAGCAAAGATGGCACTGGAGGTAGGAAAAATTTTCTACTCAGACAAGATTGTAATTCCTTATAGCAATCTTGGAATTGGCCGTCTGATTTATCAGCTGCCCATTCCACTGTGTCAGATGTTTATGAAAGAAGTATTTGGTGAACAGCTTCCGGATACCTTTGATGATGAGACATTGACCACGATCAATAAGTTCTTTGAAAATAATTTGAATGTATCTGAAACATCCAGACAATTATATGTACACAGGAATACGTTGGTGTACCGTCTGGAAAAATTACAGAAGAGTACCGGTCTGGACATTCGTGTCTTTGACGATGCCCTTACATTTAAAATTGCCATGATGGTTGTCAGCTATATGAAGTACATGGAGAAGATTGATTGACTGAACAGTGGCGGATGATATCTGGCAAAATAAAAAAAGAGGAGAGATTATTATGATTCAATTACTGGAAGGCGGAAGATATCTGGTAAACGGAACTGAACTGGTGGAGCCGGCGAAAGCTGCTGCACAGGGACTTCCCGCACCGGAGGAAGCAGCAAAACAGACCATTGCCTATGGGATTCTGGAATCACACAACACTTCAGGCAATATGAAAAAGCTGCAGATTAAGTTTGATAAACTGACATCTCATGATATTACTTTTGTTGGAATTATTCAGACAGCAAGAGCGTCAGGACTGGAAAAGTTTCCGGTGCCTTATGTGCTGACCAACTGCCATAACTCTCTTTGTGCAGTGGGAGGAACTATTAACGAGGATGACCATATGTTTGGTCTTACCTGTGCTAAAAAATATGGCGGAGTTTATGTGCCGCCTCATCAGGCAGTTATTCACCAGTATGCAAGAGAAATGCTGGCTGGCGGCGGCAAGATGATTCTGGGTTCTGACAGCCATACCCGCTATGGTGCTTTGGGTACTATGGCTATGGGCGAAGGCGGGCCTGAGCTGGTAAAACAGCTGCTGTCTAAAACCTATGATATCAATATGCCGGGTGTGGTGGCTGTGTATATGACAGGAACACCGATTCCGGGTGTAGGACCTCAGGACGTGGCTCTGGCTATTATCGGAGCTGTGTTCAAAAACGGTTTCGTTAAGAATAAAGTAATGGAATTTGTAGGGCCGGGAGTATCCAATCTGAGTGCTGACTTCCGTATCGGTGTGGATGTTATGACTACAGAAACTACCTGCCTGTCCTCTATCTGGAGAACAGATGAGAAGATTGAAGAATTCTATGCTGTTCATGGAAGAAGTGAAGAATATAAAGAGCTGAATCCTGGTGCAGCTGCTTATTATGACGGTGTGATCATGGTTGAACTGGACAAGATCCGTCCGATGATCGCTATGCCGTTCCATCCGAGTAATACCTACACTATCGATGAACTGAATGCAAACCTGATGGATATTCTGGATGATGTAGAGAAAAAGGCACAGGTAAGTCTGGATGGAAAGATTGATTTTACACTGAAAAATAAAGTACATGACGGAAAACTGTATGTGGATCAGGGAATCATCGCAGGATGTGCCGGCGGTGGGTTCGAAAATATCTGTGCGGCTGCAGACATTCTGAAAGGTGCAAGTATTGGTGATGGTGCATTTACTCTGAGTGTATATCCGGCAAGTACTCCGATTTACATGGAACTGGCTAAGAACGGAGCACTGGCTTCCCTGATTGGAACAGGAGCAATCGTGAAGACAGCATTCTGCGGCCCGTGCTTTGGTGCCGGAGATACCCCTGCCAACAATGCTTTCAGTATTCGTCATTCTACCAGAAACTTCCCGAACCGTGAAGGTTCTAAGATTCAGAATGGACAGATTTCTTCTGTTGCACTTATGGATGCACGTTCTATTGCTGCCACAGCAGCCAACAAAGGATGCCTGACTCCAGCAACAGAATTTGAAGGAACCTATACAAATCCGAAATATTACTTTGATAAAACAATTTATGAAAATCGTGTGTTTGACAGCAAGGGTGTGGCAGATTCATCTGTTGAAATCCAGTTTGGTCCAAATATCAAAGACTGGCCGGAAATGCCTGCACTGGCAGATAACCTGATTCTGAAAGTGGTATCTGAGATTCATGATCCGGTAACGACTACAGACGAGCTGATTCCGTCCGGTGAGACCTCTTCCTATCGTTCCAACCCGCTGGGACTGGCAGAATTTACCCTGTCCAGAAAAGATCCGGCCTATGTGGGACGTGCGAAAGAAGTGCAGGTGGCTCAGAAAGCCATTCAGGAGGGAAATTGTCCTGCAGAAGCTTTGCCGGAACTGAAACCGATATTCAAGGCTATCCATACCAAATATCCGGAAGTGGATAAAACCAATGTGGGAATCGGTTCTACTATTTTTGCAGTGAAACCTGGTGATGGATCGGCACGTGAACAGGCGGCATCCTGTCAGAAAGTACTGGGAGGATGGGCAAATATTGCCAATGAATATGCCACCAAGCGTTATCGTTCCAACCTGATTAACTGGGGTATGCTTCCCTTCCTGATTCCGGAAGGAGAACTTCCATTTGTCAATGGAGATTACCTCTTTGTTCCGGATATCCGAAAAGCAGTAGAAGAAAAATGGGATACCATCACAGCTTATGTGGTTGGTGATGAGCTGAAAACTTTCGAGATGAAGCTGGGTGACCTGACAGATGATGAAAGAACCATCATTCTGAAAGGATGCCTGATTAATTATTACAGAGGATAATACGGTCAAAATCTTATCTTGAAAGGAGATAAAATTTCCACCTCGGCATACTTTAATGTAAAAAGAACGGCTGCATGGATGATTTTTATTCATGTACCCGTTCTTTTTCGTGTTTAGAACTTACGAATTCCTTTCGTATAATGATATTTTCCTTAAGTGTGTTGACTTTTGCAAACCAAAAGATAGAATCTTCTAAGAAAGAACTTTTATCTTGATTGGTGCAGAGAATGGAAAAAGTATGTGGGGAGGTAAAATATGTGCGGTATCTGTGGAATGACAGGAGAAAAAGTAGAGGGATCTGATATTCTGAAAAGGATGATGGATAGAATGCATCATCGGGGACCAGATGGTGAGGGAACGTATCAAAGTGAACATGCTGCATTGGGATTTAAGAGATTAAGTATTATAGATTTGGATCATGGTGACCAGCCCATGTACAACGAAGATGACAGTCTGGTTCTGGTATTTAACGGAGAAATTTACAATTATAAGGAGTTGGTAGAAGAACTGACGGCAAAAGGGCATAAGTTCCGGAATCGTTCTGATTCGGAATGTCTGCTTCATGCGTATGAAGAGTATGGAAAAGAGATGGTACACCATTTGCGTGGGATGTTTGCCTTTGCTATCTGGGATGAGAAAGAAGAAACATTGTTCGCAGCCAGAGATTTCTTTGGCATTAAGCCTTTTTATTATTTCAAGGGTAAAAATGGAGCTTTTGTTTTTGCATCAGAAATAAAATGCCTTCTGGAACATCCTTTATGTCCGAAAGAAGTCAATGAAAAAGCTTTGGATTATTATCTCAGTTTTCAGTATTCTGTTTTGGAAGAGACCCTTTTCAAAGGTATCTTCAAGTTAATGCCTGGTTGTTGTCTTACATGGAAAAACGGGGAGATTCAGATAGAATGTTATCAGAAAAAAGAATTACAGCCATCCGCTCGAACTGGAGGAAAGGCGAAACTACAAGAATTGAAAGATGTACTTGAGGATTCTGTTGCAGCTCATCTGAACAGTGATGTGGAGGTAGGTGTTCTGTTGTCGGCAGGTGTTGATTCCAACTATATCCTGTCCAGATCGAGGGTTCGAAAGAGCTTCTCTGTAGGTTTTGAGGAGGGAGATGGTTCTTACAGTGAACTTGAAGCGATACATAAAGGACAGGAAAAAAGCCGGGGAGTCAATTATCAGAAAGTAATATCAGCCGAAGAATACTGGGAGGTACTTCCGAAGGTTATGTACTATATGGATGAACCTCTGGCTGACCCGGCTGCGGTGGCACTCTGGTTTGCGGATGAACTGGCATCCAGACAGCTGAAAGTTGTGCTTTCCGGAGAGGGCGCGGATGAATTATTTGGAGTATCGGGAACCAAACTCTTTGGCTCCTTTTCGAATTCTGAGTCCAAAGATGAAGAAAATCACAGCAAAGAAAGTCGGGGACATGAAGGGGGATTTTAAGGGAAAAAATTATATTCTCAGAGGATGCAGCCCCCTGGAGAAAAGGTTTATCGGTAATGCCAGGATATTTACTGCAGACGAGAAAAAGCGAATTCTTCGCTCCGGCAAAGGCAGTGAGCCTGGAATGGTAACACGCAGAGTTTATCATGATAACCGCCATCTGGATGATATAAGTCGGATGCAGGAAATCGACCTGAATTTCTGGCTTCCCGGGGATATTCTTCTGAAGGCTGATAAGATGAGTATGGCACATTCACTGGAAAGCCGCGTGCCTTATCTGGACAGAGAGGTCTACGAGGCAGCAAGAACCCTTGCTGTGAAAGATAAAGTTAAAGGAAAACAGACAAAAGTATTATTTCGAAAAGTAGCATCGGGCGAAGTACCGGAAATTACTGCCCAGAAGAAGAAGCTGGGATTTCCCGTTCCTATCCGTGTATGGCTGCGAATGCCGGAATATTATGAGAAAGTGCGGAAGGCATTTTGCAGTCCGGCCGCCTGTCGTTACTTTCGGATTGCGGAACTGGAACGGCTGCTGACAGAACACCTGCATGGGGAGAAAGATAACAGCAGGAAAATCTGGACCGTGTACATGTTCCTGGTGTGGTATCAGGTATACTTTGGTTATTAAATTTCTCTTGTTAGATAGAAAAAAATGGGCTATAATATTTTCATATAAGTACTGCACGGCGATGCAGTATTATAATATTGAAAAGAATAGGACGTGAAGAGAATGAAGAGAATAGGTTTATTGACAAGCGGCGGTGACTGTCAGGCTCTGAATGCTACCATGCGTGGAGTTGTAAAAGGTCTGTCCAATAATCTGGACGAACTGGAAGTTTATGGATTTATGAACGGATATAAAGGTCTGATCTACGGAGATTACCGTATGCTGACTTCCAAAGATTTTTCCGGTATTCTTACGAGAGGTGGTACGATTCTGGGAACATCCCGTCAGCCGTTCAAGCTGATGCGGACACCGGATGAAAAAGGTCTGGATAAAGTGGAAGCCATGAAGCAGAATTACCATAAGCTGCGTCTGGATTGTCTGGTTATTCTGGGAGGAAACGGCACACAGAAAACCGCTAATCTTCTGAGAGAAGAAGGTCTGAATATTATTCATCTTCCGAAAACAATTGATAACGATATCTGGGGAACAGATATGACATTTGGTTTCTACAGTGCAGTAAATATTGCCACAGAAGCCATTGACTGTATCCATACAACTGCATCTTCTCACAATCGTGTATTTATCGTGGAAGTTATGGGGCATAAAGTAGGATGGCTGACTCTGTATGCCGGTATTGCCAGCGGCGCCGATGTTATCCTGATTCCGGAGATTCCGTATGATTTGGATAAAGTTGTAGATGCTATTGAGAAGAGAAGAAAAAGAGGAAGCGGATTTACGATTCTTGCAGTAGCAGAAGGTGCGATTTCAAAAGAAGACGCCAAACTTTCCAAGAAAGAACTGAAGAAGAAACAGGAGGAAGACGCAAAAAAATATCCGTCCGTATCTTATAAAATTGCCAAAGAGATTGAGCAGCGTACCGGTATGGAGATCCGCGTAACCGTTCCTGGACATACACAGCGAGGCGGAAGCCCATGCCCGTATGATCGTGTACTGTCTACTCGTCTGGGTTCTGCAGCTGCAAAACTGATCCTGAATGATGAATATGGATATATGGTTGGTATCGTCAACGGAAAGACAAAGAAAGTTCCGTTGGAAGAATGTGCAGGAAAACTGAAAGTGGTTACACCTGATGCACAGGAAATTAAAGATGCCAAGAGAATCGGAATCAGCTTCGGTGACTGATCTTAAACGACTGAACAGGGCGGGACTGCTGTGCCATGGACTGGCACAGCGGCCCCGCATCATATCATAAAGGAGAGATTCCATGAGCTATACTGCTCTGTATCGGAAGTTCCGCCCAGATACATTTGAAGAGGTAAAGGGGCAGGAACATATTGTAACAACCCTGAAGAATCAGATTCAGGCAGAACGGATCGGGCACGCTTTTTTATTTTGCGGAACTCGTGGAACAGGTAAGACGACAGTGGCCAAGATACTGGCCCGTGCAGTTAACTGTGAACATCCGGTCAATGGAAGTCCCTGTAACGAATGTGCTGCATGTAAAGCGATACGTTCAGGCACATCCATGAATGTAATTGAGATTGATGCGGCCTCTAATAATGGTGTAGACAATATCCGTGAAATCCGTGAAGAGGTGGCATATCGCCCCACAGAGGGTAAATATAAGGTGTATATTATCGACGAGGTTCATATGCTGTCAACAGGGGCATTCAATGCTCTTCTGAAGACATTGGAGGAACCTCCGTCTTATGTTATTTTTATTTTGGCTACAACAGAAGCCCACAAGATTCCGGTGACGATTTTATCCCGCTGTCAGAGATACGATTTCCGCAGGATTTCCATCGATACCATTGCCGGAAGGCTGCGGGAACTGATGGATAAAGAAGGCGTTCAGGCAGAAGAAAAGGCTCTTCGTTATGTGGCAAAGGCAGCAGACGGTTCCATGCGTGACGCCCTCAGTCTTCTGGACCAGTGTATTGCTTTTTACCTGGGGCAGGAACTGACATATGATAAAGTACTGGAAGTACTTGGAACAGTGGACACGGAAGTATTCAGCAGATTGCTCCGCCAGGTGCTTGTGGGAAATGTGACAGGATGCATTTACATTCTGGAAGAACTTCTGGTAAATGGTAAAGAACTGACACAATTTGTGGCAGATTTCACCTGGTATATGCGTAACCTTCTTCTGGTGCAGACTTCCGACAATGCGGAGGAAGTACTGGATGTTTCTTCGGAAAATCTGCAGGCATTGAAGGAAGAAAGCAAAATGGTGAACACGGATACGCTGATGCGGTATATTCGTGTGTTTTCTGAACTCTCCAATCAGCTGCGTTATTCTACGCAGAAACGCGTGATGGTGGAGATTGGATTGATTAAATTATGTAAACCGGCTATGGAGACCGGAATGGATTCTGTGCTGGATCGGATTCGAGTACTGGAAGAGAAGATGGAGAAGGGGATTCCCATGATGCCTGTTTCAGGAGATATGGCAGATGCCAGAGGGCATGGCGGCCATCCGGGACAGGTAGGAGGAACTTTCGGGTATGGCGGTGACGGATATGCGGAACCGGAAAAAACGAAGCCGGAGAAAGCCGCTTCGGAGGATTTGCAGAGAATCCGGAATAACTGGAGAAGTATTGTGGGGCAGACAGAAGGTATGTTTAAAATCCTTCTGAGTACTGCAGTTCCCAAATACGACGGCAGCACCGGTGAGAATAAATTATTTGTGGAATTTTCCAATGATCTGGCTCAGAATATTGTGGCGGATCCCGGAAAAAAAGAATTACTTGAGACGATTATCGCTCAGCAGACAGGAAAATCAGTGGAGGTGGAGCTGATTCTGAAGAAAGAGAATACCCGTCAGAATCTGGCTGAAATTTCCGTTGATGATATATTAAAGCAGGCAATTCACACGGATATTGTGGTGGAAGAGGATATGTCTGATAATGAATGGTAAAAAAGGAGGATACCCAAGTGGCAAAACGCGGTGGTTTTCCAGGCGGAATGGGAATGCCTGGCAATATGAATAATCTGATGAAGCAGGCTCAGAAAATGCAGAAGCAGATGGAAGAAAATCAGAAAGCTCTGGAAGAAAAGGAATTTACGGCAACAGCCGGCGGCGGTGCAGTGGAAGTGACTGTAACCGGTAAAAAAGAGGTAACAAAGGTGAAACTGGCAGAAGAAGTGGTTGATCCGGACGATATTGAGATGCTTGAAGATCTGATTATGGCTGCAACCAACGAAGCACTTCGCAAGATGGAAGCGGAAACACAGGCGGTTATGGCAAAACTGACAGGCGGCCTTGGTGGAATGGGCGGAGGTTTCCCGTTCTGATATGGAATATTACAGCAGTTATATCAGCAAGCTGATCGAGCAGCTGTCCCGGCTGCCCGGTATCGGTGCCAAATCGGCACAGCGGCTTGCATTTCATATTATCAATATGCCGAAAGAACAGGTGGAACAGCTGGCGGGTGCCATGACCAGTGCCCGTGCCAATGTGCGTTACTGTAAAGAATGTTTTACCCTGACTGATCAGGAAATCTGTCCCATCTGTGCCAATCAGAAAAGAAATCATAAGCAGATCATGGTAGTGGAAAACACCAGGGATTTGACGGCATATGAAAAAACGGGAAAATATGATGGAGTATATCATGTACTTCATGGGGCTATTTCTCCCATGCTGGGAATCGGTCCCAATGATATCAAGTTAAAAGAACTGATGCACCGTCTGCAGGATGATGTGGATGAGGTAATTATCGCTACCAATTCCAGTCTGGAAGGCGAAACGACAGCTATGTACATCAGCAAATTGATTAAACCTACCGGAATCAAAGTCAGCCGGATAGCCAGCGGTGTTCCGGTGGGAGGAGATCTGGAATATATTGATGAAGTGACACTTCTGCGTGCTTTGGAAGGCAGAGTGGAATTGTGAGAAAATGAAAATTGCCCCGGGGAAAATGTAAAACTCCCCGGGGCAATTTTCATTTGTACTATATAACCATCGCCTGAATACTATATCCAACGATTCCCAGGATTGCGGAACAACCGATTACTTTCGGCACTGACCATTTTTTCTTCTGAATCAGGAATAACATTAATATTCCGATGACAACTGCAATCCAGTCAATTCGATCCTCTGTAAAATAGTTCTCACTGCTGAGAGTTAATATTACTGCAAGAATCATGGCAATACAACCAAGCCCATGTGTGACCTGCTGATCAATGACCAGGTGGACTGCCTGCTGGATACCCAGGACTTTGACCTGGATGCGGTAGAATCCGTAAAACACCTGAAACATTTCCGGATCTCTGCAGGAGAATATGCAGACCCGTTCAATAAAGGTGCTGTAGTGAACAAGCTGGATTTCGTCATTCTGGCCGCACTGGAGGTGGATGTACACTTCAACTGTAACGTAGTAGTGGATTCCAACGGGATGATCACCGGAGCCCAGGGAGGCCATCCGGACACAGCTGCAGGAGCCAAATGTGCCATCGTGATCGCACCGCTGCTGCAGGGAAGGACACCGGCGATCTGTACGGATGTGACCACAGTGACCACACCGGGAGAGAGCGTGGACGTAGTCATCACAGACTATGGTATTGCCATCAACCCGGCAAGACAGGACCTGATCGAAGCGATGAAAGACGTGGATCTGCCTTTCAAGACCATTGAGGAACTGAGAGACATCGCTTATGAGATCGCAGGGGAACCGGAGAAAGTACAGTTTGGAGACCGTGTGGTGGGAATCATCGAGAGCCGTGACGGAACTATCATGGACGTGGTGAGAGAAATCAAACCGTTTGAATTTGAAAATTAAACAGGAAGTTTAGAAAATTGCCCCGGGGAGAATGTAAAAATTCCCGGGGCAATTTTGAAGTCTTTTCTACTGGAGAAGAAGCTGGATAGCTTCCTGCATTTGGGCAACCGTGTGGCGGCGTGAGCTGGCACATTCCTGTGCCTGGCAGCCGCAGATGAGACATTTTCGATAGGTGCCCCGGGATATTTTTTTTCCGTCAACATCAATGACATCCATATCGAAAAGTCTTCCCCGGGGATGATTTTCTTCGATGAAGACGGTAATTTCTTTTAACTCGGAAGCCGGATAATTGACTGCCCACAAAAGTTCATCTCCTGTTGTTTCATGAAAAGCAATTTTATATAATACAGGAATTTGTTTTGCTTCGAACTGCCGTATCAGTTCGTTCACTCCCTGCTCAAATGCCTGCTGAATCTGTTCCGTGGTTTTTACGGGGCCGGGAATGTTCATGCAGAATGATAAAACGGGGCAGTGGTATGTTTGTATAAGTTCTGTCTGCAGGGAAGCCCGGCGTTCTCTGCAGTACAGCATATCAGTCAGGGTAACTTCTTTTCCTTTTAACATGAATATTCTCCTCTTAATAATGAATTACATTTTCTTCAGCCTGAATCCGTGCGATAACCGGATAGGCTTCCTCGCTCTGAAAATATCGTAGGGTTGTTTCAGGTACTAAAGATTTTAATCCATCGAAATCCTTATTTTTAATACATTGGCGTACAGTAGATGCACTGATAGGAATGAGATTTTGCTGTTTTCGGGGCACGATGATACATTCAATACCGTTTTCCGGCAGCCTTTTTTCCATAACCTGATTGTAGAGACCTGTGACCAGACTATTTGGCTCTTCGCCCACGTACCTGCGCTGAATCCCCAGAGTCTGAGCAATTTTTGTGAAAATTGTAAGATCCAGCATGGCATGACTTTCAATGACAGCGGTTTCGTCTTTCTGAAAATAGCTGGGAAAGGTAGCATTACTGATAATATAAGGGCCACTGTCATGATAGCAGATATTGTCAAGATGAGCAGTTCCTTCCCTTACCAGTTTTTTGCGAATGGAAAAGGGAACAAGGCTGCTGTCTTCGCTTAAAACAAAAAGATGAAGAATATCATTTTCTGCTGCTGCTTTTTCGACCAGATATTGATGACCCAAGGTAAAGGGATTGGCATTCATGACAAGTGCTGCGATGCGTCTGGCCTCTCTCTTTGTTTCTTTCAGTTTCTGCAGATAAGAGGAAAATCCTGTTTTGCGATTTTCCATAAACACAATCTGATTGTTGATACGGGCAATCTCATAAAATCCCAGGTCGCCAAAAAACTTTGCAGAATCACATTTAGTGTATAAAAACAAATGAGTATTGCCGCGGGAAAACTGGATTTCAATCAAATGAGACACAATCGTATTCATCAGCCCTTCTCCCTGATGTTCGCTGCTGACAGCCATGCAGCGGAGTGTATTGCCAAAGCAGCTTCCTGTGGCAATAATGTTCATTTCTTCATCGAACATCCCGCAGGTATAGTCCAGGTGAGCGTCCCGGCGAATTCCTTCTGCCAGCAGCAATTGTTCTACTTGTTTCATTCCTCTGATATCAGAAGGATGTATTTGTGAAATATAATAATCAGACATGATATACTCCTTATCCTTTTACATAGTCTCTAAAAAATATAATAAATAACAGATAGCTAACAAATCAGCACTGCCTCCGGGAGACAGATTCTTTTTGATGAATTCCCGATCTAGTTGTTCCAGGGTCTTCCGGTCCGGATAAGGTGATGTTTTCAGAAGCTCTTTGATTTGGGCTACCGTTTCCTGTTGGGTGGCAAGATTACTTCTTGCAATGATATTTGTGTCTGTAGCCGCACATATCAAAGAAAGAAGTGCGGCACATCCGGCATCATTGATACTGAGTCCCCGGGCAATACCTTCTTTCAAAGTGGGGAGACCGGCATAGCGTACTGCCGGCAGTCCTGCTTCCATCTGTCCCCGTACACCGGTGATTTTATAGTGCAAATATAATTTTTGACCGACGGTAACGGCATTTTCTTCCGTGAGGCCGGCAAAATCGGCAGCTACAATGCCTTTGGTCATGGAGGCACATTCATCAAGAATCGAGTCAGAATCCTTCCATTGTTCCTTTGGCAGGCGTCCAAGAGCGGCACAGAGAATCCCTACAGAAAAAACAGCCCCTTTATGTGTGTTAATTCCCCTGGTGGCTGATAACATAGCGGCTTCTGCTGCCTGTCCTGCCCGGCGAAGGCGGGAGAAAGTTTCAGAAGCAGGAAGGGAAGCGGTCTCTATTCCGATTCTGGTGCATGTTTCGAAGTAGGGCCATAATGCACTGGCACTATCCATAAAGGTAAAGATATCCATATCACGATGGCTTCCGCTGTTTGCCCGGTCTACGAGGCCGGGTTTAGGAGTGGTGCAGACTTCGTAAAGAAGTGCTCTGCATGCCAGAGAGGCAGCAGTTTTTGCATCGGATATATCTGTTTCCGTAAGTTGTTGGTTCATAGTTATCTCCTTTAGATAAAACTGTTGATTTCTGGTTAGATATAGCAGTTTTGGATGACTCCATTATAACAAATGAAAGGCTGATGATACAGAGGGGAAAATATATTTTGACAAAAAAACAGTATTATTTTAAGATGAAAAAAAGAACTGTTTTTCGTATACAAGAAAGGAAGCGTGCCCATGGCCTCCAAAAAGAAGGTAACGTCCATGGATGTGGCAAAAGAAGCCGGTGTTTCTCAGGCTACCGTATCTATGGTTTTGAATAAAAAATATAATGTTTCTTTTTCTAAAGAGACAATTCATCAGGTGAGAGAGGCTGCTGAACGTCTTGGGTATCAGCTGCCCCGGCAGAAAACCCATCGTTCCGGCAAAATGAGGAAATTACTGGTTGTTTTTTGTCCGACTTTGACGAATCCTTATTATGTGATGCTGCTGCAGGGAATAGAGGCAGTGGCCAATGAATATGGCTACGGTGTCTTTGTATGCAATACCCAGAGAGACCTGAAGATTGAGGAAAATTATCTGCGGATGATGAAAGAAGTACAGCCACTGGGCATTATCTACGCCTGTAATCCCAGTTTTGGAAAGCAGGTGGAAGAACTGTCGCAGGAAATACCTGTGGTTGTCATCAGCAACCGGGATGATGAATTTGAAATAGATGCGGTTGCTATCAATAATCTGAAGCCAGGAATTCTGATGGCTCGTCATCTGCTGGAACTGGGGCACAAAGATGTGGCTTTTATTGCACCGCCTCTGACCGCCCGGCAGCATCAGCGGCAAAAAAGGGTGGAAGGATTTCTGATGGAATTTGAAAAAGCAGGACTGTGTGACAGGGTGATTGTCCGTTCTTCGGAGGATGCGGCGGATACTGTGATTCCGGGCATTGAGTCGGAGTACCGGATGGGATATGATCTCACAGTAAGCCTTTTAGCAGAGAATCTGCCCATCACCGCTATTGCTGCATTGAATGACATGATGGCGTTTGGAGCCATGGATGCACTGCTGGAACGACAGTATCGGATTCCGGCGGATATGTCTGTGGTGGGCTGTGATAATACCCTGTTTTCGCGGTTTAAAACCATCGGTCTGACCACTGTAGAACACTTTGTGCCGCAGAAAGGAAGGGATGCCTGCGATATCATTTTGAAAAAAATAGAGTCCCAGAGAAAGTATCGGAAGGGAGATGAACCTACCGCTATTTTTCACATTGAATATGAGCCAAAGTTGATTGTCCGGGGGAGCAGCGGGTATCCGTCAGAGGGACGGAAGCGAAAAAATAATAAAAAAAATAAATGAAATATATGAAATTATTAATAATAACTTTCCGGGGGATATCCATGTTATATATCTGAAAAAGTTGGTTTTCTAAAGTTTTTATCCCGAAAAATCACAGAAATAACAAAAAATATACCTGATATCTTAAGGGTGCGTTTTGATTATTTTTGATTGAATATTAATAAAATGAAAATATTAATAAATAAAATAATTAATAAAAAGAGAGGGTGGTTGACCGGAAAAAGATTCCTGTTATACTGTAATTACAGAAAAGAAAACGCATCCTCAAGAACAAGGGGATGGCAAAAACAAATCAAAACCAGGAGGTATTTACAATGAGATTTTTTATTGACACTGCAAAGGTAGAAGACATCAGAAAAGCAAATGACATGGGAATTATCTGTGGAGTAACCACCAATCCTTCTCTGATCGCAAAAGAAGGAAGAGATTTTAAAGAAGTAATCAAAGAGATCACCTCTATCGTTGACGGACCGATCAGCGGCGAAGTAAAAGCTACTACAGTTGATGCAGAAGGAATGATCAAAGAAGGAAGAGAGATCGCTGCTATTCATCCGAACATGGTAGTAAAAATTCCGATGACCGTAGAAGGTCTGAAAGCATGTAAAGCTCTGACAGCAGAAGGTATCAAAACTAACGTAACTCTGATCTTCACAGCTAATCAGGCTCTGCTGGCTGCAAGAGCAGGTGCTACTTATGTATCTCCATTCCTGGGAAGACTGGATGATATCTCTGTAAGAGGCGTGGATCTGATTCGTGAAATCGCTGATATCTTTGCTGTTGCCGGAATCGACACACAGATTATTGCTGCCAGCGTAAGAAATCCGATTCATGTAACTGACTGTGCTCTGGCAGGTGCAGATATTGCTACTGTTCCGTACAGTGTTCTGGAACAGATGACAAAACATCCTCTGACAGATGCAGGAATTGCCAAATTCCAGGCTGACTATAAAGCTGTATTTGGGGAATAATAAGTATATCACTTGAATTACATGAAAAAGTGTGGCATACTGTTACCGTTTGAGGTTGATTAAACCAAATAGTAATGTGTTCACTGAGAAAGGAGAACGGAATGAATAAACTGGAGCTTCAGAAAATGGCAAATGAGGTTCGTAAGGGCATTGTGACTGCTGTTCATTCAGCAAAAGCAGGACATCCGGGGGGATCTCTGTCAGCTGCTGATATATTTACATACTTATACTTTGAGGAGATGAATATCGACCCGAAGGATCCGAAGAAAGGTGACAGAGACCGTTTCGTGTTGTCCAAGGGACATACAGCACCGGGGCTCTATAGCACACTGGCAAACAGAGGATATTTCCCGGTGGAGGATCTGAAAACTCTGCGTCATCTTGGTTCTTATCTGCAGGGACACCCGGATATGAAACATATTCCGGGCGTGGATATGTCCAGTGGTTCTCTGGGCCAGGGAATTTCTGCCGCTGTTGGTATGGCACTGGCAGGAAAACTGAGCAATGCAGATTACCGTGTATATACGCTGCTGGGTGATGGCGAGATTCAGGAAGGTCAGGTATGGGAAGCTTCCATGATGGCTGGTTTCCGTAAACTGGATAATCTGGTTGTGATCGTGGACAACAACAACCTGCAGATTGACGGAAGTATCGATGAAGTATGCTCTCCTTATCCGATTGACAAAAAATTCGAGGCATTCAATTTCCATGTAATTAACATTGATGGAAATGATTTTGATCAGATCGATGCTGCTTTTAAAGAAGCACGTGCAACAAAGGGTATGCCTACCGCAATTATTGCGAAGACAGTAAAAGGTAAAGGCGTTTCCTTCATGGAGAATCAGGTGAGCTGGCATGGTGTTGCTCCGAATGATGAACAGTATGCAGTAGCTATGGAAGAACTGGGAAAGGCTGGTGAAGCATTATGTCAGAAGTAAAGAAAATTGCAACAAGAGAAAGTTATGGTAATGCTCTGGTAGAACTTGGTAAAGAGCATGAAGATGTTGTTGTACTGGATGCCGATCTGGCAGCTGCTACAAAAACCGGTACATTTAAAAAAGTTTTCCCGGAACGTCATATCGACTGTGGTATTGCAGAATGTAACATGATCGGTGTGGCTGCAGGTCTGGCAGCAGCAGGAAAAGTTCCTTTTGCAAGTTCATTTGCCATGTTTGCTTCCGGACGTGCATTTGAGCAGGTGAGAAACTCTGTGGGATATCCTCATCTGAATGTAAAAATCGGTGCTACCCATGCAGGAATTTCTGTAGGTGAGGATGGAGCAACCCATCAGTGTAATGAAGATATTGCTCTGATGCGCACAATCCCGGGAATGACCGTTATCAATCCTTCTGATGATGTGGAAGCAAAGGCTGCTGTAAAAGCTGCTTATGAAATTGATGGACCGGTTTACCTGCGTTTCGGACGTCTGGCTGTTCCGGTGATCAACGACCGTCCTGATTACAAGTTTGAAGTAGGTAAAGGTGTTGTGCTGAGAGAAGGTAAGGATGTGGCTATCATTGCGACCGGTCTGTGTGTAAACTCTGCACTGGAAGCAGCAGAAAAACTGGCTGCTGATGGTATTGAGGCTAAAGTCATCAATATCCACACCATTAAACCTCTGGATGAAGAACTGGTAGTTGCAGCCGCACGTGAAACAGGCAAAGTGGTTACAGTAGAAGAACACTCTGTAATCGGCGGTCTGGGAAGTGCAGTCTGTGATGCACTGTGTGCAAAAGCACCGACACCGGTACTGAAAATCGGCGTGCAGGATGTGTTTGGAGAATCCGGTGCTGCAGTAAAACTTCTGGAAAAATACAAACTGGACGGACAGGGTGTATACGAACAGGTGAAAGCATATCTGGCTTAAGATTTTCTTAAATAAATGTTTTGTGTATATTTCTTTACAGAAGAGGAAAAGTTATTATATAATGATACAGGGAGCGGGGACAGTCCCCCGCTCCTTTTTATCTGAAAGAAGATAAGACTCCCACCTCGTACTTGAAAGGAGATCGCATATGGCATCTGTATTACCTGTTCCGCAGCCGCGCATATCGCCGGCAGATATTCGTAAAAAAAGACATAAAACAGCAGAAATGAATCTTGAATTTTATGACTGTATTAAAGATATTGTGACTCACCCCGTTGTACTTCAGATGAAGAATTACTATCAGCACTGCGATACGGATTGTTATGAGCATTGCCTGAATGTGGCATATAATAACTTTCGTATCTGCAAATATTTAGGTCTGGATGCCCGTTCTGCAGCCAGAGGAGGCATGCTCCATGATCTGTTTCTTTATGATTGGAGACATCACAGCAGAAGAACAGGAGACCGTCTCCATGCGATTACTCATCCGGTGGCGGCCTGGAGAAATGCGAGGAAGTATTTTAAGCTGAATAAGGTAGAACGGGAAGTGATTACCAAACATATGTGGCCGGTATCTATTATCCCTCCCCGTTATCCGGAAACCTACGTGATCTGTCTTACGGACAAATATTGTGGTTCCCGGGAAATTGCCGATCATTATTCGGAAATATTCAGACATAAGTTCTGGGGAAAACCGATTGCATGGCTGATGAAGCGGGCATTTGACGGTATTCCCCGTGCGGATGTGATTCAACAGATGATTCCGGAACTGGATTCAATAGAAAGTGCCGCAAAACCACGGTCATTTGCCCAGCAGAGGCGTCGCTCTTCGTCAGGTTGGAAAGGCCATTCGTCCGGGAGAAGACATCGCTTTTCGTAACAACAGGAAAATGCCAGGGCAATTCCGGAAACGATTGTCTCGGCCATCCGAATGACGGAAGAAAGCCGGGTTGTCTGCAGCATCAGATGTTCAAAAGCACCGGACATGTTCAGTATACCGGTGATAAATATGTCACCTACCGGAGGAAGTTCCTTGTTAACTCCTGCACCTGGAAGGATTGGTCCTGTTCCTATAGTGATAAAACCCACATGTTTTTTTGAACCAAGCGAGGCATCCACTGCGATATAAAGTGCAGAAGGATGTCTCTTTTTTATCTGAGCCAGTGATGTCTCCAGATTCAGCGCATGAACGGGATGTTCCAGCGTCCCGCAGATATAGATGTTTTTCCAGTGATATTGTGATAAATGGTGTCCCACCAGAGGTCCCAGGCTGTCCCCCGTAATTCTGTCGCTCCCGATACAGATAAAAACAATTTCGTCGCAGTTTTTTTCAGAGGAGCGGATACATTGGTTCAGAAGATGAGCAAGTTCACTGCTTGCAGACGTTTTCCTTTCGTTTATATAAAATATAGATTGGGGTTCTGCCATAATAATATCCATCCTTTCCTTGAAAATGGTTATTTATAGTGTACCCGCCGGCAGACTGGAATATTCGGGGGGTTAAGGAAAAATTTGTCGTCAAAAAAATCGAAAGCTCTGTCATGAACTGATAAATTCTGCACGGAAAGCGTGATAAGCTGATGTCCAAAAGGGGTGAAGGATTATGATAGAGATTATCTATAAGGAAGAACAGAAAAATGACGATGGAAAGGAAGCATTTTTTCGTATTCCCAACAACATCAGACAAATTGGTGAAATTAAAGGACAACAGAAAATCTATATCGAAGATTACGCCTATACTTTTTTGAAAAAAATATCCCGGGATTCACGCAATGAGGGAAAAGCAGCCATTCTTCTGGGCGAATATCACTGGTCCGGCGGCAATTCGTATTTGTTTATAACGAGTGTGCTGGCGATTGAAAACATGGAAGTGTCCCCGGAACATATTGTTTTCAATGATAAGGTTTGGGGACAGATCTATGAAGAAAGCAACAGATATTTTCCACAGCAGGAAATTGTGGGGTGGTTTATCAGCCTTCCGGGATTTAATATGGAACTGAATGATGTAATCCGAAAAAATCATCTGAATCATTTTGCCGGCAGTGATAAAGTGCTGTTTGTGGTAGAACCCGGTGAATGGGAAGAAGCATTTTTTGTCTATGAAAATAATCAGTTAAATCGCCAGCCGGGTTTTTACATTTATTATGAGAAGAACGAACCCATGCAGGCATACATGATCGAGAAAAGCAATAACCAGTCCATTGAAGTGACAGAGAAAATACCAGATAGAGCAGTCAGCGATTTTCGGAAGAGTGTTCAGAAAAATGCAGAAAATAAAAAATCCGAAGAAAATACCGCAAATACAAGTGAGAAGAAAAAAATATTGTCCGGTACATGGACGCTGGCTGCCTGTACGACAGCAGCAGCACTGGCAATTGGTATCACATTTTTTAATAGTTATGAGGGTATGAGCAGTGTGCTGGGACGGGTATTTTCTGATGTGAGCAGTGAATCGGAGGAGACAGTCGAGACGAGTTCTGGACAGGTGGAGAATGAATCTCAGACAGCAGTGACGGTTACTCCGGAAATTACGGATCAGGGGTCTGCGGCTGTTGTGCAAAATACTGAAAAACCGTTGATTGAAATACCTTCGAATCAAAATACCGGGGAATCAGAGACAGATTTATCGGAAACTGTGGACTCTGCGGCAGATGCCGGGGGAAATACAGCACAGGAAAATACAGTATCGGAAACATCTGGGAATGTTGCCGGCGGAGTTCCTTACCTGATTCAAAAAGGAGATACTCTTACGAGTATTAGTAAAAATCGTTACGGAACGATTGACAGGGTAAAAGATATATGTGAGTTAAATGGAATATCACCGGAAGACATTATATATGCCGGACAGAAAATACTTCTGCCGGAATAAGAAAACAGGAATTGCCGCTGATTTCTTATTGTGATATGATGATACAGGGGTCATGTATTTAAAAAACATTTCCGGTCACTGTGAACAGTGACCATTTCTGAAAAAAGAGGTAAGTATGAATATTAAACAGAGGATAAAAGATATATGGGAGAAACGTGAAAATCTGAAACGTTTCTTTATCCTGGAAGAACGGGAGGGAGTATCTCCGGATTTTCTGGATGGGGTAAAAAAACGTCTTCTCCGCTGTAAGGATAGTAAGGTTCTGCGTTTTCTGGCTGCTGCAGCCGGATGTGCCCTGCTGATCTGGCTGGTAAAATACACCATAGACAATTGGCGGTATCAGAATTATAAAGTTGTGACGGAAACTGTTCAGGAGGATACTGTATCCGTGCAGTATACAGAGTATGGGGATAATATACTCAAATACGGCGGTGATGAAGTTTCTCTGCAGAATCGGCAGGGAGAGACTGTCTGGAACGAACCCCAGACAATGGATAACCCTACAGTAGACATTTGTGGTGAATATTGCGTGGTTTATGATAAAAAAGGAACAGCTCTGACGATTTTTAATCTGCAGGGAAAAGCAGGGAGCATTCAGACTTCATTGCCTATATTGAAAGCAAAGGTGGCCAGTCAGGGAGTGACGGCAGTAGTATTGGAAGATGGAGAGACAACATGGATCAATGTCTACAATGTAAAGGGAGAAGAAATTGTAACTGCCAAAACCAGGGTTGACAGTCCGGGATATCCGGTAGATATTTCCATTTCCGATGACGGGCTTCTGCTTGCTGTTTCCTATCTGAAAGTAGAAAATAATAAACCGGCCAGTTATGTTGCGTTCTACAATTTTGGCAATACCGGTCAGAACCAGATGGATAATATGGTCAGTGGATACACATATTCAGATGTTATCGTTCCGGATGTGGAATACCTGAATAATTCCTGCGCAGTGGCGTTTCGGGATGATGGGTTTGTAATTTTTAAAGGAAAACAGATTCCGGAAGAAACAGTGACGGTTAAAACGGAAGATGAAATTCTTGCTGTATTTTGTGATGAGGACTGCATTGGTCTGGTATTTCGTGATACAGAATCAGATTCGCCGTATCGGATGGAACTGTATGATAGTTCCGGAAAACTGAAATACACGGCAGGTCTGGGTATTTCCTTTGATCACATTGATATCAGTAAAGACCAGATTATACTGTACAATAACAACGAATTTGCCATATACACCTTGAAAGCGAAATGCAGATATGAGGGTCCGTTGAAAGAAGGTAATATCCGAAGCATTTTCAAGGTGGCGAAAAATCGCTATATGGCAGTGCTGGACGGCGGCGTTGAAACGATAAAATTGAAATAGAGAGGTGCTTCATGAGTTGGCTTTTTTGGATACTGCTGATCTTGCCGGCAGTATTAATGATACAGGGTTTTCGAAAAGGGTTAGTAAGAACGGTGGTTTCCATGGTGTCATTCCTTCTGGTAATGGCGGCGTCTTCCTGGCTGAATCCATACGTCGGAGATTTTATCAGAGAGAAGACGACCTGGCAGGCAGACATACAGCAGGGATGTCAGGAAATATTGTTTGCTGAAATTGAGAAACAGATAGATATTTCCGGGGTATCACAGAATGATTTTATTGAAGAACTGCCGCTGCCCCAGGGAATGAAAAACAAACTAATCCAAAATAATACAGCAGAAATGTACCGCCAACTGGCAGTAGAAAATTTCACCGATTATGTATCAGGGTATATTGCCTATGGTATTATCAATGGAATCGCATTTATTGCGTCTTTTCTACTGGCAATTATCATTATAAAGGTTGTTATGTATGCGGTGGATATTCTTACAGAACTTCCGGTTATTAGTCTGATGAATCGTTTAGGGGGACTGGCGTTGGGATTAGTACAGGGGATACTCTGGATATGGATTATCTTTTTCCTCATTGCATTACTATGTAATACAACCCCGGGAATCTATCTAATGAACCTTATTCAGTCAGATCCGGTACTGTCAGTGTTATATAATTACAATCTTTTGTATAATATTGTAATGTATTTTGTGATTTGAAAGTAAAATATTTTCTTTTGGAAATTGGCAACTGGTGGGGTCTATACAAATTTTCTTTGCCTCCAGAGACCATTTTCTTCAGGAATCCAGGAAAAACTACAGTTTTCCATTCCAATTTTTCTCTATACAGAAAAATTGTCCCCTGATACCCAAATTATTTAATTTTTCTGGGTCTGGGGACAATTTTTTTCTGTATAGATACTTTTCATCTAAGACCCAACCACTTGTCATTCAAATGTCAGACCACGTTTCGGTTCTCATGCATAATAAATAATAAAAAAGTTGAAAAAAAGGGTTGACATTATTTGACAAAAATGATATCATACAAAAGCTGTTTCGGTGAAGCACAACAGAAAATGAAATTTAAAATAAGTTTTAAAAAGTTGTTGACAAACGAAATAAGCTATGATAGAATATCAAAGTTGGTTCTGAAAAAAGTTGAGAAAAATAAACTTGAAAAAAGTTAAAAAAGTTCTTGACAAACAGAAAACAACATGATAAAATATCAAAGCTGTCTAAGACAGCGACGAACATTGATAACTGAACAGTGAAACACATTCCTCGAAAGTTCTTTTAAAATCATAAAAACGAACGATCGAAAGATCCTTAAAAACAGTAAAAGGGATAAATTAGCCAAGCTAAATTTTGAACTGGAGCAAACATTTATTTAGAGAGTTTGATCCTGGCTCAGGATGAACGCTGGCGGCGTGCTTAACACATGCAAGTCGAGCGAAGCGCCTTGAAGTTTTCGGACGGATGGGTGACTGAGCGGCGGACGGGTGAGTAACGCGTGGGTAACCTGCCTCACACAGGGGGATAACAGTCAGAAATGACTGCTAATACCGCATAAGCGCACAGTACCGCATGGTACAGTGTGAAAAACTCCGGTGGTGTGAGATGGACCCGCGTCTGATTAGGTAGTTGGTG
>JBJELU010000026.1:0-65213 GCA_051879355.1 Oliverpabstia sp.
ATAAATGTTGGGGCTGCCCTGTTTTGATACAGTTTTAATCTTTACAGGGCACTAGCATGGAGTGATTTCACTTTCAGACCATACTTATCCATCCATTCCCTAATCTGTTTCATCTCATAATAGGAATACAGATAATCCCCATCCCATTCGTGGCACCAGTGAATATGGGTAAATCCTGCTTCCGCCACTTTTTTCAGCATCATTTCTATATCTTCCAGTTTCTCCGATTCACCGGCAAAATCTGTGGCAATCGCTACTTCTATTTCTCTCATCGTTTCGTTCCTCCATTCACCATAATATTCCTCTGTCTTTCTCATGTTATCGTAAAAAAACAACTACTACAATAGACAAAATCATGGTTTTCAGTGGATATTTTACTCATATTATTTCAGGACAGAAAATGAAAGGGAGATGGTTTCTCAAAAGAAACTTGTCTCCCTTTACTATATTAACCCAGCAACTCCTGTCACCGTTTATCATCTTTGAGGAAACCATACAGAAATTACTACCAGTGCATCAGTTATCAAGAACCAATACCGGAAAGAATAGATAAAGTCTGTAAAATAATACTCAAATATCAAGGTATGGATAAGGAACGTAGATGTGTATTCCCAAAGATAAGCCCTTCTGCCGGTTGTTACTTTATCAATTTTTCAGCAAATACACTTATACCTGTATATCCATCAGGAATCTGATTCTCAAAGAATGATTTTCAAGAGAGAGGAATACAGGCGAACCCTATATTTTATAAGCAGAAAACACTATCCAGACAAATTAGTAGCAAAATGAAAAAAGGCATGATATAATGGACAGGTCTTATCAAATATTGTCATGATAAAAAAATCGTATAAAGGTGGTATTATGAGAAAATTAGCTCTAAATGATGAAATTTTATTATCTATAGAGAAGCCAGCCCGGTATATCGGCAATGAAGTGAATGCCGTGGACAAGTCAGGATCCCCGGATTTTGAAAATATGGTCCGTTTCTGTATGTGTTTTCCGGATGTGTATGAAATCGGTATGTCTCACCTGGGTATCCAGATTCTCTATGATATGTTTAATCAGCGGGATGATATCTGGTGTGAACGGGTGTATTCCCCCTGGCCGGATCTGGATAAGATCATGCGGGAACAGAACATTCCTCTGTTTGCTCTGGAGTCTCAGGATCCGGTGAAAAATTTTGATTTCCTTGGTATCACGATTCAATATGAGATGTGCTACACCAATATCCTGCAGATTCTTGATCTTTCCGGTATCCCTATGCTGACAGGCGACCGTACGGAGGATGATCCTATTGTCATCGGCGGCGGTCCCTGTGCGTATAATCCGGAACCTCTGGCACAGTTCTTCGATCTGTTTTATATCGGTGAAGGAGAAACTGTTTATTTTGATCTGATGGATGCTTATAAAGAGAATAAAGCAAATGGCGGTTCCAGAAAGGATTTCCTTAAGAAAGCTGCTCAGATTCCGGGAATCTATGTCCCCTCTCTTTATCAGGTAAGCTATCATGAAGACGGTACGATTGCAGCCTTTCAGCCTATAGAAGAAGGAATTCCGCAGCGGATTGAAAAACAGGTGGTGATGAACGTAACCGATACGTACTATCCGAAAGCACCGGTCGTTCCTTTTATCAAGGCCACCCAGGACCGTGTGGTGCTGGAGATTCAGAGAGGCTGTATCCGCGGATGCCGCTTCTGCCAGGCAGGTATGCTCTATCGGCCTACCAGAGAACGTGATGTGGAATTCCTGAAAAATAAAGCCGTGGAAATGCTGGACGCCACCGGTCATGAGGAGATTTCTCTCAGTTCCTTGAGTTCCAGTGATTATACCCAGCTTCCGGAACTTGTGAACTTTCTGATGGATGAATGCGGTAGACGTGGCGTCAATATTTCGCTGCCCTCTCTTCGTATCGATGCATTTTCACTGGATGTTATGAAGAAAGTTCAGGATATCAGAAAAAGCAGCCTGACGTTTGCCCCGGAGGCCGGTTCTCAGAGACTTCGTGACGTCATCAACAAAGGGCTGACAGAGGAAGTGATTCTGGAAGGTGCAGGGAAGGCATTTGAAGGCGGATGGTCCAAAGTTAAATTGTATTTTATGCTTGGTCTTCCCACAGAGACAGAGGACGATATGAAAGGGATTGCTCATCTGTGTGAGAAAATAGCCAAAAGATATTATGAGATTCCCAAGGAGCAGAGACACGGTAAATGCCAGATTACTGCAAGTACTTCGTTTTTTGTACCGAAACCATTTACACCGTTCCAGTGGGCCCCTATGTGCCGGGAAGAGGAATTTCTTGACCGCGCCCGCGTCGTTCGGGAGGAGATCCATGCACAGCTGAATCAGAAAAGTATTAAGTACAACTGGCACGAAGCGGATGTGACTGTGCTGGAGGGAATTCTTGCCCGGGGAGACAGAAAAGTCGGTGATGCGATCCTGAAAGCATACGAAAAAGGTGCTCTTTTCGATTCCTGGTCAGAATCTTTTCATCCGGAAATATGGAAAGAAGCGTTTGCGGAGACCGGCATTGACACAGATTTCTACACCATCCGTGAAAGATCTGATGATGAAGTATTTCCATGGGATTTTATCGATATTGGCGTGTCAAAGGCTTTCCTTCTGCGTGAATGGAAACGGGCGCATGAGGAAACGGTTACTCCCAACTGCCGTATGAAGTGCTCCGGCTGCGGTGCAGGAACATATAAAGGAGGTGTCTGCGTTGAAAGTAAGGGTTAAATTTGCAAAAGAAGGTGCCATGAAATTTATCGGACACCTGGATATTATGAGGTATTTTCAGAAAGCAATCCGGCGGGCAGGTATTCCCATTGCATTTTCCGGTGGATTTTCCCCCCATATGATTATGTCATTTGCCGCTCCTCTGGGTGTTGGTGTGACAAGCAGTGGGGAATACTTTGATATGGAATTGACAGAAGAAATGTCTTCCGCAGAAATGGAAAAAAGGCTGAATGATACCATGGCCGACGGCATGAAAGTCGTCAGTGTTCGTCAGATTCCGGATGGAAAAGCAAGCGCCTGTATGGCTCTGGTTGCAGCAGCTGATTATACTGTTACATTTCGCGAAGGAAAAGAACCGGATGTGGAATGGAAAGACAGGCTGCAGGATTTCTTCAATCAGAAATCTATTGTGATTATGAGAAAAACCAAGAGAAGTGAACAGGAAACTGATATCAAACCCTGGATTTATCACTTGGAACTGGCTGGAGACCAGATCCGGATGCAGCTTTCACAGGGCAGTGTTCATAATCTGAAACCGGAACTTGTGATGGAGGCATTTGCCAGATATCTGGACGTGGAACTGGATCCTTTTGCACTGATGATTCACCGGGAAGAAGTCTATGCTGACCTGGGCGATGATAACAGACGCAAGCTGATTTCTCTTGAAGCATTGGGAAAAGAAATATGAAACGACTGATTTTTACGGGGATGGACTGGAAGGGCCATCCCTGTCACGTAACGGCAATAGAAGAAAACCAGCATCTGCTGGAACTGCGGATCAGCTCTCCGAAAAAGGAATCACTGCTTGGCAGCATTCATGTAGGTAAAGTACAAAAAGTCCTTCCCAATATACAGGGGGCTTTTATTGAAATCGAGAACAGACTCCCCTGCTTCTACCATCTGGCCAAAAATCAGAAACCGATCTATGTCCGAAGTCATAAAACATCCGGGGAATTAAAACCGGGGGATGAGCTTCTGGTACAGGTCACGCAGGAAGCATTGAAAACGAAAGCTCCCTGCGTATCTTCTAATCTGAGTTTTTCGGGGAACTATCTGGTAGTGACGACGGAGAATCATCTGATCGGGGTTTCCGGCAAGATTTCCCGGGAAAGAAGGGAAGAATTGAAGCAGCTGGTGGATGCAGCAGTGGATGCGCACAGGGATTTTGGTGTCATTGTGCGTACCAACGCACAGGAAGCAGACAATGTAACTATTCTGGCGGAATTACAGGAATTGATACGGAAAATGCGTGATACTCTTCACCGGGGTTCCTACAGTCCATGCTTCACCCGGATTACTGCAGGCACCAATGAGATTGACAGTGTACTGAAAAATCTGTATTGGGACGAAATGGAAAAAATAGTGACTGATCAGGAAGATATTTACCGGCAGGCAGTTGCTTACAGAGATTCCCTGGTTCCGAAACCCGCCTGTGAGATTGCTCTTTATCAGGATTCCCTGCTGCCCCTGTACAAGTTATATCGACTGGAACACGGTCTGGAACAGGCTCTGTCCGAGAAAGTGTGGCTCAGATCCGGAGGATTTCTTGTGATACAGCAGACAGAAGCATTCGTCGCCATCGATGTAAACTCTGGAAAAAATATGAGCAAAAAGCTGGCACAAAAGGAATACAAAAAAGTGAATGAAGAAGCTGCAAAAGAAATTGCAAGACAGCTGCGGCTTCGTAACCTATATGGTATGATACTCATTGACTTCATCAATATGAAGCTGGAAGAAGACAGAGCCGAACTGCTCCATCTGATGCGGCAGCTGGTAAAAAATGACCGTATAACAACCACAGCCGTTGACGTCACTGCATTGGGAATTATGGAACTGACCCGTAAAAAAGAAGAAAAATCACTCAGGGAACAGGTTCTGGAATTGACGGGAGGCGAAAATCATTGAAACGAAGACCTTTAAAACCATGGCACGGTGTTGTATTTTTTATCTTAATCATGACTGCCTTTTTCCTGCTCTGTGTTCCCATGCAGATGTACTGGGGAATGGCCGGTTGTGCAGGAACAGAACTTTTGATTCTTGTGATGGCTCTTGTTTTTGCAAAAGTGATGGGATTTCCCTTCCGGACCCTGTTTCCGGTAAAAATGCCCTCGATACTTCCTGTCATTGGAACAATCCTTATCTGGTTCAGCAGCTATCTTCTGGATATGGTTTTCATACTGATACAATATCGCCTGTTTCCCATGAAGATGGAAGAACTGAATTCAGGGATGTCGAATATGATGACCAGCATCCCGTTCCTTCTTTCCGTCTTTCTGATTGCCGTTATGCCGGCCGTCTGTGAGGAAGCTGTCCACCGCGGAGTAATCATCCATACCCTGTACCCCATCCGCAGGAAGTGGCTGGTTGTTGTGATTATGGGAATCTATTTCGGACTATTTCATACAGATCCGCTGCGATTTTTACCGACCGCAGTTATGGGAGCAGCCCTTTCCTATATCATGCTGGAAACAGAAAATATGGTATATCCTTCTCTGTTCCATTTCGTAAATAACTTTTTCCCGATTCTGATGCAGTACCGCCTGCTGTGGGGAACATCATCGAACCCGATGATGGAGGATGCTCAGCAGATCAGTGAAGAATTATTGGATCAGTCCGGCCTGCAGGTACCGATTGCGACCATCGGTATTTATATGATATTTGCCGCTGCTGCTCCATTTGGGCTGTATCTTGGCAATTATCTGCTCCATCACCAGAAAGGAAAAATGCGGAGCTTTCTTCCACAGGATAAAAAATGGGCAACTGTATGTAAAATCGCTCTTCCCAGTATCCTGCTGTTGGGCTTTGGTATGATGCTGACTGTTCTCGGCGTAATCACAGAACTGTTCAGATTTCGTTAAAAAGGATGCGGATGGATTACATTTGTTCCATCCGCATCCTTTTACTTTCTATTACTTCGGAATACATTTCCGGCAGGGTTCATTTCCATAACTGATCAGTTCATCATAGGACAGGTTAGATTCAGATCTGTTCTGCGGCTTCATATCTTTCACATAGTCACAGTCAGGCATATGAAATTTTTTCGTATTTTTATTTAAAATATAAACCTGCTCTTCTACTATTGTGTCCGAATCGGATGACGTTCCATTCCCATTCTCAGTAATCCAGCTCTCTCCGGTTGCATAGTCAATGGTGATTCCCGGCTGAATATTATAGACAAATACATTAAATCGAATGGTATCGTCCTCCACAGAAGCAGCTTCCATCTGCACACCGGAAGCAACCAGATTATCGCCATCAAAAACCGGGGTGACACGATACAATACATGATGATCTGTTTCCTGTACATAATCTGCCACCTCATTCTCAAAAGGAAGCATCCCGGTTACATTCAGATATCTTGTTCCTGTGATCAGATTTTTTTTGTTGGCATTTTCACCTGCCAGCTGAAATCCGATCAGATGACACCGATTATACAGGTAATTGCCGTCAACGATACCATTATACTTGACAGTATGCCAGCCGGAGGGCTTCACACTTCCAATCTGACCCCGTTCTTCGGTCGGCATCAGTTCCTGACAGATGTTGGCATATGCCACACCACACCGCCCCAGTTCATCCAGTTCACTGTACATTTCAAACGCTTCCGTGGTGTACTCCTCTTCATCAAACTGCGGGACATTCCCATCCATCTCCACATATGGCGTTCCCGAATACTCGGAAACAGCTTCCGAAGTACCCGATTCTGTAGCATAGATAGAATCCAGGGAAGGATTACATCCGCATAGCAGCAGCACCAGAAACAACAACATTGAACAACTTTTCATCCATTTTTTCATCGTCTTCTCCTCTTCATTCGCAATATTTTCCCCGGGGAGAATGTAAAACTCCCCGGGGAAAATATTTATATAGACTCTCCCATTTCTACAGACGCCTCATAATCGGTGATTCCTTTTCCGGTATTAGGATGTTGCCCGGAATAAATTTGATCACCTGCATAGGTGACCAGCAGTATCGCACAGATCGGTATCCGAATACGGAGAGACAGTTTCTTAAACAGGTTGTCCAGAAGGGGGGCCGCAAAATAGACAATGGCCAGTCCTCCAAGGCCGAACACCAGCAGCCCCTCTGCACAGATACGTCCGTGAAGATTCAGGAAATACCCGCTGTAATCCCACCATTTCTGTCCATTGTGAGTAGCTTCCAGATACCATGCCGTAAAGTACTCCACCAGACCTGCCAGTACGATTGCACCCGCAAATTCCTGCCATGGTTTTTTCCGAAGCTTTGTCAATACTACCAGAATCATGATTCCACCAGTTCCATAAATTGGCAGCCATGGTCCGTGGAGAACACCGCGGTTTACAAATGTTCCGTCAGAAATCAAATGAAGGCTTACCTCCCAGATCCATCCAATGAATGAGAAACTGAAAAACAGTAAAATCAAAGAAGTAATGGAATAATGTCTCAAATACAACATATTTTCCACGTTTTTCTTCTTCTTTTCATATTCCGGTATGGGATAAAGTCTTCCGGGGTAAGATTTCCCGGCAAGTACGCTCTGATACTCATGATATTTGACTTCCAGGACTACTTTTCTCCGGTATTCCTCTTCAATCTCATCATTACGCAGAATAATACCAAAGGTGCTGCACAGAAAATCTGCAATTTTTCCTCTTGACTTTGTTCCTTCTGCTGATAATGCCTCTAGGTTCGGAATATCTTTATACTCACGTGCAATACGTTTGGCAGATGCTTTTTTGAAAAGATATTTATCTTTCAAAAGTTCTGCATCCGGTATATTATTTTCGATAGCCATCGTTCTCAAAACAGCATAATACTCACTGAAAACAGCCTCCTGATAGGGATTGCTGAAAAATAATCCCGAAAGCCCAAAAGTAACGGAGGACAATACTTGCCACCCAAAAAACGACAATTCCAGCTTAAAACATTCCCATTTATGACCGTTCATCATATTTCTGGACAGTGTGATGGCTTTTCTGGATGAAATTCCAGGATTTTCTGCCAGAATGTAGGGTACCATATAATAAGAATAATACTTGATAATTCCTCCCACGATTGTCAGTTTCCAGAAGAACATATAAATTGTCTGCAGGGTAAGCGTCAGCACAACTTTAACTACTTTATGTATCCTTACCAGAAACATCATCCTGCTGAATGGAAGTTCATCATATGTACGTCCTTCCAGATAAATCCTTCTCATAATTACTTTAAAGTAGCAGGTCACCAGAAGCCATGTCGCTGAGAATACAGCAGTACCTAACATAATAAAGATTACTGATGCAAAACCATCTGATCCTACCATGGAGCGAACTGCTGCATATAAAGTCAGATATAAAGCTCCTGAGCTTACTTTATTGACAACCAGAGACAGCACACCACGTCTTCGCCCAATCTGAACAAAGCCATAATCTTTATCCTCCGATTGTTCCGCTGCCTCAAGCCGATTGCTAACGTCACTCTCTGCCTGCTCGGATGTGGCATTCAGCAATGATTCATACACGGAATCCAGACTCAACCCCACCGTCTCAGTACCGCTGTCTGCCAGTTCATCACGATTATTTTCCTGATTCCCACTAAAAACCTGTGATGGAAGCTTCAAAATATCCAGCGAATCCGTATAACTGATTCCAATCACTCCTGCCATCAGACACAACAGTACATAAATCCAGTAGTGTTTTTTTAACACACCTTTGGCATGACTCTTTAGTAGTTTTCTTTCCATAAAATACTTACCTGTCTCATCATAGATAATCCTTTCCATTTTCGCTAATAGAAATTATAACACACTTTTCTGTGCTGTCCAATCAATATTTTCTGATGAATTCCTCTGTCAGAGCGATCCATTTCTGAATTTCCGGTAAAGCCGCCTTTTCGAAGTTTCGGATAGCTGAAAACGGAATCGTCAGATTCTGATCTCCCACAGAAAACACATGTAAGTTTTCCGCATTCGGAAATTCCTGCAAATAGCTTTGTAAGGTAAAAGCAATACCATATCCCGCATCTGCCATCCGGATACCGGCGTCAATGCTGCTGATCTTATAAGAAATCTTCGGTGAGACATCGGCAAACAGCAAAGCATCCTCCTCAAACTGTCGGATACTCTGGTTGCTGTGCTGTAAAATAAAACATTCTTCTTTTACTTCTTTCAGATCCAGCCATGGATACAAAAGCCCTTCCACAGGTACTGCTTTTTTGCAGGCAGGGTGTTCTCCAGAAAGAATAGCCAGCAGCCTGTCCTGATAGATTGGCGTATATTGAAAATGTGGTTTTTCAATATCATGATGTCCGAAAAGCAGATCAAGCTCATTCTTCCGCAAAAGTGTTTCCAGGTCATTGACATGGCCGTCAACCGGAATAATTTTGATATACGGATACAATTGATGAAACTTCATAAATACATCGGGAAAAAGAACTGCCATTTGTTTCACGCTGTATCCGATGCGAAGTCTGCCGGTGCGATGCTGACGGATATCATTCATATGATCTTCCAGTTCAAACTTTTTCATCATGATCTGCCGGGCTGCTGTGACAAACTCCTCCCCTGCATAGGTCAGCTGCATCTTTTTCCCGGTTCGCTCAAATAATTTCAGTCCCATGGATTTCTCCAGCCGGTTCAATTGGATACTGAGAGCCGGCTGACTGATGTAAAGTGCCTGCGCCGCCCGGGTCAGATTACCGTAACTGGCAATGGTAAGAACATACTGCATATCCTTATCGGTCATCTGTATTCTCCTTTATAAATTTTATTTATAGTTTTTATAAAATGTTTATATTTCACAAATTATCACGTTACTTTTATAGTATAAGAAAGAGGTTTTTACGTCAAGGAAAATGAGAAATGAAAGGAGTACGATTATGAAAAATAAGAAAAAAACATTTCAGGCACCTCATACCTTTGTCATCTTAGTGGCATTAATCATCATTGCGGCCATTGCCACATACTTTGTTCCGGCAGGCGAGTACACCCGTTATACCAACGAGGAATTGGGAAGAACACTGGTGGAAGCCGGCAGTTATCATACGGTAGAATCCCAGCCGGTCAGTCTGTTTAGCATTCCCGGAATTATTTACCGGGCAATTGTTTCGGCAGCCTCCACCGTAACCTTCATCCTGATGATTGGTGGTTCTTTTGAAATCATCACCTCAACAGGAGCGCTGACTGCACTTTGTCAGAAAATATCCAGAGTATTTAAGAAAAAGAAATATTTTGTCATTCCCATCTTTCTGATTTTGTTTGCAGTGTTCGGAACCACGATGGGAATGTCCACAGAAGTAATGATTTTCATTCCCATTGGTATTACACTGGCACTTTCCCTTGGTCTTAATAAAGTAACCGGAGTTGCCATGATCGCCATGGGTGCTGCATCCGGATTTACTGCCGGTCTGCTGAACCCGTTTAACGTTGGGGTCGCACAGGACATTGCTGAACTTCCCATGTTTTCCGGTATTGGATTTCGTGCAGTGATTCTTGTTGTCCTGCTCATCATTGATGCCCTTTATATCATATACTATGAGAAAAAAGTGAAAGCCCATCCGGAAAAAAGTATTCTGAACGGTGTAGTGGAAACTGAGGAATATAAGTTTGATGAGACCACAGCAACTCTCACGGTGCGTCAGATTCTCGTGCTGGTTGACATGGCCATCGGATTTGCAGTATTAATCTACGGTCTCAGCAAACTGGGATGGTATTTTGAAGAAATGTCTGCACTGTTTCTGGTGATGGGTGTCCTTGCCGGTATCATCAACGGTAATAATGCCAATGAGATTGCTTCCAAATTCGGAAAAGGTGCTGCCGGCATTACTGTTGGTGCATTGATTGTCGGTGTAGCCAAAGGTGTGGAAATTGTTCTTTCCGATGCGTTGATTTTAGACACCATCGTTTATGGTATTGCTAATCTGGTAGATTCCCTGCCTCATGCCCTGCAGGCAGTCGGTATGTTTATCGCACAGTCATTTGTCAATTGCCTGATTACTTCCGGAACCGGACAGGCTGCTGTTACCATGCCTCTGATGACACCGGTTGCGGATCTTGTAGGTATCAGCAGACAGACTGCCGTACTTGCCTTCCAGCTTGGTGATGGATTTTCCAATTCCGTCCTGCCAACCTCATCTGCCCTGATGGGATATCTGGTAGTTTCTAAAATACCGTACACCAAATGGCTGAAATTTATGGTGCCTCTGTTCCTGCTCTGGACACTTGCCGGCTGTATCTTCATGATTATTGCCGTAGGTATCGGATATTAAGGAGTACATATTATGGCAAATAGTAACACAAACATGCTTCGTACAGAGCTGCTGTCACATCTGCAGCAGCTCTGTACCGATGAAAAACTGAGCGGAAGTCCGGCTGCCGCCAATGGAGCTGCCTATATTTCCCGTATCCTGGACGCATTTGGAATTTCCAATCATACCTATACGTTCCCCGCTTTTCTCAGTAATCCCGTAGAGAGTCAATTACTTATATCAGAAAAAACTTCTGACTCAGACAGAGATAACCATTTCCTGGTCAAGAGCCGTCCCCGTTCTTTTTCCATGAACTGCCCGGATGGAGTTACCGGAGAATTGGTATATGATCCCTATGTAGCGGACGACATAGCACTTTGCACCAGACAGGATTTCCTTAAACAAGTACGCGGCAAGCTGGTCCTTGGATTCGGATATGATGAAAAATATGCAAAGCTGCTGGAGCAGTATGGAGCCCTCGGATGGATTCAGATCTGGAAAACAGACGAAGAAGAAATCCACGAAGATACTGTGGGAACAATCTGGGGAATTCCTGACCTGGAGTCAGTCTGGTCCACTCTCCACCTCCCTGTTGCAGCTATTAACGGACCGGACGGCAAGGCTCTAATTCGCCGCCTGAATAACGGAGAACATCTGTCTGCCAGCCTGAAAGTCACCGTTGATACCCACGTGGAAGATGTCATACTTCCGACAGCCTTCATAAAAGGCACCACGGATGATTTTATTCTTCTTTCAGGACACTACGATACCTGGTATACCGGTGCGATGGACAATGGCTCATCCAATGCCATTTTGCTGGAACTGACAAAAACATTTCATCGAATCAGCCAGAAGACTCCTCTGACCCGGGGACTCTGTATTGCCTGGTGGCCCGGTCATTCCAATGGAAGATACATGGGTTCGACATGGTATGCCGATCATTTTCATCAGGAACTCCGCAGACATTGTATCGCACATATCAACAGTGACCTCACCGGTTCTCTTTATGCAGATGTACTGGCTGTCAGAAGTACCGGTCTGGAGGGATCTGACTTTCACTGCAGGATTGCTGCCTCCGCAGGATTGGATGCTCCTGCCATATGGGGCAAAATCGGCCGGGGTGCCGACCAGTCTTTCTGGGGAGAAAGAATTCCTTATCATATCGCGGTGCGTTATGAACGCCTTCCTGAAAATAAAGAATCTGCCGCTCCAGGTGCAGGTGTCTGGTGGTGGCATACCCGATACGATACACCTGACAAGGTGAATCCCGATGTCATGATTCGAGAATACTCCTATCTGGAAAAACTGCTTGATCTGTTTTTGAAAGAACCGTACTTACCTGTGAACATTACATCATATTTTTCTGCAATAGAAGAAGAATTGGATACAATCATGCGGAACAGAGCTTCAGACCTGCAGAAGCTAAAAGGATTCCTGAAAGTTATTTCCACGAAACTTATCCATCTGCAGGATACCGGTAAACTTACTCTTCCGTTGCTGAAAGAAACTATAGGACGTATCAATTGTCTTCGGCAGAGTTATGGTTCAGAGCATGGACAGGATCTTGCTTTTTTCTGGGGAACCTTCCCCCTTCTCTCTGCAGGCAGCTATCAGACAGAAACCTGCCCCACAGACTGGAAACTTTTCATGGAAACTACGTATATCAGGCAATATAATCGTATGCTTGATACCCTGACAGAAATCATAGAAAAATTGGAGACAAAGGAGAATCAGCAATGAAAAAATTACTTGGCAGCGTCATTGACTGTAAAAAAGAGAAACTGATTGCCATGGCTGATCAGATTTTTGACTGGGCAGAAATCAGCGGACAGGAATTTCAGTCCAGTCGGTTATTGACCGATTGTCTGAAAGAAGAAGGATTTACGATAGAATATGGCACCGGACTGGAAACTGCTTTTCGTGCTACTTATGAAAATATGAACGGTGGTCCCGTCATTGGTATTCTTGTGGAATACGATGCACTGGAAGGGATCGGCCATGCATGTGGCCACCATCTCCAGGGCCCCACCGGAATCGGTGCCGCACTGGCCATCAAAGAATGTATCCGGGACATCCCCTACAAGCTTGTCGTATATGGAACTCCGGCAGAAGAAACACTGGGCGGAAAAATCGTGATGCTGGATGCCGGTTATATGAAAGAACTGGATTTTGCTCTCATGTCCCATGCCTCACCCACCACCTGTGTGGATGAAAAATGCATGGCACTGGAGAACTTTGTAGTTACTTTTCACGGCATCAAGAGCCATGCCGCCATTTCACCGGAACGTGGCCGCAGTGCGTTTGACGCCGCTCTTCTCTCTTTCCATGCCATTGAGATGCTCCGTGAACATGTAAAAGAAGATACACGTATGCACTACACCGTCCGAAATGCCGGAGGCCCCCCAAACGTTGTACCTGACACGGCGGTTGCAGAATACACGCTTCGCTCTTACAATACAAAAGATCTGGATGAAATTGTAGATCGTTTTCTGAATATTATTAGGGGAGCGGCACTGATGACTTCCACTACTTATGATATCCAACGGGATCTTCCGTTTAAAAGTAAGGTGGTCAGTTATCAGACAAACAGACTTCTGATGGACAATGCAGTCTACGAAAATGCACCCTGTATCACAGAACCCCGCAAAAAAACCGGTTCTACCGATTTTGGAAATGTACTTTATGAAGTACCTGGTTCCTGTATTCGGATTGCATTTGTTGACCGCAACGCAGCTGCCCATTCAGAAGAATACCTGAAAGCAGGGAAATCCCGCCAGGCCCACGAATCCATCCTGTATGCAGCAAAAATAATGGCAGACACCATCGCTGATGTACTGATGAATCCCGAATACCTGGAGGCCATCAAAGAAGAATTCCGGCAACAAAAAGGAAATTAATATCTGACAGACTCCATAACAGAAAATAGAAAAAGAAAAGGGATGGTATATGTTCATCGTATACTCATCCCTTTTCCTTAGTTATCGCTATCCAATCAATACCTTCTTTCCCTCAAACGCAAATCCGTACATATGAATCCTCTCTCCCGGAATTCCTTTTGCTTCCAGTACCGCTGCATACTTCTTTTCTTTCATCTGCCGCAGGGCTTCCTGCACAGTATCTTTCAAAGTTTCTTCATCCTCCGGATCATGTACCTTGAATTCCAGAATGATAGCATCATCGTCTTCCGGCTTTAGTGGTTCCAGCATAACATCATATCTGCCGAAGCCGCTTTCTCTATTAGAGATGACCATATAACGTCCCTGCAGTTCCACAAGAAGCCCCAGAACAAAACCGTGATAAAAACGTTCCGGCTCCGCCCCGGATGGACTGTTTCCGGTATCAAAATAGCTGAATGTCTGCAGAGCTACTCGATTCATATAAGCATTCATCGCTTTTCTGTCTCCCACCAGCAGGGCCTTGATAAAATCATTGTAATCCGCCTCTGCATCGTTAAACCAGTTCCGGATCATATTGCCAAACATCAGCCTGACTTCCCTGTTCGTCAGTGTCAGTTCATATTTGGGCATAGCTCCCTCAGGAATATCCCTAAGACTCTCAAAAGAAAGCACTTTCAGATAACCACTTGCCAAAAGCAGACTCCAGACTGCCCGTTCATTGCCATCAAGCTGGTTATATACAATCTGCTCGTCGATGACCGACTGAATCGTACCTCCCTGCAGCAGGCATTCAAATTTTTCTTTAATTTTGCGGCTTCCCTCCCGAAGAAGCTTGCCGACCAGACTATTGGAACTTGTGTTAGCCCAGTAGGCACAAAATTTTCCAGTATCCAGATAATTTAAGATAGACCATGGATTATAAATATCCTTTAAGTTCCCAAAGATAAAACCATCGTACCAGCTTTTCACTTTATTTTTTTCTTTTCCATATCCAAACGCATTCAATGCTGTAAATACCTCTCCCTCAGTAAAACCAAAAGAAGATGCATATTCGTCTGATGTAGTAGTTACAACTTTTAAATTATTTAAATCTGAAAAAATAGACTCTTTGCTGACGCTCGTTATTCCCGCCATAATTCCACGTTCCAGACAGGTGTTGGTTTTAAAAGCCGAATTGAACATACTTCTGGTAAACGAAACCATTTCATTCCAGTAACCATTCACATACGCCTCCTGCATGGGAGTATCATATTCATCCAACAGGATGATCACTTTCTTTCCATAGTAGCGATACAGATAATTCGAAAGCTGGTGCAAAGCAAAAGTTGCATCTGTTTCACAGATGTCCAGCGATAAAATCCTGTCAAAAAATGCCCGGTCAACATCTGTTAAAACATCACTTTCCTTTAAAAAAGAATACTTCACAAACAGGTTGGTTAAAATCTGACCGATTCTTTTCTTTGTTGATTCATAGTCTTTTTCCTTTACATTGGCAAAAGAAATGCTGATGACCGGATAGGTTCCCTGTATCCTTCGATATGCTTCTTCCTCCCAAATGGTCAGTCCCTCAAACAAATCCCCTCTTCCCGCATAATCTACCGAGAAAAAATATTCGAGCATGCTCATATTCAGTGTTTTTCCAAAGCGGCGGGGACGGGTAATCAACGTAACACTGTCTCCACTTTCCCACCATTCTTTAATAAAAGAGGTTTTATCAATATAAAAGTAATTCTTCCGAATCATATCTGCAAAATTCTGTATACCAATTGCAACAGTTCTAGTCATAAATACCTCCTTTTGTCCTGCATTTCCAAATGAATTATTATCAGTTACAGTATATCGAATTCACACACAAACTTCAATCATTAATTCTGAAAATCAACACTTCTCAGACTTTCTTTATCATATCCCAATTCATAGAAATTCTGAAATTGATTCAGTTTCATAATATCAGGCTGACCAATCATGACCTGCCCCGTTACGACACGATGTGTCTCCCTGTAAGTTCCGGGCGATATTCCCACATGAGACTGAAATACCCGATAAAAGTTACTGAGTCCGGTAAAGCCGCAGGCATACGCAATATCTATGACTTTTTCTTCTGTAGATTCCAGATACCTGCATGCGGCATTCACGCGCACACCGGTGATATACTCTCCCAGAGGCATACCGATCTGTTCCGAAAACAGGCGATAAATCGTTGGCTGGCTCACATGCAGCTGCCCGGCAAGGATTTCTGCATTCAGAGTATCGCCCAGATGTTCATGAATATACCGCACACAATCATTAACCGCATACCATTTTTTATCATTCCTCTCTTCTGTTTCCCGCTTATACTTTACCAGAACCATTAACAGCTGATACAGATACCAGTGATACCGAAACCAGTTTTCTTCTTTCCCGAGAGGATGGACTTTCAGCAGATTTTCCCGAGCTTCCCGATCAGACATCACGTTCACGATACCTGTGTCGCTCTGATCCAGGATACTCAAAACAGCCATTTCTTCTAATGCCTGTGTCAGCAGATTTCTGTCAGATTCCAACAATTCACAATTTTGTACTGTCGAACAAATAATCTGTTTCTGCTTCATATCACCCAGCGCATCATATTCCACGGAACAGATGACCTGCAGATTTCCCTTTTCCCCTCCATAGATTTCATGAGAAATTCCATTTCCTATGGTGATAAAATCACCGGGATACAGGGTATAATCTTCCTGTTCCACTTTTATATGGGTACATCCCTTTTTACACAGGATCAGTTCCACATGATCATGCCAGTGCCTTCCGTTGTACATCACATTACCCGGAAAAACTGTCACGGGAAGGCCGAAAAAATCACCGGTCTTACTCACTTCATAATAGCCGCGTTTCGCCTGCATACAACACCTCCTTCTCCCTGACTACTACTTTATGATATAATTCTCCATGAATCAAGTTATATTTCATATATTTTGATAGAATATTGGAAAGTTCTGATGGAATCTCATAAGAAACAGATCATCAATACTGTTATACTGTCAGTAAGAAAAATGTTCAGGAGGTTTTTTATGAAAGCAAAACAGATTACTACTTTCGCGGTAAATGGAAAAGCCATCACAGAAGAGTATATCCTTCCTGTGACTTTGGAAGCCGATGAACCCACACATCTGGAATCCGGCGTTATCAATCTTTATCCCGAACTGACGTATCAGGAGATTGAAGGTTTTGGCGGTGCTCTGACCGATACCGTAGGCTATCTTTACTCAAAAATGACGGAAGAAAATAAAAAGCAGTTTCTCGAAGAACACTTTGGAAAGAATGGACAGCATTACCGTTTTCTTCGTATGCATATGGACAGCTGCGATTATTCACTGGAAGAATATCAGGCTGTGGAAGACCCGACTGCCGACCCTGATTTTTTGACTTTCTCTATCGAACGTGACCGCAAATACATGCTGCCTATGCTGAAGGATGCTATGGCTATGACCGTGGAACCTTTTTCTGTACTGTTAAGCCCCTGGTCACCGCCAAAACAGTGGAAAACTCCGCCGGCAAAACCGAAAAATGATGCCTCTGTTTACGGTGGTTTCGCAGGATTTCAGCCTGAAATTGACTACGAACATCCTTCCAGATGTCACGGCGGTTCTCTGAAAAAGGAGTATTATGGAGACTGGGCAAGATATCTGGCAAAATATGTACAGGCATATCTGGATGAAGGGGTTCCTGTAACCATGATGAGCCTGCAGAATGAAAGCATTGCCGCAACCAACTGGGACAGTTGTGTATGGACTGCACAGGAACAAAAAGAATTTTTGAAAGATTATCTGTACCCCACCTTCCGGGACGCAGGACTGACTGACCGGGTAGGGCTTTATATCTGGGATCACAATAAAGAACGTGTCTATGAATATTCCAGAGAAATTATTGACGAGACTACTGCAGGCATGCTGGAAGGTATCGCATTCCACTGGTATTCCGGAGATCATTTTGAAGCCCTGGGCATTGCTCACGATCAGTTCCCGAACATGAAACTGATGTCCAGCGAATGCTGTGCTCTGCACCCGCCGGGAAAGACCAGTCCATTCAGTGCACTGCTGGGAAATGATGCCCCCAGCGTACCGGAAGTGGATTATATGGATGCCGCTGCTTACGGTCACGACATCATCGGAGATATCAACAATGGCATGAACCGTTGGATCGACTGGAACTTATGTGTGGATAAAGACGGAGGTCCCCGCCATGTATCTTCCGGATTCGGAGCACCTGTCTGCGCAAATGAAGACGGAACCTACCGGAAACTTCTGACCTTTGATTATATCGGACATTTTTCCAGACATATTCTCCCCGGAGCAAAACGGATTGGTTTCTCCCGCTGCAATGATCTGGTAGATGTAACCGCTGCCAAAAATACCGATGGTTCCATCGCTGTTGTACTGTTAAACCGTGGTGAAAAAGATACCTCTTATGCTTTGCGCATGGATGGTAAAATCATTCGTGTTGCCATTCCGGCAAAAACGATTTCAACAGTAATGCTGTAGATGGAAGCTGAGAAGGGTGACCAGGGGACGGGTTCATAGTCACAAAAGTGACTATGAACCCGTCCCCTGGTCATCTCCCCTTATTTATAAAATAGTTCCGCTATCGGTGAGTCTTTATCCAGCACAATGGTATTATCCCCCTCAGCCAGGGTCGCTTTCACAGCATCCAATTGTCTCACAAAACTATAGAAATCAGATTTACTCTCATCATTGTATGCATTGCTGAGTATTTTCATATACTCCGCTTCGCCTTCGGCAATAATCGTATCTGCCTGTTTCTGTGCCTGGGCAAGCAGTACAGTCACTTGTTCATTGGTATCGTTCTTGATTTCCTGAGCCTTTTGTTCTCCCTGTGCGGTATAAGAAGCGGCAATATTATTTCTCTCGGATATCATACGATTATATACCGCATCCTTGTTCTCATCCGGAAGATCAAGCATCTTCGTCTCGATTTTTTCTATGGTGATACCATAAGCTTCCAGATTCGTACCCAGTTTTTCTGTCAGAAGACTGGCCAGTTCTCCATCTCTTCCTGATATTACTTCCTCCTGACTCAGACTGCTGATTACATTCTTCAGTGCGTTGTATACATTCGAACTGATACGGGACTCTGCATTCTGCTCAGAACCGCTCAATTTCTGGATAAATTTGACCGGATCACTGATTTTCCAGAGAACAAAACAGTCGGAAATCATTGATTTTTTGTCGGAAGTCATAACATCGCTGGCCGGCAGGTCACTCAACTGTATCTTGGAACTGATGGCTGTCTCCGTCTGAATAAAAGGAATCTTCCAGCTGATTCCATTGTCAGAACCATCATTTTGTTCTACACGGACAATTTTTCCGAATTGCTTGATTACGCGGTATTCGCCCGGTCTTGTGATAACGGTTGCCGATATACCAAGCACCATTGCCAGAGCAATACATGGCAGTACAATATATTTTTTCTTCATAACTATTTATCCTCCTTTGTGCCGGATCCACTTTGAATATCCACTGTGCTGAAAGAATCCAGCGGCAGCATCGTCTGCGTTGAACCATCTGTGATATAGATCTTCATCTTCGGAAGTACTTCTTCCATTGTCTCATAAAACATACGTTGTTTGGTAACCAGCGGGAACTTGATATATTCCTCGTACAGCGAATTAAAACGAGCCGTCTGGCCTTCCGCTTCTGCTATCAATGCTGCTTTTTCAGCCTGAGCGTCCTTGATGATCTTGTCCGCCTGAGCATTAGCTGCCGGAATCCTTGTATTCGCATCCGCATTGGCATTATTGATGGCAGTTTCCATTCCCTGCTTCGCATCTTCCACGTTCTTAAAAGCCTGTGCAACTTCTGCTGTAGGAACTTCTGCATCCTGAATGACCGCATTGGTAATCTGAATACCTATGTTCTCCGCTTCCATCCTCTCCTGCAGTTTCGTCTTGATTTCTGACTGTATCGCATACTTTCCTGTGGTAAGGACTTCGTCAACCTTATGGCTGCCCACCGTATCACGTATGTAACTTTGTGCCAGATTCTTTACAATTGTTTCCGGATCTTCCGAAGCATAGAAATACTTGATCGGGTCCGAAATCTGATATTCAAAATAGAAATCTACATTGACAAAATTGTAATCACTGGTAATCATGAAAGATTCTTTATCAATACTCTCATCTGTCTCCAGATCATAACCAACTGCAAATTGCTTGGACGCCTTACTCACCTTATTTATATTCTGAACAAACGGAATCTTAAACTTAATACCCGGAGTCTCCACCACCTGCGCATAGCCGAACGTCTGTACAACTGCATACTCATCTTCCTGCAATGAATAAAAAGACTGCGATGCTGTCAGCAGCACAACCGCTCCAACAGCCACTCCTATCCCTGCCTTCTTAACTTTTTTAAAATTCGGAGTTTTGAGATGAAACTGACCGCCGCCCGTCTGCTGCGGTCCATAATAAGTATTCTTATCTAACATATAATTCTTCCTTTCTTTGTATACACGACTTATTCAATCCCGAAATCTTTTATCTAATTATGCAATGGCTTCTGCCTCCTTTCACAGATTTTTATGTGCATCTGCCATAATTTAAAGTGGCAAGTATTTTTATGTAAAAAAAAGACCTCTATTATGACAATTGTCACAATAAAAGTCTTGCTATCTCATTTGTTACGGATGTCTCTCGGCATCGGCTGACGTTGGCAAACCCATCCTTTCGGATGTTCAGCTACTCCCTTTTATCTGTACATCTATACTATAACACTTTGTTATTTATTTGTCAATCATTTCTTTATAAATTGGCTATCTCTTACAGTTCAGCCAGTCGCTATCCCATGTCGTACTGTTTCTGGTAGGCTCAGTTGGTTGTTGCTAAGGTTTTCGTCCTGCCTTTTTTGCATTTATGTAGGCTTCATTGATTAGTTTTCGGATTTCCTTCCTACCATTTTTCGTTTTCGATAGGCTCTAATGACTACTATTATGATTTCCAGCCTATCTTTTTCTGATTTTTATAGGCTATATCATTTGTTTCTGGAATTTGCAGCCTACATTTTTCTAATTTTGGTAGGATCAATAAAGTATTTCTGGAAATTTCAGCCTATGTCTCTCTTAATTTGGCAGGATGAAAATGTGAAAATCGCAAAATGAAGCCTACCAAAAGTCAAAAAATCTATCCAGTCGCTATTTCCTTTTCCTATTCCAGAATCACACCACTGTTCACTGATACAACAGTGTTATTTTATGAAAAAAGACTTTTATTATGGCATCCACCACAACAAAAGTCTTTTTCATTTTATATTACATCGCTTTCCGATAAATCTCCGCAATCTCCTCCTGTGTGAACACTACCGGATTATTTGCCACGGAAGCCGCAGATACTTTCATGCAGTTTTCTGCCATCCAGGGGATGTCTTCTTCTGCCAGTCCCAGATCTGAAAGTTTCATGGCCATATCGATTCTGCTTAAGAATGATTTTACCATCTCTGCACAGTCGGCAGCGCTGCATCCGCCCATCAGTCTGGAAATTCTGGCAAATTTGTCAGGATTTCCTTTATAGGATGCTTCGATGACAGCCGGTGTCAGTGCAGCCAGTCCATGGCCATGGACGATATCTTTCAGACCGGAGGCCGGGTGTTCCATCCCGTGTGCGAGAGTTACACCAGCCTGGTTGATGACCATGCCGCCAATGGTGCTGGCAATTGTGATTTTTTCCCACTGTTCTTTGTCTGTGGAGCCATGATACAGATCTGCCAGACTGTCAACGATCTGCTCAATGGCATATAAAGCAAGTGCATCTGTAAATGGCTGTGAGATTCTGGATGTATAAGCCTCGATACTGTGGCAAAGTGCGTCAAATCCAACGGAAGCAAGGACTTTTTTCGGCATTGTCATCATGCACTCCGGATCCACGATGGATGCTTTGGCAATGATGGCACTGCATCGGAGTGACTTTTTATCACCAGTTTCCGGATTGGTCAGCACGGCAAAACCATTTCCTTCTGATCCTGTGCCGCAGGTAGTAGGAATCAGCAGCAGCGGAAGTGCCTTATCACTTTGTTTCTTATTGAATATGTAATCGTTAATGTCTCCATCATTTACGGCCAGAAAAGCGATTGCTTTGGCACAGTCCATAATACTTCCGCCGCCAATGGCAAGTACTGCATCACATCCATTTTCTTTTGCTAACTCTGCCCCTTCGATTGCTGTGGTGGTCAGAGGATTCTGTGTTACTTTGTCAAACAGAACACTCTCCATACCCTCTGCTTCCAGACTGTTTTTCACCTTATCGTATAATCCTGATTTTTTCGCACTGGATTTTCCGGTTACGATAAGTACTTTCTTTCCATATGGTTTTGCGATTTTACCGACTTCATTCACCTTTCCGCAGCCGAATATAACGTTTACCGGCAAGTTATAAGTAAAGTTCATTTGTTGCATCTCCTATCTAAAAATGTACCGTTCTCTGTGACAAAATCTTGTTGATTGCAGCATCAATCGCAAGATCCAGAGCTGCAGAGATTTCTTCATCACTGGACTGCAGTGCCACTGCATCTTCATCTGAGATAATCTCAACCAGGATACCGAATTTTTCTTTATATTTATTTTTGCAGATTACGCAGAATACTGCACCCAGCAGACACCAGCCGCCTGCCATAATCCATTCCTGCCATACCAGTGTTGCACCAGAACCCGGAATCAGATACATGGCAACCATAAATCCTGACATAAGTACTGCCATCACACCGATAAACTTATAATTTTTAACTTTATATGGTCTCTCCATATCCGGCTCTTTGACACGCAGGATAATGAAAGAAATAGACACCATACAGTATGCAATACAACATCCAAAGTTACCGGCATCCACGATCCATACCAGCATTTTTCTTCCGGCAAATGGTGCCAGAACGGAAAGCACACCAATCAGGTACAGTGCATTGACCGGAGTCTTGTACTTGGGATGCAGTTTGGCAAAGGTATACGGAATCATATAGGATTCAGCCATGGAATACATAGCACGGCTTCCGCCCATCAGGAAGGAATTCCAGCTGGTTACGATACCGCACATACCACCTACGATGATGACTTTTGCCATAATCGTCGAATTGAAAGCTTTTCCCATGGCATCTGCCGTTACCAGTCCTGTGCCGCTCTGGGAATTCATGATTTCGGAAGGATTGAGGATGTAACCTACCGCCAGAATAATCAGAGCATAAAACACAACGGCCATAACAATGGACAATACCAGTATTTTACCGATCTTTTTCAGTGGAACATCTATTTCTTCTGCCGCCTGGGGAATGACATCAAACCCGATAAAATAGAATGGGGTCATAACGGCAACAGCCAGTACTGATTTCACAATACTTCCGGAGGATTCTCCTACGAACAACTGTCCTGACAGGTTGGCAACTTCTCCATTCATCGCAGAGGCTGCGATCAGGAGAATACCCACACCGCCGATAATCACTGTCAGGATTGTCTGCAGGATGGCAGCAGTTTTTACACCTCTGATATTGATGTATGTCATGAAAACAGATACCAGAACTGCCACTGCAAGCCAGGAGGCATAAACATCAAATCCTGCTACTGTATATAAGTATCCTTTCAGAAACGGAGGATAGATATAAGTAATGATCGTAGGTAAGGCACAGGCCTCGAAGCAGACAACACTGACATATCCAAGAATAATTGCCCAGGTGCACACGAAAGAACCCATAGGTCCCATGGCACGGTGGCTGAATACATGCTCACCGCCGCACTGGGGCATTGCTCCCGTCAATTCTGCATAGGTAAGACCAACAAAGAACACCATGATACCGCCGATGACAAATCCCAGTGCTGCACCAAAAACACCGCCGGTTCCAATCCAGTCACCGGAGGATACCACCCAGCCCCAGCCAATCATAGCGCCGAATGCAATCACCAGAATATCCCATGCACCTAATACTTTATCAAAGTCTGAAGATTTTTTATGATCCATGATGATCACTCCTTTCCGCCAAATACTTTTTCTGCCACTTCTTCAATTAACTTCACCGTTCCCTCCAGACCAAGGAGATTGGAATCGATCATCAGATGACGATTATGACGATCTCCCCGGTAAGTTCCGGTCATCTGTTTATATCTGGCATGAAGCATTTCATCATTTTTCTGAATCAGCAGCATGGCATCTTTTCGAGTCAGACTGTGAGCTTCCATGACATTTTGAATTCTTATTTCTTTCGGTGCATAGATGAACACATTCAGACAATTGGTTCGTTCCCTCAGTATGTAATCCGAGCATCTTCCGATAAAAACACAGGAGCCTCTGTCCGCCAGCTTTTTAATTACCTCTGACTGTACATATACGACTCGTTCTGTCAGATTGGCGTATTTCGTTGGTCCTCCTGCAGTATTTGATACATCAGCAGCTTTACCCCTGATATCCAGACCAGCCTCTGCCAGTGCAGTCAATTCTTTTGAAAATCCTGCTTCTTCAATTATTTCGTCAATCAATTCTCTGTCATAGTATGCAATACCGAAGTCTTTGGCAATCATCTTCCCGATCTCAGGACCAAAACAACCGTATTCACAACCGACTGAAATCACAAATTTATCCTGCATATGATATCCTCTACTTTTGTTTAGTTTTATAATGCTTCCACTGATGCACGGATAATTTCTACTGCTTTGTCACAATCTTCTTTTGTAATCATAAGCGGCGGAATCATACGAATCATATGTGCACCGATTGCAGTTACCAGCAGTCTTCTGTGGAGACATTCATGTTTTACATCCACACCGGAAATGGTATCATCGAATTCCACACCGACCAGAAGACCCTGACCACGTACTTCTTTCACATGGGGCAGTGTATTCAGTTTTTCCATGAAATACGCACCGACTTCTTTGGCATTTCCTGCCAGGTCTCTGTCCAAAAGCTCATTGACTTCTGCAAGAGCTGCTGCACAACAAACCGGATGGCCTCCGAATGTTGTTCCATGAGAACCCGGAGTAAATGCTTTTGCCACTTCTTCTGTCGCACAAATGGCTCCTATCGGCATACCGCCGCCAAGTGCTTTTGCCATAGATACGATATCAGGTTTGATTCCATAGTTCATATATGACATCACAGCACCGGTTCTGCACCATCCTGTCTGAACTTCGTCGATCAGAAGGAGCATACCGTTCTCATCACAGAATTCTCTCAATCCCTGCATAAATTCCTGTGTAGCCGGATGTACTCCGCCTTCACCCTGTACAGGCTCGATCATAATAGCGATTGTATTTTCTGTACATGCATCTTTGAAAGCCTGCAGATCATTATATGGAGCATAGGAAAATCCATAGGTCATCGGTCCAAATCCAACCTGGCATCCATTTCCCGGCTGACCGGTAGCGGACATGGCACCGAAAGTTCTTCCGTGGAATCCCATTTTCGCAGTTACAATGTGATATTTATTGGGACCGTATTTTTCAATGCCGTATTTACGAGCCATTTTAATCATTGCTTCATTGGCCTCTGTACCGGAGTTCTGGAAAAAGATTTTATCCATGCCGATGGTTGTACAGACCTTCTCAGCCAGCAAAGCCTGCGGAATGGTATAGGGATAGTTAAATGTATGCATGATATCAGAAACCTGATCTTTCACTGCTTCTACAACTTTTTCGTTACAGTTGCCGGCAGAGTTAACGGCTATACCTGCATAAAAATCAAGGTATGGCTCGCCATTTTCATCGTAAATGTACTGATCTTTTGCTGTCTCGGCCAGAAAATCAAAACGTTCATACGTCTCAATCATATATTTGTTGACTTTGTCTTTAATATCCTGTACGGTAAGTCCTGTGTCTTTTAATTTCATGATATCTTCCTCCTGTTCATGACTGGTGTTGGCTGCCTCGCATTAACTTTCTTCGCCGTGCAACTCGCTGACGCTCGGTCGCAGGCTTCGCCCTTTTGTGACCGCACGGCTCATTGCCAACACGCAAAAAGACGTCAGTCATCTGATGAGATGATCTGACGTCTTTGTCATTTATTTGTTTAATATTTTGAACACGTTCAATATATCATATCATTTTAGCGGTGTCAACCCTTTATTACGTTTGTTTTTCATTTATTTGTCCATTATTTTGAACATTTGATAACAGCGTTTTCAAAGATTGTAAGACCTGCCTCCAGCTGTTCATCTGTCATAACCAGAGGTGCCAGGAAACGTATGACATTATTGTAGGTTCCGGCACCTTCTACCAGAAGACCATGTGCTGCACATTCACTGATAATGGCCGTTGTCAAAGCTGCATCCGGCTCTTTGGAAGTTTTGTTTTTTACAAATTCGATACCGATCATTCCGCCAAGGCCACGCACATCACCGACACATTCATACTTCTCTTTCATCGCCAGATACCGATCCATAACTTTTTTACCAATTTCCATAGATCTGTCAGCCAGGTGATCTCTTTCCATGATTTCAATTGTCTTCAAAGATGCAGCGCAGGCCAGTGCATTTCCGCCGAAAGTTCCTCCGATGGTGCCAGGTGCAGGCGCATCCATAATCTCATCTCTTGCGATGATGGCTGACAGCGGAACACCGGCTGCGATAGATTTTGCAGTAGCTATGATATCCGGCTGCACACCAACTTCTTTCCAATATTCAGAAGCGAACATCTTACCTGTTCTGCAGAAACCGGTCTGCACTTCATCAGCCACCAGTAAAATTCCATACTGATCACACAAGTCTCTAACCGCACGGATCCATTCCAGTGGAGCCGGGATAAATCCGCCTTCTCCCTGCAGTGGTTCCACCACAATGGCAGCAATGGTATCTGCCGGAGCACACTGTTCAAAAACAGCTTTGATGGAATCCATGTAATAATCACAGGCTTTCTCCTGCGGCATTCCTTCCGGATTTCTGTAATAATACGGGAACTGTGCACGGAAAATACCATCCGGGAAAGGTCCCATTCCCACCGCGTATGCTTTTTTAGATGTCATGGACATGGTCAAAAGTGTACGTCCATGAAAAGCTCCGGAAAATACGATAATGTTGGGACGTTTGGTAAATGCTTTTGCGATTTTAACTGCATTTTCATCTGCCTCTGCTCCGCTGTTGGTAAAATAAGCCTTTACATGTTCTCCTTTCACCGGAGCGATATCGGCCAGTTTCTCGGCAAGAGCCACATAGCCCTCATGTGTCACCACGTTAAACATCCCATGGAAATATCTATCTGCCTGTGTTTTGACAGCCTCTACAACCTCCGGATGACAATGCCCGATATTCAGAACACCCACACCGCCAATCCAGTCCAGGAATTTATTTCCATCCACGTCTTCGATCATAGCCCCCTCTGCATGATCCATCACCACCGGATAACCGCAGCGGATAGCAGCAGGAATTGCTTTACTTCTTCTGTCAATAATAGCCTGTGCCTTGGGACCAGGCAAAGTTTCTGTTACAATCTTGGGCAAATCTTCTCTCAACATATATATCCTCCTTTGTGCAGGGTGCACGTTTTATTTTATCTTTTAAGAACATAAGACAAAGGCGCCTGATACCATATCATTTGATATCAGACGCCTTTGTCTTTACTGTTATATCATAAATCAAAAACACGATTCTGGCAAGATTTGTATAGCACAGTCTTTTCGCTTTTTATTGTGCATCATGCACATCTGTGTTATACTACATATGATTTTTCAGGAGGATTCATCTATGTCTATACTTTTATCAGATCTTTTAGAAGAGACAGAAGAAAAATATGAATTGAAGCTGATAGCCGGTGCAAACGGGCTGAAACGAGAACTGAACTGGGTATATGTTGCAGAAGACCAGTCAAATGCCGGTTTCCTGCGAACAGGAGAACTGATCATATCTACCGGGGCACTTTACGACCACACAGAAGAATGGCTTCTTCATTTTGTACATACACTGAATGGCCGCCATACATGCGGGTTAATCCTGAATATAGGAAAACATATTTTTATGTCTGATATTACATCCTCTGTCCGTGACTACTGTGACAAATATGATTTTCCATTATTTGTCATGCCCTGGCATATTCACATTTACGATATCACAAGAGATTACTATGACCGGATCTTTATGGATATGAGAAGCGAACATTCCCTTGACTTTTACAGGCTGTTATCTGAAATCGAAAACAAATCGATGCTTGAAAAGTACGTAAACCAGAAACTGGGGACTGTTCTGGCCTATGACGAGAAGCACCGCAGCAATCTTGCAGATACCCTGTTTCTTTATCTGAAACACTGGGGCAACATTCAGAAAATTGCAGAGGAAAGCTACTGTCATCGCAACACTGTCACCAATCGAATACGGATTCTGCAGGAACAGCTTGGCTGCCATCTGAACGATCCCGCAGAACGGTTCGAGCTGATGACAGCCTTTATGATCAGAGAATCTCACATTCTTTTGTGATATTTCCAGAAATCAATGGTTTCCTGCAGATCTGTATCGCTCTCAAACAGGTTCAGTTCTTTTGCCACTTCTATGGCAAAATCAACATACCCGTTGGCTCTGGAAGTGATCACATTTCCGTCATTTGCCACATCCAGGTCTTCGGAATGGGTGGAAACCACATCCTGCAGAACACCGGCTTCATCCAGAATATCCACACCGGCACAGATGCCCGCAATCAGAGTTTTCTGTGCTTTTAATTCCTGCAGCACCCGATATACCTCTTCGCAGCGAATCTCACTGACGCGGCCGCCCGGCACTACAAAGCACCTGGTCTGCCCGGGTTCCAGATCACACAGTTTCCCATCCACATTGACAGAATAACCCTCCATGGTCCTCACCGATTTTCCATCAAGAGAATAAAACTTCACATCGCAGCGGGAAAACTGCAGAAAATAATTCAATGCAACAATTTCGTACATACAGCAGGAATCAAAAAGTAAAAAAGCATGTATCATGTTATCTCCCCTTACCACATATAAGATCTCCAGAAACCGATTTTTCTCTCATTAATCTCCTTTATGATTTCTGGGTCCACCTTAAAGTTCCGTTCCATATCCATCAGCCCGTTGATTTCCTGCTGCACATCGGAAACCTGGGTATAACAATAACCGCACACATACGGAAGTTCTTTTACCGCCGTAGTGATTTCATCAAATCGGCGGATAAATTCTTCCCGGTTATTAACCTTGTTGCCGTATCCCCATCCGCTGTCGTCATTATTGAAAGCAATGCCGCCGAATTCGCTGATAATAACCGGCTGTCCCCGATAGGAAAATCCCTGAGCAAAGGCAACTTTCTGGTTATTGTAGGACATTTTTCCTTCCAGTATTTCTTTTTCATATGACAGATACCGCTGTTTCAGGATAGCACCGACCTCTTCATAATCATGCAGAGTCAAAATATCCGATACCGTATGTTCCCATCCGTCATTGACAATGACAGGACGGTATGGATCCATGGTTTTTGTCAGATGGTAGATAGCTTCTGTAAAATGCTGTTCTCTCCTGCTGGTATGAATCTGACTGACACCCCAGGATTCGTTAAACGGTGTCCAGGTAATAATGCAGGGATGATTATAGTTCTGTTTTACAATTTCCATCCACTCCCGGGTAAACTCTTCTATCGCATAATCAGAGTATTCATAAGCAGCAGGAGCCTCACTCCACACCAGCATTCCTTTTACGTCACACCAGTAGAGGAAACGTTCATCCTCAATTTTCTGGTGCTTGCGAAGTCCATTGTAGCCAAGTGCATGTATGTTATCAATATCCTGAATCAGGGCATCTTCGTCAGGAGGTGTCAGATGAGAATCTTTCCAGTATCCCTGGTCCAGAATCAGACGCTGATATAAGGGACGTCCATTCAGAAGAATCTGATTGCCTTCGATACGAATCTCTCTCATGGCAAAATAAGAATCCACCTGATCCAGAACCTGTTCGCCTCTCAGAAGACGAAACTGTATATCATAAAGAGCCGGATCTTCCGGAGACCAGACCCGAATACCCCATTCAAAACCAATCGGTTTCTTTACCGTTGTGTCCATTCGCATACGCACACGGGATGACATGACAGCCGCCGTGCTTTTCTGAATCAATTCGCCGTCAAAGGTAATGGTGGCTTCCAGGCAAAGTGTACCATCCATGAGAGCATCCCCTGCAGCAACATTTATCTCCAGTTCCAGACACTGTTCCTGCAGGTTCGGAGTCATCTTCACCTGCTCCATCCGAATCTTCGGTACACATTCTATCCATACAGTCTTCCAGATTCCTGTGGTCTGCACATACCAGCAGCCAAAATTTTCACTGATCCATCGCTGTTTGCCGCGGGGCTGCTGCATATCAAAAGAATCCTCCACCCGGACAGTGATCTCATTTTCTCCCTCGCTCACCAGATTGGTGATATCAAAGGAAAATCTGGCATATCCGCCTTTGTGACATCCCGCATACTGGCCGTTCACCCACACTTTCGTAAAGAAGTCTGAGCCCTCAAAGTGCAGAAGCAGACATTTTCCCTGCAAGCAGGAAACGTCCACCTGAATTTTCTTCCTGTACCAGACAATCCTGTGCATGGTTTCATCCTGGATACCGCTTAATTTTGTCTCATAGGTAAAAGGAACTTGTATGGTTCTGTCCCCCTGAAATTTTTCGAACCAGCACTCCTTTTCTCCCACATTTTCATCATCGAATCCAAAATCCCAGACCCCATTCAGATTCTGCCAGTGATCACGTACAAACTGCGGTCTCGGATAATCCTTTTTATAACATTTCATATAGTTTTCCCCCTGTTACTACTAAGTTTCTAATCATTCAAACGAGCAATAACGTCTAAATGTTACATACTGCATACAACGGTATGTTTGTCATCCACTCTTCCTGCCGATAGTCTTTCATTGAAATTCGAACTGCATATTCCGGATGATATTTATCACAGTAAGCTTTCAAACTTTTTGACCTCTGACTAACTTCTGCTTTAACCTCAATAGGAACAACATTTTTTCCTTTTTGAATCGTAAAATCATTTTCAAAAGCCGCACTGTCTGTTCCGTAATAATATGGTGTATATAGCGTATCAGAAACAATCTGCTGCAATACATACTGCTCTGTCAAAGCCCCCTTAAACTCACGAAAAATATCATTGCCCTCCAGGATAGACTGAGCATCCAGTTCACTCATGGCACCAAGAAGTCCAATGTCCAGGCTAAACAATTTGAACGCACTGTAATCGACATAAGCCTTCAATGGTACGGAAGGACTGTTCACTTTGTGAACTTTAGTAATCAGACCACAATCTAGCAGCCATTCAATGGCCACTTCAAAATCTTTCATTCTTGCCCCTTGCTTCATCTGACCAAAGAAAAATTTTTTATTTTTCTTGGCAAGTTGTATCGGAATAGAATTCCATACCATACGGATTCTTGCCAGATTCGTACCACTGGCATGTTTACCGAAATCATCTTCGTACTGTTCAAGGATTTCATTCTGAAGCCGGCGCACCTCAGCATAATCTTTATGTTCTGCAAAATAGGCTACAATCTCCGGCATTCCGCCTACATAATAGTAATTCTTAAGCCAGAAAATATACTTGCTGCTGAAATCATTGATCAATGTATAATCTTTTTCAGCAAGCAGCTTTGCAAGCTGAGTTTCTCCCATAGCCTCCAGAAATTCTCTGTAATTCATCGGATACAGATCAAGTGTATCAACCTTTCCCACCGGGAAGGAAATGCTCTGATGCAACGCCACTCCCAGCAGAGAACCGGCAGCAACCACTGCATATTGGGGAGCGTTTTCACAAAAGTATTTCAATGATTCCAGTGCCCTCGGAGCTTCCTGAATTTCATCAAGGATGATCAGTGTATCACCCGGTGTAACTTCCACCTTTGTTTCAATATTGATGTTCATGATGATACGGTTAATGTCATAGTCATCATCAAAAACTCTGGCCATCCTTTTATTGTTATAGAAAGTGACATATGCTACCTTTTTGAAATTCTGTCGGCCAAACTCTTTCATCAGCCATGTTTTTCCCACCTGCCTTGCACCTTTAATAATCAATGGTTTTCGGTTAGGTCGATGCTTCCATTCGATCATCTTCTCCATCGCATACCTGATCAATCCAATCACCTCCATCTATTCATAGTATACCGCTGGTAAGAGAAATAAACAACACTTTTCCAGAGAATTTTATTTACTAAAATACATTTTTTCGTATGTTTCTTATTATATTTTATACATTTTTAATGCTGAATTATATATTCATCAGTACATTTTTTCTTAGATAATATATTTATTCAAATATGAAAGGCAGATGGTCTTATCTGGATCATCTGCCTCCTCAACTAAAATTTTTTCCATGTTTCCTTAAAGAACAACAACAGCAATGGGAATATTTCCAGACGGCCTGCCAGCATATCAAAGATCAGTACAATCTTTGCCGGATAGCTGAACAGCGAGAAATTCGTCGATGGTCCAACCAGTTCCAGACCGGGTCCGATATTATTAAATGTAGCAGCTACTGCTGTAAAGTTTGTAATCAGATCATGTCCGTCAATGGCAAGAAATAATACGGAAAAAGAAAATATCAATACATAAATCATCATATATACATTGACATTTCTCACAACCTCGTGTTCTACTGTTTTACCGTCCATCTGTATTTTCCGCACCTGACGGGGATGGAGATACTGAAGCAGTTCTTTGGCAGAAGACTTCAGCAGGATAATAAACCGGGATACTTTGATGCCGCCGCCCGTACTTCCGGCTGAAGCCCCTACAAACATCAGCATGATCAATAGTGTTCTCGATACTTCCGGCCAATCATTAAAATTCGCTGTAGCAAAACCTGTAGTGGTAATGATAGAAGCCACCTGAAAGGCAGACTGCTGCAATGCTTGTCCAAAAGTATCATACACGTCGCGGATATTCCATCCAATCAGGAGAATGGCTGATGCAATAACGATCAGATACCAGCGAAGCTCTTCATTTTTATAAACCTGTTTCCATTTTTTCACAAGCACCAGATAATAAATATTAAAATTCACACCAAACAGAATCATAAAAATGGTAATGACCACCTGCAGATATGTGGAATAACCGGCGATACTGTCATTTTTAATTCCAAATCCTCCGGTACCTGCTGTACCGAAAGCTGTTGTCAGAGTATCAAAGAGCGGCATTCCGCCTGCAAGGAGAAACAGCATTTCCAAAACAGTCATCACGATATAGATGCTGTACAGTATTTTTGCTGTCGAACGCACCGTAGGTACCAATCTGGAAACAGACGGTCCCGGGCTCTCTGCTTTCATCAGATTCATATGGGAACCGTCCACCATTTTCAGCAGTGCCAGAAGAAATACCAGGACACCCATACCTCCAATCCAGTGTGTAAAGCTTCTCCAGAACAGAACGCACCTGGGCAGGGACTCAACTTCCGGCAGGATACTGGCTCCCGTCGTGGTAAATCCAGACACCGTCTCAAATAAGGCATCGATAAAATTCGGAATAGCTCCGGTAATCATGAAAGGAATGGCACCCATCACGCTAAGTACCATCCAGCTTAATGCCACTGTCACGAAACCTTCCCGGATATAAAAATGCTGGTGTTTTGGCTTTTTCCAGGTCAGAAGTACACCAAGAAGCATACAGATGATCCCATCAATTACAAACGCCCATAAAGCAGACTCTTTATATATAATTCCGGTAAGGATGGGCAGCAGCATGAACGTTCCCTCGATTTTGAGTATCCATCCGATGATAAAGATAATAATCTGATAATTCATCTTCCCCCACCTACCTTGCCAGAATGTCCTGAATATCATCCAGACCCTTCTGGGTCGTGACAACAATTACGGTATCACCCACTCGGATGCAGTCGTTACCGCGTGGAATAATGATTTTCCCTTTTCGGTTGATACATCCGATCAGCAGATTACTTTTCAAATGAAGATCTTTCAGAGGGGTATCTGCCACCTGAGAATTTTCCCGGATAGAAAACTCCAGTGCCTCAGCTTTATTATCCAAAATGTGATACAGCGTCTCCACATTACTACCGATGGAGTTCTGCATAGCACGGGTATACTGCAAAATATAATCCGTCGTAATGTATTTGGGATAAATCACACTTCCCAGATCCAGCTGGTCAATGATGCCGTCAAAAGAAATCCTGTTTACTTTTGTCACCAGTTTTGCAGAAGTATTATCTTTGGCAAACAAAGCCAGCAGAATATTTTCTTCATCCATATTGGTAAGTGTTACAAATGCCTCCGCATTTGCCAGGTTTTCCTCTTTCAGCAATTTTTTATTAGTTCCATCTCCATGGATAATCACTGCCTCCGGAAGAACCTCTGCCAGTTCCTCACATCTTTTTTTCGATTTTTCAATAATCACCACTTTGATTTTCATATCCAGAAGCTGTCTGGCAAGATAAACAGCTATCGTACCTCCACCGACCATCATACAGTTTTTCACCTGATTGGTTTTAAGACCAATGCCATAGAAAAAGGCAGCGGCATTCTTCGGTGATGCAATGATAGAAATAAGGTCGCCATTTTTCAGAACAAAATCTCCATTCGGTATATATGCTTCTTCCCCTCTCTCAATACCAGTTACAAGCACATCCCCTTTTGCCCTTCGGGAGAGTTCTGCGATGGAAAGCTGATCCAGATGAAACTCCGGTTTGATGCGGAATTTTAACAGTTCCACACGGCCTTTTGCAAAAGTATCGATTTTAATGGCTGACGGAAAACGCAGCAATCGGGCGATTTCCATCGCTGCCGCCAGTTCCGGATTGATGATCATAGAAATACCGAGGCTATCCTTGATAAATCCGATTTCTTTGTTATATACAGGATTACGCACACGGGCAACCGTCTGACAGTGTCCTGTTTTTTTTGCAATCAGACAGCACAACAGGTTCAGTTCATCAGAACCTGTCACTGCAACTAAAAGATCAGAATCCTTTACCCCCGCTTCCATCAGTACACTGATACTGGAACCATTTCCTACAATCTGAAGAGCATCCAGATCTTCAGCCACTTCCTGCAGGCGCTGGGCAGAAGCGTCAACCACTGTCACATCGTGCTCTTCCCTCGTCAATTCCTCGGCCAGAGCAAAACCCACCTTGCCGCAGCCAATAATAATAATTTTCATACTTCCTCCAAAAAGAATAAAATTTTACCGTTCTTCCCTGAAGTAAGGTAATCCCAGACTTGCCGGCGGCTGGCTTTCCCTCTTGCTTCGCATACTGGTCACTACCAGTACCACCAGGGTTACTACATAAGGAATCATCTTGTACAATTCCTGGTATTCCATGTGATCCATACCAGTTGGTATATACAGGTAGAGAATATAAAGGCCGCCAAACAGGAAGGATGCCAGTACACTCAGATTTGGACGCCAGATGGTAAAGATAACGAGAGCAATGGCAAGCCATCCTCTGTCACCAAAGGCATCATTGGACCATACACCACAGGCATAGTCCATAACGTAGTAAAGGCCGCCAAGACCTGCGATCATACAACCCACACAGGTGGTCACGTATTTGTATTTTGTTACATCGATACCAACCGCATCGGCAGTATTGGGATTCTCTCCTACTGCTCTCAGATGAAGACCGGTGCGTGTATGGTTCAGGAAGTAGGACGCAGCCAGCGCGATGGCTACTCCCAGATAAGCCAGGAATCCATAGGACAGAAACAGTTTTCCAAACCAACCCAGCTTTGATGCAAAAGGAAGTGCCTTGCTGAAATATCCGCTGGTGGCAGTGAGTGCAATGGAAGGAACATCGCTGTCAACCAGCTTGATCAGAGAACCACCGAAAAAGTTACCGAAGCCCACACCAAAGGTCGTCATGGCAAGACCTGTTACATTCTGGTTGGCACGCAGGGTAACCGTCAGGAAGCAATACAGAAGTCCCATTAAAAGAGAACCCAACAGGCAGCATACCATTGGAATCAAGATAGCAAGTACCGGATTCAGACCGGTTCCCCCCGCAGATCTTTCATAAATAAAGGAGCCAATAACGCCGCTGATTGCACCAACATACATGACACCGGGAATTCCAAGGTTCAGGTTTCCGGATTTCTCTGTGATAATTTCTCCGGTGCTTCCGTACAGAAGCGGGATACCCTGTACCACAGCTCTTGGAATAAATGCAAGTAAAAAATTCCACATGATTATTTAGCCTCCTTTTCTGCATTTTTACGGAACTGAATCCGATAGGAAATGAAAAATTCACATCCGATAATGAAAAACAGGATAATTCCGGTCAGAATATCTGAGTAGGAATGGTTCAGTCCAAAAGCCGTTGAAATCTCACCGGCACCACGATCCATAAAGATGATCAGTGCACTGGAGAAAACCATGATCAGCGGATTGAATTTGGACATCCAGGATACCAGAACTGCGGTAAATCCCTGACCGCCGGCAATGGTAGTGGTAATGGTATGATTGATACCGCTTACCAGCAGAAGTCCTACCAGACCACAGACAGCACCGGAAAGCATCATGGTACGAATAATGACTTTCGGAACCTTAATTCCTGCATATTTTGCTGTATTTTCACTTTCACCCACAACAGAAATTTCATATCCCTGCTTGGTGTAGTTCAGATAGATATACATAAAGACTGTAATCGCCACAGCTACCAGAATCATCAGCAGATATTTGGAGCCGAATACCTGAGGCAGCCAGCCGGCGTTGGAATTCTGATTGATAATACCGATTTTTCCGGATCCCTTGGGTACTTCCCACACGATAGTAAAGAAAGCAACCAGCTGGGTGGCGATATAATTCATCATCAGTGTAGACAGTGTCTCATTAGTCCCCCATTTTGCCTTAAAGAAAGCCGGAATGAAAGCCCAGACCATACCGGAAGCAATACTGGCAATGACCATAAGTACAATCAACATACCATTGGATACCTTTCCTTCCAGGCAGATCATACATGCTGCCGCAGCAAGTCCTCCGATGAGCACCTGACCCTCACCTCCAATGTTCCAGAACTTCATCTTAAATGCAGGTGTAAGTGCCAGAGCGATCAGAAGCAAAATGGCTGTATTCTGAAGGGTAATCCAGGTTTTACGGGCAGTACCAAAGGCACCTGTAAAAACAGAGCCGAACACCTGAACAGGATTAATACCGGTGGTAATCGTGGTAACAACGGCACAGACAATAAGGGCCAGTAAAATGGCGGTCATACGGATTCTCAGGGAACTGTACCAGGGAAGCGCATCCCTTTTTACGATATGAAAGAACAATTCCTTCTTTTTCTTATTCATGGTTTTTGCTTCCTCCTACTCTGGTCATCATAAAACCGACCTGATTTTTATCTGTATTCCTTGCATCTACGATACCGCTGACCTGACCGCCGCAAAGTACCATGATCTTATCACACAATTCTACCATAACATCCAGATCCTCTCCTACAAAGATAACGGCTACGCCTTTCTTCTTCTGCTCGTTAATCTGATCATAAATGGTGTAGGAGGAATTAATATCAAGACCACGCACCGCATACGCTGTCATCAAAACGGTTGGCTCGGAAGCAATCTCACGCCCTACCAGAACTTTCTGTACATTTCCTCCGGACAGTCTTCGAACCGGTGTGTGAACTCCGGGAGTAGATACACCCAGACGCTTTACCACATCCTCTGCCAGTTTTTTCGGTGATTTTCGATTGGTAAACGGGGTGCGGCCGCTTCGGAAAGAACGGAGCATCATATTATCTACCAGATCCATATTCGCCACAAGTCCCATACCCAGACGATCCTCAGGTACAAATGACAGGGACACACCCTTCTCGGCAATCTTCAGGGGATCCATACCAAGCAGAGATACCTTAGTTCCGTCATCTTCCACATAAGTGACAGTACCGGATTCCACCGCCTGAAGACCTGCAATTGCTTCCAGAAGCTCTTTCTGACCAGAACCGGAAACGCCTGCAATACCGAGAATTTCACCGCTGTTTGCTGTAAAAGATACATCATTTACTTTTACAATTCCATCCTCACTGCGAACCGTCAGACCCTGCACTTCAATACGGGGTTTCGGATTGACCGGATCCGGCCGTTCCATATTCAGGGTAACGGCATGGCCTACCATCATGTTTGTCATCTCTGTCACATTGGTATCTTTTGTTGCCATATCGCCGATATAGCAGCCATCACGCAGAACCGCCACACGATCAGAAAGCGACTCCACCTCATGCATTTTATGGGTAATGATGACAATAGCTTTTCCGTCATCCCGCATTTTCCGCAGTACGTTAAACAGCTTTTCAGACTCCTGAGGGGTCAATACAGCCGTTGGTTCATCCAGAATCAGAATATCTGCACCACGGTACAGTACCTTTACAATTTCCACTGTCTGTTTCTGAGACACAGACATATCATAAACTTTCTGCTTTGGATCCACTTCAAATCCATATTTACTGCAGATTTTTTCAATCTTTTGGGAAGCTTCTTTGATATTCAGCTTTCCATCCAGCCCCAAAATAATATTTTCTGTGGCAGAAAGCACATCAATCAGCTTAAAATGCTGATGCACCATACCGATACCCAGATCCAGGGCGTCCTTCGGTGACTTAATGAGTACTTCCTTTCCATTGATAAAAATCTGACCTTCATCCGGAAAATAAATACCGGAAAGCATGTTCAGCAAGGTTGTCTTTCCACTCCCGTTCTCACCCAGAAGTGCAAGGATCTCACCCTTGTAAATATCAAGGCTGACCTTATCGTTGGCGATTACGGAACCAAAAGTTTTCGTAACATTACGCATTGAAACTGCGGCTGTTTTTGTTTCCATCATTTGTCCCCTTTCGAGTTTTTAACTGTTCCACCCACCTGATACCTTATAACGTAAAGAGGACGGTGCGGCGAAAATCGCTGTACCGCCCTCTGCAATTCTTTCAAATGTTCAATTGCAAGGCTTATAATTAGAATGCGGTATCCAGAAGGCTGATTCCATCAATCTGTACGTTGAAGTATGGAGCAGAGCGGAAACCTTCTCCGGATTCATTGAAGTAACCATCAACGATAACCTCATGATCCGGTGTGTAATCTGCATCTGTATCCACGTCTGCCTCATAGCTTTCCAGAGCTGCGCCCTCTACGGTGAAAGTAGAGATATCAAATACATGAATATTACCTGCGATCAGATCAGCTTTTGCTGCTTCAATCGCTTCTTTTGTTCCTTCTGCCACTGCTGTACCAAGTTCTGTCAGTTCTACAGAACCGGTCTCCAGAGTACCACACCAGTCAGTAGCAATTGCAGTTCCGTCAGCTACACAGCCCATGGCATACTCAAAGTATGGAGCCCAGTTGATTCTGGAAGATACCAGGAAAGTATTCGGGCATGCACTTACAGTACTTCCGTTGTAAGAAACGTTCGGAACACCTGCAGTCTCACAGGCAGTCGGTGCTCCCATGGAGTCTGCATGCTGGCTGATCAGAACACAGCCATCCTGGATCAGTTTGTTAGCACCTTCCTTCTCAGCAGTCTCGTCATACCAGGAACCGGTAAAGGTTACTTCCATGGTAACACTTGGGCAGACAGAACGTGCACCCAGGTAGAAAGAGGTGTAACCGGAGATAACTTCTGCATAAGTAAATGCACCAACGTATCCCATCTTAGCCTGATCTTCGGTAATATCACCATTTTCAATCATTTCGTTCAGTTTCATACCTGCTGCGATACCAGCCAGATAACGTCCATCATAGATAGCTGCAAATGCATTATGGAAGTTGTCCAGATTTTCTGTGTGAGCTTTTGTTCCTGTAGCGTGGCAGAACTGTACTTCCGGATATTCCTTTGCTGCCTCGATCATGTAGTCCTCATGACCAAAGCTGTCTGCAAAGATAAAGTTGCATCCTGCATCCGCAAGTTCACATGCTGCTTCATAACATTCCTGACCTTCCGGAATGTTGGTCTTCAGTACGTACTCAATACCCATCTTCTCACATGCTTCCTTTGCACCATTCAGGAAGTTCAGGTCATAGGTAGAGTTCTCATCGTGCAGGAAAATAAAACCTGCTTTAACAGAAGAAACTTCAGCAGTCTCATCTTCACCTTCAGAAGCTTCGCCTTCTGATTCGCCCGCTGCTTCTGTCTCAGATTTCTCAGCCGTTTTATCTGCAGAAGATCCACATCCGGCCAGAGTACCAACGGTTAAAGCCAACGCTGCCAGTAAACTGATAATTCTCTTTTTCATTGATTCTCCTCCTATATAAACTTTTTTCGACAATAGTCAGTATAATCACCATTAACTCGTCTTGTCAATATCAGTTTTGAAAAAACCACATTTTTACTAATTATCAATGTCTGCGTGCCAGTTCTCTGGTTATATCTTCCCATGTAACACCTTTTTCTGCCATCAGTACCATCACATGGTAAAGGAAATCTGAGATTTCATATTTGATTTCTTCTTTGTCCGGATTTTTGGCGGCAATGACGATCTCTGTACATTCCTCTCCGACTTTTTTCAGTATTTTATCAATTCCCTTTTCAAACAGGTAGTTGGTGTAAGAACCGTCCTTTGGATGAATCTTCCTGTCCATGATGGTATCATACACATCCTGAAATACCCGGAGCGGATTCATGTCATCGTAGGGTTTCTTTACCAGCTCCTGGAAGAAGCAGGTTTTATTGCCTGTATGGCAGGCAGCACCGATCTGGGAAACCCGGGCAAGAATCGTATCATGATCACAGTCAAGGGTCAGCGATTTTACATACTGGATATGTCCGCTGGTAAGTCCTTTAGTCCACAGTTCATTTCTGCTTCTGCTCCAATATGTCATTTTTCCTGTTTCCAGCGTTGTCTGGAAAGCCAGCTCATTCATATAAGCCAACATCAGAACTTCGTCCGTTTTATAATCCTGCACAATAACCGGAATCATTCCATCACTATTCAGCTTGAAATCACTCCAGACAATACTGCTCTCGAACGTATTCATGGAAATGCCCATCTGGCTCCATTCTTTTTTCAATTTCATATAGTCAAGTGAAGGGCTGCTCATGTACAGTCCACTGATTCCGTCATACTGATCTTCTTTCAGTACCTGCATCATTTCTTCTTTTCCCATATTGTTGGAATGCAGAAGAACAGGAAGACTTGTCTCTTTTCTGATATCCTCCTGAATACTTTCAAAGCAGAGGATACCGCCGGCATAAGTCTCTATCAATTCCTTATGATTGCGATATTCCGAAATCATAAAAATGCTGACAAGAATTTTTTCTTTCCCGAATTTTTTGGACACTTCTTCCAGAATGGACACATTACCCGGCTTGGAAAAATTCAGGACTGCTTTCTCACAGCCTGCATAAATCAGCTTTTTCACATCTTCCATACGTTTGACATTGCCGGCACCAATCACGGGAATTTCCGCTTTCTGTACAATTTTCTTAATACATCCTATGGCTTCCTCATGTTCCGTATCATTAGATGACAGGTCAAATACCAGCAGTTCGTCCGCACCATTATTTCCATATGTTTCTGCAAGAGCGACGGCATCCCCGTCCTCAAAAATCTTTGTCTTTCCAAAACCTTCCACTGCTTTTCCCTGTTTCAGATAGATACAGGGAATCAATACTTTATTGTTCATAAACTCCTCTTTTCTACAGACTGCCCTTAGTAGACAGAACGCCTTTTATTCTCGTATCTTCCTGTGTTGCTTCATCCAGTGCCTTGGCAAATGCCTTGAACATAGCTTCCATGATATGATGATTATTGGTTCCGTCCAGAACTTTGATATGGAGATTCATGCCGGCAGCATAGCTGACCGCATAGAAAAATTCTTTCGCCATCTCCGTATCCATGTCACCTACTCTTGGAACAGTAAATTCTGCGTGGTACTGCAGGTATGGTCTGCCCGACAAATCCACGGCACACAGCACCAGAGCTTCGTCCATAGGAAGAATCATACTGCCATATCTTCTGATTCCCGCCTTGTCACCCAAAGCTTCTTTGATGGCCGTTCCCAGAACGATGCCGGTGTCCTCGATCGTATGATGACAGTCCACATCCAGGTCACCTTTCACAGATACATCCAGATCAAAAAAGCCATGCCGGGAAAATCCGTCCAGCATATGATTGAAGAAACCAATTCCGGTATCCAGGCTGGATTTACCACTTCCATCAACATTCAGCTTTACGGAAATCTTTGTCTCTTTCGTATCCCTTTTTACCAACACACTGCGCTGAGAGCTATTCTCATTATCTCTGATAATCTCCATACTTAATCTTCCCCCTCGAAACGCACTGCGATGGAATTCGCATGTGCTGTCAACTGTTCTGATCTGGCAAATTGTTCGATATCTTTATGAATCGGTTCCAGTGCCTCACGGGAATAATAAATAATACTTGATTTTTTCACAAAATCATCAACTGACAGTGGTGAAAAGAACTTTGCGGTTCCATTCGTCGGAAGAATATGGTTGGGACCTGCAAAATAATCTCCCAGAGGTTCACAGCTGTATTCCCCGATAAAGATTGCACCCGCATTCCGGATTTTTGTCATTACCTCAAACGGATTGGCAGTCACAATTTCCAGGTGCTCGGATGCGATTTCATTTGCAGTTTCAATCGCCTCCTGCATATTTTCTGCCACCAGAATATATCCAAAATTATCCAGAGATTTCTGAATAATCTCTTTTCTTTCAAGAACACGGACAAAGCCGTCCACTTCCTCGCTGACTTTCTCTGCCAGTTCCTGACTTGTCGTGATCAGAATTGCGGAAGCCAGTTCGTCATGTTCTGCCTGGGACAAAAGATCTGCTGCCACATATCTTGGATTGGCAGTTTCATCTGCCAGTACAAGAATTTCACTGGGACCTGCCACAGAGTCAATACTCACATGACCATACACAGCTTTTTTTGCCAGTGCCACATAAATATTTCCCGGGCCCACAATCTTATCAACCTTCGGGATGCTTTCTGTTCCAAATGCCAGCGCTGCGATTGCCTGTGCACCGCCGACTTTATATACTTCATCAGCCCCTGCTTCTTTTGCTGCAACCAGAACGGCCGGATTAACCTTACCCTGTGCGTTGCAGGGAGTTGTCATGATAATCTTTCCCACACCTGCAACTTTTGCCGGCATGATATTCATCAGTACCGATGACGGATAAACCGCCTTGCCTCCCGGAACATACACGCCTACTTTCGCCAGAGGAGTGATTTTCTGTCCCAGCATGGTACCCTGTTCGGTGCTGTTAAACCAGCTGTTCTGCTTCTGCAGGGCATGATATTTTTCGATATTAACCAGTGCTTTGCGGATTACTTGCAGAAGTGCAGGATCCACGTTATGATATGCTTCCTGGATTTCCTCTTCTGTTACCCGGATGTTGGAAGCATTGATATCTGCTTTATCAAACTGTCGGGTATAAGCAAAAACAGCCTCGTCCTTCTTTTCTTTTACATTGGCGATGATATCCTGTACCCGTTTTTCATATTCTCCATACTGGCTTGGACTTCTTTTTAACATATTTTCCAGTATATTTTTGGTAGTTTCACTGGTCAGTTTTACTATTCTCATAGCTTACGCCTCCTTGATGACTTTCTTTAACTTTTGAATCAGATCAGAAATTCTTTCACTTTCCATTTTCATGCTCACCTGATTGACAACCATACGTGCAGAAAGAGGACAGACTTCTTCCAGTACGCTCAGACCATTTTCACGCAGAGTAGAGCCGGTCTCCACGATATCACAGATAACTTCTGACAGGCCGACGATCGGTGCCAGTTCAATAGAACCGTTCAGCTTGATGATCTCTACTGTCTGATGCTTTTTATTATAGAAATAATCCTTGGCAATATTCGGATATTTTGTTGCTACACGAATCAGCTGATTGGTTTCCAGAAGAGGTTTGGCAGACTGAGGACCACAGATACACATCCGGCATTTACCAAATCCCAGATCCATCACCTCATACAGTTTTCTTCCTTCTTCCAGAATCGTATCTCTTCCTACCACTCCTATATCCGCTGCTCCATATTCCACATAGGTGGGAACATCAGGTCCCTTTGCCAGGAAAAATTTTAATTTCAGTTCTTCATTGACAAAGATCAGTTTTCTTGTATTTTTGTCTTTCATTTCTTCACAGGTGATACCGATTTCTTCCAGCAGTGCCAGGGTCTTACTGGCCAGGCGTCCCTTCGTCAATGCAATTGTCAAATATCTCATGTTCTGCCTCCTACCGAAAATTTTTCAAATTTGTCATTTTCATTTCATCTGTAAATAGATTCATCACCTGGATGTTATCTTCTGTCATCGGGTATACCAGATCAGAAAACTGATGATGTTTTCCATATGCGATATAATCAGTAAATGTTTTTCCATCTTCCATGCGCATACACTGTACATCCATTTTATGGCTTCTGTGTTCCATTGCCATGTGAATGGCCAGTCCGCGGGAAGATTCCGGATACAAAATCAGTGTTTTTCCCTTCATAACCGGTACATCGATTTTCTGTCTCTGGAGAGCATTCATCACCTGCTCCATCACAAGTCCGAAACCAATCGCCGGTGCCGGGCTTCCAAAATGCTCCAGAAGATGGTTGTAGCGTCCTCCTTTTACCAGAGGCTCACCGCTTCCATAGGTATATCCCTGGAAAATGATTCCGGTATAATAACGGTATTTACTCAACATGCCCAGGTCAAAAGAAATGTACTTTTCACAACCATATGCTTTCACCACTTCATAGATTTCTTCCAGACGGTCTATGGCTTTTCTTGCTCCCTGGTTATTTGTCAGTGTTCTGGCAAGCTCCAATACCTCCAGAGAACCAAAGAGTCTCGGCAGCATGGCAAAGACTCCCGTCAGCTCTTCACTCAGATTCTCACGTTCCAGTAATTCCTCCACACCAAAATAGTTTTTATTAGAAATTAACTGCCGCAGTTCCTGAGTGGTCTCTTCCGTGATACCTGCCTCATCAACCAGCGACTTGAAAAAGTCAACCTGTCCGATACTGATCTGAAAATCCTTCAGTCCTGTGGCTTTCAGCAGTTCAACCATCAGGGCAATAATCTCACCGTCTGCATCTGCGGATGCATCACCCAGAAGTTCCACCCCCATCTGCGTAGACTCTTTTAATCTTCCCTGATAGCTGGAATTATTGACAAATGTATTGCCCCGATAACAGAGACGAATGGGAAGCTCTTCTTTCTGAAAATACATGGATACTGCTCTTGCGATCGATGGTGTAAAGTCAGGACGAAGAACCAGTGTATTGCCGTCCCGATCAAAGAACTTATATAATTCCCGGGAAGGAGTGGTACCTACCTGCTTGCTGAACACATCAAAAAATTCAAAGGTAGGTGTCTCAATATCCTGATAGCCATATGCATGGAAAATCTTCTGGAGTTTCTCCTGCAGATAAAGCTTTTTCTCACATTCTGTTCCATATACATCCCGAACACCTTCCGGCGTGTGAAATAATTGTTTCATAATCTAATCATCCTCATATCTGTAATTTTGTACCGGCAGAATAAATTATTCTAAGATGCTATGTAATACCGGCACTTTAGTATGCTAATTTGTTAATACACGAATATACGTATTATACGTTCCGGTTTAAAAATTGTCAATCCCTGTCTTCCAAATCTTTTTGTATCCCATCAAGATAAGGAACCAGAACACCGGAATGATGATTGAGTACATAGGATGAATCCAGTTCTCCATATCGAAATCTTTTCAGACCGCCGTTTTTTCCACGTTTCCAGAATTTTAACAGTTCCCTGAGTGTTAAATAGTAAAATTCATTTCGGCCGGAAAAAAAGATAAGCAGAAATGCGATGCCATCCTGTTTTTCAAATTCCGTCATAAACTGAATCTGGTGTTCATGGACATTCGCCAGCGGAAAGACATCTTCTTTACATTCCTTGGCATCGAAACAGACCGGGATTCCCTGTACCACTCCGATATAATCCACCGTACTCTTCTGCTCAAAGTAAGCAAGCGTAATCTGCCTTGTCTCCTTGGAAATACGGACCGGAGTAATGGGAGTGGGAACTTTCTGAATCAGTGCCAGACCTTTTTCCCGATATTGTTCATTGGTGCGATTCAGCATGTCCTCCAAAGTAGAACCACGAAGACCGCGGGAATTCCAGGTTGCCATAACTTCCTCCTACTCAATCGTTCCAAACTTGTCAAACGGAAAATACCGCAGAGCTGCTTTAGCCAGTATTTTATCTCTTTTTACATAGGTATTCTCCCACAGACGGGAATCCTTGGAATAATTCCTGTTATCTCCCATCATAAAATAACTGTCTTCCGGCACATAGTAGGGACCAAAGTCACCTGCCGGCGGTTCTGCCAGATAATCCTCCTGAAGCGGTTCTTTAGAATCATTGATATAGACAAGCCCATCGATAATCTGAATCTTATCGCCCGGAAGTCCGATCACACGTTTGATAAAGAGCTGACTTTCATCATCGGGAAATTTAAAAATCGCAATGTCACCGCGCTGGGGATCGCCAAACGTATAGGCCAGGCGGTTACCGATCACTCTGTCACCCACAGAAATTGTGTGTTCCATAGAACCGGAGGGAATCACCGCATTGATCATAACAAAACTCTTGATCAAAAATACTACTACCAGCACCACGCAGACCATGATCACATCTTCTGTCAACTCTTTTTTCAGGCTGTTCATTTTGTTCATCATACACCTTCTCTCATGCTGTTCCAAATGTCAGAGGCATTTACCTGTTCCAATGTTTTTTTCAAATCTTCCGGCAAAGGCGCTGTAAATGTTTTCCCGGATAATGGTTCCATCCTGCCATCCAGCCGGGGAAAACACACCTGCCAGGCATGGAGAAACTGACGGTTCAGCCCGGAGGTTTTACGCAGTTTCTGATTCCATGCAGCATTGCCATACTTGGAATCACCGGCCAGCGGATATCCCAGGGATGCCAGATGGCAGCGGATCTGATGGGATTTTCCCGTGATCAGATCAACTTTCAGAAGAGAGCACCTGCCATCACTCCAAAGAACCTCATATCCTGTCTCAATCATCGCCGCCCCGTCACAAGGCTGCGTAAGAACCTTTACCTGATTGGTATCTGCATTCTTTTTCAGCCAGGCACGATAACGTCCTGCATGTTCCGGTCTTCCCTGTATCAGTGCCAGATAATACTTTTTCATGGAACGTTTCTTTAACAGTTCAGAAAAATCCTGGAGACCTGCCAGACTTTTTCCGGCCAGAATCAAACCACTTGTGTTGCGGTCAAGACGATTACACACGGACGGATGGAAAGTTTCTAATTCTTTCCGTGTAATCTGATGCTGTTCCAGCAGATATCCTGTCAGATACTCTACCATAGAAAGATCATTTGGGGAAGCTTTTTGTGAAAGTATCCCTGCCTGTTTATTGACTATGATATAATTTTCATCTTCATAAAGAATTTCCAAAGGGATACAGGGATACTCTTCCTTTTCACCCGGAGCTTTACGAAACTTTTCTATCGTATCATCAGAAAGATAAAGCGTGATGGTATCGCCTTCTTCTAGCATCTCCTTACCCTCTGCTTTTTTCCTGTTCAATAAGATATTCTTCTTGCGAAGCATTTTATATAAAAATCCCGAGCCGGCACTGCGGAAGTACTTTTTCAAATATTTATCCATCCGCTGTCCGGCTTCATTCTTACCGATTGTTATTTCCTTCATAATTCTTCAATCCTACAGAGCAATGGCCAGAATCACATGCTTGATCAGTTCCTCCCGGCTCAGATCCGGGTATCTCTCATCCGGTTCAAATACGATATCACGGCGCAGTTCCTGCTGATGCCCGTTCAGATAATCCAGCCGCTCCAGATAATGATTCAGATCTGTCATTACTTTCACTTCTGTTTTATATCCATTCTGCTTCAGAATCTTTCTTACATGCTGCTCCACAAACTGCGGAGAACCCTTCAGTCTGGAGGAATATCCTACGACCTTATTTCCGCAGACAACAAAACAATCAACAAATTCACTTTTCTCATAAGAAGTTAAATACAATTCATAAGCCGCCACCAGGTCGCCCGCATGCTGCTTTACTTTGCGGTAATCCTCTTCTTTCATGGATTTCTGCATCATCATCATAATCAGGCCTACCATCGACTTGCAGGCCGGAAGAAGACCAACCATTGCAATAACCGTGATGATATTCTTCTTTGTATCCGTTACAATGATTCCGCCGATATACGCACAGATCGGAAGTAAAAACAAACCTGCAGTAATCAGCAGACGGCGTATCTTCTCTGAGTGAATATAACCGTAGTCTCCTTTTTTTATTTTTTTCTTCATAGTAATCTCCTCCTGTCAGACATCTTATCTGGATTTTCTTTTGTGTACATTCCGAATGGTCTTCTTTTTTCGTGTTTTTTTATCTGCTTCCGAAGCCCCGCGACCTGCTGTCGGCGATGTATGTGCTGTCTCCGGCCGGATCAGGCAGCGGGGACCGTATCCGATCAGATCTTCTCTTCCCGCTTTTTTAAGAGCTTCTTCCACTAATTTCCGGTTTTCCGGTCTTCGATACTGAATCATAGCTCTCTGCATGGCTTTTTCATGAGGATTTTTCGGAACGTATACCTCTTCCATGGTGAGAGGATTCAGCCCAGTATAATACATACAGGTGGAAATGGTAGATGGCGTAGGATAAAAATCCTGCACCTGTTCCGGCATAAATCCCAGATCCCGGATATATTCTGCCAGTTCCACCGCCTCCTTGAGGCCACACCCCGGATGGGAGGACATAAAATAAGGAACCGCATACTGTTCTTTTCCACTCTTCCTGCAGCAGGCAGCATATTTTTTCAGAAACTCTTCATACACCTGATGGGAAGGCTTGCCCATCATACGGAGCACTTTGTCAGACACATGTTCCGGAGCCACACGAAGCTGTCCGCTCACATGATAATCTGCCAGTTCCTGCAAAAATCCTGACTTTTTATCTTCCAGCACATAATCAAACCGGATTCCTGAGCGGATAAATACTTTTTTCACCTTCGGTATTTTCCGCAGTTTACGAAGCAGAGTGATATAATCACTGTGATCCACATCCAGATTTTTACAGGGGGAAGGGAACAGGCACTGTCTGTTGACGCAGGCTCCCTTATCCATCTGCTTTCTGCAGGCCGGCTGCCGAAAATCTGCCGTAGGTCCTCCCACATCATGAATATATCCCTTAAATAACGGATCCCCTGTCATCTCCACGGCTTCCCGCAGCAGAGATTCATGACTTCTCACCTGAACGATTCTTCCCTGGTGAAAAGTAAGTGCACAAAAGTTGCATCCGCCAAAACACCCTCTGTTGCTGGTCAGACTGAATCGGATTTCCTCAATAGCAGGAATTCCGCCCTCTTTATCATACATGGGATGCCATGTTCTCTGAAAAGGAAGACCGTACACGTCATCCATCTCCTGCTGTGACAGTGGATATGCCGGGGGATTCTGCACAACGTATCCCTGACTTCCATAATATTCAGCCAGCGTTTTTGCCTGAAAGGGATCAGTATTGCGATACTGTTGGGCAAAGCTTTTTGCATATTCCCGGCGATTCTCTTTAATCTGCTCAAAGTCCGGAAGATGGATCACCTCCGGAAGATGCTCCGTATCTTTGCAGCGATATACGGTTCCCCGGATAAATGTCAGATCCTTGATATCAATACCGGCATTCAGGGCATCTGCAATCTCTATGACAGAATGTTCACCCATACCGTAGGAAATCATGTCTGCACCGGAATCCAAAAGTACACTTCGCTTTACCTGATCAGACCAATAATCATAATGTCCCAGTCGTCTCAGACTTGCCTCAATCCCTCCTAAAATTATGGGAGTATGCTTGTATGTTCTCCGGATCAGATTGCCATATACGATGACTGCCCTGTCAGGACGAAGTCCCATCTGACCGCCGGGGGAATAGGCATCTTTCTGTCTGTGCTTTTTCGAAACGGTATAGTGATTGACCATGGAGTCCATATTGCCGGCAGACACAAGAAAAGCCAGCCGGGGCTCTCCGAAAACCTGAATACTCTCCGGGTTTTTCCAGTCCGGCTGGGCAATAATTCCCACAGTATAACCATGACTCTCCAAAAGGCGGCCAATAATGGCAGGACCAAAAGACGAGTGATCCACATAGGCATCGCCGATGACATATACAAAATCCAGCTGTTCAATTCCTCTTTCACGGCAGTCTTCTTTACATACCGGCATAAAACTTCCTGTCATAGCTAAACCTCTTATCTTTCATTTTCTTTCACATAATGCTTTTACTTCTTCTTCCGTCAGCGGACGGATCTCACCGGCTCCCAGAAGCGGATCCAGATGAAGCGGTCCCATGGTAAGGCGCTTCAGATACAGTACTTTTTTCCCGACGGCTTCAAACATCCGTTTGATCTGATGAAATCTTCCCTCCTGGATCGTAACCTGTATCTCAGAAGTATCGGAAGAATGCAGAATCTCCAGCACAGCCGGCATCGTTACCTTATCATCTCCAATATCGATACCTTCCCGGAAGGCCTCCACATCCTGCTCCGTCACCTGTCCTTCTATTTTAGCGTAATATGTCTTATCCACATGCTTTTTCGGGGCCAGAAGCCGATGTGCCAGGTCCCCGTCATTGGTCAGGAGCAAAAGCCCTTCCGTATCTTTATCCAGCCGTCCCACAGGGAACAAATCTTTTCTGTATTCTTCCGGAACCAGAGACAGCACCGTCTTTTCTTTTCTGTCTTCCGTGGCACAGACGCATCCGGCAGGCTTGTGCAGCATAAAATAGCGATACTTTTGATAGGACAGTTCCTCACCGGAAGCTGCAACCCGATCCTTTTGTGTGTCAATTTTATACTCAGGTTTTTTAATCACGGTTCCGTTTACCTGAATCTGACCTTTACGAATCATCTGTTTTACCTGGGTCCTGGTGCCGATTCCCACATCCGCCAGAAATTTATCCAAACGCAGCAGTGTACTCATTCTTTACTCCTTATATCCGGATGGCTATTGCCAGCGCCATCCGGCATAATACTTATTTTTGAGGGAAGTGCCCGCAAGCTTCGCCCATCCCAGAGGGAAGCCGTCCACGCAGACCAGCTGCCATCCCTTTTTATGGGAGGATGTCAGCAAATCTGACACATCCAGTGTCTCACCCTTGAGATATCGGATCGTCCTTCCGTCATCTGCCGAAAAGGAAATGCAGGAATCAAATCCATTTCTTTCCAGCGCCATAGCCAGTGCCTGTGAAGGTTCAAAACGATTTTTCTTACAGGTTCCCAAAAGCAGTCCTGTCCGCAGATAACGCAGTTTATCCGGCATAGAATCTTCTGTGCCAACCATATAAATCCGGTCATCCTGTACCCGATAACAGTAATCCTTGCCTGAAGGCAGTCCTGTACAGTGTTTCAGAAATTCTTCTGCTTCTTTGGGAAGCTTGTCTGATTTTCCTCTTTTTCTTTTCGGGCAGTTTCCATTCTTCTCTTTTTCCAGTAGAGCAAGAAAATGCCCCTCCCCCTCCATGCGATGGGGGAAAATTCTCACACACTCTTTAAGCCCCTTTTGTCCGGAAGCAAATCCCGGATAACCCTTCATCGGAACCAGATGCATGTCGGGGCGGCTGTCCAGCAGCCACTGTATGGTATCTTCATTCTCAAGAGTACTGAACGTACAGGTGGAATACAACAGCTTTCCGCCCGGACGCAGCATGTCTGCAGCCTGTAGAATCAGTTCCTTTTGAATCTTACTGTAATACTCCGGTCCGTTTTCTTCCCAGTACCCGATCATTTTCGGTTCCTTCCGGAACATACCCTCACCGGAACAGGGGGCATCCACGAGAATTTTATCAAAAAACTCAGGAAAAAGCGGCACCATTTTCTCCGGATTCTCACTGGTTACATAACTATTGGGAATGCCCGCCAGTTCCAGATTTTTGAGCAAAGCCTTTGCCCGGCTGTTACTCAGATCATTGGCAACCAGAAGTCCTTGTCCCCGCAGCCGGCTTCCCAGTTCTGTCGCCTTTCCTCCGGGCGCTGCACAAAGATCAAGGACGTAATCTCCGGGCTTCACCCCCAGACGGTTGGCCGGAGTCATGGCACTGGGTTCCTGCAGATAATATAACCCTGCATAATAATAAGGATGTCGGGAAACCCCATTCTCCTGATAAGTAAAGCCATTTTCAATCCATGGCACCGGTTCCAGCGGGCAGGAAAACTTTTGTTCAAATTCCTGTGGGGTGATTTTTAATGTGTTCACACGCAGCCCGTTATGGGGCATTTTATCGTAACTTTCCAGAAAGCTGTCAAATTCATCCTGCAAAATATCCTGCATCTGGGAAGTAAATGTACTGGGAAGCTTCATATCCTATTCCTTTACAAGCTAAAATCATTGGTAACTGCCTGGGCACGATACCCTTCAGCAATGATATCCAGCTGTCGGTGAAACCGTTTCAGCTGCTGTAAATCATTGGAGGCATAAATGCGATAAAACTCATTCTGTATTTTTTCCACTTCTCTTTTGTTGGACTTCTGATAAAGATTTTCAATATTATTCAGAATATCCATCACCAGAGTTCTCTGCAGCAGTGAGGAATTCTGTGCATTCATAATCTCACTGCGTACCGAAGACATCTCACGGTCCAGCTCAATAATCGCTTCTGCCGCATTAGACAGCCGTTCTTTTACATGAGGCGGAATATTGGTTTTGTACTTATACTGCAGAGAATGCTCAATCGTTGCCCAGAAATTCATCGCCATGGTACGGATCTGAATCTCTGCCTGCAGTTTCTTGGGGCCATTCAGTGTCTCCACCTGATAATGGATCACCAGGTGATAACTGCGATAACCGCTTTCCTTCATATGGGTAATATAATCTTTTACACAGATAATCTCCATGTCACTGCGGCCGGCAATCAGCTCGGATACTCTCTGAATATCCTCCACAAACTGGCAGATAATACGGATACCCGCAATATCTTCTACTTTTTCTTCCATTTCTTCAAAAGATATGCCCTTCCGCTTCATCTTCTCCAGAATGCTGGTTACACTTTTTACCCGACCGGTCACCTGCTCGATCGGCGAATAGAGACCCCGGTCTCTGTGTTCTTTCATCAGATGATTGAATTTTTCAACAAGTTCGTTTACAGCCAGCTCATAGGGACTTAAAATTTCACGCCATAACTGTATTTCCATAAATATCCTCTCCTTCCCGTTCCTATCTACTATATGCGGAACATTACTGAAAAAGAACAGGAAATTAATGAATTTCTTCTAAAACTTTTACAAGATAATCCCACATTCTCGCAGTGGAAGAAATCGAAAGCTTTTCTTCTGTTGTATGGATGTCTTTCATGTTCGGACCAAAGGACACACAGTCAAGTCCGGGAATGCTGTCATAAAATAATCCGCATTCCAGACCGGCATGGATAGCCTTGACTACAGGCTCTTTGTTGAACATGTTTTGATATACCTCACTCATAATCTCCCTCAGTCTGGAATCTTTTTTGTATTCCCAGGCCGGATAATCACCGTGGGTATAGTACTCGCCGCCAAGAAATTCCGTAAGATAACAGATCTGATCCGACACATGAAGTTTCGCACTGCCAAAAGAGCTTCTCACGCCACAGGAAGCATAAAGGGCGTCTTCTTCCAGCTTCAGAATACCGATATTATTAGAAGTTTCTACCAGTCCCTCAATCTCACCGCTCATTTTTTCAATTCCATAGGGAACATTCATCAGGAAAAAGATGATTTTTTCTCTGGATGTCATATCCACCGCTGCAATTGTGTCAATGCCCTTCATTTTTACAGATACCGTAATACCCGCATCTGTTCCGCTGTATTCTCTTCTGAGATTTTCCTGGAATTTTCCGGAAAATGTTATTACATCTTCTTCGCAGTCCGGATCGATCACCAGCATGGCACTTGCTTTTCTTGTGATCGCATTATCCTTCGTTCCGCCTTCCAGCCCCGAAATAGTAAATGCAGTTATTTTACTCAGCTCATACAGATAACGCCCCATCAGCTTATTGGCGTTGGCACGAATCTTATCGATCTCCGCTCCGGAATGTCCGCCTGTCAGTCCGTCAATGACCACTTCAGCCACCATTCCTTCTGCTTCTGTGACATTCACCGGAATTCTGCTGTTGCCGCGGAGTCCTCCCGCACAGCTGATCCAGAGATATCCCTCTTCCTCAGAGTCCAGATTGATTAAATATTTTCCTTTCAGAACAGAAGTATCCAGAGCCTTCGCTCCCAGAAGCCCAATCTCCTCATCGGTTGTAATCACACACTCAAGGGCAGGATGTTTTAGAGAATCATCATCAAGAACTGCCAGCATATAAGCGACAGCAATTCCATCATCACCGCCAAGTGTTGTACCGTCAGCCGTAATATCATCCCCCTCGATCATCAGCTTCAGGCCGTCTTTTTCAAAATCATGCGCTGACTCTTCTGTTTTTTCTGCAACCATATCGCAGTGTCCCTGCAGAATCGTGACCGGAGCATCTTCGTATCCTTCCGATGCTTCTTTATAAATGACCACATTGTTACTGTCATCCTGATAATACTTCAGATTCCGATCCGATGCAAACTTCACCAGATAATCACTGATTTCTTTTGTATTTCCCGATCCATGCGGAATCCCGCAGATTTCTTCAAAATAGTAAAAAACCTTTTCAGGTTTTAATGCACTTAATACACCCATGGTAAAAACCTCCCATTCGTAATTGATGTCCTTTTATTGTGACATATTTAACATAAAAAATCAAGGTATGGGAATATAATAGAAGGAAAGAATGGTTTTCCATAGCAGGAGGATTTATGAAACGATTTTTCTTTTTTTCATCCGTAATCGCGATGCTTTTGTTTCTCCTGTGTTATCCGAAAGAAGCCTTTGAGGCCTCTGCTGACGGTCTACGTCTCTGGTTTTTTACCGTTCTTCCCACACTGTTGCCATTCCTGATTCTGTCGGACGCTCTGATACATGCCGGAAAAATTCCTGCATTTTTCCATCATTTTTCCCGTTTTTTCTCCTGGTCACTGGGGCTTTCCCTCTACGGAACCTATGCGTTCGTACTGGGGCTTTTCTGCGGATACCCCATGGGGGCCCGCCTGACAGCCGATCTTCTGAAAGAAAAGAAAATTGACCGCACAGAGGCAGATTATCTTCTGACATTTGCCAACAATGCAAGCCCTATGTTTCTTTCCTCTTACATACTCGTACAGACACTTAACATGCGGCAAATGGCCGTCCCTACCTTTACCATCCTGTATCTGTCCACGTTTCTTACATCACTCTTTTTCCGCTGTATGTTTCACAGATTTCACGTGACATCAGCAGCAGTGGATTCGACTTCAGAACCAGCACAGCCTCTCCCGGAACGGCTGATCGACTACTCCATCATGAACGGTTTTGAGACTATCACACGATTAGGAGGCTACATTATCCTGTTTTCCATTGCTGCGGCCATGGTACACACTTTTTTGCACTCTCTTCCGGTAATCTCATGGCTTCTGCCCGGCATCATGGAAATCACCACCGGCATCCATCTGATCGGCCTTGGCACAATGCCAGTGATGCAAAAATACGTGATCATTCTTACACTCACCACATTCGGCGGCATTTCTTCCGTAGCACAGACAAAGGGAATGCTTAACGGCACTCCCTTATCAATCAAAACCTATATTATGGGAAAAACTGTTCAGACGGTAATCACACTGTCCATCTGTATCTTATTCTTCCATATCCAGATCATCCAGTGACAGATCATCGCTGGAATCTGCCGTATCTGCTGCAAGAACTGCTGTGTCATCCTGAGGAGCCAGCTCACTTCTGTTTTTGGTAACAATATCATAGCATCCCTGAATCGATGCGATGTACTCTCTGTATCTTTCACCTGATTCGTTGATGGCAGTTGCAAGAATATGTTCCATATTTGCCAGCATATCATCTGTATAGGAAATAGCTCCCATGCGGATATTATTTGCATCGATAGTAGCCTCATCCAGAATCTGCTGGGCCTGTCTGTTGGCGTTGGCAATGGTTTCATTAGCCTGCGCATACGCCTGCTGCATCACTTCATGCTGGCTTACCATTTCTTTTGTCTTGGCCTGGGCTTCTGCGATCAGGCTGTCAGCTTTCGCCTGTGCATCTGCCAGAATAGCATCTTTGTTGCTGATGATTTTCTGATATCTTTTAATTTCATCCGGTGTCTTAAGACGCAGTTCTCTCAGAAGTTCTTCCAGTTCTTCTTTATTCACAACAATCTTAGTGGTAGACAGCGGCTGATACTTACAGCTTTCTACAAATTCCTCAATTTCTTCAATAATCTGCTCAATTCTGCTGCTCATGATTACACACTCCTTAAACATTACATTACTGGCTGCCCAGCTTTTTGTATACTTCTCTACTTACAAATTCAGGTACAAACTTGGAGATATCTCCGCCGAATGTAGCCACTTCTTTCACAGTCGTGGAACTGAGATATGCAAATTCCAGACTTGTCGTCAGGAACATGGTATCAATATCCGGTGCAAGAACCCTGTTCGTCTGAGCCATCTGAAGTTCATATTCAAAATCAGTGATAGCCCGAAGGCCACGAATAATTACCTTTGCTCCACATTTTCTGGCAAATTCTACAGATAACCCGCTGAAAGCAACAATTTCTACATTATTCAGATGTGCAGTTGCCTCTTTCAGTATATTAACACGTTCTTCCACAGAAAACAACGGACTTTTTGAAGAATTGTGCAAAACACCTACAATAACTTTGTCGAATAACTGCGATCCCCTCTCAATCACATCCAGGTGACCATTCGTAACCGGGTCAAAAGATCCCGGATAAACTGCTGTCGTCATACTTCTCCTCCCTTTTTCAAAAACAGATGCTGGTTTGTTTTATATCGCTTTTCCTTCACAATCTCATACCCCAGTTCTTCCACAGATTCCCATGTGGTTTCCAGCGATGCCTCAATCACGATCAGTGTATCCTGGTCTACAAGTGTTGTACCAATAAGTGCTTCCAGAACATCCAGCTCCAGCTTTTTATTATAAGGAGGATCCATAAAAATACAGTGAAACGGTTTTCCTCCATCCAGCCGGCGTACAGCCGACACAGCATCCGTCATCATAATAACGGCCTGCTGATCCAGACGGGTAAATCGAAGATTCTCCCGTATACAGTCCACCGCCTTTTTCTGTTGCTCAACAAAAACGCAGGAATCTGCACCTCTGCTTAACGCTTCAATGCCAATCCCTCCGCTTCCCGCAAACAGATCCAGGAATCTGCAGTCAGCCAGATATGGCTGCAGCATATTAAACAGCGTTTCCTTGATTCTGTCGGTTGTTGGTCTTGTGTCCATACCTTCAATGGTTTTCAGACGTAAACTCCTTGCTTTTCCTGCTATTACTCTCATAAATTATCTAAACTGTTCTCTCCAATCCAAATCACCACGGTCCAGACCCAAGATCAAAGATTCCGCCGTAGCAATATTTGTCGCCACCGGTATATTATACTGGTCACAGCAGCTGGAAATCTGATATACATTTGGTTCCTTTGGATTCACCATGTTCGGATTATGAAAAAGAATCACCATATCCATGGCATTCCTTTCAATCATGGCCATAAACTGCTTGTCGCCTCCGACAGATCCTGCCAAAAACTTGTGTACATGCAGATTCGTCACTTCTTCAATTCTGCGTCCGGTAGTGCCAGTGGCATAAATTTCATGTTTTGCTAAAATCCCCTTATACGCTATACAGAAGTCCTCTATCAGACTTTTTTTACTGTTGTGCGCTATAATCCCAATATTCATGCTTATACCGCCTTCTCCTGACATTTTGTTTTATTATAGCAAATCTACAGATAAACTGCAATTGTTTTTGTATATTTTTACTTATTTGTTCTGGGAAATGATTACAGTTCAGATAGTCACTATCCCATATCGAACGGTTCCTGATAGACTCAGATGGTTGTTGTTGTAGCTTTCGTTCCTGCCTTTTTTGCCTTTTAGTAGGCTTCATTGATTAGTTTTCGGATTATCTTCCTACCTTTTTTCGTTTTCGATAGGCTCTAATGGTTGCTGTTACGATTTCCATCCTATCTTTTTTTGATTTTTATAGGCTGTATCATTTGTTTCTGTAATTTCCAGCCTACGCTTTTACCAATTTTAGTAAGCTCAATAAGTTATTTCTGGGATTCTCAGCCTACGTTTCTACATATTTGGTAGGATAAAAATGCGATAACCAAGAAATGAAGCCTACCCAAAGGCCAAAAAGGTAGGATGGAAACCCAAATAACAATCATTTGATCCTATAATGAATAGTTCGGTGCAGAATAATGGCTGCCTGAACTGTAACGGAAAATGTTTTTGCGGGGTTTTTTCGAACTTCTTTCTTGTATATACCCTGTTACCCTACATTATGTAATTACTTTTTAGGATTTTTCTGAGCGAAAGGAGATTTTTATTGCAATTATTTTCTATAGACCCTGCACAGCAAATCATATGAGGCTGCCAGGACATTTCCAAGAAAAGAAAAATAATGGAGCACAGTTGAACGGCTACTTTCTTGCAAATATGAGACTGGTATTTAGAATTAGTGTATGATAGAATATGAAAAAGCCAACGCTCGTTGGTTTATGATAAAAAACATAAGAACGGGTACATAACCATTCCTTAGATTATGCACCCGTTTGTTGTGGCGAACACATCACTGTCGTGAGTTCTGCCACATGGAGCAGATGATTACAGAATTACATCTGGCTCATTCCGCCCTGAGAACCCATGCCGCCCTGTCCGGCACTCATCTGTCTTTCCTGTGCTTCGATCATTTTCTTTACCATATATCCTCCAACAGAACCATTCTGTTTTGAGGTCAGGTTACCGTTGTATCCATCTGTAAGCGGAACACCCAGTTCATTGGCAATCTCAAACTTGAAACGATCCAGAGCACCTTTTGCTTCAGGTACAGCAGCAGTGTTGTTAGAAGATCTAGACATATGATTTCCTCCTTGTCTCCTGTTGTGTTGTAACTCTTGTTACAGTGATAGTATGTGGAGAAAATGCTATATTACACTAGAAGTTTCTTCTTGAAATGGAATAAAAAGTAATATTCAGAATTTGTTAAAATCCGCCATTTTGATAAGCTCTTGCTATCACATAAGATGGCTCATAGAATGCACTGCAATTATAATTGTCAATCACTTCACATATCTCATCATTATAGATACGGATAATTCCATCCACATAGTCTTCTCCCGGCTGTAATGTATCAGAAATAAGTCTCTGATACACTTTTCCCATTTCTAACGATGTAGGAATTATCTCTGCCAGTTCTCTATCCACATTAGTAACGTCATAATCTCCTGCTTTAAGCTCATATTCATTAATCCAATCCTCTTCCACCTGCAAGGGATTCTCACAATGAAGCACATTTGCTACACTAATAAGATGCTCTAGTTCAGCCTTCCCAATCGCATTGACTACATAACGATTTTTCTGATGAAGTTTACGTGCCACACGCTCAATCATATAACATATAAAATACAAGTCATTTGTCGTTATCTCTTCATCTTGGAAGTAAATATTAGTCATAAAGTCACACTCCCTTCAAACGTCAATGTACTTAACGCTGCTTCAAGCCATGCCTTTTTCGCATCCAGTGTATTTGCTACCGCACTCTCCACTGTCTCCCCACAAGTAATGCAGCCAGGCAAATCCGGATAAGAAACCACAAATCCGCCTTCATCCTTGTCCTCCACCATTTCCATACGATAGGACATTGCCATATAATCATTCAGCGTCTTCATCATTCTTCGTCTCGCTTTCTACAATATATGTTATCAATCAAAGATTCTCAAATTTACCGTAAATTTCCGTTATGGTCTTTGTCGCATATTCCTCGTTATCTTCAACAATGTAATCCCGAATATTCTTCAGATCCTTTACAACAATCGGGTTAATCTGCAATTTTAACATCTTATTCCCCCACAAGTGCCTTCAGTTCATCCAAACCCAGCCAGCCTTCACCGTCTTTCACTGCTTCTTCGGCTTCCTGCAGCTTCATCAAAAGCTTCTTTTCCGCACGGTCACGCTCATAGTCTTCAAAATCCATAACCACAAAACGTCCTCTTCCATTCTTGGTAAGATATATAGGTTCGCCCTTGCGGCAATTCTTCAAAACTTCGTTATAATTTCTCAAATCAGATACTGGTAAAATACTTGCCATATTCTTTCAGCTCCTTCCTTGATTATATATTGTTTCTGCTATTTATATTATACACAAAAAGCTGTAAAATTCAACGTAGATTTTTACAGCTTTTATCTGTCTTTCTATTCAAACTCAACAATCACCTGCCGTATATAGTCAACATTCCCCGCCGACATGCTAAATTCATCCAGTCCCATCTCCAACAGCACTTTTGCCGCTTCCACGTTTCCTGCCATTTCTCCGCACATTCCCACTTTGATCTGGTGGTTATGTCCGGCACGGATAATCTGTTCGATTGCTTTCAGTACGGCCGGATGCATGAAGTCATACCGGTCAGATACTTTTTTATTTCCTCTGTCCACTGCCAGAAGATACTGGGTCAGGTCGTTGGTTCCGATGCTGAAGAAGTCCACTTCTTTCGCAAATTCTTCGGCAAGGATTACGCTGGCCGGTGTTTCCATCATCATACCGATCTGGATGTTCTCATCAAAGTCCTGTCCGGCATTTCGCAGTTCTTCTTTGCATTCTTCTGTGACTGCTTTGGCTTCTCGAAGCTCTTCCAGGGAGATGATCATCGGGAACATGATACGAACGTTTCCAAAAGCACTGGCACGGAGAATGGCACGCAGCTGTTCCTTAAACATGTCTTTCATTTCCAGAGAAATCCGGATCGCCCGCCATCCAAGGAATGGATTTTCCTCATGCTCAAATGTGAAATATGGAAGTTCTTTGTCACCACCGATATCCAGCGTGCGGATCGTCAGTTCCTGGGAACATAGTTCGGCAGCTTCTTTATACACCTCAAACTGTTCTTCCTCTGTGGGGAAATGGGTATTTTCCATATAAAGGAACTCACTGCGAAACAGTCCCACACCGTCAATGTTCATTTCCAGTGCCTGTCGGATGTCTTCCAGCTTCCCCACGTTGGCACAAAGACTGATACGTTTTCCTGCCCGGGTGATCGCCGGCCGGTTTCTCATTTTCATCAGAGTTTCTCTGACTTTCTCATACTGAGCCTTCTGGTCTTCATAGTAAGCTCTGGTCCGTTCATCGGGATCGATGACAATGCTTCCCTTTTCCGCATCCATACAGACACAGATGCCTTCTGTCAGCTCAGATAGTATTCCTTTCACACCTACAAGAATCGGTATATTCATGCTTCTTGCCATGATAGACACATGGCTTGTCACGCCGCCTTCTTCTGTGATGATACCTTTAACCAGTTCCGGATTCATTTTTACGGTATCGGACGGATAAAGGTCTCTGGCTGCCACAATAGATTCTTTTTCCATCTGTCCCAGATCGGGAAGTATAGTTTCTTTCAGAGCAGCCATCAGACGTTTGCCCACATCTTTCACATCAGCTGCACGTTCTTTCATATAAGCATCATCCATGCCGGAAAAAATAGCAGCAATTTCCTCTATGGTTTCCTGCAGTGCCATCTGTGCATTTTTCTTTTCCGCCCTGATTTTTCCAAGAACACCTTCCTGAAGCATGAAATCACCGGCAATTTCCTGATGAGCCGCAAATATTTCATTTTTCTCTGCCAATTCCTGCAGATTGCTGATTACCTGGTTTCTGGCCTCTTCAAATCTGGTTTCTTCCTGGGGAATCTGTTCCTCACAGATTCCCCGACAATCCGGTGCAAGATCCGGTTCCTGATAGCAGTACACAGGCGCAATGGCAATGCCTCTTGATGCAGTTTTTTTCACCTGTATATTTTTCATACTCATTCTCCCAATCCGTTCTCAATCAGCTGAACCATTTTTTTCAGATCTTCCTGTTCTGATTCGCCGTCACAGCACAGTTCGATTTCTGTTCCGCATTTAATTGCTGCTGCCATAATATTCAAAATACTTTTTGCCACGATTGTTTTCGTTCCGGTTTTAATAAGTACATTGGATTTACATTTTCCTGCTGCCTGTGCAAGGATACTTGCCGGTCTTGCATGAAGTCCTGACTGATTATTAATTACGATTTTCTGTGATACCATACTTACGCCCTCCTTACGCTTCTACATGAAAATGTTCAAACAGGATTTTTTCTGCTTCTGCACTCCACAGACCTCTGTTCTTTTTGCAGACTTCATCCAGTTTCTTGAATAACGGATCCGTTTTACCCAGCTCTTCAAAGTCTTCAATGGCTGTCAGCGGCATATCGAACTGTGTATAGGTTAATTTCTTTCCTCCCGGGATTTTCGGAAGATTCAAAGTAGCTTCAACGATGGAATCAATTCCTCCCACATGAGTTACCATAACAGCCGGTTCAATCTTTCCTGCAGCAGCCAGCGTATTGGCCTCGATCAGATCATCGTTATTGCCGCCGGTGGTTCCCATAATATGAGCACTGGTATAATGTACATTGTACATGTTTACTTCTGCCTTGAACTGATTATCGGTAGGTCCTGCAAAGAAATTCATACATCCGTCAAATGCCAGGAGCTTATCAGCCAGTTCCACTACATATTTATTAGGAATATAGACAAATACATCATCATATCCATGTCCGCCGGTGATGTCCATCAGTTCTTTTACCGGATCTGCCATTTTCGCCGTATTCACATACAGGAGTTCCACACCATTTTCTGCGGCCTTGCTTTCCGGAATGACTTCTTTCGCACGCTGGATTTTTTCATCACTGATATCGGTCACAACGATGCGTTTTGGTTTGTTTTTATACTGGATACCATAGCTGACTGCCCCGAGACCCATGGGTCCGCAGCCGCCGAGGATAATGATATTTCCGTCTTCTTTGGTTCCAACGGCAAGATCATGATTTCTCTTGTTGGTATGATAATTTCCATGATATCCTCCGATAATACAGCTCATAGGCTCTCCCAGAGATGCCTCGAAGAAGCTGTCGCCCTCATAGGGCATCAGACATCCCAGTTCCATTACTTCATGAGGGATGATGCAGTAGGTGCAGGCTCCGCCAAAATATTCATAAGAGTATCCCGGGGATGCCAGGCTTCCTTTATAGTTCAATGCCGGCTGCTGTGCAAATTTCTGGCCCGGTTTGAACTGATCTTTCCATTTTTCGCCTACCTCTACAATCACGCCTGCAAATTCATGGCCGATGATGACAGGGTTGGTATCAATATTTTTCGGTGCCCTTTTATGGTTTTTACCCTGTTCAGCCAGTTTGTAGGTGGACATGCAGATACTGTCGCTCATTACTTTTACCAGAATCTCGTCATCTTTGATTGCCGGCAATTCAAATTCTTCCAGACGTAAATCTCTTGTTCCATATAATCTTACTGCTTTAGTTTTCATATCTCTATTTCCCCATTTCTTCCATAATAACCTGTTCTTTTAATGTATCAACCAGCTCTTTTGCCGGCGGTTTCGTTCCGATCGTAGTAACTGCCCCGGCAGATACTGCCATACACAGACGAACGATTTCTTTCTCCGGCAGTTTTTCATCCCAGGCATAGGCAAGTGCTGCCACCATAGCATCTCCGGCTCCTACCGTAGAATGCGCTTTTACCGGTACTGCCGGACATTTCACCTTTACATCTCCCATCACAAAGATTGCTCCGCTCTGTCCCATGGATACTGCAATTGTACCAATCCCTTTATCTGCAAAATCTTCAGCTATGGCAAACAGTTCTTCCTCCGATGCCCGATAATCCATTTTCGCATATTCTTCCAGTTCTACTCGATTGGGTTTAATCATATCAGGACCGGCCTGCAGGGCATTTCTGAATAATTCTCCATCTGCATCCAGAAGTACTTTTGCTCCTTTTTTATGTACACGAGAAATAATCTCCGCATAGATTCCTTTGTCTACGCCTGCCGGTATACTTCCTGACAGTACAAATAATGTCTGTTCCCCCGCATAGCCTTCCAGCTTTTCCATCAGCTGTTCCAGGGCCTCCTGCGGAATCTGCGGTCCCGGTTCATTCAGCTCCGTCAGTTCTCCGCTCTCTTCGAAAACCTTTGTATTTGTCCGCGTCTCACCCTGTACCCAGAGAAAATCACAGGTAATTCCTTTTTCAGTGAGAACATTTTCGATGGTTCTTCCGTTATTTCCTCCGAGAAAACCGGTTGCTATCGAATGTCCTCCCAGTTCATGAATGGTTTTCGATACGTTGATGCCTTTACCGCCCGCATCATATTCTACTTTCTGTATTCTGTTAAGGCCGCCATGCTGCAGTCTTCCGATTTCTACTGTCTTATCAATTGCCGGATTCATTGTTACTGTAACAATCATGTTTTTTCTCCCTTCATCTGCTTCCGGTTCAAACGAAGATTTTATTCGCCGGACAGTATCTGATATACTGTATCAGCATCTCCGTTCACCAGTGTATCTGCGGCCCCAGGCTCCAACATTTTGTCTGCTATTACAGAAAGGATCTGAAGATGTTCTTCTCCTACACCTGCGATTCCCACCACGATGCGGGCAGTCTCATCGCCCCACGGAGTTCCTTCCGGAAATACCATCACCGCGATTCCTGAAGCCTTAATTGCCTTTTTTGCACTTTCCACACCATGAGGAAGAGCCAGATCATTTCCCATATAGGTGGAGAATGATTTTTCTCTCTCCAGCATGGCATCCACATATGGCTGGTCTACATAGCCGCTGTCTACCAGCATCTGCCCTACCTGACGGATCACATTTTCCTGAGTATCGGCTTTGCATCCAACTTTGATATTTTCCCGGTACAGCAGCTCTTTCTTTTCAGTTGTTTTCTTTTTATTCTTGAAAAACATAGGTAACCTCCTTCACAACCTGCTCTGTGTTCGTTATTCTTTATGCCTTTATTATAGGGAGATACCTGAATGTTTTCAACGGAAAGACCCCCGGATTTGGCGTCATCCGATAGTGACAAATTCGGATTTCTTTTCTACGGGGGCCCTGATGATTTATGTAGTTTTTGACAGATATTTATTAAAAAACTTCTTCAGATGCAGCGACAGTGCACCTCTGATTTCTTCTTTATTTCCTTTTAAAACGGTATCCATAAACGCCATATCTTCAATCAGAATCGTACTGATATACCCAAGTATCTCACTGTTGATTCTGACACGGTCATCCACCGGAAGAAGCATGATAAATACCACACTAATATTTTTAAAATACGGATCACGAAAACTCTGCAGATCCTTTGTCATACAGATTGTGAAACTGGGGCGCATCACCCCTCTGGTTCTGGTATGCAGCAGTGCAAAACCAAATTCTGCAAAAATCTGGGATCCTATCATTTCTCTCTTCTGAAGATCGTCCCGGATAATCTCTCC
>JBJELU010000027.1:0-18801 GCA_051879355.1 Oliverpabstia sp.
GCTCTAACAACAGACGTTTTTTCCGGATTTTAAAAAGATATTTTGAGTATAACACAAAACCCCTAACGCCACTTAAAATGTAACATCCGCAGCCCTCATGGAGAGTTTTTGTTCGAGGCGGTTCCGGACAGAAAATGGTTCTGCGCACAGTTTTTCCTGCGCACAGAACCATTCTGTGTACTCCCGTAGTCTTTGCTTGAAAAAGCCTTACGCATCCGATCTGGAATATGCGTTTTTCATCTGGTTGCTGAGTTCAAAGAGTACCTTGTGCAGTGTTGCACCCGTCTCTTTTTTCAGCATTTCAGCGATTTTGTTGTTTGCTTCTTCTCTCAATTGTGTCTGCTTTGTTTCGTCTGTCTCCCCTGCAAGCAGCGCATCGTACTGATGGATCAGTGCATGGCCTTTTGCCATCACCTTTTCCTGATACCGCTCAATGTGGAAGATAGAAGACTTATAGGACGCATCTGCCATTGCTGCCACCATGCGGCTTGCCCAGTAGAAGTTATCTGTGGAAACCTCTCCCGTTGTGTTGGAAAGATACTCCGGTGTTGTCGTCACATCGGTGTAGAACGGAACCAGCACATTGAACGCATTTGACGCAAACGCAATCCACTGCAGAATGCCGTTGTCTCCTTTGTGATCCGGGCGCATCTGGATGACAGAAAGGAAATCGGTCCGGTTGACACCGATGGAGCGGTATGCTCCCTTCCATGATTTATCGCCGTATGCGGCATACGGGTCGTACGGTGTTCCCTGATAGTGGGAGGACAGTACATATTTCACATCCTCTACGGTGATCTTCTTCTCCGGAACCATCATCCACGGAATATCATCGGATACCGGTGTGTAATCGGCATTCGGTCCGTCCCATTTTTTCGTGTGCGGGTTCAGATAGCGCTCCATGAACCAGGCACGCGGTGTATTGTAAACGTGATCGGAATCGTCGTGGCTTCCGAAGGCATCGCGCGGATTAAAATTTCCGTCCATAGAAAGATCCAGATGATATGTTTCAATAAATTCTTTCAAATCCGCTGAGCACATATATTCCTTCTGCTCGCCGAGTGCATCCTCCAGATCAAAATGGTCGATGCCAAGCTGGTTCGGCATGGCTACATAATGGTCATCCGGCACTTTCACTGCCATCCAGTGATGGCCGCCGATCGTCTCCAGCCACCAGATCTCATCGTGGTCCTGAAATGCAATGCCGTTCATCTCGTATGTACCATACTGCTCCAGCAGACTGCCCAGTCTTTTGACACCTTCCCTGGCACTTTTAATATAAGGAAGAACAATATAAACAAGGTCCTCCTCGCCGATTCCGCCCGGAACCTCTTCTTTTCCGTCTTCCGCCGGCTGATAAACAACAAGCGGATCAGCCCCCAGTACACGCGGATTCGATGTGATTGTCTCGGTCGCAGTCATACCGACCTGCGCTGCATTTACGCCGCTTGCTGCCCAGACACCCTCGCCTTTTTCTGCATTTGGCACTGCAGTGTACCGCATCGGATTGTCCGGAAGCTCGATGGTCAGATGAGAAATCTCGGTTTTATATGTTCTCGCCTGCTCCTCCGGGTGAATCACCACAAATTTTTTCGATGTATAATGACCCGCACCGGAATCGTCATTTCGCGCGATCATGGTGGAACCGTCATACGATGCTTTCTTTCCAACTAAAATGGTTGTACAAGGCATAGCTATAGCCCTCCTTTTGCTGTCTTATGCTTCCGATTATGACACTATAAGCTGCGATTTGCAAGCACCATGTTATCTGTCGTTTTCTTCCTTTTTTACAAAATAAACCGTATCAATTCCTTCTCCCCGGTCATCCTTCAGCCGCCTGACAAGACCATATCCCAGTTTGTCCAAAATATGCTCCTGTGCCCCGTTTGTAGACCAGGTACGGAGAGTAATCCGGCTTCCCGGAAATTTTGCCGCGATGTCCTTTTCTGCTTCTGCATACATTACCTCCGAAATTCCCTGTCCCCGGTAATCCGGCCAGACGCAGAGGGTGGTCAGATAGCAGGAATCCGGATATGCTTCCAGATTCTCACAGTTAAAATGATCCTTCCAGGTCATAAAGGCCCGCACAACTCCCTCTTCCTTCCACAGCACCACATGCTGACTGCAGATATTCTCCAGATATTCTGCAATTCCATCCGTCTTTTCTTCTGTCTCGGCCCAGTTCGTCTGGGATGTACTGTTGCGGTGGGAAAGCGGCGGAACAAAATCCTGATCGCACAGTTCCAGCAGCTGCCGGATTTCTTCTCTCTCTTTTTGATCCTCTATCCCGTCCCTTACAACGATTCTGCTCTCACAGCACATCCAGGGAAGCCGGCATACGAGTGCTGCTGCTGCACACATGCCATCTTCTACGCTGGCGGCATCGAGCCATTCTTCTCTGGTATGTGCTCCCCCGCCCCGGCAGAAACCAACGCAGATGGCAGGAATATGCCGCGACAATGGGATATTACAGTCTGTGGATGCTTCGGAGCATACCGGCTCTTCCCCATCGGCTGCCTTCAGCGTTTTCTGTGCACACCGCGTCATACGCGCCATCTGGACAGGATCGGTTTCTCTTGCGCACGGCCGCTTTCCGACGAGCTCACAGGAATACTGTACCTCATCACTCTGGCGTGCTGCTATGGTCTCCTCCAGATATGTTTCGCAGGCTTCCAGACTCCGGTAATCTTCCGAACGGAATTCAAACAGCATGAAGGCATCCTGCGCAATCGTATTGACGGAGGTTCCTCCCTCTATTTTTCCCACATTGTATGTCGTATGAGATGCTGCATCCGTCTGACAACGGTAAAGCTCTCCGATCAGGCCCGCAAGCTCTGCAATGGCATTTTTTCTTCCGAAATTCAGAAAGGAATGACCGCCCTTTGTTTTTGCCGAAATCCGATATCGGACAGATCCGATGCAGATGGGATACATTTTATCCCGATACAGATCAAAGGCTGCCATTCCGCACAGATTTTCTTCATAATGGTCGACAAGTGCGCGGACGCCGCAGAGATTGCCAAGCCCTTCTTCTCCCAGATCCGCTGCAAAAATCAGACCACAGGGAAGTTCCGGCTCTGTCTCATGAACGTATTTTGCCGCCATCAGAAGCATCACGACATTCACGGTATCGTCTGTGATGCCGGGACAACGCCAGATCATTCCGTCTTCTTTGATTTCCAGCGGTTCCTCCAGCGAAAACACGGTGTCCAGATGCGCCGTATACAGAACCTTCTTTTTCTGTTCCGGCCGATACTCCCAGATTACATTTCCAAGCTCATCCGTATGAACCGATTCCATGCCCTGCCGTTTCATCCACTCCACACAGTATGCGATTCTCTGCTCCTCTTTTCCCGTTTCCGTCGGGGTCAGTGTCAGCTCCCGCAGCGTCTGCAGCGCAAGTTCTTTGTTGTTCCGGCAAAACTTTCGGTATTCGTCTTCTATTTCCCATTTTTTACGCATGAAGTACAATCCTTCCTTCTTTGTATTCCCATTCTGTTCCATATCTTCTGCTCACGCGGGTGAGATATTCTGCAATTTTTTCTGCTGTTTTTTCGTCTGCCACATACGGAATATTTTTTTCTGCATTTTCCCTGTCCATACCAAGCTCGACCGGCAGCAGCTCCAGATGTGTGCATTTTCCCTGACAGATTTCGAAATACGGCAGCACGCTCCGATAGACCTCAGGAATTTCATAGAGAGAATGCGAGGACTGCTCCTGCCGCCTGGCAATTCCGATGGATGCTGCTGTATGAATATTCAGACCATATTTTTCCATGTAGTCTGCAGGCAGAAGGCGTACATACTGATTTTCAAAGATAAAATTTCCGAGACAGTAGAAAATCGGACAGTCATGATACAGTTCGATTCCCTTCAGCTGATGCGTTCCGCCCCCGATCACCGCGCTGGCGCCCGCATCAATGCAGGCGTGCGCAAATTCTTCCAGAAAATAATCCGCTTCCTCATCGTTGTCCTTGCGGATTTCATGCGAATGTACCATGACCAGGACTGCCTCACATGTCATCTTTGCTTCCCGGATTGCATCGACGGTGCGTTTCACATCGATCGGATTCGGGCTGGAGCTTCTTCCCTCTGTTCCATCCTTGCTGATTTCAAACATTTTCCCGCCAAATTCCATGACACCCTCGGGAAGCGGAGCGATAAATCCCTCCTGCCGGTGCAGATCCCGCAGTCCGTTGATTCCGGTCACCTCTGCAATCTCCGCGAGATCCTGCGCATGTTTTTCCGTAATGGTATATTTTTCCGAAAAGCGCAGCGGATTTAAGCCCGGCCGGCCCGGCTGCCGTTCCGTCTGGCTTCCCGCCCTGGCTGCATTCTCAAAGGTAGAACAGATATCAATCACCGCAATCTGTCCCGCCGTTGTGTCCAGAATGGCAGGACGCGATGCTTCATAAAGATTTTTTCCTGCTCCGGCATACGCCACGTCCTTTTTTTTCAGTTCACAGATCGTAGACGCCAGTCCTTCATAGGAATAATCCATTGTATGATTATTCGAAATCCCAAGAAAATTAAAACCGTAACGCAGGGTATCTTCCAGACACTTCGCATCTGCCGTCAGCCATGTTCCGCCGGAGTACGCCGATGCGTAACAGCTGCCGTCCGATATCGTTGTTTCCAGATTTGCCATCCGAACCTCTCCCTGCATCAGAAATTCGCGAATCGGCAAAACATCCTGATATCCCGGCAGAAGCCGTTTCATAATCAGAATATCACCTGCCGCCGATACTCTTATTGTTCTGTTCATTCTTTTTTGCCTCCCGAACGATTCCTGCTCTCTGCTTTTGGAATCGCATCTTTATCCATTCTCATTTTTTCGTAACGGTTCAAAAGTCCCATCCCGGTTTTTCTTTTCTCTTACATGGTTCCAAATCGTTACCTTTTTTCTCTGTATCTGCAGCTTCTTTCTACCAGATCCGCAAAAAGACGGTTCATCTCCGGCGCTGTGTGAATCAGCCCTTCCGGATGCCACTGTACGCCCACAATCTGTCCGTTGCTGCTTTCAATCGCCTCGATCGTACCATCCGGCGCCGTTGCTGAAACCAGGATGTCCTCTCCCGGCGTACGGACTGCCTGATGATGCATGGAATTTACCGCATGGGTGCCTGCCCCGAGGATTTCTGCCAGATGGGTTCCCTCTTTAATTTCCACATGGTGATGCAGATACGACTGCTCCAGGGACTGCAGATGCAAAATTGTGGTTTCCTTCTGTGTATAAATATCCTGGTACAGATCACCGCCGCACAGGACATTTAAAAACTGAATTCCCTTGCAGATGCCAAGCATAGGCATTCCCATCTCTTTTGCTGCCCGTCCAAGTGCAAACCAGGCCTCGTCGATCTCCGGACGGATCGTCTGGATCTGCGGTTTTGGCTCTTCCCCATAATACCACGGATTTAAGTCCTCTCCGCCGGGAACCAGAATGCCGTCGCACACGGCAAGTATGCCTTCCGGATCCGCTTTCATGGCAACTGCCGGAATTGCCATCGGAATTCCGCCGTTGTTCAGAACACCTTCGATGTAATCACTGTTGACATACATTCTCTCCGCACTCGAAAAAAGTCCCGGCTGTGTTTTATACGTATTTCCCAAGATTCCAATGATCGGTTTTTCCACTTGTAAACTCTCCTTTTTTACCAGATATGCCGAAAACGGCTTCACCTTTCCTGTGAACCCGCTTCCGGCATTCTTTTTCTTTCGTTATCCGATTTTTTTACAGTACATCCTGATGGCAGATATGACGGATCTTTTCTTCATCCAATGCCCGGATCACATTTGCTGCCATCGCACTTGCCGCTTCAAGATCTTCTCTTGCACAGAAATTATAATGGCTGTGCGCATAGCGGGATGGAACACCAAGCACCAGACACGGAACTGCTTTTCCTGTCACGCTGATTTTTGCTGCGTTTGTGCTTCCGCCTCTTCTTACGCTCTCCTGGTATTTGATTCCGCATTTTGCTGCCACTTCCTCAGCCAGTGAAATAAACTGCGTATTGGAAATATAGCTGTTGTCCAGAATACGGATCTGAACACCCTTTTTCATGCATCCCTGTGCCTGTCCTGCGCTGATGAAAAAGTCATCGGAAGGAGATCCTTCAAATACAATGGCAAGGTCCGGTTTTACAATCTGACTTGTTACCACTGCACCGCGGGTTCCGACCTCTTCCTGCGCTGCAAAGGCGCCGACAACATTAACCGCAAGAGAAGCCTGCTCCTTTTCCAGCTGTTTCATCGTATCTACGATGCACGCGCAGCCGGCACGGTTGTCAAATGCTTTTCCGAAGCAGATTTCATGCTCTGCATCGTATTCAAAGGCCACATCCGGCATCATCGGATCACCGATATGGATTCCGAAAACATTTTCAACCTCCTCGCGGCTGGTTGCTCCGACATCCACATACATTTTTTCAATTTCCAGAGTCTGGCTGTTGCGTTCTGCTGTTGTCATGAAATGAACCGGTTTCGCGCAGATAATACCATGTACCATTTTTCCGGATCTGGTACGGATCCATACCGCATGTGCCGGAAGGCTAGTCAGATGGAAGCCGCCAAGCATGATAATGCCGAGACATCCGTTGTCCTGGATATTCTGTACCATAAAACCGCATGCGTCCAGATGGGCATCCAGCTGGATGACCGGACGGGAATCCTGCTTAGTTCCCGGCATCCGCACATACAGGTTATTCATTGCGTCATTTTCCACATCAAATTCTTTGCAGTAATCTGCAATGGTGCGGATGACATCCTCCTCAAATCCACTTGGTCCAAATGCATCGGAAAGCTTGCCAAACATTTCTATATCCATTGTTTGATCCTCTTTTCTTTGGGTTTCTATCAAATTTATATTCTTAATATACAACAAAGCAATGTGCTGTGACAATATCCATCCAGCGATCTGTCTCCAGCTTATTTGTGAAGGTATCTACCTTCTGCATTCCCGGATAAAACGACATCGTGTACGCTTTTTTCCAGTCTTTGTAAGTTACCTCATACGTAAAGTGCTCCGGGAGAGCCACCTGGCACTCTTTTTTCTGTCCGGTAACTGCCTTTTTTACCCCTTCGCGGATTTCGGAAATCACTTTTTCTTTCGCTTTGCACCACGTTGCCGCACCGACACCATGCTTCGTTTCCACTGTCGTAATGCCCGGAATCAGTTCTTTCGCCTGCCGGCAGATCTCTTCATCTCCGGAAAGAAACAGCACCGCTACGTGATGTGATGCTGCCGTGTAGCTGTTCAGCATGCACTCACTCATCACTTTTCCATTCAGGTGGATATACAGGCTGTTTCCTGTCGATGTGTGGCTGATCGAAAAATTCGGATCTCCTGCCGGTGCATGGTAGCCAAGATACAGTACGCCGTCATAGCTGTCGTCGATGCCATACATCATATTGTACGGATGACCGCTCTTTCCCCGGATCAAGGTGACATACTCCGGCATTTTCAGCGGATCAATGTTGGATGCATCTCCATGACCGTCCTTTACAACGATCTCATCCGCACCCGCTTCATGTGCCGCTTCGCATGCCGCAACGACCTCTTCGGTCATCTCCTCTGCGAATCTCTGGTACACGCTTTCCTTCTTATGTGTTTCATCGGTCAGTGCCACTCCGGCACAGCCCTCGATGTCTGCACTGATAAAAAGCTTCATTTCTGCTGTTCCCTTCTTTCTTTATCATAAAGATGACAATATACATAATGTCCGTCATCCACTTCATACCGCTCCGGCGCCTGTGTTTTGCAGCATTCCATACATTTTGGACATCTGGTATGGAATTTGCAGCCTGTCGGCGGCTTGTGGGCGGACGGGATACTTCCCTCCAGCAGAATTCTTTCTCTTTTTGCCGTCGGATCCGGAACCGGAACTGCGGAAAGCAGTGCCTGCGTATACGGATGCATCGGATTGCTGTAAATTTTCTCTTTTTCCCCGACTTCCACGAAATTACCGAGATACATAACGCCGACACGGTCACTGATATATTCCACAACGCTCAGGTCATGTGCCACAAAAATGTAGGTCAAATCCAGATCATGCTTCAGTTCATTTAAAAGATTCAGAACCTGCGCCTGAATGGACACATCCAGTGCCGAAACCGGTTCGTCTGCGATGATCAGAGACGGTTCTACCGCAAGTGCGCGGGCAATTCCGATTCTCTGACGCTGACCGCCGGAAAATTCATGTGGATAACGGTTTGCATGGTAGTCATCCAGTCCTACCCTGTGCAAAAGATCCAGCACTTTCTTTTCCAGATCCGCTTTATCCTGATACAGATGATGCGCCAGCAGCGGCTCTGCAATGATGTCAAAAACAGACATCCGTGGATTCAGGGACATATACGGATCCTGAAAAACCATCTGTACCTTTTTCCGGACGGAACGCATTCTCCGGTCATTGTATTCTGTAATATCTTCGCCATCCAGATACACATGACCCGATGTCAGATTTTCCAGTTTGCAGACGCCTCTTCCCAGTGTGGATTTTCCGCAGCCGGACTCGCCTACAATTCCGAACACCTCGCCTTTTTTTACCTCAAAGGTAACTCCGTCTACCGCTTTGACGAATTCCTTTTTTCCAAATCCGCTTCCGGCAACCGGATAATAAATTTTCAAATCCTCTACTCTAAGTAATGTATCCGACATCCTAGTCACCTGCCTTCTCTACGTGGTCTGTTTTGAGCTGTCCACTTTCGCAGAGCCAGCATCTGCTGATATGGCCTTCCCCGATCTGGAAAAATCCCGGTTCTGCCTCGCGGCATTTTTCCGAAGCGTATGGACATCGCGGCGCAAATTTGCAGCCTTTCGGCATATATTTCGGGTTCGGAACGTTTCCCGGAATCGACTTCAGTTCTTTTCCGGCATCTCCCAGTCTCGGAATCGATCCCAGCAGTCCTTTCGTATACGGGTGGGACGGATTGGAGAAAATTGTTTTTACATCTCCACGCTCTACCACGCGGCCACAGTACATAACGGCAACATCATCGCAGACCTCTGCAACAACGCCAAGATCATGTGTAATAAACAGGATGGATGTACCCGTCTCTTTTTTCAGCTGGTTCATCAGATCCAGAATCTGTGCCTGAATCGTTACATCCAGTGCGGTCGTTGGCTCATCCGCGATCAGAATTTCCGGTTTACATACAAGTGCCATGGCAATCATGACCCTCTGTCTCTGGCCGCCGGAAAGCTGGAACGGATACTCCTTCATCATATGCTCCACGCGCGGAACGCCCGTTTTCCGGAGCATATCCTCTGCCTTTTTCAGTGCCTCTTTTTTTGATATTTTTTCATGCTGCAGAACGCATTCTGCCACCTGATCCCCGATCTTCATGACCGGATTCAGGCTGGTCATCGGTTCCTGGAAAATCATGGAAATTTTGCTTCCGCGCAGCTTTCTCTGCTGTTCCTTCGTCAGCTTTACAATATCATCGCCATCCAGCAGGATTTCGCCGTCAGCAATTTTTCCTTTCGTTCCGGTCAGTAATCCCATCACAGAGAGGGATGTCACGCTCTTTCCACTTCCCGACTCGCCTACGATACCAAGCGTTGCGCCGCGTCGAAGCTCCACATCGACACCGTCTACTGCTTTGATCACGCCGCCATCGGTATAGAAATACGTATGTAAATTTTTTATCTCAAGTACGTTATCAGTAGCCACTTCTGCTCCTCCTTATCAATCGGAAAGTTTCGGATCGAGTGCATCGCGAAGTCCGTCGCCTAACAGGTTAAAGCTCAGTACGGTAAGGAAAATCGCAAGACCCGGGAAAATCGTTACATACATTGCACTTGCCATATAGTTTCTTCCGTTGGAAAGAAGCAGTCCCCATTCCGGTGTCGGCGGCTGTGCGCCCATTCCCAGAAAGGAAAGGCTCGATGCTGTCAGAATGGAAGATCCAAATGACATGGAATACTGTACAATGATGTCCGGAATGGCTCCCGGCAGAATATGGCGAAACAGAATTCTTGCATCGGAAACACCGATGTTCCGTGCCGCCAGGACAAAGACGGAATTTTTCAGGCTCAGCGTTTTGCTTCGGACAAGCCGTGCAAAGGTCGGTGTAGAAAAGACAGCGACCGCAATCACGACGTTGGCCATGCCGCTTCCGAGAATTGCCACAATGGCAATTGCAAGGATCAGTCCCGGAAAAGCGAACAGGACATCGCAGATTCTCATAATAATAGAATCAATCCATCCGCCGTAATATCCGGCCAGAAGTCCGAGAATGGTACCACAAACTGCACCGACCGTAACAGCGCCGAATCCGACCGCAAGTGAAATCCGGGTTCCACAGATGATACGGGAAAACAGATCCCGTCCAAACTCATCCGTTCCAAACAGGTGCTTCATACTTGGTCCCTGCAGAATCGCATTGTAATCATACTCATTGATTCCATACGGCACAATTTTGCTTCCGAAAAATGCAAGGAAAATGAGGAAAATGATAAAGCAAAGCGCAACTACTGCATTTTTCTGTTTTTTAAATTTTCGAACCATTTCAGAAAGCGGAGTTTTAATTCTCTCCTGGCTCTCGGTCTGTACTTTTTTCTTTTCTTTCATTCCACTCATCTCCTACTGAAGTTTAATTTCCGGATTCAGAACCGCATAGAGGATATCGACAATCAGGTTGATGACGATAAACTGCAGCGAAAAGATTAGAATCAGGGACTGGATTGCCGGATAATCTCTGTAATTGACCGATTCAATCAGAAGGGAGCCAAGACCAGGATAGGCAAATACCGTTTCTGTGACAACAGAACCTCCCAGCAGAAAGCCGAACTGCAGACCCACAACCGTCACGACGGAGATCATGGAGTTGCGGAAAACATGCTTCCAGATCACAACCTTTTCTTTGATTCCTTTTGCTCTTGCTGTTCTGACGTAATCTTCTTTTAGCACCTCAATAATGGAGGATCTTGTAAATCGTGCGATCACGGCTGCAATTCCGACGCCAAGCGTAATAGACGGCATAATCAGACTTTTCAGGCTCGTTCCGCTTGTTGTCGGCAGAATTCGCAGTTTTACCGCAAACAGCATAATCAGCAAAAAGCCGATCCAGAACGAGGGGAGCGAAATACCCGAGACCGCAATCGTCATTCCGGTATAATCCTGCCATTTTCCCCTGTGAGTTCCGGACCACACACCAAAGAGCACACCCACAACCGAACTCCACAGCAATGTGACAAATGCCAGACGAACGGTATTTCCGAATCTTCCCGCAACCTCCTTTGTAACTGGCTGCTTTGTGCGAAGGGATGTTCCGAGATTTCCTTTTAAAAGTCCTGTCACATAGGTAACATACTGTGTCGGAATGGATTTATTGAGGCCAAGCTCTTCTCTTACTGCCTCTACGTCATCCTGTGTTGCCTGCTCTCCTGCAACGAGTCTCGCCGGATCTCCCGGAATCAGGCGGACAAAGAAAAATACAAATGTAACAACAATAATCAGTGTGGGGATCGTACCCACAATACGCTTCAGTATATATTTTGGCATATTGTATCTCCTACTTTCATGCTTATCCTACAGGTACAATCCCACGGATCACTGCCTGCTTTCCTGTTTGTAAGAAACCGGCGCCCTCTTTTGATGGAAGGACGCCGGGGTCTTTTTCATATCCTTGTTTCAGTCTGCCGTTATTCGGCTGCCATTCTGGCATTTCTCATACCGATGCTTCCATCGCCTAACAGATATACTCCGGTAATGTTGTTGCTGGTTGCCCAGATGTTTTTATCGCTTGCGATGCAGAGCAGCGGGAGATCCTTCCATACGATATCCTGTACTTCTCCATAGATCTCACCACGTTTGTCTTCATCTGCAGTTGCAAGACCGTCTTTGAGAAGCTGATCTACTTTTTCATTCTCATAGTAGCTGACATTGTAGCTCATCGGCGGCTCAGACTCGGTTGCCAGCATCGGACGAAGTCCCCAGTCAGCATCACCGGTGGAAGTAGACCATCCGCTTAAGTAGCATTCAACCTCGGCATCTGCTCCTGCGCAGTCAGCTCCCTGAACCTTTTCATTCAGAACGGCACTTTCCATTCCGTTCAATTCCAGATCAATACCAACCTCAGAAAGCTGCTGTTTGTAGAACTCTGCTTTTTTCTGATTTGCTGTCGTGTTGCTGTACATTAGTGTTGTGGTAAATCCATCCGGATATCCTGCTTCCTTTAACAGCTCTTTTGCTTTTTCCGGATCGTAGGAATACGGATCATTTCCTTTGTAGTGCTGTACTTCTTCTCCTACCATAGAAGTTGCCACAGAACCGTAACCGTTCATAACGACCTGGATATATGCCTCTTTGTTGATTGCATAAGCCATTGCCTCACGAACCTTAACATCGTTGAACGGTGCTTTCTGTGTATTCATGAAGAAGTACCATACGGCGATGCTGTCGCCCATTCCAACGAATACGTTGCTGTCACCTTTTAAGGTGTCAACGCTTTCGGTCGGTACAGACCACATAATCTGTGCGTCACCTGCCTGAACTGCAGATACACGGGTGGCACTTTCTGCAACCGGTTTGAATGTGATGCTCTTAAATCCTGCATCTGCATCTGCCAGAGCGGTTCCGCCGCAGATGTCTGCATCATATCCCCACCAGTCTTTGTTCAGCTCTACCTTCATATGGTCACCTGCAACCCACTCAACAAATTTGTACTGACCGGTTCCTACCGGTGCCTGTGCACAGGCATCTTCTCCTGCTTCAATCTGTTTCGGGCTCATGATCAGCGTAGCCGGATGTGCCAGGTTGCTGATGAAAGCACCGAATGACTGTGATAAATAAATTTTAACGGTATAATCATCTATCTTCTCTGCATGATCCAGAACATTGCAGAGGAATGTAGTACGTTTCAGTCCAAGGCTCTTGTCTGCCCATTTATTTACGTTTGCAATCAGGGCGTCTGCATTCCACGGAGTTCCATCGGTAAAGCTTACGCCCTCACGAAGATGAATCGTATACTCGGTTGCTTCATCGTTTGCTTCGTAGCTGGTTGCCAGCATCGGAATGATCTGCATATTCTCATCAAATCCAAACAGGCCATCCATCATCATTCGCTGTACACCACCGGAAAGTGTATCGGAAGTATCCATCGGATCCATGGTGGTAAAATCCACAGCTACCATTGCCGTAACATCAGAATCCTGGGATACCGACTCGCCTGCCGGAATCGTGATGGTATTCTCCGTATCTGCTTCCGAACCGGATGAGGTCGATGCAGCGGATGCTGTTGATGTAGCTGCTGTCGATGTGCTCTTACTTGTGTCAGAAGAACCAGTCGATCCACATGCTGTCAGTGCCAGTGCCGTTGCTGCTGCAACCAGAGCACGCATTACATGTCTTTTTTTCATTGTTGTCTCCTCCTTTTCTGCAAGTGTTGCTGTTTTCTTTGTTCTTTCTTTTCACAGATAACAGAACCATGATATAAAAAAGAACAAAGATGCCTTACCTTTATTTTACAGCCCCTTTGCTTAATCTGTATTATAGATGTAATGCGTCACTATGTCAAAGCATTCTTCCTGTTTTTTTCTTTTCTTTTTTGCATTTTTGCATTTAGGTTGTTTATTTTCGTCAAAAATGGTATAATTATCCTAATTTTTAACCCATTACCACTTTTTAGCAGGAAAAGAGGATCCTTTATGAACAGAACACAAAAGCTTGGCAACGTATTGATCATTTCTTCCCGGAAACGAATGCTTTCCGAATTTCAGTCTTATCTTCACTCTGTGCTCGGTGAATATCTCACCTTCAATACCCTTTTAAGAGAACAGGCCACAGACCCCTCTCTCTTCCGGGGATACCAGTGCGTTCTTTTTCCAACCGCCCGCGCCATGGAAACCTTTCCGCTTACCATCGACTCCTCCATTTTGCAGCTCCCATGCGACCGCGTTTTCAACCATATGTTTCTGGATAAAATCATTCAGATTCCGCCGCACGAACGTGTCTATCTGGTAAACGACGATAAATATTCCACGCTTGCTATCATTTCCCAGCTTGAGGAATGCGGCATCACACAATATGACTTTGTTCCGTTTTATCCCGGATGCAAGGATACCGAGTCTGACATTCAGTTTGCCATTACCGCCGGCGAGCCGCAGCTCGTTCCTTCCCGCATTCCGAATGTACTGGATATCGGCAACCGTATCATCGATATTTCCACTATTTTACAGCTCTGCGAATATTTCAACATTCCTCTGCAGACCGTAAACCGTGTATCGCGCAATTACGTCAATCAGATTCTTCACACCGTCAAGACCTCAGAAACCTACTATACCAATTATGTGCAGACCGAACAGCTCATGCAGGTGATCCTGTTCTCTCTTCCCGTTGGCGTCTGTCTGTTTGGCGCGGATGGCCGCATTCAGTTTATGAACGCTAAATTTGCACATGCCTTCTCTCTTCCCTCCCCCAATTTTGAAGGGCAGCCTTTTTCGGAATGTCTTCCGCCTGCCTACGCAAATACTGCTTTCGACCGCAACGGCGACTGGACCATTCTCCTTTCGGATCAGAAGACACAGATTACGTTAAGCGTTCTTTCTATGGTGTTTCCGGATACAGAGCCTGTTTTCCTTGCGTTTCTTCCCGGGGGCAGATCCACAGAGGCACCGGCAGCCAAAGAAGAAAAAACGGAAGAAAGCACTTTTTTTGCTTCCTCCCGTACATTTTCTCTTTCCCTTTCCCACGCAGATTCCGTCCAGAATCTGATGACGCAGACCAGACATCTTGCACTTTTTGATTTTCCGATTCTGATCCAGGGGGAAAGCGGTACACAGCGCCGGACACTCGCACGTGCAATTCACAATTTTTCGCGCCGCCACCATTATCCGTTTTCCGTTCTTCACTCTCCGGGAAATGATCTGACCGAAGCCTCCCTGCTCCGGCTTCTTGCTGAAACCAACCATGGCACACTCGTTCTTTCCCAGGTGGACCGCTTCCCGCTTTCCATTCAGGATCTGCTGATCAATGTTCTTACCAATGTTCATGGTAACTTCTTTTCCGCACCGGAAACCCGCCGTTTCGATGTGCGGATCATTGCTATTGCGGATGATAACCTTTACAAAAAAGTAGAAAAAGGAACCTTCCTGCGGGAACTTTTTCACCTTTTAAGTGCTTCAGAGCTTCAGACCGTCCCGCTCCGCAGACGCAGGGAGGATATTCCCGATCTTCTCAATTACTTTCTGCTTCAGTTTTTCCACAACACCGATATGACCTGCGACCGGATCTTTTCGGAAGGGCTTCTGCGCTTTCTGAAGGAATATGCGTACCCCGGAAATATTCATGAGCTGTACAATCTGTCCTGTAGCCTGTTTACCCGGTACAGCAGCCATAAGCTGCAGCTTTCCGATCTGCCAACATACCTCCGCTCCCGCCAGATGGCTGACGTTTCCCTCACCGACCTTCAATATCAGGTTCTTTCTTTCGTGTCGACGCATCCGAAAGCAGGCCGCCTGGCAATCAAAAACGGACTGGCCGACGGAAAAACCTTTGTATCCGAAGCGGCTCTGCGCACCGTACTCGGAGAGCTTTCTTCCGCCGGTTATCTCATCGTGCACCGCACAAAGGGCGGATGCGAAATCTCTGAGCTGGGGCGGATGGTTCTGGAAAAATGATTTATTCCAGAAATCCCGGTTTTTCCAGAAACTCGGCAAGGCTGCGGTATCTGGCTCCGTCCAGGCCTCTTTTTTCCTTTGCGGTTACCATAGAGTTCAGGATTGCTTCTTCCGCAGCCTCTGCCGCAGCTTCAAATGCCTCGTTGATTTTTTCTTCTTTTATCCGGGCGCACGCTTCCACTTCACATATACTCTTTGTATCCACGCGGTTTGCCGTTGTAAATCCGATCATGATTTCACCGCTTCCGTGACCGGTATAGGCTCCCGTTCTGGCGATTCCGACTCCGCAGCGGCGGATGATCCGGTACAACTGCCGCTCCGATACCGGAAGATCCGTCGCCAGAACCGTCATGATGGATCCCCGGTCTTCGGCGCTGCTTCCGCATTCTTCTTTCCGGATCTGTTCCAGGATCCTCTCCCCTGCCGGTTTTCCACTGATTTTCAAATCTCTGGTTGCCCCGAAATTCGACTGTACCAGTACACCGATGGTATATGTTTTTCCATCAAGTACCAGCGTGCGGGATGACGATCCGATTCCCCCTTTCAGTCCATAACAGATCGTTCCTGTTCCGGCACCGACAGCTCCTTCCGCAAAGTCTGTATCCGCCTGCTCCAGTGCCTGATACAGCTCTTTTTCCCCCACTACCCGGTTCCCAATCTCATTGATCCTCGAGTCGTTGCATTCTCCGACAACCGGATTGATGGAGAAAACATCTTCCCCTTCTTTTTTGGTCTGCTGTATCATCCATGAAATCATGGCATCCGCCACTTTTCCGACATTCAGTGTATTGGTCAGGGCAATGGGCGTTTCGAGAGTTCCGAGTTCCTGTATCTGTACAAGACCGCATGTTTTTCCGAAACCGTTATGCACGTAAGCAGACGCCAGGTATTTCTTTAGAAACGGATTTCCCTCTCCCGGTACAATCACCGTCACACCGGTATGCTGATTTCCGTCTTCCACCGTCGTATGGCCTACCCGCACCCCCGGTACATCCGTAATTTTGTTTCGCGGCCCGCTTTCATGGTGTCCGATCCGATATCCGTAATCGCTGATTCTTTTCTGTTTCATTCTGTTTCCTCCTTATCTTTTATAATGTGCTCTCAGAGTCTTTCATTTCTTATAAATACAGGCACAAAAAAGACTCCGAAGGTATATATTTTTCTCTCACTTTACGCTCTCTTCTCTCTTCTGTCCATACCTCTTCCCACAAATTTTCCTCTTTTCTTTATATTTTTTCCATTTCTTTTAGAATTTGGACACACTTTGCTTACATATTCCTTTAATAATAAATCTCAGATAGTTGATAAACCACTCACTATCTCCCCCCTCATAAAAAGATGGCGATATACTTTTGTATATCGTCATCTTTCTTTTTTTGCCGTAAAAAATAGGCTTCGCCTATTCAACTCCCCTGCCCCTCAATCGAGGGCACTGAAAAAGTAGATAGTACCGCCTATGTTTGATATAATATAAATATCAAGTATAGGCGGTGTTTTTATGATTGAACAACAACAGAAATTAATACTTAGTCCTTACATAGAAATATGTGAATTGGTGGTTTCAAAAGACAACCTGCTTCGTCAGATAAAAGAACTGGTTGATTTTGAATTTATTTATAATGAATTGCTTGATAAATATTGTCTTGATAATGGACGTAATGCAGTTCCACCTATTCGAATGTTTAAGTACTTGCTTTTAAAAGCTATCTATGATTTATCTGATGTTGATGTTGTAGAACGTTCTAAATATGATATGTCATTTAAATACTTTTTGGATATGGCACCAGAAGAAACTGTTATTAACCCCAGTTCTTTGACAAAATTTCGTAAACTACGTTTGAAAGATATGAATCTGTTGGATATGTTGATTTCAAAGACGGTTCAGATTGTATTGGATAAAAAAATAATAAAATCAAAATCTATTATCGTAGATGCTACTCATACGAAAGCAAGATACAATCAAAAAACGCCCCGACAGGCACTTCAAGAGCAATCAAAAAAACTACGACGTACCGTTTACGAAGTGGATGAAACAATGAAGGAAAAATTTCCAAACAAAAATACGGAAGATTCTCTGGAAAAAGAGTTGGAATACTGCAAACAACTACTTTCTATTGTGAAAGACAATGAAGACGTATGCAGTTACCCTAAAGTGCAGGAAAAGCTAAATTTATTGGAGGAATCCGTCAATGATGATCTTGAACATTTGGAAACTTCAAAAGATAACGATGCAAAGATTGGACACAAGACAGCGGATACCTCTTTCTTCGGATATAAAACCCATATAGCTATGACGGAAGAACGAATTATTACAGCCGCGACCATCACCAGTGGTGAAAAAACAGACGGAAAAGAATTGCCAGCTTTGGTTCGGAAAAGCAGAGCTGCGGGAATGAAAGTTGAAACTGTGATTGGTGACAAAGCCTATTCAAGTAAGGAAAATATTGATGCTGCAAAGGATAATCATTATGAGCTTATCTCCCGGTTAAACAGTATTGTTACCCAAGGGAATCGTACAAAGCCAGATGAATTTGAATTTAATAAAGATGCCGGAATGTATCAATGTAAAGCGGGACATCTGGCGATTCATAAATATCTTGATAAGCGAAAAACAGAAGGAAAGAATCCTCGAATGACGTACTTTTTCGATATAGAAAAATGTAAAAGATGTCCTTATAAGGCTGGCTGTTATAAAGAAGGAGCAAAAAAGAAAACCTACACAGAAACATTAGTTTGTGATTCACATAGTGAGCAGGCTCAATTTCAGGAAACTGCACATTCCAAAGAAATGGCGAAAGAACGCTATAAAATAGAGGCAAAAATAGTGAATTAAAACATAGACATGGTTATGACGTTGCGTCATCATCAGGTCTTATTGGCATGGAAATGCAGGGAGCTATGACTATATTTGCAGTAAATCTCAAGAGAATTATTAAACTGATAAGTGAAAAATAAAAAGAATCCGTATGCAAGACAAGAAATCAGCAATAGAAAGAATATAAAATCCATCAGAATAAGTTTAGACTGATGGATTTTATATGTTCATTAAAATTTGAAATTTAAAGAGGTCGTTTCTCATATACTTTTATTCAGAAAATACGTCGAATACTTCAACCTTATATTATTATTTTTTTAATTTGAAGCACTCCAAAACACTCTAAAACCATAGATTTTGTTAGAGC
>JBJELU010000028.1:0-4107 GCA_051879355.1 Oliverpabstia sp.
GGTTTCCCAGACGCAACTTTGACATCATACCACCGCTTTCTTCGTTTGTCAACAGGTTTTTTCATTTTTTTATCTTTTTTGTCAACGCTTGGGCCACTGTTCAGACAGCCACTATCCCATGTCGTACCTGGTAAGCTCAAATATTTGTTTTGTGGAATTCCGTCCTACCTTTTTTTGTTTTTGATAGGCTCTAATGCTTGCTATTATGATTTCTAGCCTATTTTTTTTTCGATTTTTATGAGCTATATCATTTGTTTCTGGAATTTACAGCCTACATTTTGCTGATTTTGGTAGGAGCAATAAGTTATTTCTGGGATTCACAGCCTACGTTTCTCTCCATTTGGTAGGATGTAATGGCTGTTTCTTTAATCTTTAGCCTACCTATGCGCAATTGGATAGGCTCATTGCCACATATAATGAATTTCCAGCCCATTTTCATAACTCAATTCTCATCCATGTTAAAGATATCCTCAATCACGAGACGCACGAGAACTGGTAAATGTTTGAAGTCTCTCACATAAAATATCCATTTTTTTCTGCGTATCAGGATTGCTGTATGGAATCTGCTGTATAATTCGTTCCACATAGTTTTCCTCTTCAATGATCTGAAAAGTTTCCGAAAAATTCACATCAAAGAAATATGCAAGATAAGATACCCAATAATCCATAGGTGTAATCCTGTCTGCAGAACGAACAGAACAATTATGCAAGCAGGCTTCCCAGACTTTATCAGATATTTCATATGTTCCGGCGTTTTCCGCTGTTGTACCAACCAGTACTTCTACAGATTCTTCCAGTTTTACACGACAGTTATCAAGTTTATCGGCATCTCTGATCATCTTCGCATGAAATAATGTCTGTTCATCATCAATGCCTTCCAACTGAAAATCACTGTGTTTTGCTATAGCTGTTTTAATGATAGAATCCCATTGTGTATTCTTCACAAATTGACGAATCATGTTTTTAGGCCCGAACAGTAATCCAATCCCATACGCTGCATGATCCATGGTTCCAGGTTCGAAGCTGTCAAAGCATCGGATCTGTTCAAATCTCCCAATATCATGAAGCAAAGCAATCAGTTCCGCAAGGTTCTTGTCCTCCACCGAAATATCCATCCGTGATGTTATTTTTCTGACACAGCTTATGACACCTTCTGTATGTATAATTTTTAATTTGATTTTCTCGTCATTTCTGTCATATTGATCAAGATATTTTTGAAACTCTTCTCGTGCAAACTGTAAATCAATCATTATTCTTCTCCGTCACGTTTCTAAAGCTGAGGATAAATCTCCTCAAAAATCACATGTTTTAACTTGTCACCATCTCTGGATTCTGCCAACGTGGATATAACTGCATTTTTATCACGCAGGATAATCGAATACTGCGCATATTTTCCGTCAGCCATAAAGGAACCATGTTCATTTCCCCAGAACAGATAGCCATATCCATAAGAATCTTTATCATTCTCTACCTGTTTTCTGGTACTTTCTATTATCCACTCCTCAGAGAGAAGCTGTTTTCCGTTCCATCGTCCTTTCTGCAGATAAAACAGACCAAACTTGTGCAGTTCATCCAGATTTAGAAATAGTCCGCCAGCCCCAAAAGTATTGCCCAGCGGATCATTTTCCCATGTGGGAAGTTTGATGCCCAGAGGATCGAAAAGCCGTGGTTTCAAATAAGAAACCAGATTGCAGCCCGAACGACGCTGTACCAGAATACCTGCCAGATAAGGACCTACATTATTATACACAAAATGTGTGCCTGGTTCATACACAAAAGGAATGGAAAGAGCCATTTTCACCCAGTCATCCTCTTTATACTGAGGTCTCTGTGCCCCCATCAGGGCACCTTTCTCCTGACCGAGACACATGGTCAGCAAATCCCTCACAGTCGCTTTTGCAAGATTTTCGCCCACTTCATCCGGCAAATCCTTTTCAAATGCATCTGTCAGTTTTTCGTCCAGACGAATCAAGCCTTCCTGTATTGCAAACCCTACCGCACAGGATGTAAAACTTTTACTTGCCGAATAAATATTCCGTCGGCAGTCCTCATCCCAAAAATATTCACCGATCAATTCCCCATTCTGCGTAATTTTAATACCGAGAATTCTCAATGGTTCCGCTTTTTCTACAAACTTATGTAAATCCAAAAGTATTCGCTCCTTCTCTATTCAATTTCATGTTTCAACTAAAATCATTATACCATTTCTTCTTCCAAATACAAGTGTTCCGGAAGCGAATTCATCTTTACCGGCTTTGACACAAAAACCGCCGCATCTACGTCGATGCGGCGGTTTTTGTGCCATGTCATATTATTCCAACAGTATGAATTTCGCACAGTTTACTACACTGCTGTCTGTTCCTACAAACACTTCAAATTCTCCCGGCTCACTTTCCCACCGGTCGTTTTCAGTTAAAAACTGCAGATCCTTTTCCGTTATCATAAAAGTAATCGTCTGTTCTTCTCCCGGTTCCAGTGTTACCTTACAGAAGTTCTTCAGCTCTTTTACCGGGCGGACAACACTGGCAGCCACATCATGGATATAGAGCTGGACAGTCTCCGTACCCTTCGCCTCTCCCACATTTTTTACTTTGACAACCGCCTGAATAGTTCCATTTTTATTCATTGACTCCTGACTCAGTTCTACCGGAGAAACAGCAAATCTAGTATAACTCAGTCCAAATCCAAATGGATACAGCGGAGCATTTGGAATATCCAAATATTTAGATCGGAACCTGTCTTTATCTTTGCCAGGCACATGCGGACGCCCTGTGGAATATTCATTATAATGTACCGGAACCTGTCCCACACAATACGGAAAACTCATTGGTAATTTTCCGGTAGGATTGTATTCACCGGTAAGCACATCCACAATAGCCCTTGCCCCCTCAGTTCCCGGCATCCAAACCTGAATCACAGCCTGAACTTTTTCAGAAATTTCCCTGATATCTAACGGTCTTCCTGAAAACAGAACGACAATAACTTTATCATTTACCTGGCAGACTCTGCGCACCAGTTCCATCTGAATCGCAGGTATCTGAATATTTGCATTGCTGGTAGCTTCTCCTGACTGCAGACGATCTTCGCCAACAGCCAACACTACAGTCTCTGCATCTTTTGCAGCTTTCACTGCTTCCTGCAGCATTTTCTCACACTCTTCCTGAGATACTTCCTGCCCCTGAGTCTCTGTAAATCCTTCCAGTTTCATTCCAGGATCCAGAATCGGAGATCCCTGACAAAAAGTCACTTCCTGTGCAAGTCCCCGTTCAGCAATTGCTTCCCGCAGAGTCGCAGTGTCTTTCGCTTCACCGATAAAGGACCATGCCCCCATCAGGTTACGGTTATCCACATAAGGTCCGATAACTGCGGTGTTTTTCCACTTTTTCAAGGGTAACACGCTATCATTTTTCAACAATACAAATGATTTTCTTGCAGCCTCTCTTGCCAGATTCCGATGCTCCTGGCAGAGAATCAGTTCTTTTTCTTTCTCTTCATCGGCATCTTTATATGGATTTTCAAAAAGTCCCAGTTTATTTTTTAAATCCAGAATTCTGTACACAGATTCGTCAATCAAACTTTCTGAGATTACTCCTTCTACCACAAGACTGCACAGATTTTCCGAATAGATACCTGTCATCATATCGATATCTACCCCTGCTTTTGCAGCACGAACAGCAGCCTCTTTTCTATCTGCGCAATAGCCATGATAAATAATTTCCTCAATTGCGGCCCAGTCAGAAATCAATACACCATCAAATCCCATTTCATCCCGCAGTACATCCCGCATCAGCCACTTATTTCCTGTAGCCGGAACACCTTCAATCGTGTTAAAAGAAGTCATTACCATCGCAGCACCCGCATCAATTCCCGCTTTATAGGATGGCAGATAAAACTCTCTTAACGTATGTCTAGAGAGCTCTACAGTATTATAATCACGTCCTGCCGTAGGTGCACCGTAACCGGCAAAATGTTTTATACAGGCAGCCACATGATACGGCTCTTTCAAATCTTCTCCCTGAAATCCTTTTACCATAGCCTCGGAAAACAAACAGTTCAGATACGGATCCTCACCAGTAGATTCCATAACTCTTCCCCATCGGGCATCCC
>JBJELU010000029.1:0-18631 GCA_051879355.1 Oliverpabstia sp.
TTTTTCAGAAGCATTGGGAAAAGTGAGTCCGAAGATCCGACGCTTACGGAGACTTTGGCGCGAAGGCTCTCCTGAGCGTCAATTTAGTCGCAGTTAGCGGCTAGCTGAGGAGGAACGGCCTGCTTCTGAAAAAATGATAAGAAGTTTCCGTCCCCTTTCCAAAAAATCAAAAGTAAATTGATCTACAGGAATATGATGAGCAGTAGTACTCCTGTCAATATCCCGATGCTTCGTACCACTCTTTTTTTATCCGGCAGTTGTTTTTGTAGTGTTTTTATGGTTTCCTGCTGTTCTTGCAGGTATTGGTCTAAAAGATGCAGCTGCATTTCTTTGTCCAGGTATCCGAGATGTCCGGCGGTCTGGCTGAAGGTTTCCAGGTCTTCCGTGGTCAGTGCGGAGTTTTTTTTCAGATAGCTTACTTGTCTTTGAAGCAGTTCTGCGAATTCTTCGCCTGATGATTGCTTCATGTTTTCTGCCAGGTTTGCAAAGAATTCTGTAAAGGGCGGCGTTGTCCGCTTCTGAATCTGCTGCATGGCTTCCGGCAGTGTGCTGACGGCAAATGCGATTTCCCCCCGCAGAAATGACATGATACGGGTCAGTTCTGACAGATGGTATATACGCCGCTGCAGTTCATTGCTTACGGAAAATCCCAGGCCTGCACAGGCAGAAAAGACCAGGAGCAGGCCTGTTATTTTCAGCAAATACTGTAGGATTCTTCTGCCCGGAACAGGCAGGTTCCTCTGTCGTCATATATCTGTGATACTGCTCCCACCTGATTTTTCTGCTCTCCCTGAAGAAGTATGTATCGCTGAAATACATGTTCCCTCATCAGCCGCTCAAGCAGTGGTTTCTGTTCCATTTCCTGAATCGAACTTCCATGAACAGTTGCCAGAAGTTTGCAGCCGCTGTTCAGGGTCATCTCAATGGCCTGAATGTCATCATAAGAACCTATTTCGTCTACGGCAATGACTGCAGGCGACATGGAACGAAGCAGCATGATCATCCCCTCTGATTTTGGACAGCAGTCCAGCAGATCAGTGCGAATTCCCACATCATTCTGGGGAATGCCCTGATAGCATCCGCCAATCTCTGACCGTTCGTCCACCACTCCCACAGTACATCCCGGAAATTTTCCTGTGCCATTGGAAATCTGCCGGATCATATCTCTCAGCAGCGTGGTTTTGCCGCAGCGCGGCGGAGAAATAATCAATGTGTGACAGACTTCCTGATTATCCAGCACATAGGGCATGACCGGATCAGCACATCCTTTTACTTCATGAGAAAACCTGATATTGATACAGGAAATCTGCCGAACCCCTTTAATCTTCTGTGCTTCCAGAATGGCTTTTCCGGCCACCCCCACACGATGCCCTCCCTGTATCGTCAAAAATCCCTGCCGCAATTCCTCCTCGTAAGCATACAGGGAATATTGTCCCAGACATTCCAGCGTGATTTTTATTTCCTCCGGCGATATTCGATATGCCAGATCACTGTGTCGGGTGAGCACCCCATTTTCAGTAACAAAATATTCCTTTCCATTCATCCACAGAATCAACGGTCTGTCCGTGCGCAGCCGTATCTCCTGCAATCCATCCGCATCCCAGTCCGCCTTTTGAAGTATTTCCCGCAGTTTCCCCGGAAAAAGGCGAATCACTTCCTCTCGCTGCATGTACATCACCTCTTACTCTACTATATGAGGACAACCGCCATTTATGCAAAATTTCCCCGGGGATAATGTAAAAATCCCCGGGGAAATTTTAGTTACTATTACTCTTTCGAATGACACAGGCAGGCAGAGTATCCCGGCCATAAATTGAGCGGAATGTATTGTACATGGGCTGTCTCCGGCTCCTCGAGAAGGCGAAGGTCTCTGGTGATTCCTTCTCCGGTGTATTTGAGATAGCTCTCTTTCCGGGTCCAGCACTGATAAAAATATTCTTTCCGGAATCCTGATGCTTCATAGGCAGACCATTCGGCCGGATTCATGATACGGCGCGCTGTTCTTCTGCAGTCTTTGTCGAGATGAATCTGTATGTCAAGGCCAAGGGGCTCTTTTCCGACTGCACAGGCAACGTAATCGCCGGAATGGCTGATGTTAAAGTGTATGTGGGGATATTGCAGGAGATAGGGTTTTCCCATAGGGCCTTCCCCGATATCATCGTCTTCAATCACAACGGCATATTCCTGAAAGGCCAGAGATTTCAGCAGTTCCCTTCCCTGCCGGGATGTCCGCAGCGTTTTCTGCCGGCAGGATTTTCTATCTTGTTCTGTGATTCCCTGCTCAATCCTGCTCCACCCCAGAACTATTTCATCTATCCTTTTTATATTCACCGCTATTGTTTTTTCCTTTCTTTTGAGGTGCTTCTTCCAGTTCCAGAAGGAAACGGGATGGTTCTAATTTTTTTCCGAACCGTTCCTGAATGGAGTACAAGTGAAGCTCTTTTCTGGCTCTTGTCATTCCCACATAAAACATGCGGCGTTCTTCTTCCATGTCCGGATCCAGTACTGCTTTATGATAGGGAATACTTCCCTCGTTCACATCCAGAATGTATACCCGGTCATACTCCAGCCCCTTTACACTGTGAAGGGTGGAAATTGTAATCGCATTCTGTTCCTGACGGATTTTCTCCGCCTGTTCTTTCAGTTTTTCTTTATACTCTTCCATGTAGGCAAACCATTCCTGACAAGAACGGTACCCTTTGGCACTCTCCTGTATTTCCTGCAGAATATCCAGAAGCTCTTCTTCTTTTATTTTCCGGTACTGTGCGTACTCCTTCAGATACGTGTCATACCCGATGGCAAAACGAATATAGTTGATCATCGCATAGGGCGGCATATTTTTCATCATTTTCAGATCATGTTCGAACTTTTCGATGCGGTCACACATCCATTCTTTCCCTTCATAATACTGATAAAGAATCTCAAAGGGCATTTCTTTTTCATAAAATGCTTCCCTGGACAAATATCGGTTGGGCCGGTTCATTACCGCCAGAAAATCGCTCCTGTCTCTGCCTCCCAGGGCAAGACGCATATAGGAAACCATGTTTTTTGCAATCCAATGTTCATATAAGTTGGGCAGCACATCCCTCATGGTAAATGGGAAATTGTATTCCATCATCCGCTCAACGGTCATGCGGCTTCCCACATTGGTCCGAAATAATACAGCAATTTCGCTGTAGGGACATCCTTCCGCAAGATCTTTCTGTATCTGCTTTGCCAGCCAGTTCGTCTCCTCACTCTCATTTTCAAAAGTACGTATTTCAATCGGTTTTCCCTGTGGGTTATCGGTTCTCAGTTCCTTCTCAAATCGCTGATCATTCCATCGAATCACATTCTGTGATTTTTCTACAATTTCCCCGCTGCAGCGATAATTCTGATGAAGTACCACCTGCTGCATCCCCGGAAAATCTTTGGGTACATGCAGCATGATTTCCGGTTTTGCTCCACGGAACCGGTAAATAGACTGATCATCGTCCCCCACCAGAAAAAGGTTATTTTCCGGCAGAGCAAGCAGCTTGATGATATCATACTGCAGCTGATTGACATCCTGGAATTCATCAATCAGGATATATCGGAACTTTTTCTGCCAGGCTGCCAAAATATCGGGATGCTTCTGAAATAACTGATAGCAGTAGACCATCAGATCATCAAAATCAAGCAGCCTGCGCCCATGCATTTTCTTTTCATACGCCTGAAAAATCCTCCGGAATTCTTCATCTGGACAGCTGGCGGAGTAGTAATGAGTCAGAGGAATACGCCCGCTTTTTACCGTACTGATTTCCCGGTTCAGAGACTCAAGAAGATCATTTTCATCATCCACATCCATAGATGATTTCTGCAGAAGATCACGCAGAATCCGGTATCGGTCTTCTTCACTGGCAATATTGGAGGAATTGATTCCATAGGCCTGCCGGAGAATTCCGTAAAATACTCCATGAAAGGTCCCGAAGGTGACCTGAGTGGAAGATTCTCCCGTAAGGCGCAAAAAGCGCTCCCTCATCTGCCTGGCAGCCGCCTTGGTGAAGGTGACCACCAGAATGGACGAGGGAGCCACCTGGTATTCTCGGATCAGTTTTTGTGTGCGGTGGGTGATCACTGCCGTCTTGCCGGAACCTGGTCCTGCAAGAACCAGCAGTGCCCCATCTTTATGGGACACCGCCTGTTGTTGTTCTCTGTTAAATTCCATTTTGACTTTATTCCTGAACAGCTGCACTTAATTTTTCAATTGCCGCCTGAATCCGCACCAGACTTTCTTCTTTTCCCAGTACTTCCAGAATCTCTGTGGCACCTGCCGGTGTCATCTGTTTTCCTGAAAGTGCGGTACGAATCGGCCACATAACAAATCCAATTTTATATCCATGCTCTTTTGCATATGCAGACAGCATAGCAAACAGTGCATCGTTGCTGTAATCATTCTGGGCTTCCAGAAGAGGCTTAACCTCCTGCAGCACCTGAAGAGATGATGCTTCCGTACTCTTCATTTTCTTATGGTTATACATGGAAGTATCATATTCCGGAACCTGTTCAAAGAAATCAATATGATCTTTGATATCCGGAAATACTTCGATTCGTGTCTTCACCATAGCTGCTATCTTATGGAAATCCAACTCTTTTGTGATGACTTCTTTGATGTATGGAAGTGCCATTTCATAGAACTTCTCATCATCCATCTTCTTCATGTATTCCCCATTCATCCAGCGAAGCTTCACCATATCAAATACCGCCGGTGATTTGCTGATTCTGTGGTAATCAAATTCTTTTACCAGTTCTTCCAGCGAGAAGATTTCTTCATCAGAAGACGGGCTCCATCCCAACAATGCCACAAAATTCACCACAGCTTCTGTCAAAAATCCCTGCTCGATCAGATCTTCATAAGAGGAATGACCACAGCGCTTGGATAATTTCTGATGATCTTCATTGGTAATCAGCGGACAATGGACATACTTGGGTACTTCCCATCCAAAAGCTTCGTAAAGACGGTTATACTTCGGTGCAGAAGAAAGATATTCATTTCCTCTGACTACATGGGTGATGCCCATCAGATGATCATCGATAACATTGGCAAAATTATAAGTAGGATATCCGTCTGATTTAATCAGAATCATATCATCCAGTTCATTATTTTCTACCGTAATATCCCCATACAGTTCATCATGGAAGGTAGTTGTCCCTTCTGTCGGCATGTTGATACGAATGACATATGGCTTTCCTGCTGCAAGATTTGCCTCAATTTCTTCTTTGGACAGATGCAGACAATGTTTGTCATATACAGTAATCTCTTTTCCTGCAACTTCTGTTCTCAGACTTTCCAGACGTTCTTTATCACAGAAACAATAATATGCGTCCCCCTGTTCAATCAGCTGCTTCGCATACTTCATATACAGCCCCTGTGCCTGACGCTCACTCTGCACATAAGGACCAACGCCTCCGTCTTTATCCGGTCCTTCATCATGGACCAGTCCTGTTTTTTCAAGAGTCCGGTAGATAATCTCCAGAGCACCTTCCATGAAACGTTCCTGATCGGTATCCTCGATACGAAGCATAAACTTACCATCCTCATGCTTTGCGATCAGATAGGCATACAATGCCGTTCTTAAATTACCTACATGCATTCTTCCTGTAGGACTTGGTGCAAATCTTGTTTTTACTGTACTCATGTTATTCTCCTGTCTATCATAAATGTCTTTGCTTTCTTCAAAAAAGTGTGGAGTTAATCCTCCACACCTTTGCTTTTCAGATATTCAACTACCTCTCCGACTGTTTCCATATCAGACAGCTCTTCAGCCGGAATCTCAAGTCCGTACTCTTCTTCCAGAGCCATTACCAGTTCAAATAAGTCGAGAGAATCCGCTCCTAAATCATCTTTAAAAGAGGTCTCCATATCAATCGTTTCTTCATCGCAGTTTAACTGTTCTGCAATTATTTGTCTCATTTTCTCTAACATAACCTTATCTGTCTCCTTTTAAAGAACTTTTTGTAACTGTTCATCAGCCTGAAGATGCTGAACAGTTACGAACTTTTGTAGTGCAGCGAAGCCGGACAGCTGAACCGTAACACTAACCTATCTGTTGGCAGTATATCGGCTCTGACAGGATTTGTCAACCCATTACGACAAATCCGATTCCTGATTTTTGAATTTTATCTGCCGTGACACACTGAGGGCTATCCCCATCTCAGCCATAAGAAATAAAATCGAAGTTCCCCCGTAACTGACAAACGGCAGTGTGATTCCTGTCGTGGGCATCCAGTTGATAACTACACAGATATTTAGAATAACCTGCAGAGCAATATGTACAAAGATTCCGCTTACAATCAGTGTTCCATATAGATCCGGTGCATTCTGTGCGATGAAAATCAGACGATACAGGAGATATCCAAACATCAGGAAGAGCAACAGGGCACCAAATACCCCCAATTCCTCACACACAATAGAAAAAATCATATCATTCTGTGCTTCCGGTATGGTTCCCAGTTTCTGAGCACTGTTCCCCAGCCCTTTGCCGAAAAATCCTCCGCTTCCGATGGCATATAACGCCTGCATAACCTGATATCCTCCGGTAGACATATTATCTTCCGGATGCAGCCAGGCAAGAATACGCCTGATTCGGAAATCATCACTGGTGGTCATCGTCGCCCCCATATACGCAACCACACTGCCAACCACAGCCAGAGCACATCCGCCGGTAATCAAAAATGGTTTTGTCTTTGGATGAGCAATAAAAATCATCATCACAGCGATTCCACCGATAATAATACCTGTACTCAGGTTATCGGTAAAAAACAGAGCGCCCGCACCCTGAAGAGCACCAAGGAACAGGAGTAAAAACACCGCATTCAATGTTTTTACCTTCCTGCCCATCTTGATAATGACCACAGGCAGGTATATGATCACCGCAATCTTTGCAATCTCCGAAGGCTGAAACTGAACACCAAACAGCTTGAGCCACCGCCGGGAACCAAATGCAGTAACAGCAAATGGAGAAAAACGAACCAGTGCCATCAAGATTAAAGACATCACAAATACAAAACCTGAAACCGGAATCAGCAAATGATAATCAAATCGTGACATAAAAATGGCCACCAGAATAGCCCCTGCACTGATAATTGCCTGACGGCGGAAATAATACATATCATCGCCCTTAAACTTCAGCTGTGCCTCATAGGCACTGGTGCTGTAAAGCATAATCAGTCCAAAACATATCAGCAGAATAACTGCTGCAAGCAGATTATAATCATAGTAATCTGTTTTTTTACGAGTACTTTGCATTCTCCCCTTATTACCCTTCTGCATGCAATTACCTCTCTTCTCATGATGTCTTTCGCACTAGTATAACACTTTTTCAACAAGAAAAAAACCTTTTCTTGAACCATTCTCATATTTTTCCATATGATAATCACAAAACGACTAAGAAAGGATAGCTTTTATATGATGGATAACTGTAGAACCAATCAGCAGAAGCCTGATACCTGCAGAATGTATCGTAATACAGACAGTAACTGCAGATACAATTCCGCCAGGATGAAATCTGACCGGGAACAGCCGTGTGCTCCTTCCTGCGAACCATCTAAGACCGCCATAATATCTGATCCGCGTCCACTGGCAATGGCTTATGTGCCTTCTCAAAAATATCATACTACATTTTCCCTCACCGAGGGATTTTCCCGGGGTACTATCTTCCCGGAACTCTGTAAACCATTTTGCGGAAAAGGAGGAAAATGTCGATGAGTTCATGTAACTGCAGTAATAACTCCTCCCGGGAACAGCTTCTGGATCAGATCAATCGTTCCAGTTTTGCCGCCTATGATATGCTTCTTTATCTGGATACTCATCCCGATGACACAGAAGCCCAGGCATATTATCATAAAAATGCCTGCATCCGCAAAGATTCCATGCGGGAATACGCACGCCAGTATGGTCCGTTAACGATGGATCTGATCGATGATACCCGCAGCGACTCCTGGGAATGGATGAAACAGCCATGGCCGTGGGAACTCAATAAGAAAGGCAGGTGCTAGTCTATGTGGATATATGAAAAGAGACTGGAATATCCCGTAAATATCACAGAACCCAATCCGGATATTGCCATGCTGATCATCAGTCAATACGGCGGCCCCGACGGCGAGATCGGAGCTTCCTTGCGTTACCTTTCCCAGAGATTTGCCGCACCCAACCGGATGTGTATGGCGGTACTGACCGATGTCGGCACGGAAGAACTGGCCCACCTGGAAATGGTATCCACGATGGTTCACCAGCTGACGGCCAATCTTACCATGGATCAGGTTGAGAATTCTCCGTTCAGCGCCTACTATATCGACCATACTGCAGGTGTATGGCCCCAGGCCGCCGGCGGTATTCCATTCAATGCCTGTGAATTCCAGTCGAAGGGAGATCCGATCACAGACCTCTTTGAGAGTATGGCTGCAGAACAAAAAGCCCGAAGCACTTACGATAATATTCTGAGAGTTGTAAAAGATATGCCGGAAATTGCTGATCCCATCCGCTTCCTGCGGGCACGTGAGATCGTACATTTCCAGAGATTCGGGGAAGCGCTGGAATCTGTTCAGGAACAGCTGGATTCCAAAAACTTCTATGCATTCAATCCGAGTTTTGATCCTCCATGTACTGCCAACTGCGAGAAATGTAACTAAAGCTTATGCCCAGACCCGGAAAAATGTAAATTTCCGGTCTGGGCTGTCATATTCATCATTCCACCGGTTTCTGATAAAATCTTCCCGACAGCTGATCTGTCTGCAAGGTATTAACAAATGCTTTAGGATCGGTCTGCCGGATCGCATGTACCACTTTTTTGCACTCTGCGCTTGACACCACCGAGTACACTACATTTCTTTCGCAGTGTTCGTAAGAACCTTCTCCTTCCAGAACGGTAGCTCCATGCTTGCTGATATTATCGATCACCTGACAGACATCCTGTGGTTTATTAGTCACGATAAACAATGTCTTTTTCTGATACTTTTGATATAGCATATGAAGCATCTGCGTCGACACAAACTGGAACACAATTGAATACAATGCCTTATCCCAGCCGAACAGCAGACCTGCTGCGGATAGGATTACCACATTCAGACCTAAAACCATATTCCAGGAATCCATTCCCTTTTTATCTGACATATAAATGGCTATAAAATCAGTTCCGCCTGATGTAGCATCCACGCTCAGACACAAACTGATAGCCACACCGTTGATAATTCCACCAAATACACTTATCAAAAGGGTATCATAGGTAATCACATAAGCCGGTATGATATCAGTCAGAAAACCAGTCAGTACAATCATCAGACATGAATACATGGTAAACTTCTTCCCGATAAAACGAAATCCTATGTATACCGGTACTGCATTTAAAAGAATGTTGACTACTGTATACGGTATCACAATATGAAAGTAAACCTCTGCAACATGCTGGATCAAAATCGTAAGTCCGGTAGCTCCGCCGGGATATAATCCTCCTGTCCGCACAAAGGTCTTGATATTCAGTACCATAATTGCTGCCGCCGCACAGATGACCAGCAAACGTTTCCCATCTTCCTTTATTTTAAATTTCATTGTTTTCCCCCATTTTTCTTACATGTTTTTTACTTTTTTGTGCAATTCGTTTCTTGCATTTTCTATAATTCATAAGTAGAATATCCTTAGTCTGAAACAGAATGGAGATTTTTTATGGAACAACAAGAACAGCAGCAACTCTCCCCCGTCCACGACAGGCGGGAATATTTATTTGATAACTATAAAGTTTTACTGATCGTCCTGGTAGTCATCGGACATTTCATCGAACCCAGTTATGATCAGAACCCCTTCCTCTATGAACTGAAGTGGGGAATTGTTGCCTTTCATATGCCGGCTTTTATCTTTATCTCCGGTTACTTTTCCAAACGAATCCCTTCTATAAAGAAGTTGATACAGAGCCTGGTGATTCCCTACTTTGTGTATGAAATTATCTATTATCTGCTGTATACCCTGATTCTGGACAAGGATACCGGTCTTTATTTTACCAGACCCAAGTTCTCCCTCTGGTATCTGATGGCACTGTTTGTATGGCGTATTCTGGGTCCTTTGGTCCGAAAAATACCTGGTCATATGGCATTGTCACTGACACTGGGACTGCTGATCGGTCTGATTGATCCGGATAATTTTCTATCCATTCCGCGCATCGTATTCTTCTTTCCGTTTTTTCTTGCAGGACTGGATTTTGACAGTTCCTGCCTGAACCGTTTCAGAAACAGAAAAGGATACCTTATAGCATTAGGCATCCTGAGTGCATTTGCGGTATTTCTGTTTACGGATCCGCTGCATGATCAGCTCTCACCTAAGATTTTCTATGGACGTTACTCCTACGAAAGTCTTGATATGAGCAACATAGAAGGACTCATCGTTCGAATCTTCTGTTATGCGATTTCTTTCCTTCTGGTCTATCTGTTTATGCTGATACTTCCTGCGGAAAAGAAATCCTGGTCGTATCTTGGAGAGCGCACCATGGCGATTTATATTTTCCACGGTTTTGTCTACAGCTGCCTGAAATACGGTTCATCTGTTCTTTCTTCCGTGGAAAGTAATCTGGAAAGCATTCTTCTGGTATGTTTCTGTCTGTTTCTGGTGTGGCTTCTGTCACGGAAACCTTTTGTCTCCGTGACAAACAAAATCGCACACCTCATATGACTTATGAATGTAAAAGGAACTGGTGCAGGGTTTCCACTGCCCGCCAGAGCACTGCCTCATAAAAATCAAATTTTCCATTATGCAGGGGATGATTTTCTTCCCCTGTTTTTTCTGCGGTAAATACCATAAACAGCCCCTTTGCTTTCTGGAAATAATAGGCCGCACTGTCTCCGGACAGATACAGCTGCTTCACCGGTCTGCAGTCTTCTCCCCATACTGCTCTGCCCACCTGTATACCCAGATCTGTCATTTCTTTATCATTAAATATAGGCGGAATGGGATCTTCGTCAATCTCAGCCACGATCTGTGCGCCTGTTTCCCGGGCAATCTCTTCCATTTTCTGCAGCAGAATCTTTCTCAGTTCTCCATATTGGATGATACAGGTGGAACGGAGGGTTCCCTGAAGAACAGTCTCGTTTGCCACCACATTTTTTGCCTTTCCTCCGTGCATCATACCGATTCCCGCAATAAATGGATATTTCCCCTTGTATGTTCTGTTCACATCATGAAATGCTTCCACAATCCTTGCTGCCGCATAAATGGCATCAATCCCCTGTTCACTGCTGCTCCAGTGTGCCGCCTTCCCTTTCACGCTAATCTGTACGGACCCGATGGCTGCCGTGGATGGCCCTCTGTGGATTTCCAGCCCCATCGGCATATCATTGACAAAATGATACATGAGGAAACGTGATACATGGGGATTTTCCATCACACCTGCATCCAGCATCATCTGAGTGCCTTTGCCATTTTCCTCTGCAGGCTGAAAAATAAATTTCACATTGACAGGCATCTGATATTGATAGCGGACACAGATTTTCGCCAGTACCAGTCCAACTGCCAGGATACCGTCATGACCACAGGCATGCATCACGCCCTCATACTGGGATTTCCACGGCACATCATTTTCTTCCTGTACGGGCAGGGCATCCATCTCTGCCCGTACGGCCACCGTCTCACAATGATACCTTATCTCTTCCGGTGCCCATACCATGGCCACCACACCGTTCTGTCCCACTCTCTCCGGCTTCAGCCCCAGTCCCTGCAAATACTGATAAATATAATCTGCTGTCTGTTCTTCTTCCAGACTCAGTTCCGGCCAGATATGAAAATACCTTCGCAGGCTGACCAGTTCTTCCTGATAGGAAGCATATGGAATCTGCGTCATTTGTTCCTCCTTTCAGCCATTCTTCTGGGCTTCAATTTTTTCCGCCAGATCATTCAGATAAACCCAGCGGTCCATTTTTTCTTCCAGCAAAGATTCTATTTCTTCCTTTTGTTTTGTCAGTTCATTCAACTTGCCGGAATTAGTGGCATTTTTCATGATTTCATCATCCAGTGCGGCAATTTTCTCTTCGAGAGCTTCAATCTCACTGTCGATGGTTTCAAATTCTCTCTGCTCTTTAAACGTAAATTTTAACTTAATCGGCCGATTCTGCTTCCAGGTCTTTCCGGAATCTGCAGATGTCTTACTCTGTACCTTTTTTCCACCGTTATCATTTACATCGGAAAGTTTAGTGCCATCCATGCCGAATCCGGCACCTCCCCGTGCTTCCAGATAATCTGTGTACCCGCCTTCATACTGAGTGATGTGGCCTGCACCGTCAAATTCCAGAATCCGATCTGCCACATTGTCCAGAAAATACCGGTCATGGGAAACCATGATCACGATTCCCATAAAGGAATTCAGATAATCCTCCAGAATCGTCATGGTTGGAATGTCCAGATTATTTCCCGCCTCGTCCAGAATCAGCACATTACTGTTCTGACACAGAACCCCCAGAAGATACAGCCTTCTCTTTTCGCCGCCGGACAGCTTACCTACCGGTGCATACTGCATGTCCGGTGTAAACAGGAAACGTTCCAGCATCTGAGAAGCACTGATTCGTCCGTCCCGCGTCTGAATATATTCACCGATATCTTTTACATAATCAATAACTCTCTGTGAGTCATCCATGTGCTTTTCTTCCTGAGCAAAATATCCGATCCGGATGGTATCCCCCACTTCGATTGTACCGGAATCCGGCGTTTCCATACCGGCCAGCATCTTGACAAATGTTGACTTGCCGCAGCCATTTGGTCCTACAATGCCCACTTTCTGATTTTTGAGGAAAATATAGCTGTAATCATCCAGGATGACCGTATCTCCAAACGCTTTGCTCACATGTTCCAGCTCCAATGTCTTTTTCCCCATCCTTGTCTCAATGGAATCCAGTTCTACCGTCTGATCCTGCACCGGTGCCTGTCCGTTTTTCAGTGCTTCCAGCCGTTCCAGACGGGCACGCTGCTTTGTAGTACGGGCACGACAGCCCCGTTTTGCCCACTCCAGTTCCATTCGAAGAACACTCTGCCGTTTTCTCTCTGTGGCCAGTTCCATCTCTTCCCGTTCTGCCTTAAGTTCCAGAAAACGGGAATAATTGGAATCATAGCTGTACATCTGTCCCCTGCTGATTTCCAGAATCTTGTTCGACACCCGATCAAGAAAATATCTGTCATGGGTTACCATCACAATGGTTCCCCGATAGCTGCGCAGATAATCCTCCAGCCAGATGATCATAGCCTCGTCCAGATGGTTGGTGGGCTCATCCAGAAGCAGCACATCGAAATCCGATGCCAGTATCTTTGCCAGTGCCAGTTTCCTTCTCTGTCCCCCTGACAAGTGTTCAATGTTCTGGTCATATTCTGTGATTCCCAGACGTTCCAGATTACTCTGCACTTTCCACTCTTCTTCACAGTCCTGAATCCAGAATCGGATTGTAGCTCCCGCAGGAAACTCCGGATTCTGCGGCAGATAAGCAATCTTCAGATTATTCTGACGGACGATCTGACCTTCATCCGGCTCTTCCAGTCCGGCAATCATGCGCAGCAGCGTCGTTTTACCTGTCCCATTGATTCCCACAATTCCAATCTTATCTCCTGCATGAATCCCAAAAGAAGCATCCCGGAAAATGGTTTTTTCTCCAAATATTTTACTGATATGTTCTATATTGATAATATTCATCCGAATACTCCCTTACTTCATCACATCGCAAATGACTCTTGCCGCATTTTCATAAGCCATTTTTTCTATCATTCTTGTGGAAAATCCTGCCTTGCTCATCGCATCAAACAAACGGGGCATCTGATCCGGACTTCCGATTTCCAGATTGCCGCCGATACCGTCAAGATCACTTCCCAGTGCCAGACAGTCTTCGCCCCCTTTATTCCAAAGATGCTGCAGATGAAGAATCATATCTTCCACTCTGCTGTCACGGGTATGAATATCTTTCCCCAGAAATCCCGGTGCAAAGTTCAGACCGATTACACCGCCTTTTTCAGCCACAATCCGGATCATTTCATCCGTCAGGTTGCGTGGATGAGGCGTGAGAGAACGGCAATTAGAATGTGAAGCCACAAAAGGTCCTTTACAGATATCTGCCACATCATAAAACCCTCCATCCGAAAGGTGGGAAACATCTACCAGCATACCAAGCTCTTCCATCCGCTCAACTGCTTCTTTTCCGAAAGCAGTCAGTCCTTTTTTCATCAATTCCTCATCGGGAGAATTGGGAAATCCCAGACAATTGGCATAGTTCCAGGTAAGGGAAATCAGCCGCACTCCTCTATCATAATAGTGTTCCAGCTTTTCCATACTGCCATTGATACTTCTGCCGTCCTCCAGTGTGAGAAATGCTGATATTTTGCCGTTTTTCAGATTTTCTTCCAACTGAGCACCATTCCGTGCAAACGCCAGATCCTTTTCATTTTCCTGTATGCTGTTATGTAAAATTCCTGAGAGTTCGTTGATATAAACATCATCTTCAGGAATCACCCGCCCGGAATTGTTTTTCTCTGTCTCAGGGAGCATAAAAATTGCAAAAAACTGTGCTGCGGCTCCTCCTTTTTTTAATCTCTCCACATCGATCATTGCCTCCGGCATCACATTGATCTGGGTCTTTCCTTTTTCAAATGCGGCAAGTAATGTGTCGCAATGCAAATCAATATACTTCATGTCCTATCTCCTGTTTTCTTTCAGTGCATAACTGGGGGACAAGGCAACCTCATGGTCACCCATCCCCCAGTCACACACTTTATGCTTTATTCAATTTTACTCTGCATATTTCTCTGCCTGTTTGCGAATCAACTCCAGGTCATCAAAATAATTAATCTTCATCGCTGCCTTTACTTCTGACAGTGTCTGTGAAGCAGCCTCGCGGGCAGCTTCTGTACCCTGTTTCAGAATATCATACACCAGCGGAATATTTTTTTCATATTCTTTTCTTCTCTGGCGAATCGGTTCCAGCTCACTCTGAATGATCTTATTCAGGAACTTTTTCACTTTCACATCACCGAGACCACCTCTCTGGTAATGCTCTTTCAATTCATCCAGGTTTGCATAATCCGGCAGGAATTCCGGGAAATGCTCCGGCTTACAGAACGCATCCAGATAAGTAAATACCGTATTTCCCTCCAGATGGCCGGGATCAGACACCTGCACGTGAAGCGGATCTGTGTACATACCCATAATCTTCTTCTGCACTTCCTTCGGGTCGTCTGCCAGATAAATACAGTTACCCAGTGATTTACTCATCTTGGCTTTTCCGTCTGTACCCGGAAGACGCAGGCAGGCCTGATTATCCGGAAGCAGTACATCCGGTTCTACAAGAACTTCTCCATAAATGGAGTTAAACTTGCGGACAATCTCACGGGTCTGCTCAATCATTGGAAGCTGATCTTCGCCTACCGGAACTGTCGTTGCTTTAAATGCCGTAATATCTGCAGCCTGACTGATAGGATAATTGAAAAATCCCACCGGAATGCTGGCTTCAAAGTTTCTCATCTGAATCTCTGACTTAACGGTAGGATTCCGCTGCAGACGAGACACCGTTACCAGATTCATATAATAAAAAGTCAATTCTGTCAATTCACAGATCTGTGACTGAATAAACAGATTAGATTTGGACGGATCGAGACCGCAGGACAGATAATCCAGGGCCACTTCCAGAATATTCTGGCGAATCTTCTCCGGATTATCAAAATTATCCGTCAATGCCTGAGCATCCGCAATCATAATGTATATTTTTTCAAATTCTCCTGAATTCTGCAGTTCCACCCTTCTTCTCAGTGACCCCACATAATGTCCGATATGCAGTCTCCCTGTGGGGCGGTCTCCTGTAAGTATAATTTTTCCCATTCTATTTCCTCCTGATATCTATGATTGATGTGCTGTTCACTGCCGATGCTCGTAACTGTTCAGTACCTTCACCGTTACGAGCAAAAATCCAATGAAAATTCATACCTCTGATGTATTATTATAACACAGGATTTCCAAATCTGCACCATTCATTTTGTCGAAACCTCACTTTCTTTTTATTGTTTTACATGATTTTTTCGTTTTATTTACCTTTTACAATATTTTTTCGTTTTTTTATGTTTTTTTGTGCAAATCACTGGTAATTTTCCAGAAATAATTGTATAATACATATTAACAAGTTAGAAAGCGAGGGTTCATCATGAAGCAAAATAGTATGTTAGCAATGATTCTGGCCGGTGGCCGTGGATCTCGTCTGCATGACCTGACCAATAAAGTAGCAAAACCAGCCGTTTCATATGGCGGTAAGTACCGCATTATCGACTTTCCCCTCAGTAACTGTGCAAACAGCGGTATTGACGTAGTCGGTGTGCTGACACAGTACGAATCAATCCTTTTGAACAGTTACGTGGCTGCAGGCGGCCGCTGGGGTCTTGACGCAAAAGACAGTGGAGTTTATGTACTTCCACCTCGTGAAAAGGCAGATGCCAACCTGGATGTTTATCGTGGTACAGCAGACGCTATTTCACAGAATATCGATTTTATCGATACATATGATCCGGAATATGTTCTCATTCTTTCCGGTGACCATATTTATAAAATGAATTATGCAAAAATGCTGGCAGAGCACAAAGAACAGAAAGCTGACGCTACCATAGCGGTCATCGAAGTTCCTATGAAAGAAGCCAGCCGCTTTGGAATCATGAACACTGATGAAGAAGGCCGTATTGTAGAATTCGAAGAAAAACCGGCGAATCCAAAGAGCAATCTGGCATCCATGGGTATTTATATCTTTAACTGGAAGCTTCTTCGCAAAATGCTGGTAGCTGATATGAAGTCGGAAGATTCTCATCATGATTTTGGTAAAGATATCATTCCTGGTCTTTTAAATGACGGCAGAAAACTGATTGCCTACAAATTTAAAGGCTACTGGAAAGATGTGGGAACTATTGATTCTCTGTGGGAAGCCAACATGGATCTGCTGGATGCCAACAATGAACTGGATCTGAGTGATTCCACCTGGAAGATTTATACAGAAGATGTGACCACACTGCCGCATTATGTGGGACCGGATGCGAAGATCAAACGGGCATTTATCACACAGGGCTGTATCATAGAAGGTGAAATTACGAATTCTGTACTCTTTACAGGTGCAAAAGTCGGAGCAGGTGCAAAAGTCATCGACAGTGTTCTGATGCCGGGCGTTGTTGTGGAAGAAGATGCCGTGGTTACACGTGCTCTGGTAGCTGACAATATTACCATTGGAAAAGGTGCAGTTGTAGGAAGTGCAGACAGCGAAAACATTGAACTGGTTGCAAAACGTGTGAAGGGGGTAGAATAATATGGCAAGAGCATTTGGAATTGTAAATTCATCCGGAAACCATATCTGGGTAGAAGGTATGCAGGACTACCGCCCCATAGGTGCTTTCTCTTTCCTTGGCAGATACCGTGTGGTTGACTTTCCGCTCTCCAACATGAGTAACAGCGGCATTGACCGTATTCAGGTGTATATCAGAAGAAAACCACGTTCCATGACGGAACATATTGGCACAGGAAGACATTACAATATCAACTCCAAACGAGGGAAAGTACAGATTCTGTTTTCCGAAAATCAGTCTGAAAACAGCATTTACAACACTGATATCGCTTCTTTTCTGGAGAATATTGAAAGCATCGAAAAAATGCATGAAGAATACGTAGTGATTGCACCAAACTACATGGTTTATACAATGAATTATAATCAGCTTCTGGAAAATCACATCGAATCCGGTGCTGATATTACTCTTTTGTATCATTCCGTAGATAATGCAAAAGAAGCTTTCCTGAACAGCGATATTCTGAACCTGAACCGTCAGAAAGGTGTTCTTTCTATTGAAAAGAACCGCGGAACAGCAAAGAGCAAACATATTTTTATGGACACCTATGTAATGAAAAAAGAGCTGTTCATTGACCTGATTAAGAAAGCAAAAGCTCTCTCCTCCATGTATACACTGGCTCAGATTGTCAACAGTGCCATTGATGATCTGGATGTCCGCGGAGTTGCTCATCGTGGTTATTTTGCAGCTATTACAACATTGGAAAACTACTACGAAGCAAACCTGGCTCTGATTGATTTCAAAAACGCCGGAACCTTATTCAATGAGGACTGGCCGATTTACACCAGAACCAACGACTCCTGCCCGACACATTACTTTGAAGATGCCGATGTAAAAACTTCCGTTGTTTCCAATGGATGCATGATTCAGGGTACTGTTGAGAACTCTATCATTGGACGAGGCGTCACCATTGAAAAAGGTGCTGTTATCAAAAACAGTATCATCCTCCCGGATACCGTCATCGGAAAAAATGTTCATGTGGAAAACTTTATCGTGGACAAACATGCCAAGATCACACATGAAAATCAGGTCATTGCAGAACCAGGAAAACCAGGTTATGTAAGACGTGGGGACAGATTATAAGAAGATTATGAAGGACCGGCTTATGCCGGTCCTTTTTATACAAAAACCTTGGGGAGAATGTACTTTCATAACCAAATATGCTAAAATAAATGTATGCTTTTTGTTAATTTGGAAAGGGACGGAAACTTCATATCATTTTTTCAGAAGCATTCGGAAAAGTGAGTCCGAAGATCCGACGCTTACGGAGACTTTGGCGCGAAGGCTCTCCTG
>JBJELU010000030.1:0-18596 GCA_051879355.1 Oliverpabstia sp.
GCGTTATAGCACCGCTCTATTTATCGTGTCATCAAATCGGCTGTGAATAGTAACAGATCGGATGATCAATGCCATTGAAGAGATTGACGTTATGAAAGAAAGATATCGACAGGCATTGGAATATATGGAATGGTTCAAGCCTGCATGGGATGCGTTATCTGAGGATGAAAGATTTGTTCTGGAAGTATTTTATACAGGGGATGAAGATTTTGGAAGCGGAGTTGTTTATACTGTCTGCCAGCATTTTGGTATTGAGAGGTCATCCGCTTACAATAAAAAGAACCGTGCAGTACAGCATCTGGCATTGCTTCTGTATGGAAAATAAAATGAGTAATATCGTGGACGACTTTATGGATTACTCATGCTATACTGATATTGTGAAAGAGTGGGGACGGCCATTGCAGAGAAATTTGCAGTGGCTTTTTTCATGGAGAAAATGAGGTGAGAGGATGCCGAGAAGACCAAAACATCCCTGTTCCCATCCCGGCTGTCCGAATCTGACAGACCGCAGGTTCTGTGAAGAGCATGAGAAACTTGCTAATCAGAACTATGAGAAGTATGAACGCAACAAGTCCAACAAGAGAAGATATGGCAGAGCATGGAAGAGGATCCGTGATAAATATGTCTCGATGCATCCGTTCTGTGAGGTCTGTTATGAAAGAGGAATCTTAGTGGAGACCGAGGAAGTTCATCATAAGAAACCGTTGAGTGAAGGTGGTACACATGAAAGAGATAATCTGATTGCACTGTGCAAGTCGTGTCACTCAAGGATCCATGCAGAGCGTGGTGACCGCTTCCATACCAACCGTGGGTATTCCTATTGATAAGGTAGGGGGTATGAAAATCTCTACAGGTTAGTCTGTAGGGGAACGGGGCGGGGGTATCACGCACAAAAATGGGATTTCAAACAGGGTATATCAAACGATTTCAAACGAAATCAAAGAAATCAAACAGTAAAGAAGGTGAGGTACATGGCGAAGGACGGTACGCGAAGAGGCGGTGCCAGAGCCGGTGCGGGCAGAAAGCCGAAGGCATTAGCTGATAAGATCAATGAGGGCATCAGTGCCACGATCATTGAACTGCCGGAGACTCCGACAATGGAAGGTGTGGATGTGCCTCCGGTAAAGGATTATCTGAAAACAAAACAGAAGAATGGAAAAGACCTGTGTGCTGCAGAGGTTTTTGAAGAAACGTGGAAATGGCTGAAAGCGAGGGGATGTGACAGACTGGTCAGCACCCAGTTGGTGGAACAGTATGCCATGTCGGTATCCCGTTGGATCCAGTGTGAGGAATGCATATCAGAATTCGGTTTCCTTGCAAAGCATCCGACAACCGGGAATGCCATTGCTTCTCCATACGTTGCCATGTCTCAGCAGTATATGAAGCAGGTCAATCAGGTCTGGTATCAGATCTACCAGATCGTAAAAGAAAACTGTTCCGTGGAATGGCAGGGGGCAACACCGCAGGATGATGTGATGGAACGTCTGCTCAGGACAAGGAATGGATCATAGGAGGTAGGAAAGGCTATGGGAGAAACAAAATATTTTCTGGAAGATGTGGATAAGCTGATCCCTTATGCGAGAAATGCCAGGACACATTCCGAAGTACAGATTGCCCAGATTGCGGCAAGCATTAAGGAGTTTGGTTTTTTATCACCGGTCGTCATTTCAAAGGACAACACCATCCTGTGCGGACATGGAAGATATTATGCTGCTCAGAAGTTGGGGCTTGAAAAGATCCCATGCATCCAGGAAAAATATCTGACTGAGGCACAGAAACGTGCGTATATTCTGGCAGATAATAAGATCAGCCAGAATGCCGGATGGGATGAAGATCTGTTAAGGATCGAGATTGCAGATTTACAGGGGGCAGATTTTGATGTTGCCCTGACCGGTTTTGAGGATTATGAGATCACGGATTTATTTGCAGTACAAGAGGAACATCCGAAGGAAGAAAAACCGGTGGAAAATAAAGAATACGATGAAGAGGAGTTTGGGGATGAAGAATTTGAACATGAATGTCCGAGATGCGGATTCAGATACAACTAAACACCGCTTTCCGTGGAAATGGAGACTGTCTGACCTGAACAGTGTGGCGAAGAATGGAATGAAAGTCTTTAGCTGCTTCTCCTGTGGAGGTGGTTCCACAATGGGATATAAATTGGCTGGTTATATCGTAGTTGGGAATTGTGAGATTGATGAGGATATGGAAACGATTTATAAGCAGAACCATCATCCGAAGCATACGTATCTGATGGATATCCGTGATTTCAACCGTCTGGGGACTTACCCGGATGAACTGAAAAATCTGGACATTCTGGATGGTTCGCCTCCTTGCAGCGTCTTTTCTGATGCGGGAGAAAGGGAGAAAGGCTGGGGTACGGAGAAAACATTCCGTGAAGGCCAGAAGAAACAGAGGCTGGATGATCTGTTTCTTCACTTCATCCATACAGCAGAAATATTAAAACCGAAGGTTATCATTGCGGAGAACGTAAAAGGTCTGGTGGCCGGAAACGCAAGAGGATATGTCAATGAGATCATCAAAGCATTTAAGTCTGCTGGTTATTCCGTGCAGATTTTCCTTTTGGATGCCCAGACAATGGGCGTACCGCAGAGAAGAAAAAGGGTGTTCTTCATTGCAAGGAGAAATGACCTGCATCTTCCTAAGTTGGTGTTGGATTTCAGGGAGAAACCAATCCACTTTGGAGAGGTCAGAAGCCCGCATGGTATCCCGTTAAAGGACTGCATGATGGCGAGTCTGATCAAGAAGAGGAAAAAGGGAGATAAGTGCTTTTCTGATATTTCCGAACGTGTGCGTGGAAAACGATCTATGTTCAATGACAGGATCGTGGAAGACCATGTGATCGCACCGACCAATACATCCGGTGGGATGTGCGTAAGATTTGTGGATGGGGAGAAATACTCTGATGCAGATTATATTGCAACACAGACATTTCCACAGGATTACGATTTTGGAAAGGAATCCGTCCAGTATGTGTGCGGCATGAGTGTTCCTCCGGTCATGATGGCACACATTGCATCCGCAGTGTATGAGCAGTGGCTGAAGGGTGGTGCATGTGATGAAGAAACTGAAAAAATATAAGCCGACAAGATTTATGGCAGAAGGCTCTGCCTACAATAAGGGGGCTGCGGATTATGCAGTTTCTTTTATCGAATGTCTCTGCCATACAAAAGGAACCTGGGCGGGAAAGCCATTTGAACTGATTGACTGGCAGGAACAGATCATCCGGGATATATTCGGAACGATTAAACCAAATGGGTATCGTCAGTTCAATACCGCTTATATTGAGATACCTAAGAAAATGGGGAAATCAGAACTTGCGGCAGCTGTGGCACTTTTGCTTACCTGTGGAGACGGAGAAGAACGAGCAGAGGTTTATGGATGTGCCGCTGACAGGCAGCAGGCATCCATTGTATTTGAGGTTGCTGCTGACATGGTGCGTATGTGTCCGGCACTTAATAAAAGAGTCAAGATTCTTGCATCACAAAAGAGGATCATTTATCAGCCGACCAACAGTTTTTATCAGGTATTGTCTGCTGAAGCTTATTCTAAGCATGGGTTCAATATTCACGGGGTTGTATTTGATGAACTGCATACTCAGCCGAACAGAAAATTATTTGATGTGATGACGAAAGGTTCCGGGGATGCCAGAACACAGCCGTTGTATTTCCTGATCACAACAGCCGGTACGGATACAAACAGTATCTGCTACGAAACGCACCAGAAAGCAAAGGATATCATTGAAGGAAGAAAGATAGACCCAACCTTTTATCCTGTGATTTATGGGGCAGATGAAAATGATGACTGGACAGATCCGGAAGTGTGGAAGAAAGCAAATCCATCTCTTGGTATTACAGTCAGCATAGATAAGGTTCAGGCTGCATGTGATTCTGCAAAACAGAATCCGGGAGAGGAGAACGCATTCAGGCAGCTAAGACTTAACCAGTGGGTAAAACAGGCTGTACGCTGGATGCCAATGGAAAAATGGGATGCATGTGCATTTTCTGTAAATGAAGACGATTTGGAAGGTCGTGTATGTTACGGTGGCTTGGATTTATCCTCCACCACTGACATCACGGCCTTTGTATTGGTGTTTCCACCGAGGGATGAGGAAGATAGATTTGCAATATTGCCTTATTTCTGGATTCCGGAAGACACATTGGAGCTGAGGGTGCGAAGAGATCATGTTCCGTATGATGTCTGGGAACGACAGGGGTATTTGCAGACCACAGAAGGAAACGTTGTCCATTATGGATATATTGAAAAATTCATAGAAAGATTAGGAGAACGTTTCAATATCCGAGAGATTGCCTTTGACCGTTGGGGTGCGGTGCAGATGGTACAGAACCTTGAGGGCATGGGATTTACGGTAGTTCCGTTTGGACAGGGATTTAAAGATATGAGTCCGCCGACTAAGGAATTGATGAAACTGACATTGGAACAGAAACTTGCCCACGGCGGGCATCCGGTTCTCCGTTGGATGATGGATAACATCTATATCCGTAATGATCCGGCTGGGAATATCAAAGCAGATAAAGAGAAATCTACGGAGAAGATTGATGGTGCAATTGCAACGATCATGGGATTGGACAGAGCGATCCGATGTGGGAATGACAGGAGTGAGAGCGTATATGACACAAGAGGTTTATTAGTATTTTAACAGGAAGGAGTAAGAAAACATGCATGCAGCTGTAGTTGTGACTGTGATGGTTCTTTTGGGATTAGCTATGATTTTCTGTATAGGCATGTGCAGGGCAGCATCCGATGCAGATGACCGTATGGAAGAACTGTTCCGGAGAAAGGATAAAGAAGAATGAGATTTTTCAGCAGATTATTCAGGGGCAGGGATGCCCCGGTAAATAAAACAGCAGGCAGTGCTTACAGTTTTTTTCTGGGAACATCTGCTTCCGGGAAGCGGGTGAATGAGCGCAGTGCCATGCAGATGACGGCAGTGTATTCCTGTGTAAGGATACTGTCGGAGGCTGTAGCAAGCCTTCCATTACAGTTTTACAGATATACGGATACAGGGGGAAAGGAAAAGGCGGTGGATCATCCGCTTTATTTTCTGCTCCATGATGAGCCGAATCCGGAGATGACTTCCTTTGTATTTAGGGAAACCTTGATGACACATTTGCTCTTGTGGGGGAATGCTTACAGCCAGATCATACGGAACGGGAAGGGCGAGATCGTGGCTTTGTATCCGCTGATGCCTGATAGAATGGCCGTAGACCGGGATAAGCAGGGAAGATTGTACTATGAATACACGGTTTATGATGGCGATGATGTGAATGGCAGAAATGGGACGGATGCTAATGTATCCGGAAAAACGGTAAGGCTGCATCCTTCTGATGTACTGCATATACCGGGGCTTGGTTTTGACGGGCTGGTGGGATATTCACCCATTGCGATGGCAAAGAATGCGATCGGTCTGGCAATTGCAGCGGAGGAGTATGGAAGCAAGTTTTATGCGAATGGAGCTACTCCGTCCGGTGTGTTGGAGCATCCGGGAACGTTAAAGGATCCTTCAAGGATTCGGGAAAGTTGGCAGGCTACATTTGGCGGTTCAGCCAATGCCAGTAAGGTAGCGGTTCTGGAAGAGGGGATGAAATATACGCCAATCTCAATTGCACCAAATGAGGCACAGTTCCTGGAGACGAGGAAGTTCCAGATTGATGAGATTGCGAGAATTTTTCGCGTGCCGCCTCATATGGTTGGGGATCTGGAGAAATCCAGTTTTTCAAACATTGAGCAGCAGTCCCTAGAGTTTGTGAAGTATACGCTGAACCCCTGGGTAGCCAGATGGGAACAGGCAATGGTCAGAGCACTGCTGACCCAAGAGGAAAAGAAGAGATATTTCTTTAAGTTCAATGTAGACGGGCTTTTACGAGGTGATTATCAGAGCCGGATGAATGGATATGCCACAGCAAGACAGAACGGATGGATGAGTGCCAATGATATCAGGGAACTTGAGAACATGGACAGGATTCCGGAGGAGCTTGGCGGAGATCTGTATCTGATCAATGGAAATATGACAAAATTACAGGATGCGGGGATTTTTGCGGCATCTGGAAAGGAGAAGGAGACCAGTGAAGAAGTTTTGGAACTGGAAGAAGATAAAAACGGTGGATCAGGAAACAGGGCAGGAAGCAGAGGAAAGGATCCTGTTCCTGAATGGCACAATCGCAGAGGAGAGTTGGTTTGACGATGATGTCACACCGGCTCTTTTTAAAGATGAACTGAATGCCGGAACCGGGGATATCACTTTATGGATCAACAGTCCGGGTGGGGACTGTATCGCAGCAGCACAGATCTACAACATGCTTTCAGAATATCCTGGAAAGGTTACGGTGAAGATCGACGGGATTGCTGCATCAGCGGCCTCTGTCATTGCGATGGCAGGAGATGATGTGCGGATGAGCCCGGTGAGCATGATGATGATCCATAATCCGGCAACGATTGCATGGGGAGATCATACGGAGATGAAGAAAGCCATGGAGCTTCTGGATGCGGTGAAGGAATCCATTATCAATGCCTATGTCCTGAAAACCGGGCAGAGCAGGGCGAAACTTTCCCATCTGATGGATGCGGAGACCTGGATGGATGCAAACAAGGCAGTGGAACTGGGATTTGCGGATGGCATTCTTTTTATGAGAGACAGTCAGCCTTGTGAAGAGGTTGAAGGGATTTCTGGCTCCGGTCAGGAAAAGACAGGAACAGAAAATTCCGTGATGTTTTCCAGAAGGGCAGTTAATAATGTCCTGGTGAATAAATTGGAGAAGCATTATGGAAAACGCAGCCAGCCGGTAAAAGACCAAGCGGCGATTCCGGATTCGTGTGAGGGGTGTTTTGGAGCAGCACAAAACGACTGTGTGCACTGCGAAAAAGGAAAAGTTAATAACACAGGCCAGGCAACTGGCCAGGGCAAGGGGCGTTCCGCAGATGAACTGCGTGAGCGCTTATCTTTTATCAAAAAATTTATCTGAGGAGGATACAGACTATGACGATTCAGGAGTTAATGGAAAAGAGAGCAAAGGTGTGGGAGGCTGCGAAGAATTTTGTGGATACCCATGAGAACGAAAATGGTGTGCTGTCTGCGGAGGATAATGCCACCTATGAAAGAATGGAGGCGGAGATTGAGGATCTGACAAAGGCAATCGACCGTCATCAGAAAGCGGAGCTGAGGGAGAAGGAACTGAGCCAGCCGCTCAACCAGCCACTGACTGGAAAGCCTTATTCCGGGAGACAGGAGGAGCCAAAGACCGGCCGTGCCTCCGATGAGTACAGAAAGGCAATGCTGAATGCTATGAGGAGCAACTTCCGCCAGGTTTCCAATGTCCTGCAGGAAGGCGTGGATGCAGACGGCGGTTATCTGGTTCCGGAGGAGTATGACCGCAGACTGATCGATGTGCTGGATGAGGAGAACATCATGCGTGGACTTGCTACAAAGATCACAACTTCTGGACAGCACAAGATCAATATTGCAGCGACCAAACCGGCAGCGGCATGGATCGAGGAAGGCGGTGCGCTGACCTTTGGGGATGCGACCTTTGACCAGAAGTATCTGGATGCTTTTAAACTGCATGTGGCGATCAAGGTGACGGAAGAACTGCTTTATGACAGTGCCTTCAATCTGGAAAATTATATCATCACCCAGTTCGGCAGTGCGCTTGCCAATGCAGAGGAAGATGCATTCCTGAACGGCAACGGTACTGGAAAGCCGACTGGTATCTTTGATGCTGTGGGTGGCGGACATCTGCTTTCTACACTGACAGCAGCGGTCAAATCGGATGACATGCTGGATCTGGTGTATGGACTAAAAAGACCGTACCGTAAGAAAGCTTCTTTCATCATGAACGATGCGACCCTGGCACCACTCAGAAAACTGAAAGACAACAACGGAGCCTATATCTGGCAGCCGTCTTACCAGGCAGGGGAACCGGACAGGATCCTGGGTTATGCCGTGCATACATCCGCTTATGCTCCGAAGGATGCGGTCTCCTTTGGGGATTACAGCTATTATAACATCGGTGACCGTGGGACAAGATCCTTCAAGCAGCTGAATGAACTGTTTGCCGGAAACGGCATGATCGGCTTTGTTGCAAAGGAAAGAGTAGACGGCAAGCTGCTCCTTCCGGAAGCGGTGCAGGTAATGAAACTGAAAGCGGCTGAGTAATTGAAATCTGTTGTCAGGGGAGTCATGATCTGTTACTCCCCTGTACCTTTGGAGGTGACGGAATGTCTTGGATGATCGATGAAGATATGAAGATTGAGATGACAAAAGGCGATACTCCTTCCTTTGCATTCCGGGCATTCCTTCCGGACGGTTCGGAGTATGTGTTTGAGGAAGGGGATTCCGTGGTTTTTGCAGCAAAAAGGAATAAGGCAGACACAGAACCGGCTTTTACGATTGTGGCGGACCTGGAAGAAAAGGCGATCCATTTTTCGGAGGAAGACACGAAGCATCTGGAACTGGGACGGTACATTTGGGAACTGTCGCTGAACAAGGCGAATGGTTACCGGTGTACGTTCATTGCGAATAAGATCTTAAAGCTGACAGTGGAGGTGGCATGAGATGGAGCAGGTAAGAGGTTCGGTAAAAGGAAACGGATGTCTGTCCGGTCAGCTGAGTGGACATCCGCCAACGAATGATTATGAGAAATTATCTCACAAACCGCAGATTAATGGCGTGGAGCTGTCAGGAAATAAGAGTTTTGAAGAACTGGGGATGGATCAGGTCTTTGCAACGAAGAAGGAACTGGAAGATAAGTTTAAGGAACTAGTTGATGGAAATGAAGTGGAGTATTGATGAGAAATGTATTGGTGAGGGAGGAATCCCTGAAGGATATCGCGGATGCGATCCGGGAAAAAAGAAAGAGCAGTGCATCATTTAAGCCGTCAGAGATGGCCGGGGAGATCCGGCTGATCGAGACGGGAGGAACAGAGCTTCCGGATGAAGGGCTGCCTGTCCGGTTTTTCGGAAGAGAAGGGGAGCTGCTCTATAGTTACAGTTATGAAGAAGTGGAACAGATGACGGAACTGCCGCCGTTTCCGGTATGTGCAGGACTGGTCTGCCAGGGCTGGAACTGGACGCTGGATGAGATCAAAACGGCTGGCAGGGAAGTGGATGTGGGGGCAGTATTTATCACGGATGATGGGAGCACCCGGATCTATGTGACGCTTCTGGAAATGGCTCTGGAACCGTGTGTAGGGTTTGCCCAGTCAATGGCTCATGGTATCCTGGTGGACTGGGGAGATGGAAGCCCTTTGGAAAGTTCTGAGCTGGAAGGGGAAGAAAACTTTGTGAGTATGTCCCACATGTATGAGCAGGCGGGAGAGTATGTGATCCGCCTGATCCCGGAGGACGGAGCAGAGTTATATCTGTCCGGGAATTCATCCACGTCAAAGCTTCTGCATAATCAGTCTGCGGATGGAAAGTATTCTCCGATGTATGCGGGAGCTATCAAGAAGGTGGAACTGGGGAAAGGGATCACTTCACTGGGGACGAGGACATTTTATTGTCAGAATCTGGAGAAGATCACGATCCCGGAAGGGGTGACTGTGCTGCAGGATGCTTTTTATATGAGCCGGTCATTGAAAAACCTTACGGTTCCGTCTGGTGTGACGGTTCTTTCTGCTAATGCCTTCCGAAGCTGTTTTTCTCTGGAACGGCTCATTCTGCCCAATGGTATCAAGACTATGGGATCGTATGTGTTCAGTGAATGCCAGTCGATCAGGAGGATTACACTGCCGGGGAAGACGACTGTTTTGGAAAGCAACCTGTTCCGGCAGTGCCAGTCCCTGAAAGAGATCGTGATCCCTTACGGTGTGACGGAGATCGGTAATTCGGCTTTTTCTGTATGCAACTGTCTTGGGAGGGTCGTGATCCCGGAAACGGTGAGAAAGATCTCGTCATCAGCATTCAGTAACTGTGCATGCCTGAGACAGGTCAGGTTACCGTCCAGGCTGGATAAGATTGAAAGTTCGCTGTTTCAGAACTGCAGTGGATTGACCCAAATGCGCATTCCCGGAAAAGTGAACTATGTTCTGAGTACGGCATTTGGTTACTGCACAGGCATTGAGGATTATTACTTTTATTCTTTGGTACCGCCTTCCTTAAGCAGTAATGCCTTCCTGAGTATAAATGCCTCCTGCAGGATCCATGTGCCGAAAGGGTCGCTGGAAGCCTACCAGACGGCGAATCTGTGGAGTGAACTGGCGGACCGTATGGTAGAGATGGAGGAAGGTGATGTCTATTGATCGTGACGGTAAAGGAGATGAAGGATTACCTGCGGGTGGATTTTGAGGATGATGACCGGCTGCTTTCGGATCTCATTGAGCAGGGACAGCAGATCTGCATGGACGTGGCGAGAATTGCTGACGAGGATGTGTTTGAGGAAACTACAGGGGCAAGGATAGCGGTGATGTATGCGGTGGCTTATCTGTATGAACACCGGGAAGAGGCAGATCACAAGGCTTTGACACTTGGACTTCGGGCTTTGCTGTTTGGAGTCCGGGAGCCGGGATTTTGACGGGAGGTGCTTTGGATCATGGATATCGCACTTATGAATGAGAAAGTGACTTTCCAGAAAAATGTTCCTGTGGTAGATGCAATCGGAAACCATAAGAATGCCTGGGAAGACTTTTACACCTGCCATGCAACGATCGGTGGGGAAGGTCTGGCAAGTTCTATGGAGAAGGAAGAGGCAGGAACTATTGTTGAAGATGTGGGAATGACGGTGACGGTTCGTTATTGTAAAAAGGCATCGGAGATGGGTTCCACAACACATCGGCTGATTTTTAGGGGTGAGATGTATGATATAACAAATGTGGATCATATGAATTTTAAGAAGAAGTGCCTGAAATTCAGCTGCAGAAAAGTGAGGCGGTGAGAATGTCGGTTAATAAAGTATCGGTCAGTGGACTGGCGGATGCAGTGATGGAAGGGCTGCTGGAATATGCGGAGCTGGCCACGGAGGATATGAAGGCTGCGGTGAAGAAAGCCGGGCAGACGGTGAAAAAAGAGATCCAGGGAGGTGCACCGGTCAAGACCGGGGCTTATAAGAAAAGCTGGGCTGTGAAGACGACCAGGGAAACATCCCATTTTATGGAAGTCACGGTCCATTCCAGAAACCGGTATCAGCTGGCGCATCTGTTGGAGTTTGGTCATGCGAAGCGGGGCGGCGGACGTGTGTCCGGAAGGGCGCACATTGCCCCGGCTGAGGAGAAGGGCATCCGGCAGCTGGAAGAGAAGATAAAGAAGGCACTGGAGGGATAGAGGATGGATGGACTGTTACAGCTGCTGAAGGAACTGGATGTTCCTTTTGCGTATGATCATTTTGCGGAAGGGGAGTCCCCGGAGCCGCCGTTTGTGTGTTACCTGCTTCCGGGAAGCCGGAATTTTGCGGCTGATGGGAGGGTGTACCATAGAATCAGCAGGGTCCATCTGGAAGTCTATACGGACAGGAAGGATCCGGAGCTGGAAAGGCGGACGGAGGATGTGCTGGATGCCTATGGGATTTTTTATAATAAATCGGAACTCTGGATAGAGAGTGAAAGACTCTATGAGGTTCTGTACATGTTTGAGTGGGAGGTTTGATGAAATGGCAGATAAGAAGAATAAAGTGAAATATAACCTGAAAAATACGCATTATGCCATGCTGTCTATTGCAGAGGATGGAAGTGTGTCTTATGGTACACCGACGGCAATGCCCGGGTCGGTATCCATTTCCCTGGATGCCAACGGGGAGCCGGAAAACTTTTATGCGGATGGTGAGGCGTATTATGTGATCAATAACAACATGGGCTATAACGGTGACCTGGAGCTTGCCATGATCCCGGAATCTTTCCGCACGGATGCGCTGAAGGAGCAGCTGGATGATAAGGGCGTGCTGATCGAGAACGCTCAGGTGGAGCTGGCGGCATTTGCCCTGCTGTTTGAGTTTGACGGGGATCAGCGGCATATCCGCCATGTCCTTTATAACTGTTCCGCATCCCGTCCGGGGATCGAAGGAAAGACCAATGAGGAGAGCCGGGAGGTGCAGACGGAGAAACTGACCATCAAGGCGGCTCCGCTGGCCAACGGCATGGTGAAGGCAAAGACCGGGGATACCACGGATGCCACGGTTTATAACGACTGGTATAAGGCGGTGTATATGCCGGCTGCAGCGGAGAATGATGCGGAAGGCACGGTGTAATATATGAGTATGACAAAGAAGATTGAGATCGACGGGAAGCAGGTGCCGTTCCGGGCATCTGCTGCGATCCCCAGGATATACCGGATGAAGTTCCATCGGGATATCTATAAGGATCTGAGTGCATTGGAGAAGAGCATCGGGAGCGGGGATGAGGAAACATCCAATCTGGACCTGTTCTCCCTGGAAATGTTTGAGAACATTGCGTTTATCATGGCGAAACATGCGGATCCGGCGATCCCGGATACTCCGGAGGAGTGGCTGGATGAGTTCAATACGTTTTCGATTTATCAGGTGCTGCCGAAGCTGATCGAGCTGTGGGGGCTGAATGTGAAGACGGATGTGGAGGCTAAAAAAAACTTCGCCCGACAGACCGGCCGATGACAACGCCGCTGTTCCTGCTCCGGTGTGTACAGCTGGGGCTGTCCATCCGGGATCTGGATCTGCTGACAATCGGGATGGTGAATGATATGTATGCGGAGAGCAGGAACGACGAGGCCGTGGATGCGTATGCAGTTTTAGCGGATCAAAAAGATTTCGATGTCTTTTAGAAAGAATTGTGGGGTTTTTCTTTTTCTGGTATACTTAATACATAAATATGCTGTTGGAGCCAGTGGAAAATTAGGTGTTTTTATTTAGGAAGGATTCCAATTATGAAAGATGCAATGATATCCTTAATTGAAGATGTTAGTGAATATACTTTAGATTCTATTATACCAGATGGTATTATAAAAGATTTACCTATTGTTGGTCCTGTGTTTAGTGTGGTAAAAATAGGTAAAGATATTCGTGATAGAATTTTTGTAGAAAAAATAAAGAGTTTTATTGAGAACATAGACAAAAATCAGAAATGGAGAGAGAAATTTAGGGATGATGACGAATGCATTAAAATATCTAAACAACTCCTGTATATAGTTGATTCATGTGATGATGATAATAAGTTGAAATTAATCGGACTGGCATTTAATCGTTTTGTAAATGGCGAAATAAGCAAGACTGAATTCTTTTATATAGTTAACATAATTTCAAAATCATTTTATCCATTTTTAAAAATGCTAGTAGAAATTGATGAATCCGATAAGCATTTTACAAATGATAATACAAAGTATGATTATGTGGGTATAGCACATTTGTTAAATATAGGGGCACTTGATTATGATGGTCAAACGATGAGATCGTTTAATTCTCGAACGGGTGAAAGCAAAGCTCCATCTATAATAGTTGCATTAAATGGATATAGTGAATTTTTAATAGAGCTATTAAATAATTTGAATTAATATATTATATATCTATTTTAGATTATCTGTATTTAAGAGGTTTTGAACAAAAACAAGAAATGGAAAGAGGAGTATTCAGATGTTTCATCTGAGAGGAGGACTATGGCTGAAGGAGCGTAAGGAAGTTCTGGATTACGGGATGACTTTCCCGGATGTGTATCTGGATTCGCTGTTTCATGATGATAACTGGATCTTACTGCGGTGCAGGAAGAATAGCAGGGCATTTGCCTGGACTTATGAGAGGAACGGGCAGATCTGGGTGAATGTGAAGGTGGATCCGGAGTGGCGTGATTTTTGGAGGAATGCGTATGCATCGGTGCTTCCGGGATATCACCAGAATAAGGAGTATTGGAATTCCATCATATTGGACGGGACGATACCAGATGATGTGATCAGGCGGATGATTGCTGAGAGTTATGATCTGGTAGTTTCGAAAAAGTAAATAAGGAGTGCAGGAGCACTTTGTCAGAAATGGCGGGTGCTTTTTTGTTATTGTTTTGTGGGAGTCGTGGAAGCGGCTCTTTTTGTTTGCTTGAATTTATGCCGGAGGGGGTGTTATCGTGGGGGCAGGCAGGATTAAAGGTGTCATAGTAGAGATCAGCGGTGACACTACCAAGTTACAGACAGCCCTGAAGGGCGTGAATACAGAAATCCGGAATACGCAGTCTCAGCTTCGGGATGTGGAGAAACTTTTGAAACTGGATCCGGGAAATACGGAGCTGATTGCCCAGAAACATAAGCTTCTGGGGCAGGCTGTGGAGGAGACGAGGCAGAAGCTGGAGACTTTGAAGATTGCCCAGGAGCAGGCGAATGAGGCACTGAAGAACGGTACGATCTCTCAGGAGCAGTATGATGGCCTGCAGCGGGAGATCATTGAGACGGAGAATCAGCTGAAGCGTCTGAAGGAGCAGGCTGACCGGTCGGCTGTGGCTTTGCAGAAGATTGCTGCGACCGGGGAGAAATGGCAGTCAGCCGGGGATAAGATTGCGGATGCCGGTAAGAAGCTGCTTCCGGTGACTGGTGTTGTGACAGCGGCAGGTACAGCTGCGGTGAAGACGGCTGCTGATTTTGAATCTTCCATGAGTAAGGTTTCTGCAGTGTCCGGTGCTACGGGTGCGGATCTGGATGCTCTTTCTGCTAAGGCCAGGGAGATGGGGAGTAAGACGAAGTTTTCTGCTTCCGAGGCAGCTGAGGCTATGAATTATATGGCAATGGCAGGATGGAAAACAGAGGACATGCTTTCCGGTATTGAAGGTGTGATGAATCTGGCGGCTGCTTCCGGGGAGGATCTGGCAGCGACTTCGGATATTGTGACGGATGCTTTGACAGCCTTTGGTCTTACTGCTAAGAATTCCGGGCATTTTGCGGATGTGCTGGCGGCGGCATCTTCCAATGCTAACACGAACGTTTCCATGATGGGTGAAACGTTCAAATACTGTGCGCCGATTGCCGGTTCTCTGGGATTTTCTGTGGAGGATACGGCGGAGGCCATTGGGCTGATGGCGAATGCCGGCATCAAGTCTACGCAGGCGGGTACTTCACTGCGTACTATTATGACGAATCTTTCCGGGGATGTGAAAATCTGCGGGTCTGAGATTGGGGCAGTGACGGTTGCCACTGCCAATGCGGATGGAAGCATGCGTGATCTGGGTGATATTCTGGCGGACTGCAGGGAGGCATTTGCCGGTTTGACGGAATCGGAGAAGGCTGCGGCGGCTGAGTCCCTGGTGGGAAAGAATGCCATGTCTGGTTTTCTGGCTCTTATGGATGCCGGGGAGGGTGATATCAATAAGCTTTCCGGTGCGATCAATGATTGTGATGGTGCTGCAGAGAAGATGGCAGATACCATGAATGACAATCTGGAAGGGCAGTTTACTATTTTGAAGTCAGCTTTGGAAGAGCTGGCTATTTCTTTTGGTCAGCTTCTGATCCCGGTTCTTAAGGATGTGGTGCAGTGGATTCAGGGATTTGTGGGATTTTTGAATTCGCTGCCGGAAGGTGTGAAGAAGACCATCGTGGTAATTGCTTTGGCAGCTGCAGCTTTGGGACCGGTGCTGATCATTGTGGGAAAAGTGATCTCTTCTATTGGCACGATCATGACTATCATTCCGAAGCTGGCAGGTTTGATCGGAATGGTGCAGAAGGCATTTGCGGCTCTGCATGTGACGATGCTGGCCAATCCGATTGTTTTGATTATTGCGGCGATTACTGCTTTAGTGGCGGCTTTTATCTATCTTTGGAATACCAATGAGGAGTTCCGGCAGTTCTGGATCAGTCTGTGGGAGGATGTGAAGAGAGTTGCTGTTGAGGTGTGGGATGGGATTTCACAGTTCATGTCCCAGGCCTGGGAAGCGATCCGGCAGACGGCTGTGACAGTTTGGAATGGGATGAAGCAGGCGATCACAACGGTCATAACCGGGATTCAGGATATTGTTTCCAGGGTATGGAACAGTATCAAAAGCACGGTGACTTCTGTGGTAAATGCCTTGAAGTCAGCAGTAGGCGGTGCTTTTACTTCTATGTGGAATGGGATCCGGAGTACAGTCTCCGGGATCTACGATACTATCAAAAGTGGGTTTGTCCAGGCGGTCGGTTATGTTACCGGACTGGCTTCCCGTGCATTTCTGTGGGGTTCGGATCTGATCAATGGGATTGTGAATGGTATCCGTAGTGCCATTGGAAACGTGGTGGGTGCGGTTCGTGATGTGGCAAATACCATCCGTTCCCACCTGCATTTCTCTGTTCCGGATGAAGGCCCGCTGACAGATTATGAAAGCTGGATGCCGGATTTTATGAAAGGGCTGGCACAGGGGATTGAGAAGAGCAAAGGCATGGTAAGAAAGGCGATGGAAGGCGTGGCACAGGATATGGTGATCAGTCCGAAGGTCAGTACAGCTGGTATGGCTCTGGCAGGCGGTGGTTCTGTAAGCAGTGCTGATTTAAGCAGTTTAGTTGGAGCAATCAGGGAAGGGCTTTCCGGTGTGTCCGGCAATGGCGGGGATATCGTGATCCCGGTTTATCTTGGCGGTACGATGCTGGATGAGGTGATTGTGAATGCCCAGCAGAGGGCAAATCTAAGGAGTGGAGGAAGGTAAGTGATGGCTTTTATGACGTATTTGAAGTTTGACGGGACAGACCTTCCTCTGCCGAATTCTTATGAAGTGACAATGTCAGATGTGGAGGCTGATTCTGGGGGTGAGACGGAGGCAGGTACTACCCAGAGAGATGTGGTGAGACTTGGTGTGGTAAGTATTGAGGTTACATTTCAGGTGACGCAGAAGTGGCTGAGGCTGTTGACGGGGTATAAGCAGAAGGAGAAGGTATTGGTGGATTATTTTGATACGGAGACGGCGGAGATGAAGAGGACGGAGATGTATGTGAAAGGGTTTAGAAGCAGACTGGAAAAAGATACCAGTTATAAAGGGCTGTGGACGGTGAGTTTTACTTTGAATGAAATATAGAATTCTAATGACGGACGTGTTGGAAGATGATATAATGTAGATGTGATTGAATCAAACAAATCGAAGTTTATGAAGGACATTGTGATTGTGTCCTTGCAATGTTTTGTGTAATGGAGGATTAATCATGGCATATTTCGTTAACAAGAATGTTTTAGATAATATTAATTTATATAAAAATCGAATGGACGGAATTATAAATAGTTTTTTTCAACAGATTCAATATCAATGCAATTATAATGTTTTTATAACTTCGAATTATAAATTATATTCATTGATTGCAGAAAATATCAGGATGGATTTAAATTACCTGCTAACTATTACTATAGATTACGATGTTTTTAGTTTTATTGGTGTTCGCCGTAATTTAAGGAATAGTATTGAAGCTTATTATGATCTGTATAATTTGACTTTTGATGAAAATTATCTATATTTATTGAAATATTTTTCAAACAATGCTGTCTGTGCAAAAAAAGAAATTGATACACTGAAAAATAATGATATGTATTCAAGTTATTTAGGAAAGAAGCAGAAAATATCTTTCTTGAGTATCGCGGATAAAGCAAAAATTGCAAGCAGAAATGGATTAGATAACAATAAGGTTAACATATTAAAGAATATTTCGATTTCTTCCAATTCATATGTTCATCCAGATATCTTTACACCGCCTGAAGATATTCAAGCAAAAGAACGTCTCCTTAGAGACTTCCTATATATAGATTGTTGGTTACTTGCTGAAGCTTTTGACTTATTAGTGCGATATTGCAGAAAAAAATTTAGTGTGGGTTGCTTGTTTAACTCATATGAAGAATTGGAAATGCTTCAAAGGGGCCTTTATCAATGTGGTTACTATATTGAAAAACGTTAACTGTGCTTTTAGATATTATAATTGACGGAAAAATTATTGTGAATGACAACTGCAAATTCCAATTTGTCGAATTGATAAAAATTAAGAATTGCTGTTTAGAGATTAAATTTGATGTGAATTGAGGGCATCGGTCAGTGAAATGGCTGATGCCTGTTTTAGTGGAGGTGTTTTCGTGTATCCTGTGAGTAAGGCATTCCTGCAGGCAGTGCAGGAGAACACAAGACGGTATTATTGGACTGGAACGATTACTACGATGAAAGGTGTGGTTTATGAGTTTGGTTCAGAGGATATTGTAAAGGGTAGCGGTTATATTTCAAGTCAGTGCTGCAATAGTACGGAGATTGAACTGGGTACGGTGTATTCTACGGAGATGGGGATTACTCTTTTGACGGATATTGACAGGTACACCTTAGAAGATGCCTTGGTGGAGTTGTTTTATCATCTGAGACTTCCGGATGGAAGTTATGAAGAGGTACCAATGGGCATCTTTGAGGTATCAGAGGCGAACCGGAGAATCAAATGCCTGGAACTGAAAGCCTATGATTTCATGCTGCGGTTTGAACGGAATTTCAATGGATTTGAGACGATTGGTAATGCCTATGATTTTATGGAACTTTGCAGCAAGGCCTCTAAGGTGGAACTGGCGCAGAGCAGGGAAGTGATTGAAGCAATGCCGAATGGCACTGAGATGCTTTCCATTTATACAGAGAATGATATTGAGACCTACCGGGATGTGCTCTACTATGTGGGGCAGGTTCTTGGTGGGTTTTTCTGTATCAAC
>JBJELU010000031.1:0-4037 GCA_051879355.1 Oliverpabstia sp.
AAAGAGCAGCTACGTTTATGTAACTGCTCCGTTATCCTGTTCTTATTCCCATGTCTGTGCTATCTCATATATTGTTCTCAGCTCCTCCATAACAGCTTCTTCAACATGTTCGCCTCGGGCTATCAGATCGAGCTTAGGCTCTATTTCCTTCAGCCTTTCCTGTATCTCCTGCTGAAGCCTGCTGTTTCCTACCACCACTACCTGCTGGCAGAGAGCACTCTGCAGCATGTATTCCTGAATCGTTCTCCCTGAAAGATGAATCCTTTTATATAGTTCGTCTCTCTCCTTCGGTGTTACTCTGAACCCTATGGTGATTGACTTCTTTCTATTATGTTCATTTTTCTTTTTTCTTTCTGCTTCCATCAGATTACCTCCTGCCAGTCATTCACACTTTCAAGCCTGTTGGCTATCTCAAGCTGCTTCTTCGGGAACATATGAGCATAATGCATTGTTATATCGATATTCTCATGTCCAACTCTGTTAGCTACATCCACCGGTGTAAAGCCCATGTCAATCAGCATGGATACATGAGAATGCCTCAGATCATGAATTCGTATTCTCTTCACTCCTGCAGCATCACAGCCTCTATCGAGTTCGTGATGGAGAAAGCTTTTAGACAGCATGAAGATTCTGTTTTCATTTCTAAGTCCATACTGCATTCTGATAAACATCTCTATCTCCCTTGTGAGGAATTCCGGTATTTTCACTGTCCTGATTCCTTTTTTCGTCTTAGGAGGAGTAATCACAATCTCGCCCTCTATTCTCTGAAGAGACTTTGTAACACGAATCTCGTTATTCTCAAAGTCAATGTCCTCTTTTGTAAGAGCCAGCATTTCACCAAGCCTAAGTCCTCCCCAGTAGAGAATCTCAAATGCCGTAAAGCTTTCAACATTGTCCGACACAGCTTCAGAGAACTTACGGTATTCTTCCTTTGTCCATATCTTCATTTCTTCCGTGCGGTCATCTCCACCAATAGGGCCTGCAACATGAACAGGATTCTGTCTGAGACTGTATAGCCTCACTGCATGATTGAAGATTGCACTGAGCTGAGACTGTATTGTTTTAAGATATTTTCTGGAATACAGAGGTCTCCCGTTTTCATCTGTTATCGTAGTCAGTGTATTCTGCCACTTGATGATGTCACTCGGCTTTATCTCATTCATCTTCTTTTTACCGAAATACGGGATGAGTTTTTCTTTCAGGATATACTCCTTTGAAATCCATGTATTTCTTCTCAGTCTCGGCCTGACATCCTGTTCGTAGAGTTTAACAAAAGCTTCAAACGTCATATCAAGAGTTTCTGCTTTTACATTCAGAAAATTACGTTCCCACTCCTGGGCTTCCCTTTTGGTCTTAAAACCGCGTTTCAGCTTCTTTTTTCTTTCCCCGGTCCAGTCACTGTAGTAGAAATTTACATACCAGGTGTTACCGTTTTTATCCTTGTATGCCGGCATATTATTCATCTCCTTTGCTTGCACCATATATTCTTTCGAGGTAATATGCTCTGCTCACTCTTCCGGCTACTGTAAGATAGCCCTTTGCTTTGAGTTCCTCATTCATCTGTCTTATCATTCTGTATGCATATCCCTTAGATATACCGAAATCTTCAGCCACTTTTTCTGCTGTTACAAACATCTCGCGTTCCATGTTTACCTCCTGTTTCAATTGGATAATCTGCATTATAATCATCATTGCGGTTTCTGTTAATTATGCGAATTCTGTCATCGCACCTTGGCGGTTATCCCATACCTTTATCTGTTTTTCTGTTTATTGCCTTTCTTTTTCGACGGCGGTTTCTTCCTGTGTCTGTACCTGATTTCGGCCTTTTCGGCCGCATCACATGCATGCTTTATCTGAGTCATCAGCTGCTCATTTAATGTGCATCTGTATTCGATCAGTTCACTTCTGTCGAAGGTCCATCTCTGTTCTGCCAGTACCATGCTCTTTTTAGGAAGCCCTTCAATCATCGGCAGCACCACATGGTACGGTGCATCTTTCTTTTTCAGTATGCTTGTTATTGCGGCACCAATATATGTAGTAGAGTACCTGTTGAGATAATCAGACTGGGTAATGACCACCGGTCTGATTCCTTTCTGCAGACTCCCCTTCCTGTCTGAAAGATCTGCATAATATACATCGCCCCTTTTTATGACTCTGTCCTGTTCGATCATCTGAAACCTCCTTATATGTATCTGATGAGAATTTTTCGCATAGTCTGAATCTCCTTTCTGAAGTCAGAAAGAGTCAGGTTCATACTGATACACACGTCCTTTACGCATCTGTCTTCAAACAGAAGTTTTTCAATTATCTCAAGCTGCAAGTCTGTGAGGTGTGATAATCCGTCCCGCAGGAACTCATCACTTACTTTCTCCGTCCATTTCCTGCTCCCTTTTGTAAGAAAAGCCTTCTTTACATCAGGTGCAGCCAGAAGATAGTCAATCATCCTTCCGTAATCTTCACAGGCATAATCCGGTTCGTAACTTTTATTCATATCTCTCCTCGCTTTCCGCGAATACACAGGTTTCCCGAATATCCCGTGCAGAATTGAATGTAAAACGGCGTACCGGCAGAAAGCCTGACAGTAACGCCGTATAATATCATTTTGTCAATCCTGCATTTGTCCACGACACCCCGGGATCATCGGGAAACAATCAGGCGACAGTTAGCAAACACCGTCTCACGGGCAGCTGGCCCCTCCGAGGGTCTCCCGGAGCCGCCCTCATTGCTTGCGGCGGCTCTGGGCCACTCGAGCTGTGACTGGACGGGAGTATCATTATTCTTACCGATGGTCATTGCACCTGCAGGTTGCTGTCCTGCATTTCAGACGAAGACATTCGCGGTAAAGCACCACGGACTAAAAGTCCTGTGCCTCTCGCATAAGCCCTGCCTCCGAAGCAAGCTTCGGGGCCAGGGCTTTATCGCTCTCCCTTTCGGGGTCATGGCGCATCGTATTCATGCTCGCACCGGCTAAGAAGGTACCTGAATGAATGTGTATTCACTTTTCAAAGTGCTGAGAGGAAAATCATCCCCTCATATAAGGTCCACGGAAAGTCCAAAAACTGAACATTTTCTACAAATTATTTTTCATTTTTTCTAAAGTTCTTTTCTTCAGACCCCATACTGCACGTTCTGTCAGCCCTTTTGCTCTTGCATATTCCTCAATGGAAACACCTCTGATAATATGCTCCACAGCAAGATTTCTCTGTCTTGCTGTCAGTTTTGCAAATGCATCCTGAAGCCGCCTGTCTCCATGTCGAAAGGTTCTGCCGCCACATCTCATAAATGTCTCTTCATCTTCTTCAGGATGATTATCAATCTGCCATCTGCTTTTATCGTCTTTAGTGTCAAGCTTACTGTGTCTTCTTGTTTCAGTATGGTTGTTGCACTTCTCTTTTCTCTCCAGCTCCAGGACCACATTACCTATTTCCTGATCAACTTCAATTTCCACAACGTCTCCATTTACAAATTCATATTTGATTTTCATTTCGTATCCTCCGAACTTTGAATGTGTTGATGTAACTTCTTCAAAATCCGCAGGCTACGGTCCTCTGATTCTTTTCATTAAAAAGCTCCTTACCGGAGCTGACTCACATCAGTAATCCGATAAGGAGTTTTAAGTGGAAACAAAAAAGGAGCCCAGCAAAACATCATCCTATAATAGGATTACTAATGTTTTGCCAGGCTCCTGATGGCGATCCCCAAATACAGTCTCATAACAAACTCTTGGATATCATCTGCTGGCCCTGAGGGTGCTCTGTGGTTGCCCAATCCGTCAGTTCTCGTGAATATCCTCAATATATTCAGTTATCACTGCATCCGTCAGGATGCTGTCTCTGCTGCTGTGCTTTATATTCTGCCGGGCTCCTTCCGGCATCTTCCGGATTCAGCCCCTGCAGACTCCTGAATATCATCTGCCGACCCTGATGGCATTCTCCAAATCCGTTGGTTCCTGTGATATTCCCTTCTGCTGCTCATCAGCCTGAAATCTGTGCTCTATGCACCGGTCACTACATATTCCGCCACCACTTCTCTTACCT
>JBJELU010000032.1:0-166010 GCA_051879355.1 Oliverpabstia sp.
ATAAAACAACAACTTTTTCGATCTGATTTTGGGATATCCGTTTTATTAACTCCTGAAGTCCCTTTTTCTTATAGTTGATTCCTGAACCAATATCACTGATGATCTCAAAGGGCTGGCCTTTTGCAATAAGATATGCCCTTACACTGTCTATCTGCCGCTCCAGATCATCTTTTTGTTTATGACTGGATACTCTGCAATAACCAATTGTAATACGATTGTTTTTAGGCTTTATATTCAGGATCTGACTAAGCTGTTCATCGGAATAATATCTATACCCACTGGCCGTAGAATACTTCATAGTAATAACTTCTTTCAGTATTATCCTACGTTATTAACTTATAAAATTCAATATTTTTACATAGATTTATAATTTACTTTCAACTGTTAATAGCCCCTTATCTCTATCTTTCCGCCAAGTTTCGAAATAACATTTTCAAATTCCTCATAACCTCGTTCCAGGAAATGGGAATTTCTTATCAGACTTTCTCCTTCTGCTGCCAGTGCAGCGATCACAAGTGCAGCCGCTCCCCTCAGTTCCAGAGCCGTCACTTTTGCACCGCACAGTGGAATTCCTCCCCGTATCCAGGCATCTTTTCCTGTTACAGCAATACAGCCTCCCATCCGTGCCAGTTCCGGTACGACCTTATACCGGTCTTCAAAAATCGTTTCGCGGATACGGCTTTCTCCCGGAACAGTCAGAAGCACAGCCATCAGAATAGACTGCATATCCGTAGGAAATCCCGGATACCTTGCTGTCTCTGTCATAGAAACCGGATACCTGATTTCACGGGCGTCCGCCTTTAGTTTACCACTGTTACAGACCCATTGTCCACCCATTTTCTCATATACCTGCAGAACAGCCTCCATTTCCTCCACAGGTGCATGCTCCAGGACGATTTTCCCCCGGGTAGCGGCCGCTGCATAGAGACAGGTTCCGGCCACGATCCGGTCCGGTGGAATTGTATATTCCACATCTCTGAGCGTGCACACACCTCGAATCCACAGCGTATCCGTTCCTATTCCACCGATCTCAGCTCCCATGGCCTGAAGGAAATAACACAGATGGCGGATTTCCGGCTCCAGCGCACAGTTTTTCAGCACGGTCTCTCCTTTTGCTTTCACAGCAGCAAGCAGCGCATTTTCTGTAGCACCCACACTGGAAACAGGAAATTCCACAGTCGTTCCCTGCAGCCGTGTACTGCTGCCTGCCCACAGTCCCTGTTCCTCTTCCCGAATATGAACCCCCATGTTCTGAAATACTTTCAGATGAAGGTCTATGGGACGTTTCCCGATCGTACACCCTCCCGGATATGCAATCTTCACCTGTCCCTGCCTGGATATCATGCTCCCCATCAGAATCACAGAAGAACGCATGGAACCGGCCAATTCATTATCAATCTCATATCCTACGATTTTTCTGCAGTCGATTTCCAGGGTATGACCCTTCCATCTGGTTTTCACACCCAGGCTGTTCAGTATCTGCTCCATAACTAAAACATCAGCAATCCGCGGACAATGATGTAAGACTGTTTTCCCATCATGTAAAAGTGCGGCCGCCATCATAGGCAAAGCCGCATTCTTGGAACCCTGTACCGATACCTGGCCGGACAGCGGAGTTCCTCCCTCGATCCATATTTCTCCCACAGGCTGCACTCTCCAGCTCCTCTTATTCTATCATATGCAAAAGCCGCTATTTGGTTCCTGCCTGCCACTGATGATAGCGGCTGACAGAAAGTGCCAGACCCATCTCACTCATCAGAAACAGAACAGAAGTTCCGCCATAACTGATAAAAGGCAGGGTGATTCCCGTATTGGGAATGGTATTTGTTACCACTGCGATATTCAGTATCACCTGAATGGCCATATGTCCCATAATCCCTGTACAGATCAGTTCCCCCAAAAGATCCTGTGCATGGACTGCATTTACCATCAGTCTCCAGATCAGCAGGCCAAAAATCAGCATCACCAGCACGGCTCCCAGAAGTCCGGTCTCCTCGCATATGATAGAAAATATCATATCATTCTGCGCTTCCGGCACAAATCCCAGTTTCTGCAGGCTGCTTCCCAGTCCTTTCCCGAAGATGCCGCCGCTTCCTATGGCATACAAGCCCTGTATCGTCTGGAAACCTTTTTCATACTGTTCTGGATTGTGCCAGACAGCCAACCGCTCCAGGCGATAGCTTTCCATACTGAGAAATATACCGACAAATCCTATTCCGGCGGCCCCGACTCCCAGAAAAGGCAGATAATGGGGATGCGCAACAAAAATCAGGATGACACCAATTCCCAGGATAATAATTGCGGTGCTCAGGTTATTGGTCCCTACCAGCCCCACTACAGGAAGCAGGGCACCCATGGTACGAATCATAAACCAGAGACTGTCAGTTCTCTTCCTGCTTTCACTGATCATCCGGGCAAGAAAAATGACCACTGCCACTTTAGCAAATTCTGAAGGCTGAAAAGACAATGGCCCCAGTGCCAGCCAGCGCCTGGAGCCATTGTATTCCTGTCCGAAAAACAAAACAGCTGTGGAAAGCACCAGAGAACACATGTACAGGGGTACTGCAAACCTGGCTGTCACATGGTAGTCAATCCCTGCCACCAGGTACATGGCAACTCCGCCAAGCAGTGTGGCAAACAGCTGTTTTTTGAAATAATATGTCTCATCATGAAATTTTACCCGCCCGTTATAGGTACTGGTGCTGTACAGGAAAACCAGCCCCACGAACAGGAGGAGTACCACAAGAACAAGAAGTGTCAGATCTGCTTTTTTCCGACGAACTGCCGGCTGATTTGCAAATACTCGCATTCGATATTCTCCCCGCATTTCCACATTGTTCAGGAATTTCCCGCCTGCGAAAACATCAATTTTTAATAATCTATGCACAATCTCCCGGTTCCATGTTCAGAAAATCTTCCGGAACAGGTTCTTCCAGATGAATCTCTGCACCTGTCACAGGCTGGCAGAAACTGACTTTCCAGGCATGAAGCCGCGCACCGGAAGCATCTTTCTTACCAGTTCCGTACAGAAGATCTCCCCGCAGGGGATGCCCCAGTGATGCCATATGCACGCGGATCTGATGAGTTCTCCCGGTCTCCAGCCAGACCTCTGCCAACGAACTGTTCTGACAGCTCTGTAAAATCTTATAGTGGGTGACAGCCCGTTTTCCATCCGGTGCCGTAATCATTTTCAGCCGGTTTTCCGGATCCGGTTTTATCGGCTCATCTATCTGATATTCTAACCCATCCACCGGCAAATAACCCTCTACAACCGCCAGATATGTCTTTTGAAATATTCCCTTCTCTCTCTGCTCCTGCAGTCTTGCTGCGGCAATACCGTTTTTGGCAAACACCACAATACCCGAGGTTTCCCTGTCCAGCCTTCCTACCGGCCGTACCATATGTTCTTCCCCGCGTGCACGATAATACGAGACCACCTGATTTGCCAGGGTGTCGGCATAATGGCATCCCTTCGGATGGGTAACCAATCCCTGGGGCTTATTTACGGCAAGAACATCTTCATCTTCATAAAGAATATGCAGCTTCTGTTCCAATGACTCCAGATGCCCGGATGTCTCATGAATTTCTTCTATACAAAACTGAATGCAGTCGCCGGGTACCACTCGCTCTGTCACCCTGCACTGCATTCCGTTTTTCATAATTCCATCTGGTATGAACTTGGCTCTGCTGATCTGCCGTCTGCTCAGTCCGGCAGCCTGACGCAGAGCCTGCTCTACAGACAACCCATCTGCACGGCTGTCTGCAGTCATTGTCAAATATCGCTTCACTCTTCTTCATCCGGCAGAGCATGGACATATTCTTTAAACTTTCTTCCTCTCTGCTCGTAATTATCAAACTGTCCCCAGCTGGCACAGGCAGGCGACAGGAGAACCGCATCTCCATGGCGTGCCAGGCTTGCACACAATTTCACAGCTTCTTCCAGATTATCCGCAAGAATTGTATTCTTAAATCCACAACGGTGTGCTGCATCCTGAATCTTCTCACGGGTCTGACCGATCAGCACCAGATATCTCACCTTGCCGTCAAATGCCTGAATCCACTCTTCATAAGAAGACTCCTTATCATATCCGCCGCCGATCAGAATCGTCGGACGATCCATCGCCTGAATTCCCTTGATAGCGGCATCCGGATTGGTTCCCTTGGAATCGTTGTAATATACCACACCCTGCTTTTCTGTTACATATTCAATCCTGTGTTCCACGGCTGTAAAACTTTCCACACTGGTGCGGATATTCTCCACCGGAACCCCGGCATAATAAGCCATCGCAGCAGCAGCCATGGTATTCTCATGATTATGTCTTCCCAGAATTTTCAGTCTGTCAGTGGAAGTAATCACAATCTCTTTCTCTCCATCTTTCAGCACAATATTCTTTCCATCCAGATAAATACCTTCCGGAAGCTTCTGTATACTGGAGAAATATACAACCTTTGCCGGTGCATGTGTTCCGAACTCTCGCAGAGTCAGATCTTCATAATTCAGGACACATACCTGATCCTTCGTCTGGTTGCAGGTGATCAGTTCCTTCACACGTATGTACTCTTCCATGGTATGATGGCGATTCAGATGATCCTCGGTAATATTCAGAATCGCACTGACCTGCGGACAGAAATCCTCAATTGTTTCCAGCTGGAAGCTGCTGATTTCTGCCACAGTGACTGTATCATCTTTCATCTGCAGTGCAGCCGAAGTATACGGTGTTCCGATATTTCCCACTACAAAGACACTGTCCAGATAATCACTCATAATCTTACCCAGCATAGCTGTCGTTGTTGTTTTTCCATTCGTTCCGGTAATCGCAAGAACACGTCCTTTTCCCATCTGATAGGCCAGTTCCACTTCCCCCCAGATTTTCAGCCCCTGTTCTCTCAATTCATTAACCAGAGGAAGGTCTGTGGGCACACCGGGACTAAGTACTACCAGATCCAGCCCTTCTCGAACTTCCTGCGGCAGCTCACCAAGAACCACCGGAACATCTTTTCCATCTTTCAGCTTACTGCGGATATCTTCCTTACTCAGCCGGTCATTGCCGTCATAAATTACCGGGCAGGCACCTACAGCAGTCAGCAGATCTGCCGCTCCAATACCGCTGATCCCGGAACCAAATACTAATACTTTCTTTCCTTCTAAACTCATATCTTTCTTACTGACTCCTTCCCAATTACAATTCTACATGGCAAGCAGAGCGATCATGCAGAGGATTGCCGTAATAATGGAGAATACAGCAACGATTCTTGTCTCTGACCATCCGCAAAGTTCAAAATGATGATGAATCGGCGCCATTTTAAAGATTCTCTTGCCGCCAGTCTTTTTAAAATATGTCACCTGAATGATAACGGACGCCACTTCCACCAGGTAAATCAATCCCACCAGAATGATAAACAGCGGCATCTGCAGCATATATGCCGTTCCTGCCACAAAACCACCAAGAGCCAGAGAACCGGTATCTCCCATGAAAACTTTTGCCGGAAATACATTAAACAGCAGGAATCCCATCAGAGAACCCACAACCGCACAGGTAATCGGTTCGATTCCGCTGTGTGTTCCGATAGCTACTACAGAGAAGAAGGTTGCCACCATAATGGTAACGCTGGAAGCAAGTCCATCCAGTCCATCAGTAAAGTTTACACCATTGACGGTTCCGATCACTGCCACAAACATCAGCGGCACTGCCAGCCAGCCGATATTCCAGTAATACCCTCCGGAAAACGGAACAAGAAGAGTCAGTTCCACATCGGTGAAACGAATCAGATAGAATGCAAATACGGCAGTAACAACAATCTGACCAATCATTTTCTGCCATGGAAGCAGCCCGTCAGAACGTTTCAAAACCACTTTCAGATAATCATCCAGAAATCCGATCAGCCCAAATCCCAGTGTCAGGAACAGAATCGGTATTACATTCGGATAATCTTTCACATAAAACAGAGACGTTACGGTCACTGCGATCAGAAAAATCAGACCACCCATGGTCGGGGTACCCGCTTTTGACAGATGGGACTTCACACCATCGGTACGCTCTGTCTGAGAAGCTTTCAGCCTTCTCAGGAAAGGAATAATCACCGGTCCCAGGACCGCACTGATTACAAATGCTATAATTACCGGAATCACTACATTATAATTCATAACTCACCTCGTACTTTGTCATGAAAATCCGACAGATGCCGGATTCACATCTTTATTTTCTCCATAAGTATAATACTTTTCGCAAAATACATCAACTATTAAAGTCCCATGTAAGGCAGAATATTCGAAAATATATTTTTAATAACCGGAGCTGCAATTGTTCCCCCATAATAAATCCCCTGAGGATTGTATATAATACACAGCCCCAGAATTACAGGATCATCCGCAGGAGCAAAACCGATAAAAGAAGAAATATACCGATGGGCACTTCGCGGAAGAGTCTGGGATGTGGCTGTCTTTCCCCCAATCCTGTAGCCTTCAACCTGACCATTCTTTCCTCCGCCTTCCTGAACCACCATTTCCAGTGCATATCTCATTTTTTCGGAAGTTTCCTCTGATAAAATTCTTTCTCCTTTCCCATAGTTGTATCGTTTGATCAGGACTCCATCACTGTCTCTTGCTTCCACCGCAAAATGAGGGGTAATTCTCTGCCCTCCGTTAATTAGGGAACAGACAGTAGATGCCAGCTGGATAGGAGTAATCTGAAATGACTGACCAAAAGACATAGTGGCAAGTTCCACAAGACCGATATTTTCCTGTTTATGCATAATCGTCCCGGCTTCCCCGGGAAGATCAATTCCTGTCTTCTCCATCAGACCAAATTTTCTAAAATATTTGCAGAAATCCTCCACACCCAGACGCATTGCCACATCAATAAACACCGGATTGCAGGAATTTTCAATCCCCTGAAGAAATGTTTCCCCTCCGTGCCCGGTTCTTCTGGCGCAGTGGATGCGCCTGTCTTCTACGATCCGGAATCCCGGACAGCTGAAGGTATCCTCCAGTGTTACCACGCCGGCTTCCAGACCTGCGGAAGCAGTGATGACTTTAAAAGTTGAGCCCGGTTCATAGGTATCATTAATACTGGGATTTCTCCACATCTGATTCAGTTGATTCTGCAATTCCTCCTGGGTAAAATCCTCATTGTTTAAACCGTTATTCAGGGTAAATGGCTGATTCAAGTCAAATTCCGGCACATTAACACAGGCATAGATGGAGCCATCCTGAGGATTCATCAGAATAATGGAGACCGCATCCGCCTCTTTTTGTTCCATAACCCGCAGTGCCTCCTGCTGTGCATATTCCTGTATGTTCCGATCCAGACTGATGGTAAGATCATACCCGGCCACCGGCTCCACCCGGCTCTCACCGATTCCATTGAGTTCCACCCCCCTGGCATCTGTTGTTGTCAAAATCCGTCCATCAATCCCCTTCAGCACATCTTCATACTTAACCTCCAGACCAATAATTCCCTGATTATCACCGCCTGTAAATCCAAGCACCCGGGATGCCAGTGTACCATAGGGATAATACCGTTTGAAATCTTCATCCACTTTTACGCCGCTGAGATTGTACTCCCGAATTCTGTCCCCCACTTCCTTTTCCACATTTGTCTTCACACGCTCAATAGATGAGACTTTTTCCACTCTCTTCTTTGCTTCCTCCTCAGATATCCCCAGTTCTTTCACCAGCATCGCTTTTACTTTCTCAGGCTCTTCAATCTGGCTGTGTATGACAGATATCGTACAAACTGTCTTATTGGCAGCAAGAACCGTGCCATTACAGTCAAGAATCCTTCCGCGGGCTGCTTTGATTTTTCGTTCTCTTTCATGAAGCTCATCTGCCTTCTGTGCATAATAATCTGAACGAAATACCATCAGATACACCAGGCGTCCTGCCAGTCCAAACAGAAGGACGGCACATACCAGAAAGACCACCACCGTCTTTTTCTTGTGAAAAGTCTTATTTTTACGCATAAAAAACCCCACAGAGGATATCCATACATTATATAGATACCTCTGTGAGGTTATTACCTTTTAGTTTCCGCTTCCCAGATTTGCCTCTTCGTTGGTGATTCCATCACTTTCCTGTTTGTTGTCGAGAACCGTTTCTTCATCACTTTCTTCCGGTTCAGGTACATTAGGATCGTCGGTCCCCTCCTGTATTCCATCATCAGGTACCGTTATTCCACTGTTTCCGTCACCGGTGTCCGGTGTCTGAGCAGCATCCCCTGGTTCTGATAATCTACCAGTTTCCTGTGTCCCGCCTTCTTCTGCCTCTCTTTTCAGACGCTCTGCTTTCTGACGGTTTTTCTCTGCATTGTCTTCGATTTCTCTCTCCATATACAGCATAGCTTCGCTTTCCTTGCCTGTCAGTTCCTGATCCGGGAAAATGTTAAGGTAGGGAAGAATTTCTGTCATAATTTTTTTGTACAGATACTGAGCATATTTACTGTCGGCCTGATATTCTGCATTTGGCTCGTCCACAACAGCATACACAACCACCTGGGGATTGTCCAGCGGGGCAAAGCCAATAAAGGACACAATATATTTTTTATCTTCCCTTTTACCTTTCTGAGCAGTTCCTGTCTTTCCTCCCATGCTGTATCCATCTACTTTTGCACCGTAACCGGTTCCGCCTTTCTCACAAACTGCTCCCATATACTGGCGAATCAATGCCGATACATCCGAGGAAATCGTCTGTCTTGACACAACAGGCTCCATAGTTTTAACCACGCTGCCGTTTTCATCCAGAACTTTATCCACTACACGCGGCTGATAGTAATATCCTCCGTTGATAACAGAACAGATTGCCATGATTTCCTGCAGCATCGTGCAGGTATATCCCTGACCAAATGCCGCACAGGCAAGCTCGGTACTTTGCTTTGACAGTGCAGATTCAGAATGGATCAGACCACTGGCTTCACCTGGAAGATCAATCCCTGTAGATGACCCAAAATTAAAAATTTTCTGATACTTAAGGAACTCCTGTGCCCCCATCTGAGCACCAATCTGCATCAATCCGTCATTACAGGAATCTGCAATCAGATCTGATAACGTTTCTGTTCCGTGAGCGCCCGGATAAACTGCACATCGTATTCTGGTATCTCCGAACATCTGATAACCATCACACTCAAAGGTATCACTGGATAAAATAGAATTCGACTGTAAAGCTCCGGCTACCGTCAGAGGCTTTACCGTGGAACCGGGCTCGAAAGCATCACTGATGCAATAATTTTTCCAGATTCCATACAGAGCATTCAGCATTTCATCATTATCCATGGCAGCAATTTCTTCTGCCGAATAGAAGTTTTCCAGTTCACGGGGACTATTCAGATTATAGGGATCACTGCTGGCCATGGCAAGGATATCGCCATTGTTGGGATCTGCCACGATCACACCGATATTCTCTGCTCCTTTATCCCCGTTTGGACCGTACATCAGCGCATCCATCAGCGTCTGGATGTGTTTTTCCACAATCTGCTGGATATTCACATCAATGGTGGAAATCACACTGTTTCCATTCTCCGGTTCGATGATGGTCTGTTCAACATCTGCATCAGAATTGAAATATCCGTACTGTCTTCCATTAACACCATTCAACGTGCTGGAATAGTATCCTTCGATTCCCCAATCTGCAGTATCACCTGTATACGTAAATCCGATCAGGTCACAGGCTACCGACCCAAGTGGATAGGTTCTGAGATAGTTTTCTTCAAACCATACACCTTTGATCTTACTTCTCTCTGACCGTTCTTCCGCAGTAAGCGTTTGTTTTGCCTCCTCTGATGTCACATCCGTATACTGTTCAAACTCTTTTTTCGTTGTAATGGGCACATTCGTCTTCATAATCTGGTACTGACTGGACTTTGTATTTTCGTTTTCCAATTTTTCCCGGATGACCGCCTCGTCAATTCCCAGTATCTCCACCATGGCTTTGATTGTAGGTTCAATATAATCTTCTTTTGAATTCACCACTTTACAGTCAAGGATAATTTTATATACCTTCTCACTGGTGGCAAGCACAGCACCATTACGATCCAGAATGTCACCCCGCTTAAAAGGAATGACACGGCTTTCATATTTTTGTTGTGACTGGCTCAAAACCTGCTTTTTGTATTGATTTCCTTCACTTGCATTAATATACGTTATTCGTATACTTAAAGCTACTAAAGCCAGTACGACCGCACCAAACAGGCCTACCAGCTTTACACTCATCCTACTGTTAATTTTTCTGATTAAAAAAGGGTTCCTTTTTTTTCTTCTTTTACTTCTTTTTTTCTGCACACAACCACCTGTTTATTTTACGTCCGGTATATTCTGGTACTGACGAACATAACTATTTCCGGCCGTATTGAACTGATAAAGCTGATCCTCATCCGGATATTTCATTCCCAGACGATTCATCGCTACATTTTTAATATACTCCAGATCCACAGATGCAACAACGCTGTTATAAAGTGCATCGTTGTCTGCCTTCAGCTGACTGAGTTCTGACTCAGCTGCGGCAATCTCTTTAAGCTGCGTTGTAATCTGAGATCTTAATTGCAGGTATTTCACACACATCAGTAATGCTACAACAGAAATAGCCGCAAGAAAAACCACATATCCTCTGCTCATTCGCTTTGCTTTTGCCCTGTTTCTGGAAACAGTATGGCTTACTTTTTTCTTTTGTGGTACTTCTTCCGGTTCTGGCTGTAGTTTTCTGACGGCACTGCCGTCATAGATATATTGTTCATATCGATCCGTCCGTGAATTTACCCTTCTTCTACCATTACTGGTCATCTAATTATCTCCTTTAACAACTGCCGGAAACATGCCTTTCAAATACACGAAGCTTCGCACTCTGCGAACGGCTGTTTTCGGATAATTCTTCTTCTGAAGGAAGGATTGGTTTCTTTGTTACAACTCTGCCTTTACTTACATTTCCACATACACAAACCGGAAATCCCGGAGGGCAGATACAGGGATTCTCATTACGCCGGAAAATCGTTTTTACAATCCGGTCTTCCAGAGAATGGAATGTTATGATACATATTCTCCCGCCGTCATTCAACAAATCAATCATTCCGTCCAAAGAATCGCGGAGCACATCCAGCTCATGGTTCAGCTCAATACGCAGTGCCTGAAATGTCCGTTTTGCAGGATGACCGCCTGTTGCTCTGATTTTCATGGGAATTGCCCGCTTTATAATCTCTGTCAGTTCCCCTGTCGTATTAATAGTTTTCTCCGCCCTTGCAAGACAGATATGTTTTGCAATATTTTTAGCAAACTTATCTTCTCCATAATCACGGATAATACGATACAGGTCACTTTCACTATATGTGTTCACAATATCTTTGGCAGTCTGTTCCTGCCTCTGGTCCATACGCATATCGAGAGGAACGTCCTCCCGATACGTAAATCCGCGTTCTGCATTATCCAATTGGTACGAGGATACTCCCAAATCCAGTACAATTCCATCTACAGAACTGATTCCCCTTTTTCTTAATTCCGGGACCATGTTGCAATAGTTACTGCGTATGATTACCGTCTGATTCTTATACTCCCGCAGACGCTCCATAGCAGCAGCTATTGCCGCATCGTCCTGGTCTATTCCAATTAATCTCCCCGTGGCAGATAATAATTTGCATACTTCCGAGGCATGTCCTGCCCCTCCTAATGTTCCATCCACATAGATGCCATCCGGCTTCACTTTCAGATTGTCAATGGTCTCATGAAGTAACACAGACTTGTGTTTAAATTCCATAAATTCTCCTTTTTGCCGGACTAGATGATAATTCCCATCTCCTGCATATCCTCTGCAATCGCATCCATATCATCGTAGTCGTTGTTCTCACTCCATTTCGCCTTGCTCCAAACCTCAATCCTGTTGAGATTTCCGGTAAGTACCACATCTTTCTCCAGGCCTGCAAATTCCCGCAGCGTTGCCGGTACGAGAATTCTCCCCTGCCGGTCCAGTTCACAGATTGTGGCGCCTGCAACGAAGAATCGAGAAAACTTCCGTGCATTTTTGTTGGTAAGTGGTAAAGCTTCCAGCTTTTTCTCAAAGATTTTCCATTCTTCCATGGGATAAATAGAAAGGCAGCCGTCTAAACCCTTAGTAACAACGAATTCTTCTCCCAATCCTTCGCGAAACTTAGACGGTATAATCAATCTTCCTTTAGCGTCAATCGAATGACTGTACTCTCCCATGAACATAGAATTTACCCCTTTGAGAAATCAGGATTCTGTCCTGAAGGAGCATCCGGCTCTCCCCAACCATCTGCTCCGTAGTGGAATCGGGAATTCGCTGCCACACTTCCTCCCTTTTACACCACTATTCTCCACTTTCTACCACTTATATGTTCATTCTAAACCAAACTTTAAAATAATACAAGGGGGAATTTTTGAAAAATAGATAAGAAAATCATTACAATATTATTACATTTTCATAGAAAAAAACGCACTATTTCCACTGTTTAGCAGTGTATTTACCACAATCTGCACACAGAACACAAAAAAGTGGAGAGAAATCCCACAAAAAGCAGCTACAGTTCATAACTTTTCTGTTTTTATGGGTTTTCTCTCCACTTCCACAAGGAACATCAATTATACGTTAAAACGGAATAAAATCACATCTCCATCTCTCACCACATATTCTTTACCTTCCATTCTTACAAGCCCTTTGTCTCTGGCTCCCGCATAGGAACCACAGTCAAGAAGATCCTGATAATTCACCACTTCTGCCTTGATAAATCCACGTTCAAAGTCTGTATGGATCTTCCCTGCAGCCTGCGGTGCTTTCGTTCCCACTTTGATCGTCCATGCTCTGGTCTCATCTTCTCCAGAAGTCAGGAAACTCATCAGTCCCAGCAATTCATAACTTGCCTTAATCAGCTTCTCAAGTCCTGACTCTGCTATTCCCAGATCCTCAAGAAATTCTTTTTTCTCATCATCTTCCAGCTCGGCAATTTCCTGTTCGATCTGTGCACAGATGACAAACACACCACTGTTCTGTTCTTTCGCCAGTTCTTTTACAGCCTGTACATGCGGATTAGCGGCACCTTCATCAGCCAGATCATCCTCGGTAACATTTGCAGCAAAAATCACCGGTTTGCCAGTCAGAAGATTATATTCAGAAATCCAAGCTTTTTCGTCTTCATCCTCTGTCTCCAGAGTAATCGCCGGTTTGCCATCTTCCAGATGCTCTTTGATTCGCTTCTGCAATTCCAGCTCTTTCGCCGCCGTCTTATCCATACGTGCTGCCTTCGTCGTCTTGGCAATTCTTCTCTCCAGAATCTCCAGATCCGAGAAAATCAGTTCCAGATTGATGGTCTCGATATCTCTCACCGGATCAATACTGCCATCCACATGAATCACATTGGAATCTTCAAAACAGCGAACCACATGTACAATCGCATCTACCTCACGGATATTGGCCAGAAACTGGTTCCCCAGACCTTCACCTTTCGATGCTCCTTTTACAAGACCTGCAATATCTACAAACTCAATGACAGCCGGTGTAACTTTCTTAGAATGGTAAAAATCCCCCAACAGCTTCAGACGCTCATCCGGAACCGGTACGATACCCACATTGGGATCAATCGTACAGAACGGATAATTGGCAGACTCGGCACCTGCCTTCGTCAAAGAATTAAACAACGTGCTTTTTCCCACATTGGGAAGACCTACGATACCTAACTTCATACTATATTCTCCTTTGGGGACGTTTCTTCTGCCACGAGGAGTGCCCTTTGTCACGCCGCTTCCTGCCTATATAGAACCGAAAACATCCCACTTTCTTTATTTTCTCATTTTTGTATTATTCATATAATGATGTAGGGGGCAAAAGGTATTTTGACCCCTATGATACACGGATTTCTCCGCACTTCGCGCTCTCGACCTTTGTATCATAGAATATAACGTGTCAATTCTATCACACAAATCAAAAAAACTCAACATTTGCTATTTACTTTTGTCAAAAACTATCGTCCCCAATCAATCTCTGCTTTCTATCATCACCAGTATCCCCATCTCCCAGGATACTTCTGCCCGTTCATCCACAATTTCGTTGCTGACTCCCAGTCCTTCCAGATTCCGCAGGCAGTATCCGTCCAACGGGTATTTAAATCCTCTCAGGGTCAGACCGTCCACTTCTTCTCCCAACGGGAAGAAGGATATATAATCACCGAACTGTTCTTTTTTTTCAAGATAAAATTTTTTCTCAACCGGAAGGCTGATCCGATTATGGGCATCCACCAGATATGCCTTCACACCGGCCAGATATGCATTCTTGAGTATATGGATATTGCAGAGCACATGATCGATCCGTGTTCCGGTTCCTCCCAGAATCCAGATTTCGCTGCTGTTCTGCTTCAGTGCTTTCTGCAATGCGATCATGGTATCTGTCGCATCTTTTACAGGATTATATTCACGAACAGGCACATTGCTGTTCTTTTTATACCAGTCCAGAATTCCCGGAGAAAGACTGTCAAAATCACCTACGATATAATCCGGAAATATCTGCTGGTCATAGCAAAAATTCAGTCCCCGGTCCACACCTATCACATAATCTGCTCTTAATTTTTCTATGAAAGAAAGGGCAAAATCTGTATCGATATTGCCCCCTGTAATAATCAATGTTTTCATTTATCATATTCTCCCATGATATCACACAGTTTCTTTACATTTGCCGGGATATCACCGTCAAAAACTGCGGAACCGGCTACAATAATATTGGCACCGGCATCCAGAACCGCATCAATCGTTTTTTCGTTGATTCCGCCATCTACCTGAATATCCACCTGCAGTCCCCTGTCGAGAATCATTTTCCGCAGACTGCGGATTTTTTCTGTACAATAAGGAATGTATGTCTGTCCCCCATATCCCGGATTGACCGTCATAAGAAGAACCATATCAGCCAGATCCAGAATATACTCCAAAGTACTGAGCGGTGTGGATGGATTCAGTGCAACACCCGCACGCATTCCCGCATTTCTGATTGCATGAAGGGTACGATCCAGATGGCGGCAAGCCTCTGCATGAATGGTCAGCTGTCCGGCTCCACATTCTTTAAACATATCAATAAATTGATCCGGCTCCTCTACCATCAAATGTACATCAAAAAATAAAGATGTGTTTTTCCTGATTGATTTAACAACCGGGATACCAAAAGATATGGTTGGTACAAATCTGCCATCCATTACATCAATGTGAAGCCACTTTACTCCAGCCTGTTCAATCTGAGAAATCTGTTTCCCCAGACAGTTAAAATCTGCCGCTAAAATCGATGGTGCCAATTGATACATAATCAATATCTCCTTTTTTCTTTTTCCTTTAATTCCTCATACATCTGCACATAACTGGCATACCGCTCTCTGCAGATGCGCCCGGCATTCACGGCTTCCTTTACCACACAGTCCGGTTCATGCACATGCGTACACCCCTGAAAACGGCAACATCCTTCATACTCTCGTAATTCCGGAAAATACATCCGTAAATCCTCTTTTTCTATTCCCTCCACAAACAGGGAACTGAAACCCGGAGTATCCATCAGATAGGTCTGATGACCCACACACATCAGCTGAGAATGTCTTGTGGTATGCTTTCCTCTTTTCAGTTTTTTACTGATTTCGCCGGTCTCCATACTGATTTCTTCCTGAAGGAGATTAGTGAGGGATGATTTTCCAACCCCTGAGGGACCTGCAACTACAGTAGTTTTTCCATCAAGTATCTCCCGAATCTCTTCAATTCCCTCTTCCTGTTCTGCACTGGTCAGTAAAATCCTGCAACCACAGCCTGCGTAAATCTTACATAAATGCTCACGTTCTTCCTGCTGTATCAGATCCTGCTTATTAAAACAGACGATTACCGGCACATCCTGTTGTTCCATTGTAATTAAAAAACGGTCCAGCAACCCGAAATTTGGATCCGGCTGTCGGACAGCAAAAATAACCAGCGCCTGATCCACATTGGCCACCGCTGGCCGGATCAACTGGTTCTTTCTCGGCAAAATCTGCACCAGATTACCTGTTTTCTCTTCTTCGTCCAGAACTTCGATCTCCACGTTGTCTCCAACCAGAGGTTTCTGTTTTTCTTTTCGAAAAATGCCTTTTGCCTTACATTCATAAATTCCGGATTCTACTACATCCACGTAGTAGAATCCGGCTATTCCTTTGATGATTTTTCCCTGCATCAAACTCTCCCCAGGTATTCTTAATTTCCTGCCTCTACCTTCTTAAATGGGACATTGGAGTAATGACCTCTTTCCACATACTCTCCGTCTACCATTTCTTTCAGATAAATGGTTCCTGTTTCCACACCATCAGCACCTTTCACTGACACAATATATGGGAAAGTAATCGTCTGTCCTTCCAGAATCACAGTCTCCACATTCTGTCCATTGACATTCTGTACCAGAAGGAGCTGCACCAGCCCGCCGCTGTAGTTTTCAGGCTGTACCAGCTGTACGTTGCAGCGCCATTCGCTGGTGGTGGTTTCTCCGCCTTCTGTACCCTGAGAATCTGGTTCAGTTGTTGGAATCGGCGTTGCTGCAGGAGCATGATATATATAAATCGTCACTGTCGTTCCAGGGTCTGCTTCTGTGCCTGCTGAAATACTCTGTGAAGCGACACATCCGTCTGCGGTTCCGTCTTCTGTCTCTGTTGTCTCAACAATTACCTGGAATCCACTGTCTGTCAGAGTCTTCTTTGCAGTCGCCTCATCCTGGCCTTTCACATTCGGTACCGGAACTTTTTTATCCTCTTCACCGAGGCTGACCACAAGTTTCACTGTAGAGCCGGACGAAAGCTTTGTTCCTGCCACAGGATCGATACGAATTACTTTTCCAATAGCAACAGTATCACTATATTCCTGCTCGATAGACGTTTCCAGTCCCAGTGCAATAATGGCAGCTTCTGCTTCCGACTGAGAATAACCGGTTACTTCAGGTACCACCGGTGAATCAGTTCCTGCACTTACCACATAATTGATCACGGTACCCTGATCCACTTTCGTGCCTGCTTCCTGTTCCTGTGAAATAATAGTACCTGCCGGATATTCAGACTGGCTTTCTCCGGTCTTGTTTCCCTTCAGGCCCAGCTGTTCCAGCATATTCAAAGCATTTTCTTCAGTAACTTTTACCAGACTCGGAACAGTGACCTGACCGTTTTCGTCCACCATCTCATCCAGATCAATTTCCTGCTCAATCTGTGTATCATCAGTTTTTTTATCACCAATATTGATCAGGCCTGCCGCTTTCGCAATAAAGAAGATAAGTATACAAATAATAATAGCTCCGATGATAAATCCGCCGATTGTCATAGCTTTTTCCAGTTTGGAACTGATTTCTCCATCATCATCATCATCGTCATCATCATCGTATTCCTCTGCTTCCTCTGCTTCCTCTTCCTCCTCGTTGTCTTCATATTCCATGTAATCATTATTTTTCTGAGGTGTCGCATAACCGGAACGCCCATCGCGGATGGCATCCAGTTCATCCTGAGAAAGCATCACTGTCTGGGCATGGCTGGCCAGAGGCGTCAGTGATACGAAATTTCCATTCGGATCCAGAAGGGAATGTTTCAGATCCTCCACCAGTTCTGTCATACTGGCATAACGGCGATCCACACTCTTCTGGGTACATTTTAAAATAATCTGTTCAAGGCTGTATGGAAGATCCGGCACATACTTTCTCGGGGATACCATCTCTTCCTGCAGATGTTTGATGGCAATTGCCACTGTTGTATCCCCATCGAAAGGAACACGGCCTGTAACCATTTCATACATGGTGATACCCAGAGAATAGATATCACTCTTAGCATCACTATAGCCGCCCCTCACCTGTTCCGGAGAACTGTAGTGAACGGAACCCATTACATTGGAACTGATCGTATTGGAAGAAGCAGCTCTTGCAATACCAAAATCAGAAAGTTTTACTTTTCCATCTGTAGAAATAATGATGTTCTGAGGTTTTACATCCCTGTGGACAATATTACTTCTGTGCGCAGCTTCCAATCCCAGAGACACCTGAATCGCTATACTGGTAGCCTCTCTGACTGTCAGTTTCCCCTTTCTGGTAATATAGTCTTTCAGAGTAATACCCTGTACCAGTTCCATCACGATATAATAAATGCCGTTGTCCTCCCCTACATCATAGACATTCACCACATTCGGATGTGCCAGTCCTGCTGCTGCCTGTGCTTCTTTGCGGAATTTCGCAATAAAATTCTTATCTTCGCTGAACTCCGCTTTCATTACCTTCACTGCTACGAGACGATTCAGCTTACCGTCTTTTGCTTTGTATACGTCAGCCATACCGCCGCTTCCGATCCTGCTGATAATCTCGTATCTTTCTCCTACAATCATGCCCTCTTTTAACATTTTTTCACCTCGTCTGTAAATGGTTCTATAATAATCACTGAAATATTATCTTTCCCGCCATTTTCATTGGCCAGCTGTACCATTTTTTCAGCTGACTCTTCGATATTTTCCGATGTCTGCAGAATCTCCTGCATAACATCATCTCTCACCATATTGCTCAATCCGTCAGAACACATCAAAATCTTATTTCCTTCTTCCAGTTCCACATCGAAGAAATCAATATTTACTTCCGGTGCAGTACCCACTGCCCTGGTAATAATATTCTTACCCGGATGATTCATGGCTTCCTCTTTGCTCAGTTCTCCTCTTCGGACCAGCTCAGCAATCCAGGAATGATCTCGTGTAATCTGTATCAATCCATGAGAATCCGATATATAAAGTCTGCTGTCACCCACATTGGCAATATAAGCATAATACCCTACAACAGTGACCGCCACCAAAGTAGTTCCCATACCGGTCTTTCCGGGATCCAGTTCTGCCTGTATCCCCACCTGTTCATTGGCTGTCTCAATGGCATGACGAATAATCTTGATTGGATTAAAACTCATATCTTTTTTTACAGATTCCACCATAACAGAAACGGCGCAGCGTGAAGCAAAATCTCCTGCATTGTGGCCTCCCATACCATCAGCCACCACAAATAAATTGGGAAGATTTCCAATCGGCTGTTCGGATGCAAACACGTAGTCCTGATTCTCTCTTCTCCTCTGCCCAACATCTGTCACAGAATACGCTTTCATGACAAATTCTCCCTTGTGTCGATATATTTTTTCCTCAATTGTCCGCAGGCACCATCAATATCCCTGCCCATTTCTCTTCTAATAGTAACATTAATTCTATATTTTTCAAGTTTATTTTTGAAATTCTCTATGACTTTTTTCTCTGACCGGACAAAATTCCTCTCTTTAATGGGATTGACAGGAATCAGATTGACATGACAGTTCAGTCCTTCGACCAGTTTTGCAAGTTGTGCCGCATCTTCTTCACTGTCATTTTTACCTCCCACCAAACTATACTCAAAGGTCAGTCTGCGCCCTGTTTTTTCAAAATAATAAGCACAGGCAGGTATTACTTCTGACAGTGAGTATTTATTGGCAATGGGCATCAGTTCCCTTCTCTTTTCATCGGTGGGTGCATGCAGTGACAGTGCCAGAGTGATCGTAAGACCTTCCTCTGCCAGCTGACGGATTCTGGGAACAATTCCGCAGGTAGATACTGTCAGATTTCTCTGACTGATATTCTGACCGTTTCCATCACTGAGAATCCGGATAAAACGAAGAAGATTATCGTAGTTGTCCATAGGTTCACCTGTCCCCATCACAACCACATTTGATACCCGTTCTCCCGTAAGTTCCTGAATCCGATATACCTGATCCAGCATCTCGGAAGGAAGCAGATTTCTTGTGAGTCCGCCAATGGTTGAGGCACAGAAGCGGCAGCCCATCCGGCAGCCCACCTGTGAAGATATACACACAGAATTGCCATGCTTATATTTCATCCAGACACTTTCAATCACATTACCGTCACTGAGCCGGAACAGATATTTCTGCGTCCCGTCAATCTGCGAGGTCTGCACATCCACAGGTTCCAGCCTGGTCAGCGGCTGTTCTTTTTTTAGTTGTTCTCTCAATTTTAATGAAAGGTTTGTCATCTCCTCATAACTGCCCACTGTCTTTTTATGAAGCCATTCATAAATCTGTTTGCCCTTAAATGGTTTCTCACCCATCCCCACAAGCAATTTCTTCAGTTCAGATTCATAAAGAGATTTTATATCTAAATTTATCATTTTTCCTTATCCCTGTTGTTTCCTCAGACGTGCCATAAAGAAACCATCCGTCTGATGTACTCCCGGCAAAAGCTGGAGATATCCTTGCTGTGTGGTTTCACTGTGCAGTTCCTCACACAGATACGGATCAATACTTTCCAGCTCAAACGGATAATTTTCCACAAACCAGTTTACATTATCTATATTTTCTTCTCTGGTAATCGTACAGGTACTGTAAATCAGGACGCCTCCCGGCTTTACATAAGAAGCCGCATTATGCAGGATTCTTTTCTGCAGGACTGCCAGCTCCTGTATTTTGTCCAGATCAGACCGGTATTTGACATCTGTTTTCTTCCCGATCACTCCCAGACCGGAACATGGAACATCCGCCAGTACGATATCCGCAGTTCCCACAGATTCTTTATCCAGCACAGTGGCATCTTTCTTTACAGCCTCAACATTTGTGACAGCGGTTCTCCGAATATTTTCACGGATCAATTCCACTTTATAATCTGTCAGATCCCTTGCATGCACATGACCTGTCCCTTCCATCTTGTCTGCCATATGGAGACTTTTCCCGCCGGGTGCGGCACAGAGGTCAATGACCGTATCACCTTTCTGCGGAGCTGCAATTTCAGTGACCAGCATAGAGCTTACATCCTGAACCACAAATCCTCCCATATGAAATGATTTCAATCCTGCAAGCTGATCAAACCCTGAAAGATACCTGGCATAAGATAAAAATGGAGCCTGAGTGACCACCGCCCCCTGGCGTTCCAGACTCTCTATACACACTTCCGGATTCATCCGGTATGTCTGGAGCCGGATTGTCACAGGATGCTCTCTGAGAGAATCCTGCAGCATAGTTTCGGTTATCTCCGGCCCATATTCACCCAGCCATCGTTCGGTCAGCCAGAGAGGCATCGAATAATACACAGACAGATACTCCGACAGCCTGTTTTCCCGGGAAGGATATGTAATCTGTTCTTTTTCACGGGATATGGTGCGCAGAACTCCGTTTACAAATCCTTTCAGACTGTAAAATCCTTTTTTTTGCGCCAGTTTTACAGCTTCGTTACATGCCGCTGCATCCGGCACACCGTCCATAAACAACAGCTGATACACACCACAGCGGAGAATATTCCGAATCACCGGTTTCATTTTCTTTACTTTAACACTGGAAAACTGATCAAGAATATAATCAATTCTGATCTTATATTCAAGAGTCCCTTCCACCAGCCGGTTGATAAATGCCCGTTCCTGTTTGGGAAGATACCCCACTTTATCCAGGGCATTTCGGATAGCGATATGGCTGTACTCTTTTTCCTGTGTGATATCCATCAGTATTTCGAGGGCAATCGCCCTGCTGTCTGTTCCATTAATCACGATCTCTTCCTCCGGATATGATAATCAGACGCAGCAGCTGAAGCAGGGAGCCTGCAAGGGCAGCCACATAGGTCAGTCCTGCTGCAAACAATACTTTTCTTGCTCCACGCATCTCTTCCTCTGTCCTGAGAATACCGGTCTGGCCAAGCATGGCAACCGCTCTTCGCGACGCATTAAACTCGCAGGGCAGGGACAAAATCTGTATCAGAACTACACCACAGAACAGCAGGATACCTACTTTCTGCAGCGGTTCCAGCGAAAATATCAGTCCCAGAATAAAAATCGGAATCGCCGCATTGGAACTGATCTGAACCACCGGTCTGATGGTGTTCATCACACGGTTCACCACATAGCCGCCGGCATGCTGCATGGCATGACCACATTCGTGTGCTGCCGTTGCCACAGCAGTAATACTTGGCTGTTCAAACAACTCTGAAGAGAGATGAATGGTCTTATCATAACGGTAAAAGGAACTTCCCATTCCCGTCATTTTCCAAATGGTCACGTCATAAATACCAGCGGAATGAAGTACCATTTCTGCCGCCTGCCGGCCGGTTACGCCTGAAGAAATTCTCATTCTGCTGTAACGATTCATGACAGATGTACAATAGCCGGAAGCCGCAAGTGCAATCACCGCGGCAATCATTACCAGTACATAAGTCGGGTCATAAAACATTCCATAAAACATAGATTTTCACTCCTCTTTTCTTTCAGACACCGTCTGCACTCTTAATCGGGAAGTCTTCTTCCCGGCTCTACCGTATATCCCCGCAAAAATGCCTGGGTTTCCATACGTCTTTTCCCTTCCAGCTGAAGTTCCGTAATGTTCAGAGCCGCTTCACCGGTCTGAATCCAAAGTCCCTGCACATCTGCACGCAGTACTGTCCCCGGTTCTGCTTCCGGATTTGGTGATTTTTCCACACGGGCTTTCCAGATTTTCAGTGTTTTTCCATCAAGTTTTGTAAAAGCACTGGGCCATGGGCTTAAGGCACGAACAAGGCGTTCCAGTTCCACAGCCGACCGGTTCCAGTCCATATTACCCATGGATTTCTGTATCATGGCCGCATAGGCAGTAGTGCTCTCTTCCGGCTGTTTCTCGAATACAGCCGTTCCATCTGCAAGCGAAGGGAGCGTTTCCACCAAAAGCTTTGCACCCACTTCACTTAATTTATCAAACAGGCTCCCTCCCGTCTCATCTTCCGCCAGAGGAACCACCACTTTGGAAATCATATCTCCTGTATCCAGCCCGGCATCCATTTTCATAATCGTCACACCAGACTCTTTTTCTCCATCAATGACAGCCCACTGAATGGGTGCTGCCCCTCTGTACTTAGGCAGGAGGGAAGCATGCACATTAATACATCCCAGAGGTGCCAGATTCAGGATGGAATCCGGTATGATCTGTCCAAATGCCACCACCACGATCACATCCGGCTGCAGACTTTTCAACACCTCAAAAAATTCTGGCTCTCTGACCCGTCTGGGCTGATACACCGGCAGCCCCAGTTCAAGAGCTGCTTCTTTCACCGGCGTCGGCTGCAGATTCTTTCCTCTTCCCTTCGGCTTGTCCGGCTGGCTGACCACACCCACAACTTCATGGCCTGCTTTCACCAGTTCCCGCAATGTCCCCACGGAAAAATCCGGAGTTCCCATAAATACTACTCTCATCAATTATTCATCCTCTTCCTGTTCTTCGTACTGAACATCATGCAGTTCTCCCTCCACGTGTTCCACATACATAATGCCATCCAGATGATCACATTCATGGCAGATTGCTCTTGCCAGTAAACCTTCTCCTGTCAGCGTAAATGGTTCCATATGTTCATTATAAGCATTTACCGTAACAATATTCGGCCGGGTCACTGTTCCTGATTTTCCCGGAAGACTGAGGCATCCTTCATCGCCGGTCTGCTCCCCGGAAGTTTCTGTGATCACCGGATTAATCAGTACATAAGGGCCCTCACCCACATCAATCACAACAATTCTTTTCAAAATTCCCACCTGCGGTGCTGCAAGTCCAACACCGCATGCATCATACATTGTATCCAGCATATCAAAGATTAATGTACGAATCTTCGGTGTTATCTCATCCACCGTTCTGCATTTTTTCGTGAGAATGCGATCCCCCATAGTTCTGATATTTCGAATAGCCATTTTATTTTCCACCTTTCTCTTACTGATTCAATTGAAACAGTATTCTTATCTTGTTAAATCCACTGTTTATCTCCAGATAACGTTCCAGTTTTTCTTTTATTTTAAGTAACTGACTCAAATCATCATGTTTGACATAGAGAACTTTCCGATACATATCCGCAATCTTTGATACCGGTTCATATGCCGGACCTATAATCCGCAGGTGATTCCCATTGTCCACTTTTTTCAGAAATCTTCGGATATATTCCATGCCTGTATCCAGCAGTTCTTCTTCTATACAGCTTCCATGAACGGCAAACAGGTTGGAGGCCGGCGGATATCCCAAAAGTCTCCGATACTGTATTTCCTCCTCATAAAATCCCACATAATCCTGACTTATTGCCGCCTGTATACTGTAATGGTCCGGCTGATACGTCTGTACCACCGCTTCTCCCGGAAGAATCCCTCTTCCGGCCCTTCCCACCGCCTGGGTCAACAGCTGAAAGGTTCTTTCACCTGCCCGGTAATCACTGATATTCAGTGATAAATCCGCCGCCAGGATTCCCACCAGCGTCACATGAGGAAAATCGTGTCCCTTGACAATCATCTGCGTTCCAATCAAAATATCCGCTTCCTGATTGGCAAAAGCAGACAGAATCTGTGCATGACCTTCTTTTTTCCTGGTAGTATCCAGATCCATCCGCAATACCCTTGCCTGAGGAAACATTTTCTTCACAATATCTTCTATCTGCTGTGTTCCCGCCCGAAATCCGCCGATATACGGCGAACCGCACCTGGGACATTTTTCCGGCTGACGAGTCTCGTAGCCGCAATAATGGCAGACCATTTTTCCATGGCGATGAACAGACAGGGACACATCACAATGAGGACATTTCATAACACTTCCGCAGGAACGGCAGGACATAAAACCTGCATATCCTCTCCGGTTTAAAAAGAGCATGACCTGTTCTCTTTTTTCCAGACGGATCTGAATCCCTTCCTGAAGCTTTCTGCTCAATATGGAACGATTCCCTTCTTTTAATTCTTCCCTCAGATCAACCACATCTACCTGCGGCAGGTTTCGGTTTTCATATCTGTGATCCATCTCAAACAGACGGTAGCTTCCTGTTTTTCCACAATAGTAAGCATCCACAGATGGAGTGGCACTGCCAAAAACCACGGGACAGCCTTCCAGCCTTCCTCTGGCAATGGCAGTCTCCCGTGCATGATAGCAGGGCGTCGTCTCGCTCTGATAGGAGGTTTCATGCTCCTCATCAATCACGATGAGACCCAGATTGGGTAAAGGGGTAAATAGTGCTGACCTTGGTCCTATCATCACCTGTATCTTCCCTTTTTGTGCCAGGTCAAACTGATCTGAACGTTCCCCCTGTGACAAACGGGAATGCAGCACAGATACCCTATCTCCAAACCGATGATAAAATCGCTGAACCATCTGATACGTCAGGGCAATCTCCGGTATCAGAAGAATCACCTGCTTCCCCTGTTTCAGAACATCATCCATCAGTTCCATGTAAATCTGTGTTTTGCCGCTGCCGGTCACTCCCCGAATCAGACAGGGGCGGTCATCACCCGCCCTCCATCCTTCTATAATTCCATCAGCCACCCGCTGCTGTTCTTCTGTCAAATGAAAACATTCCTCATTCTGACAGACTTCCTGTAACGGACTCCGATACACAATCTGACTGCGAATCTTCAGAATTCCCTGCTCTTCCATGGTTTTCAGCACATTTCCGGTGATGTGAAGCTTATTGACTGCCAGACTGTAAGACAGCTGTTTTTCCTCCATCACTGCCTCCAGAATCCTCTGCCTTGCCACATAATGCTTTCTCTTATATAACTCCAGCTGTTCTTCTGCCTTTTCCTGAGTGATATTCAGCATGATCCAGCGTTCTTCCTTCTGTTTCATCCTCTGTTTCACAGGAAGTACCGTCTTCAAAGCCTGAATCATGGTGGAGCCGTACTGATCCCTCATCCAGGAAGCCAGAGCCACCAGGCGTGATTCAATACTGTTGCCTGCTTCTTCCACCTGCAAAATTTCTTTCATCCGTTCCAGTTCAAAGGAGGGGCGATCCGTAATCTGAATCACATAGCCTTTAATCGTCCTTCCGCCATTTCCGAACGGAACCAGCACCTGCATTCCCGGCTTCAGCTGATTCTCCAGAGATTCCGGAACCAGGTACTGGAATGTCCTGTCCAGCTTTTCACTGGAAATATCCACAATAATATCCGCAAACCATCTTTTTTTATTCATCCGTCTGTCTTACCGCTTCCCTGCGTCTTCATCCAGAATCTCCTGAATCAGCACACGCTCATCCATCGGATATTTTTTTCCTTTAATTTCCTGATAATCTTCATGACCTTTTCCTGCCAGCACAACGATATCTCCCGGCTCTCCGTGATGAATCGCATAGGCAATCGCCTCTTTCCGGTCAATGATCTCTACATATTTTCCATCCGTCTTTTCGATACCGGTTTTGATATCATCGATGATCGCCTGAGGATCTTCATTTCGCGGATTATCAGAAGTAATAATCGTAAGTTCTGCCATTCTTCCTGACACTTCACCCATCTCAAATCTCCGGTCTCTGGAACGGTTGCCTCCGCAGCCAAACAGACATACCAGACGATGAGGATGATATTCTCTCAATGTGGTCAATAGACTCTCCAGACTCATGGCATTATGTGCATAATCAATCATCAGAGTAAATTCATCTGATACCTTTACCATCTCGATTCTTCCTTTGACTTTTGCCACCTTCAATGCTTTCTGAATATTCTCATCAGTAACTTTAAAATGTCGGCAAATGGCAATGGCTGTCAGAGAATTATAAATACTGAACTTGCCCGGCAGATCGATTTCCACCGGGAAATGCAGCAAACCGTCCAGTTCATAGGAAATACCCAGCATTCCCTTTCCGGTCACCAATTTAGGATTCACCGCCCGAAGATCCGCTTCCGGAGAAAATCCGTAAGTTTCCAATGTACAGGTATGACCCTCTATAATCTTCTCAAAATGCTCGTCATCACGGTTCACAATACCAATCTTACACTGACGCAGCAGCATTTTCTTACACTCCAGATAATGTTCAAAGCTGGTATGTTCATTCGGTCCGATGTGATCCGGCTCAATATTCGTAAAAATACCAATCTCGAACTGGAATCCGGCTGTCCGGTGCAGCATCAGCCCCTGAGAGGATACTTCCATCACCGCACAGTCACATCCGGCATCCAGCATCTGCCGGAAATACTTCTGTACCAGAAGCGATTCCGGTGTGGTATTGGCCGACGGTATCACGATATCACCAATAATAGTCTCAATCGTACCAATCAGACCTACCTTATAGCCCGCATTTTCCAAAATTGATTTCACCATATAGGTAGTTGTGGTTTTTCCCTTTGTTCCTGTAATTCCGATCACCTTCAGCTGATCTCCCGGATATCCATAATAAGCTGCCGCAATCACGGCCATCGCATATCGGGAATCTTTCACCTGAACCACGGTCACATCTGCCGGCACTTCCACCGGTTCCTCCACAACAATTACCTTCGTTCCCTGGGCTGCCACCGCAGAAGCAAATGTATGACCATCCACTACCGCACCTCTGATACAAATAAACAGAGAACCTTCCTTGGCCTTGCGGGAATCTGCGACCACTTCAGCAATCTCCATATCCAGACTTCCCTGCAGACATGTATATTCCAAACGTTCCAACAAATTAAGTAATCTCATTGACTAACCTCCAATCTTTTGGGCTTCAACAAGTCCATAGATAAGTATAGAATAACACATAATGAGGGCATGGTCAAAAATATTTTTGTTGTTTCATATTGGAACGAGACGGAAATTCTTAAGTCCCGATTATAGAAAAGACCACCTGCTGCTGCAGGTGGTCTTTTCTGCTTTTAATGAGGGGGGAGATAGTGAGTGGTTAATCAACTATCTGATACTCAGTATAAGCGGTAAATGTGATAAGAATATGTCCAATTTCTTAAAGAATTAGAAAATCTCTAAAGAAACCTTGAAATTCATTATTTATTTTGTAATAATGGTTCCTGTTTTTCCCAGATATCCTTCCACTGCTTTGTCAATGGAGGTAATGACAGCTTTTCTGCCTTCCCTTTTTTCTACGAATTCTACCGATGCTTCTACTTTCGGCAGCATGGTGTTGGCTTCGAACTGTTGAGCTGCCATATAAGCTTTCGCCTGTTCTACTGTAACTTCTCCCAACAGTTCTTCGGATTCTGTATGGAAGCCCACGGCTACTTTTTCCACGCTGGTCAGGATCATGAGTTCATCGGCATCAAGAAGTTCTGCCAGACGTCCTGCTGCATAGTCTTTCTCAATGACAGCACTGGCCCCTTTCAGTTCTGTCTTCTGCTCAAGCACAGGAATTCCGCCGCCTCCGCAGGCGATCACAATCTGTCCTGCCTGAAGGAGTGCACGGATGGAATCAATCTCTACAATTTTCTGAGGCTTGGGTGCTGCGACGATTCTTCGATAACCATCGCCTACTTTTGTGACATAATTTCCTTTTTCTTCCTCAGCTTCGGCTTCCTGCTGCGTCATCATACGGCCGATGATTTTTACCGGTTCTGCAAATGCTTCATCATAGGGGTCTACAGTAACCTGTGTCAGTACAGTACATACTGGTTTATAGATACCATCTTTCATCAGTTCAGAACGGATGGCATTCTGCAGGTCATAACCGATATATCCCTGACTCATGGCAGAACACACGGACATAGGGGCAAATGTATAATCCGGATGATATTTTCCAAATTCATTCATGGCTGTATGAATCATGCCTACCTGAGGAGCATTGCTGTGAGAAATCACAATTTCAGCCCCTTCTTTTACCAGGCGGGCGATAATCTTAGCTGTTCTTTTTGTAGCTTCCTTCTGCTCCGGAAGGGTATTTCCCAGTGCGCGATGTCCCAGAGCAATCACAACTTTTTTCTTTTCCATTTTTTTATCCTCTAACTATCATAAAGTATACTAATACAACAATACCCAGTGCGATCCGATACCATCCAAACACTTTAAAGTCATGTTTTTTGATATATCCCATCAGGAATTTGATTGCCAGGATGGAAACCACAAAAGCAACCACCATTCCCAGTATCAGGTATACAATTTCCGCCGTAGTAAATACCAGGCCAAATTTGATGACTTTCAGGAGGCTGGCTCCGAACATGACAGGTATCGCAAGAAAAAATGTATATTCTGCTGCCAGTCTTCGATTCATTCCCAGCAGGATACCACCGATGATGGTGGCACCGGAACGGGAAGTCCCTGGAACCAGAGCCAGAAGCTGAAAGATTCCGACAAACAGAGCATCTTTAAATGTAATGTCACTCAGTTTCCTGCGGCTGGGTGTTCGCTGTTTGTTATAATTTTCAATGATAATAAACAGTACACCGTAGACGATCAACATCACGGAAACAACCACATAGTTATTAAAATGCTTTTCAATCCAGTCATTAAACGGCAGTCCCACAATAATGGCAGGAATGCATGACACCAGGATTTTCAGCCAGAGAATGATCTTGCTCATATTACAATATTTATCGCAAAATCTCTGTACCTTCGCAAGTTTCTCATTCTGACTGATATATTTCCAGTTGCTCTCTCTTGCCGGATCATTCATGTGAAATGGCCAGAGTTTCTTAAAGTCCAGCACAACCACCGCAAGGACAGCACCCAGCTGAATGACTACCAGGAACATTTCCCAGAACGCTTTCGACACCTTTAGCGTAATAAATTCATCTACCAGAATCATATGTCCGGTGCTGCTGACCGGAAGCCATTCGGTAATACCTTCTACAATCCCCAGAAAAATAACCTTTAATAATTCAATAAAATCCATAACCCCTCCAAACACTTAGATATCTGCAATATTAATCAATGTCAGTCTGTTCTTATCGGTATTCTCCAGACTGGTTACCAGCGCACGTGCGGTATCCATAGCAGTCAGAACATTAACACCGGTCTCAATTGCATTTCGGCGGATCAGGAATCCGTCTTTGGAGTGTTCTACACCCTGAGATGGTGTGTCGATAACAAGATCAATCTTATGTCCCAGAATCAAATCCATCAGGTTTGGAGACGGCTGCTCAATTTTATTGGTTCGGATGACTTTCACCCCTGCTTCTTTCAGTGCTTTGGCAGTATTACGTGTAGCATAAATCCGATAGCCCAAAGCTTCAAATCTCTTTGCGATTTCCACTGCTTCCGGTTTGTCTTCGTCTCTGACTGTCATAATCATATTTTTATGCTTCGGAAGATTGATACCTGCACCAAGGAATGCTTTATACAGGGCTTCATTGAAGCTTTCGGCAATCCCCAGACACTCACCGGTAGATTTCATTTCCGGTCCCAGGCTGATATCAGCACCCCGGATTTTCTCAAAGGAAAATACCGGCATCTTAATGGCAAAATATTTTGCTTCCGGCTGCAGCCCCGGTGTATATCCCATATCTTTCAGCTTATATCCCATAATTACCTTTGCGGCCAGCGGAACGATCGGGATTCCTGTCACCTTGCTGATATACGGAACGGTACGACTGGAACGTGGATTTACCTCGATCACATAAACCTCTTCCCCACATACGATAAACTGAATATTGATCATACCTACCACATGGAGAGCACGGGCCAGACGTCTGGTATACTCTTCAATAGTATTTTTTGCGGTCTGACTGATGGTCTGTGCCGGATAAACGGAAATACTGTCTCCGGAGTGAATACCGGCACGCTCAATATGCTCCATAATTCCCGGAATCACAATGTCTTCACCGTCACATACGGCATCTACCTCAATTTCCTTACCAACCAGATATTTATCTACCAGAATCGGATGTTCCTGTGCGATGCGGTTGATAATTCCGATATACTGTTCCACATCCTCATCATTGATAGCGATCTGCATACCCTGTCCGCCAAGCACGTAAGAAGGACGCACCAGAACCGGATATCCCAGCTCATTGGCTGCTTTTTTTGCTTCTTCCGCAGTAAATACGGTCTGTCCCTTCGGTCTCGGGATCTCACATTTTTCCAGAATCGCATCAAACAGTTCACGGTCTTCTGCCGCATCTACATTTTCTGCGGATGTTCCCAGAATCGGAACTCCCATCTTCATCAGAGCTTCTGTCAGCTTGATAGCAGTCTGTCCGCCGAACTGTACCACGGCACCGTCCGGTTTCTCGATATTTACAATATTTTCCACATCTTCCGGAGTCAGCGGCTCAAAATACAGTTTATCTGCAATATCAAAGTCTGTACTTACTGTTTCCGGATTGTTATTTACAATAATAGTCTCATAACCTTCTCTGGAAAAGGCCCAGGTACAGTGAACGGAACAGAAGTCAAACTCAATACCCTGACCAATACGGATGGGACCGGAACCGAGAACCAGAACTTTCTTTTTACCCTCTGTACAAATCGCTTCGTTTTCACCGCCGTACACAGAATAATAATACGGTGTGGTAGCAGCAAATTCAGCGGCGCAGGTATCTACCATCTTATACGCGGCAGTTATACCATACTGTTTGCGCATGGCTTTTACCTGCTCTTCTTTCTTGCCGTTCAGTCTGGCAATCACATAATCCGGAAATTCCATACGTTTTGCTTCCCGCAGAAGCTCCTCATTCAGTTCTCTGGTCTTCAATGCAAACTCCATCTCGGTCAGAATGGCTATTTTGTCAATAAACCATCTGTCAATTCTGGTAATCTCATGAATTTCTTCCTGGCCGATTCCCATACGAAGAGCCTGTGCAATTCTCCACAGACGCATATCGTCCACGATTTTCAGAGCCTCTTTCATCTCTTCTCTGGAGAGATCAGAGAAATCATAGGACATCAGACTGTCCACATGCTGTTCCAGAGAACGAATAGCCTTCATCAGTGCACCCTCGAAGTTATTGCAGATACTCATAACCTCACCGGTTGCTTTCATCTGTGTGGTCAGCGTACGTTTTGCACTGATAAACTTATCAAATGGCAGTCTGGGAATCTTCACAACGCAGTAGTCCAGCATAGGTTCAAAACTTGCATAAGTCTTTCCGGTAATCGCATTGGGGATTTCATCCAACATATAGCCCAGTGCAATTTTTGCGGCAACTTTTGCGATCGGATAACCGGTTGCCTTACTTGCCAGTGCGGAAGAACGGGAAACACGGGGATTTACCTCAATGACACAATATTCAAAGCTGTCAGGATTCAGTGCATACTGAACGTTACATCCACCGGTAATACCAAGTTCTGTGATAATATTCAAAGCGGAAGTACGGAGCATCTGATATTCTTTATCACCCAGTGTCTGAGACGGTGCCACCACAATACTGTCACCAGTATGTACACCTACCGGGTCGATATTTTCCATATTACATACGGTAATACAGTTGCCTGCCGCATCACGCATTACCTCATACTCAATTTCCTTCCATCCGGCAATACAGCGTTCCACAAGGACCTCACCTACACGGGAAAGACGAAGGCCATTTTCCAGAATCTCAATCAGCTCTGCCTCATTGTGGGCAATACCGCCGCCGCTTCCGCCCAGTGTATACGCCGGACGAAGCACAACCGGATATCCGATGGTATTGGTAAATGATATACCATCTTCAACCGTCTTAACAACTAAGGAAGCTGCAACCGGCTCACCGATTTTTTCCATGGTATCTTTAAATGCCTGACGGTCCTCTGCCTTCTTAATGGTAAGAGAAGTGGTTCCGATCAGACGCACATTGTGCTCTTTCAGAAATCCTCTCTCTTCCAGTTCCATGGCAAGGTTCAGTCCGGCCTGTCCACCCAGAGTCGGCAGCACACTGTCCGGTTTTTCTTTCAGGATCAGCTGTTCTACCACCTCTACCGTCAAAGGCTCAATATAAACTTTATCCGCAATATCCTTGTCCGTCATGATGGTTGCCGGGTTGGAGTTCAGCAGTACGACTTCGATTCCCTCTTCTTTCAGGGAACGGCAGGCCTGTGTACCTGCATAGTCAAATTCTGCGGCCTGACCGATGATAATCGGACCAGAGCCAATCATCAGTACTTTTTTAATATCCGGATTCTTTGGCATTAGTCTTCTCCTCCCATCATTTTAATAAACCGGTCAAACAGATAGCCGGAATCCTGCGGTCCCGGACACGCTTCCGGATGAAACTGTACCGTAAAAATATTCTTTCCTGTATATTTCAGACCTTCATTGGTTCCGTCATTGACATTGACAAATGCCGGAACTGCAATAGCCGGATCAAGATTATCTGTATCTACCACATAACCATGGTTCTGGGAAGAAATGTAAACACGTCCTGTCTCCAGATCTTTTACCGGATGATTGCCGCCTCTGTGACCGTACTTCATCTTATGGGTGTCAGCCCCTGTGGCAAGTGCCATCAGCTGATGTCCCAGACAAATAGCAAAAATCGGCACATCTGACTCATATAACTTTCTGATTTCTTTAATAATTTCTGTACATTCCTTCGGATCTCCAGGTCCATTTGACAACATAATGCCATCCGGGCTGCCTGCCAGAATTTCTTCTGCAGTTGTTGCTGCCGGATAAACAGTAACCTGACAACCTCTCTGATTCAGAGATCTGGCAATATTATTCTTTGCCCCCAGATCCAGAAGGGCAACTTTTTTTCCTGTTCCTTCCAGAACAGTTTTTTCGGAACAGGTCACTTTTTCGACAACCTTTCCTGTCGTATATGCTTTCAGCCGGGGAATGATGGTATCCAGATCATAATTCTCATCTGTAGTAATCATACCATTCATGGTTCCTTTTTCACGGAGAATTCTTGTAAGAGCACGGGTATCAATCCCTGCTATTCCAGGTATATCAAATCTTTTCAGGAAATTCTGAATGGAATCTTCACAGCGGAAATTGCTGGGTCTTCTGGAAAGCTCCCTCACGATATATCCATCCGGCCATGGTCTCAGGGACTCTGCATCCTCATAACAAATCCCATAATTGCCAATCAGCGGATACGTCATGCACACTGCCTGTCCGGCATAAGACGGATCCGTCAGTACTTCCAGATATCCGGTCATAGAAGTATTAAATACAATCTCGCTGATGATTTCTTTTCGGGATCCTATACTGGTTCCGGTAAATACATGTCCATCTTCAAGAATCAAATACGCTTTCATCATTCCGTTTCCTTTCTCATTATTCATTGGTTCAGCATTGGCTACTCAAGTACGCCAACACCCTTCAGACATACGAAAAGGGAGAAATTTCCCCTGAAACTACTCCCCCTTGCGTAATCCTATAGATTTTACCACGAACCTGCTATTTTTTCAATAGATATGAAAAAAATAAAAAATCAAAAAAATTTCAAAAAAAGTGTTGACATTTCAGGATTAATCATATATACTCATACATGTCGCTGAGGTGCGGCGAACAAAATAGAAAATGCAGGAATGGCGGAATTGGCAGACGCGCAGGCTTCAGGTGCCTGTGGTAGCAATATCGTGCGGGTTCAAGTCCCGCTTCCTGCACTTCTGAAAACTACATATTTGATAATCGTGCAGGAATGGCGGAATTGGCAGACGCGCAGGCTTCAGGTGCCTGTGGTAGCAATATCGTGCGGGTTCAAGTCCCGCTTCCTGCACTTTCTTTTTGTCCGAACGTAGGGATGCAAGTCAGAGTTTTTCTTTTCATCTGGTAAGATGCCTGTGCAGGGTCTTGGAAGACTTTTTTCTTGTATAGACCCCCTCACAGGCATCCGAATAATTACTTTCTTATTACAAACGCTTCATAAGGCCTTACCGTCATCTCTATATGAACACTCACATCTTTGTAATTGGAAATCAGAATTTCTGCACCTACAAATTCTTCCGGCAGTTCTACATGTACTGTATCACCGGAAAAATTGCATATTACCAGCAGTTTTTCATCCTTCCATGTTCTGGTATACATATAGATCTCTTTTGATTCCGGAAGCAGCAGCTCATATGTTCCATATACAACAATCTCATGTTCTTTTCTAAGCCGAATCAGATTCTGATAATAATGAAATACAGAATCCGGATCCTCCAGCTGTCTGGCTGCATTGATTTCTTTATAGTTAGGATTTACCATAATCCACGGTTTTCCGGTGGTAAATCCTGCCTGCTGGGTATCGTCCCACTGAAATGGTGTTCTTGCATTATCCCTGCTTTTTTTTCTTAAATATTTCATCATTTCCTGATGAGAAAACACTTTCTTTTCTTCCACCAGTTCACGATAAGCATTAATGCTGTCCAGATCCCGGAAATCACTTACATCTTTAAAAGGTGCATTGGTCATTCCCAGTTCCTCTCCCTGATAAATATAAGGGGTTCCCTGCATCATATGCAGACAGGTGGCAAGCATTTTCGCTGACATTTCACGATATTCCGGACTATCATCCGCATAGCGGGATACCGATCTGGGCTGGTCATGATTCTCCCAGAACAGACTGTTCCACGCAATATTCTCCAGACCCTTCTGCCATTTTGTCAGCACCTCTTTCATCTCTCTCAGATCCATGTGTTTATCTGTCCACTTATTTGCTCCATCAGCGTCCACATCCATATGTTCAAACTGAAAGACCATATTCAGTTCTTTTCCATCAGCGGAAGCATACTGTTTTGCCTCCTCCAGAGTAACACCGGAACACTCTCCCACGGTAATCGTATCGGCCCGATTCAGAACTTTTTCCCTCATTTCCTGCAAATACTCGTGGACATGAGGTCCGTTGGCCGGTTCATTGAAGCTGGCATACCCATTGATTCCCGCCTTGCCATCCGGTAAATCCGGCTTCTTGGAAATCAGACTGATCACATCCATTCGGAATCCATCTACCCCTTTATCCAGCCACCAGTTCATCATATCAAATACTTCCTGACGCACCCTGGGGTTATCCCAGTTCAGATCCGGCTGCTTCTTCGAAAATAAATGGAGGTAATATTCATCCGTCTCCCGATCATACTCCCATGCCGGCCCAGAAAAACAGGAACCCCAATTATTCGGCTCCTTTCCCTCACGGGCAGGACGCCAGATATAATAATCCCTGTAAGGATTATCCACAGATTTTCGACTCTCCACAAACCAGGGATGCTCATCTGAGGTATGATTCACCACCAGATCCATCACCAGCTTCAGCCCATGCTCATGAGCAGCCGCCAGCATCCGGTCAAAATCCTCCATGGTACCGAACTCTTCCATAATAGCCTGATAATCACTGATATCATATCCATTGTCATCATTCGGGGACTGATACACCGGCGACAACCAGATCACATCCACACCCAGTTCCTGCAAATAATCCATCTTTTCCGTGATACCATTCAGATCACCGATACCATCCCCATTACTATCCTTAAAACTACGGGGATAAATCTGATAAACCACACATTCCTTCCACCACTTCTTCTCCATAAACATACTCCTTTACATCATTTTGCATTATCATAACAGAAAAAGAGAAGAAAAACTTCCGTTTTCTTCTCTAAAAATGATACTTTTTTGTTATGATTATGAAAGGGGACGGAAATGCAATCCTACCTCTCCGTTTTTTTGATGCAACCCAAGGCCGTCAATACAGCTCCCACTGCTATGCACATATCCGAGAGATTAAATACGATTCTTTTCAGTTTTTCGCATTTGACATTGAAGCTGAAGTAATCGGTCACATAGCCTTTCGTGATTCTGTCGTTGAGGTTGCTGAGTCCTCCGCCAAGTACCAGTGCACCACCCAGACGAACCAGAATTCCCTGTACTTTACCCAGTGGTTTTTTCAGCACCCGCAGCCAGGTAAGGAACATGGTTATCCAAACTGCCAATGTTCCCTGTTCTATAAGTTTCGGATGTTTTTCACCCATGTTGCAGGCAATTCCATAATTGTGGAGTTTGCGCAGGAGAATTTTGTCCCCTGCGATTTCCCGCACGGCTTTATTACTGAGATGTTTTTCTGCACGGCTTTTCAGAATCGTATCCGTAAGAAATACACCTGTCAAAATTCCTGTCCATTTCATGATTTACGGCCTCTGTTCTATTTCTCAGCAACCGGCGGCTCTTCTTCGAGTTCTGCTGCTATTTCTGATGCTATTTCGTCGGTTTCATTTTGCTTTTCGGGTTCAGCTGCTTCTACCGCTGGATCAGCAACTTCTTCTGCCTCCTGCACAGCCTCTGACTCTGCTGGATCAGCAGCTTCTCCCGTCTTTACACTCTCTTCATCCATTTTGGGCATCACAGCACCGCAGTGCATGCAAAATGCTGCATCTTTGGGATTTCCATTTCCACAGGCAGCACATACTACCTGACCCCTTTTACTTGCCAGTTCTTCTTTACATCCGGCAATTTCTTTCTGCTGTTCCATGATCATTTCACAGATCAGTTCCAGTTCCTGACCCGGAAGTTCTCCTTCAATATAGCGCTGATAGATAATTTCGCCTATCTTTTTATAGTCAGTCTCTACATTGCGCTGTGCTGTTCTGATCCGGCTGTGCAGTTTCTGGATTTCTACCAGATCCTCTGCTTTCTTTCCCACCACTTCTGCTGTCTCTGTCAGTGTCTGTCTCAGATTCTCAAAAAAATCTTCATTTCTCATAAGAAACCCTTCCCTTCTATTTCAAATTTAATATTTTTGTTCCAGTTCCAACATTTCCTGTCCGCGCAGAAGAATCCGCGGACCTCCTGTGTGACGGATATAGTCTCCGGTAATCACCACTTCTCCGATGCTGTCATCTTTCGGAATCTCATACATGATATCCAGCATATATTCCTCCAGGATCGCACGAAGTGCTCTGGCACCGGTATCTTTTTCCAGTGCTTTCTCCGCGATTGCCTCCAGTGCATCCGCATCAAAACTGAGTTTCACCTCATCCATCTCCAGCAGCTTCTTATACTGCTTCAAAATAGCGTTTTTCGGCTCTTTCAGGATTTTCACCAGCATATCTTTATCCAGTCCCTGCAGGGTAAATACGATCGGCAATCTTCCCAAAAATTCCGGAACCATGCCGAATTTGCGCAGATCCTCAACCGTCACTTTATCAAGGATGTTTTTATCTTCATCATATTTGTCTTTCAAATCAGCTTTAAAGCCGATGGATGCCTGCTTATTCAGTCTTTCTTTAATCACTTCCGCCAGATCCGGAAATGCACCGCCGCAGATAAACAGAATGTTATTGGTATTCACGGTTGTGAGAGGAACCATAGCATTTTTGCTGTTGGCACCTACCGGAACTTCCACATCACTGCCTTCCAGCAGTTTCAGCATCCCCTGCTGCACAGCCTCTCCGCTTACATCACGCTGATTACTGTTTTTCTTCTTGGCTATTTTATCTATTTCATCGATAAAAATAATTCCATGCTCTGCCCGTTCCACATCATTGTCCGCTGCAGCCAGCAATTTGGAAACAACGCTTTCAATGTCATCTCCAATGTAACCTGCCTCTGTCAGGGAAGTAGCATCTGTAATGGCCAGCGGCACATCCAACAGCCTGGCAAGTGTCTGTACCAGATATGTTTTTCCGCTTCCTGTAGGTCCGATCATCAGCATATTGGACTTGGATATTTCCACACCATCATTTCCATTTTCTGCGGAAAGAACCCTTTTATAATGATTGTATACACCAACGGAGATTACCTTTTTTGCATGCTCCTGGCCGATTACATATTCATCCAGCTGTGCTTTAATTTTGTGTGGCGGCGGTACATCCTTCATAGAAAAAGCAGTCTGTTTTTTTTCTTCCTGTTTCTGCTTCTTTTTCTTAACTCTGTTTCTTTCAGAAATTTTATTTGACATCGAAGAAAGATCAATCATACTGATATTTGGCATATTTTGAAACATATCCCCATAATTGATAGTTCCACTGTTCATCGTATCAAAACTTTTCTGCATACAGTCTGTACAGATATGAATATTCTGAGGAAGAGTAATCATTGGACCAGTTTTACTTTCCGGTCTGCGGCAAAGAAAACAGACTTTCTCAAATTCATCTTTATTCTCATCATCCAAAATCTCTTTTCCTTCTGTATCTACCTCTTTAAAGTCTATGATATTTTTGTCGTCTGTCATGTCCGTACCCTTTCTATAACCTGTCTGGTTACCCTTCTTTATTATTCATCGTTTTTTCCTATCTACCAATTATAGAACAGAATTTACTAATGCTCAAGTAAATAATTCATAAAAATACTTCCGCAAATACTTCATAAAAAATACTTCCGGTATACTGTCCGAAAGTATTTTTTATAATCCCTGTTCTATTTTTCTACTGATTGTTTCATTTCACTCCGTTTACCCAGCGTAGCCGTCACAGTTATTTCTTTGTATTCCCCATTCTCGGCACGACTAATGACAACTTCGATAGTCTCTCCCGCTTCATAGTATTCCAGTTTTTCAATCAGATCCTTGCTTCCGCTGACAGACATCCCGTCAAACTTGACAATCACATCACCTTTCTGTATGCCGGCACGTTCTGCAGGTCCTCCTTCTTCCACAGAATCCACAAAAGCTCCTATAGGAATTCCATACATCTGGGAAGCAGTGGTATCTACATTCATACAGGTCACACCAATATAGGAAGCCTTATTTTCATCGACTTTATACCGGGTCTCACGATTCATCAGTTCATCCAGAATCGGTTTTGCCTTTGATACAGGAATCGCATATCCCATACCTTCCACTTCCGTAGCCATAGATTTTGCTGTATTGATTCCCACAAGCTCACCTTTCATATTCAGCAGTGCACCGCCGCTGTTACCAGGATTGATCGCCGCATCTGTCTGGATCAGATTGCCCATGGTATTGCCATCTGAATCTTTCATATTACGATTGACAGCACTGACCCATCCGGACGTAACCGACTGTCCATAGCCCAATGCATTACCGATTGCAACCACCTGCTCACCGATTGCCAGAGCATCGGAATCTCCAATCGTCACTACTCTGATACTGTTCAAAGTTTCCTGAGACATCTTGCTCAAATCTACCGCAATAACTGCCAGGTCATTATCGGAATCATTTCCTTTAATCTGTGCATCGTAAACTGCCGCATCGTTAAATGCCACCGTAATTGTTTTAGCCCCCGTGACCACGTGATTATTGGTAGCGATCAGCAGCTCTTTTTCATTCTGCCCCACAATAATTCCCGATCCAGAGCTTTCAATCGGATACTGCTGTACTCCTCCAAAAAAGTCCTGAACAGTCTTTACACTGGCATTCGTAATCGATACCACAGAAGGCATACAACTGGATGCCACCTGAGAAACAGAAAACTGATTAGACGTACCGGCCACAGTTTCCGCTGTCTCCGGCTGAACCGTCTGAGGCGTTTCCGTGGAGGGAATTTCAATCTGGGTTTCCGGAATCTTATCCTGCCCGGTCAGATGACGCCCCAGTGTGTTCACACCAAACATAACACCACCCGCAACTACTCCGAACACCACCGCCAGACCAACCGTCACAAGAAACTTTTTACCTGTCCCTCCACTTTTCTTCTCACGGGGTTTTACCGGATATTCCTGTTGATAAGAGTAGGTTCCATATTTTCTCTGACCTGTGGCATAATTCTGCCCCTGATTATCGGTCCTTTGCTCTGTAAATGGATTCTGTTCCTCCTGTGCAGTCTGAGTTTTCTGTTCAAAATTCCCGGTACTGTGATAATCCTGATAGGAGCCGCCTGTATAGCCATTACTTCCAATGTTCTCCCGGTAATTATTATTTTCATACGTATTCGTCTGAGTATCTGCTGTACCCTGCTGTCTCTTTTGATACTCAGGATTAACCCAGTGATATGTTTCCTGCTTTTCTTCTTCACCATTTCCAGCCGTTTCCTGTTCTTTTGGCTGTTCCGGCTCTTCTATATCATTTTTCTGCATTTCCTGAATCTCCGCCTGCTCCGCTTCTTCATCAGAGACCGGCTGCTGTTTATTTTCCCAGTTCCATTCGTCACTCATTGCTGTGAACTCCTTCTATCTTTTCTTCCAATATAATCAAGGTACCAAATATCACTATTATAATACCTGTAAAATGTGAAAAAAATGTGAAAATATTTTCTACATTTTATTTCCAGTAATTTTTGTTCATTGAACACCATAAAATAAATTTTTTTGGCAATTTTTTATATCGTTTCCCAAGTAAATAACCAAGAAATTTCCATCCACTGTTCCATATGAGTCCCACAACCAGCCATGGTTTCCCCTGCGCACACAGCCATCCGGCTGTGTTTTTCACCAGGCGCATTCCTTCTCCTTCTGAGCGGATTCTTTCAAATATTTCCGGATGGTCTGCCTGAGATACTCCCAGATCAAAATTTCTGTGGAACTGCTGCATGGCAGTGTAATTATGGGAATGAATCACAGCCGCATCTGCTGCATAAGCTACTGCATAATGATTCTGAATCAATACGCCGGCAAAAATCATATCTTCATTGAAAATTGTTTTTTTGACAAATCCTCCCATTTCCATATAAGTTTTCCTGTCATACATGGCACATACATTAGAGCAAAAGTACGTTTTGATCCCCAGTTCCGGCAAATCTTCTCTTCTTTTTATCCGGCTGGTTTCAGGATAGTTGAAACTGCGTGTATAACACTCCGCCGGTCTGCAGTCGGGAGCCGGAAGCTGACGGCCATACACTGCCCGAATATCTTCCGCTTCCTGCATCTGTCTTACCATGTATTCCACCAGCGTCAAGTCTTTGGGAACCGCATCCTGTGTCATAAACAGCAGATAATCTGCATCCGACATCCGGGCGGCAGCATCCCGGGTTGCTCCGTGATCAAACTCATCTTCCGTCACATGATTTACAATCATCTTCGAAGACCAGGTCTCATACACCGGATTCCAGTTCTCCCGTCCTGTATTCATCACCCGTATAACATTGACGGGATATGTCTGTCTGTTCAGCATATCCACAAGATTTTTCCACGAATCATCCGGCTGATATACCGGAATGATTACATCAACTGTTTTTCTCTCCATATCTCACTCCTGCTGTTAATCTCTGATACAGGAAAGGGTATCGCTGCTGCGATACCCTCTCCTGTTGCATTCCGACTTTTCCTTAAATTTATCATTGAGTTCCCGTATCCTGACGATAAGAATCCAGATCTCCATCTTCAGAAACCGATAATCTGGAGCTGTCATCATATCCGCTGATATCGATAATACGCTGACTGTAAGCTTTCAGTTCCTCAGACGGTACATACTCCTCCTCCGGGAAGAAAAATTCATGTACCTTTATCGCATTAGATTCCAGCGTAACCGGACAGATACAGTCAAGACCTATCGCCTGTTCCACATTCGCTCCCCACAGATGATCGATAGGATAACCTGCCTGATCCTCTATTTCATAAGAGAGCATACTCATCGCCATACTGATAATCTCTGTTTTTGTCAGAGAGGTGTAAATATCCGGAAATACTTTATCGATAATCTTATTCAACGTGCCGATTCCGCAGGTTTTTGCCTTCTCCACCAGCTTATAGATAACATCTCTCTGTCGTGCTGCACGGCGGAAATCATTGCCGACTGTATAACGAATCCGGGCATAAGCCACTGTCTGGACACCATTCAGATGATGAATTCCGGCAACTTCCTCCAATGGTTCATAATTCATACCCGTTACTTTCGAAGTCTCCACACAATAGTTATTCAAATGTACAATTTCTTCTTCCTTCAATTCCACATCAATACCGCCCAGCAACTCGGCAGCCTTGGCAACAGCATTAAAGTCCACAGTCACAAAATCCTGAATGGCCAGATCCATATTGGTATTCAACATGGAAATCATCTGTTCCGGACCACCGCGATTATAGGCTGAATTGGCTTTATTATAAATTCCGTTTCCCTCTTTATCCACTCCCACACGCAGATACGTATCACGATATACGGACATCAGTTTTACTTTCTGTGTATCATTATTGATATTAGCGATAATCATGGTATCACTGTTTCCCTGTTTCAAAGAACCTTCCCGATTATCCAGACCAACCAGAGCTATTGTTGTATAACCTTTTAAAGTCTTATTTTCACTGACACCTGTATTGAATCCGATATCTTTAAAATCCAATTCCGTAAAGTTCATTTTTCCCATCTTTGCAAAAACAAACAGCCCCGCAACAAGAAGCAGAAGAATCAAAATCTCCAGAGCAAAAAGAATCCTCCTTCTTCTGCGTTTTCTCCGAAGTCTCACTTGTTTTCTGGTTAGTGTTTTTTTCTCTGCCATACCTTACTCCTTACTCATTAGTATGCATTCTTATTTACGAAACCTTTAAAAAAGGTCATAATCAGAATTTTGATATCCAGTCCAACGCTCCAGTTTTCGATATAGTATAAATCATACTCTATTCTTTTACGAATAGAAGTATTGCCACGATATCCATTAACCTGTGCCCAACCGGTCAGTCCCGGTCTTACCTGATGTTTTACCATATATCTGGGAATTTCTTCTCTGAACTTTTCCACAAAGAATGGGCGCTCCGGTCTGGGACCTACCAGACTCATATCTCCCTTTAGTATGTTAAATAACTGCGGCAATTCGTCAATACTGGTTTTTCTCATCAGTTTACCTATTCCGGTCACTCTGGGATCATTTTTTACTGTCCAGGCCTTCTTTTCTTCTTCTTTTGACTGAACTTCCATGGAACGAAACTTGTACATCATAAAATTATGATTATGAAGTCCAACTCTCTCCTGCTTGTAAATCAAAGGACCGGGAGATGTCAGCTTAATCATCAGACACGCCAACAGCATAATAGGTGAAAAAATGATGATAGCCACTATAGATCCGAAAATATCCATCAGCCTCTTCACAACCATGTTAAAGGTATTCGTCAGAGGCACGTACCGGATGTTAATCACAGGAAGTCCCAGCAAATCTTCTGTGTAAGGTTTTGTCGGGATAATATTATTATAATCCGGAATGAACTTTGTATGAACTCCTGATTTTTCACACAGAGCCACAATTTCTTCCAGTCGATAATATTCACTCAATCCTAAAGTAATGGCAATCTCATCCAGACTGTTCTGAGGAAGAATCACCATCAAATTTTCTATTTTTCCAATTACCTTAATTCCTTTGTATGTGGTTCCCTCATCGACATTATCGTCCAGTATCCCACTGATATGGTACCCCCACTGGGGATTCTGAAGAATCCGGTCGATATATTCTTCTGCTGCTCTGCTGTAACCAACCAACAAAATATGCTTCTGATTCAGTCCACGTTTCCGAATATTCCGCAGGAATCTGCGAATCAGAATCCTCACCGATTCTTCCAGAAACATATTAATCAAATAGAAATAAACCAGCATCATACGGGCGAAGTTAATTTCCCGCAAAAGTACAACAATATAACAGATTAACAACAGGATGCCAACGGTATTGGCTTTGACAATGTTCGAAAACTCCAGCCGACGCCCCTGTACACGCTTGGGTGTATATAAGCTAAAGGCATAATATAAGATCAGATATACCGGTACAATCACCGGAAGCTGCCTCATATACCATTCAAAAGGCACCGTTCTGACAGCATCGTCAGCAAAAGGCCACACATATCGTGCCACCCACGCAAGGAAATACGATGCTGTAACAATCAAGGCATCAACAACCACATGCATTCGGTTAAAGTATTTCTGATTATCTTTTATCAATACTCTTCACCTTATCTTCAATCTTCTGCTCACTACTTACTATACTATACAATAATTATGCCAAAAGAGCAACAAAATATTTTCTTACGATTAAATAGGATATCAGAAACTAACTGTTTTTCAAAAGCAGGCCGTTCCTCCTCAGCTAGCCGCTAACTGCGACTATATTGACGCTCAGGAGAGCCTTCGCGCCAAAGTCTCCGTAAGCGTCTTATCTTCGGACTCACTTTCCCCAATGCTTTTGAAAAACAGTTAGTTTCTGATATCCTTCCTAAAGCGTAAGAGACTATGCAAGGGAAACAGAAATCAATCACACAAATCGCCTGATTAAGTTCACCCAGAGCTGCAGCTGTATCCGGCAGTAGTTTCCCATATGTTTCCACTGAAAGGGGACTTTATTTTTCCTGCAGATGGAAAATCCGTTTTTGATTCCTGCAGCATATTCCCTTCCATATCCTTTCAAAGAGAAAAAGGCCAATTTGGTGGCAAATCCGATAACCAGCAGCGGCAGATTCAATATGAGCTGCCCAAGCGGCATGTTTTTATAGATCATGTAGATATTGTTTCTGGATGAATACCGTATTTTAAATTGGTTATAGCGGGAACCGGAGGTTCCGCTTCCCACATGATAGACTTTTGCTTTGGGGAAGTACCAGTTTTCGTATCCGGCTATCTGAGCACGGTATCCGATATCCGTATCTTCCAGATAGGCAAAATGTTCTTCGTCAAAATATCCCAGTTCTTCCATCAGGTCTTTTCGGTAGATCGCCGCTCCCCCACAGGCAGAAAATATTTTTCTTTCTTTGTTATAGTCTGCGGCAGGCTTTCCTTTTCCCAGGGCAAATGCCCATCCAAGAGCATTGTAGAAATTGCCTGCATCATCAATTCTTTCTCTGTCATGGAACTGAAGCATCATAGCACCGCCTGAAAATGCACGTGGCTTACGCCTTATTCCATCGTATAATTCCTGCAGGAATTCAGATTCTGCTTCTGTATCATTGTTCAACAGTACTACATAAGGAGCTGTTGCTGCATGGATTCCTATATTTACTGCTCCACAGAATCCCAGGTTTTCCGGCAGAGCAATCACCCTCACCAGCGGATATTCTTTTTCAACCAGTTCCCTGCTTCCATCGGCAGAGCCATTATCTACGAACAATATCTCCCAGTCTTTCAGTGTCTGTGTCATCAGACTGTCCAGACATCGTTTCACATATTGCATTCCGTTATAATTAGGAATGATCACAGATACTTTTTTCATCTGTTTCTCCTACTCTTATGCCCGCAGCGAGTAATTCCATTTACTCAGTGTGAGATTTTTATTATAATTCGGGTCTCCCTCTTTCAGAATCGCGATCCAACGATTTCTCATAAATTCAATTTCACTCTGAAAGCGTCGGACTTTCTCCTCATTATCCTCCGAACCTCTCGATTTGGATTCATAATGATATAATTCCACCTTTGGATTATAGACCACCAGATATCCTGCCTGCACTGTACGAAGACAAAGATCCACATCGTTAAATGCAACGGTAAGCTTTTCCTCAAATCCTCCCAGTTGTTCAAACACAGACCGTTTCATCATCATACAGGCTGCCGTCACAGCGCTGAGATCCATCTGTATGGATGCCTTATGAAGATAACCGGTTCTTGATCTAGGCATATTTAAAAATGCATGACCGGCAATTCCTCCGATTCCTATAATGGTTCCGGCATGCTGTATCGTATCGTCCGGGTAATATAGTTTTGCACCTGTAATCCCCACTTCCGGGCGCTGACAGTTACCCAGCATTTCCTCCATCCAGCGGGGATTAATCACTTCCACGTCATTATTTAAGAATAATAGATAGTCTCCGGAAGCTTCCTTTTCCCCGAAATTGTTAATGGCCGAATAATTAAACCCTTCTTTCCAGGTAATTACTTTAACATTGGAACGTTTCTGCAATTCCCGGTAATACGCAAATGTCTCTGATTCTGTGCTGTTATTCTCGATGATAATAATCTCATAATTCGAATAGGTGGTCTTTTCAAATACAGAATCCAGGCATTTTTTCAGAGATTCTTTCTGATCCTTATTGGGAATCAGAACAGACACCAAAGGTCTTCCCTGTACCGGATATTCCACCTGATAAAAACCCAGATCTTTGGTATGACTGACCACTGCCTGTACGCCACAGCGTTCCAGATTGCCTTCAATTGCCCGTTTTCCAGCTTCAAAAGCATACATTTTGCTGACCGGATTATCCGAAGTGGATTCTTTATGGGTGCGCCAATGATATAAAATCTCCGGGATATGACAAATTCTCTCAGCCTGCTCCACACATCGGAAAATAAAATCATAATCCTGAGCACCGTCATATTCCCGCCGGAATCCGCCCACTTTTCGGACAAGTTCTTTCCGAACCACAAAAAAATGGGTAATATAATTATTGGAGCGGAGCAGATCCAGATTAAAGTCCGGCTTAAAATGAGGTTGAAAATGTTCCGACAAGTCCGTGGTCACTTTATCTTCATCTGTATAAAAGACATCAACGTTTTTCTTTTCCAATACTTCCATCATCCGGTACAATGCCTGGGGAGCCAGCAGATCATCATGATCCAAAAGCCCCACAAAGGTTCCCGAAGCCATAGAAAACGCTTCATTGGTGTTCTCCGCAATTCCAAGATTCTCACCCAGATTCTTCACATGAATCCGCTGATCCATTTGTACATATCTCTGAAGAAGTTCTGCCATCTGCTCATCTTCAGGACTTGCATTGGCAATGCACAATTCCCAGCAGGGATACGTCTGTCTCCGAACGGATTCTATCATCTGCTCCAGAAAAAGTACCGGTGTCCGATAAGCCGGTACAACTATACTGAAAACCGGTGTTTCTTTCCAGACTTTTCCACGCTGCTTTTCCAGTTCACTCTCCGATGGTCTGTGCTTTTCAAACCAGGGACCATAAGGAACTTCTTCCGGCTCCATACGCTCACACAAACGAATCCAGAACTCTTTTAATCCATAATGCTTCAGATAGCGGAAACCTTTCTGGATATTATAGGGTTTTATTTTTTTCAGATAATGAAGCACTTTGCCCGCATCCATGACGGTTCCTCCCAAAATCAAATTTCAAAAAAACGGTATAACGCCTTTACTACTTCCGCCGCCTCTTCCAGACTGAGGCTATAATACATGGGAAGCCTCATAATACGCTCACTTTCCTGTGTGGTATACACATCTTCCCCATGGAAACGCCCGAACTTTCTACCTGCTTCTGCAGAATGCAGCGGGACATAATGAAATACACTGAGAATTCCCTGCTGCTTCAGTTCTGCCAGCAGTCTGGTTCTGGTTTCCAGATCTTTCACTTTAAGATAGTACATATGTGCGTTATGTTCTGCGTAATCAGGAACAAATGGCTGTTCGATCAGTCCTCTGTCAGCCAGCGGTTTCAATTCTTCATGGTAAAAATTCCAAATGCTCAGTCTCTTCTGATTGATTTTCTCTGCTTCTTCCAGCTGAGCCCACAGATAAGCCGCATTCATATCACTGGGCAAATAGGAAGAACCATAATCAACCCAGGTATACTTGTCAACCTGACCACGGAAGAACTTGCTTCGATTCGTACCCTTTTCTCTCAGAATTTCGGCTTTTTCCAGATAATCTTCATCCTGAAAAAGAAGAGCACCGCCCTCTCCCATGGAATAATTCTTTGTTTCATGAAAACTATAGCAGCCAAAATCCCCAATGGTTCCCAGAGCCCTACCTTTATACCGGGCATTCACTCCCTGAGCCGCGTCTTCAATTACTTTCAGGTGGTGTCTCTCTGCAATGGCCATAATCTCATCCATGGCACAGGATACCCCTGCATAATGTACCGGAACGATTGCTTTTGTTTTCTCTGTGATGGCATCCTCAATCTTCGTCTCATCAATATTCATCGTCTCCGGGTGAATATCCACAAACACACAGGTAGCACCCCGAAGGACAAATGCATCTGCAGTGGAAACAAAGGTATACGACGGCATGATAACTTCATCCCCCGGACCAATCCCTGCCAGATATGACGCCATCTCCAGCGCATGTGTACAGGATGTCGTCAGAAGCACTTCTTTTGTATGAAAGTTCTCTTTCATCCACGCAGAACACTTCTTGGTAAAAGGTCCGTCGCCGCAAATTTTACCATTTTCCACAGCAGCCTGATAAATATATTCCAATTCTTTTCCGACAAAAGGTGCCTTATTAAAATCAATACCCATGTAAATCCCCTTCTTTTATCTATAACGTATATATGATAATACCAGCAATAATAATCAAATTACCAATCAACTTACCCTTTGTGATTTTTTCTTTTAAAATTGCCCAGGAAAAAAACAATACAAATACATAAGCTGCTGTATCAATTACCGGTCCAAACCGCATATCTACTTTTGTATAACAGTAAGTATTAAGCAGCAACACCCCAAAAAAAATCCCATAAGCCACAATCACTCGCCAATTCAAATATTCTCTAATCGGATTTTTATATGTAGCATTTGCACTCTGTTTTAACAAGACTTGGGAAATAGCAGAAAAAAAAGTTCCACACAACATAAAGAACATAAACAATCTATTCATAACGCTGCACCATCCAAACTCCAAATAGTACTACAAGTATACCAATAATATTCTGTATTGAAAGATTTTCATGAAATATAATGACAGCCCATATCTGAGACCATAAAAGATAAACACTTTTATTGGCATAAGCCGTAGACAATGAAAACTTTTTTATAACTTTCTGCCAGGCAATTGCATAGATCCCACAATTTGCGACCATTAAAAAGAAATATACATAAATCATACTTCCTTTCAATCCACTTTTATTAAATTCTATGGATGCCAGCTTTGAAAACACACTAGTTAAAGAAAATAAAAGAATATTAAGATGTAATTGCACATAGTTCTTGATATTTGTCATGATATCTCCATAGCCTTTCTGGATAAATAATCTAAAATATTATAACACTGAACACCCTTTCCATCAAGAACAGATTTTTGCGTTCTCCAATCGTTTCACTTTTGCAGGCAGATTACTTGAAATGCTTTCACATAAATGCTATTATTAAAATGTTTGTAATCATTGGTTATAGACAACATCTAAATAAAGAATCGAGGATAAAGATATGGCTTTATATTCAGTTGTAGTACCCGTATACAATTCTGAACATACTTTAAGAGATTTATACATCCGTTTGGAGAAAGTCTTTCGAGAGACTATCCAACAACCATTTGAACTTATTCTTGTAGATGATGGTTCAAAGGATGCTTCTTATAAAATCATGGAGCAATTACATGCAGAAGATCCGCGTGTTAAAATCATTCAAATGGCCAGAAATTTTGGTCAGCATCCTGCTCTTCTGTGTGGCTTTTCTTATGCTAAAGGCGATTTTATTATCACTATGGATGACGATTTGCAGCATATGCCTGAAGAACTCCCTAAAATGATTAATGTAATGAATGAAAGGGATGATGTTGATGTCATCATTGCAAGTTATGAAGGAAGGAAACACAATCCTATCAGAAAATTAGGTACTAAAATATCAGTATGGGCCACATCCAAAATGCTTGGAAAAGATCCCGACTTACAGATAACCAGTTTTCGTCTGATCCGTCGTTTTTTAGTGGAGGCTATGCTTCGTACCAACACCTATATGCCGCAAATAGGAAATCTACTGGTTCTAAGTTCTAACCGAATTATTAACGTACCCGTTCAGCATGCAGCAAGAGCATATGGTAAAAGCGGATATTCTTTCTGGCGTCTTGCCAAGGACTTAATCTATGATATTACAACCCATTCCGCATTTCCACTTATTATGGTACGAAATCTTGGAATTTTGAGTTTCATAACCAGTGCATGTATGGCTGCATATTTCCTGATACGCTATTTAATGTACGGAACCTCCGTGGAAGGATGGACATCATTAATTTTAGTACTGTTATCATTCTTTGGAATAACATTACTTTCTATTGGAATTATTGGGATTTATTTAATGAATATACTAAATGAGTCAAAGAAAATGCCTCATTATGTTATACGTAAAAAGGAAATTTAATTATGGAAAAAGAGATAGGTGGATATCTTCAATTAGAAGAGTTTTCCGGAAAAGACTATTATGATACACTTTACAAAGTAAATCTTGGACGTACTGCTTTATTATGGCTTGTTCAGTCACGTCATTGCAAGAAAATTCTTTTACCTTATTTTCTTTGCAGTTCTGTCATTAACGTATGTTCAGTGAACTCCATTGAAGTAGAGTTTTACAATTTAGATGATACCCTCACGCCGATCATTTCACCCTCTGTACTTACTGAGGAAGGAACTCTAAAAGATGATATCTGGCTTTATCTTGTAAATTATTATGGTCAGTTGTCCAATCAGAAAATACTTGCTTTACAGAAGCAGTATAAACAAATAATTGTAGATAATACGCAATCATTTTATCAGCCTCCGCTTGAAGGAATTGACACCTTATATTCGTGCCGTAAGTTTTTCGGAGTCAGCGATGGTGCATATCTGTCAACAGATGCTCAATTGCTCCCATTAGAAGCAATTGACTGTTCTCATCATCGAATGGCTCACATTCTTGGAAGGTATGAGGAAAATGCCAGTGCTTATTATCAGGAAATGTTGGATACAGCTGCCACTTACGACAATATGGGGATTCGCAAAATGTCGAAGTTAACACATAATCTGCTTAAAGCCATAGATTATGAAACCGTTCGACTAAAACGTGTTAATAATTATATTCAACTGAGTACATTACTTCCGTCTGATAACCAATTTACCGGGATTATTCCTGATGGACCTTTTGCATATCCTTATTATCATGCCAATGGTATTCTTTTAAGGAAAAAACTTGCATCACGGAAAATCTTTATTCCAACCAACTGGAGTAATGTTATAAAATCAATGCCCCAACACACCAGAGAATATCAATGGGCTGCTAATATCCTTCCGCTTCCCTGTGATCAGCGTTATGGAAAAGACGAAATGAAATATCTTGCGGAAGTAATTCTAGAAGAGGAGAAAACACTATGACTCAAACACTGTTGATTTTGGGAACCATGGGCGAATTTATACAACTTGTGCAAAAAGCAAAAGCTCGTGGAATTTATACCATTGTATGCGATGGATATGCTGACGGTCCTGCTCGAGTATATGCGGATGAATCTTACGTAATTCCTGTTACCGATATAGAGCAAATAGCTTCATTATGTAATGAAAAACATGTAGACAACATTATTACATCCTTTTCTGATCTGCTCTTAGAATGTATGGTAAAAATAGCTGCTCTGGCTAAAATACCCTGCTATCTAAAACCAGAACAGCTTCCCTGGTATAGGGATAAGTCTGCAACCAAAGAGCTTTTAGAACAACTTGGTCTTCCCACACCTAAGTTTTGTAAAATACCTATTGATTCTATTATCAACAATTCATCAGAAGAATACTTTGACAAACTTTCCTATCCATTGGTTACAAAACCAATGGATAAATATGGCTCCCGCGGAATCTATATCATCAATAATGCAAATGAATTTTACAAACTTGCACTGCAAACGGCTCAATATACAGATTTAGATTATATTATTGCTGAAGAATATAATACCAGTTATGAATTTAATATGATGACCTGGGTTTTAGACGGGAAAGTCCATGTAATTAGTATAGCAGATCGGGAGAAGACATATATATCGCCCAATGAAATACCTATCAGCACGCGAAACGTTTATCCTTCCCGTTTATATCAACAAGTTGAACAGCCCGCTAAGGATGTATTACAAAAATTTATTGAAAAAACAGGTCAAACGGATGGAGCTTTATCGATGCAGTTTTTCTGGCATCCCGAAAATGGTATTCAGGTTTGCGAAATAGCTGCCCGTTTCTTTGGATATGAGCATGAACTTACTGACTATGTTTGGGAATTAAATCTGGAAGATCTTTTATTAGATTCACTGTATGATCAACACTCGTTAAAAGCGACTTTACATAACCACAAGCCTGGTAAACCACGTATTTGTGGGGCAGTTCTCTACTATCACGGAAGAAACATGAAAATACATGACTTATCCGTTCCACAAGAATTATCGCTTCACCCTGCAGTAAAAAAACCATGGATTTTTTATAAAAACGGAGAAGAAATTGTTAAACATGGGCCTAATCCATATGTAGTTCTCTACTACATTGCAGCAGAGAATTACAATGAATTAGACCAAATAACAGATGAATTTTATTCGAAGATGACCATAAAATCTGATAATGGAGATGAAGTATTATATAAAAACTGCATTCCTGTTTATCCAGCGGACAATGTCTGACCCTGATGAATTGTAGATATATTGCAGAATATTATTTCATTCTCTTTTTTCTTCTTCTACGTTTCCGGCTTCTCTTTCTGGAAGAAGCAGAAAGAAATGTAACAATCAAAGCAAGTACAATAAAACCAACTAAAATATAAATAATCCAACGATAATTGTTCTGAAAATCATCATTTTTTACAACTGCTTCTTCTGATAATGAAATTTCATTTTCTGAAGAAGCAGTATCATTTTCCTCAGGTAATAATTCTATTGGATTTTCTTCATCTTGTTGTTGATTTTCCTCTGTACCTCTTCCTACATAATAATCATTATAATAATAGTTGCTTTCACCAGTCAAAGTGTCGTCTACGACATTTAACGAAGAAGTTTCTGTACCTTTAGGTACTACTACCCAACCTCCCGAAATTTCCTTTTTCTCAAAGTTATTATAACCATAGTCAAATAGATTAATATGATCCTGGCACACCTGACCTGCATCTGCACGTAAAGCCACAGCAATCAATGTCATTCCATTTCTTTCTGCTCCGCTTACCAATGTATTTCTTGAAATATTGGTAGTTCCTGTTTTTCCACCAAAACAGCCTTCATAATGTTCTGGAGCTTCTGGAGCCAGCAGGGCATGATGTGTACTGTAAACTTTAACTTCAGAATTCATATTCGTTGGCCCTATAGTAACACTGAGTGTAGAAATAATTTCACGAAAAACAGGGCTTTTAATTGCCTCTTGAAAAATTAATGCCATATCATAAGCTGTCGTATAATGATCTTCATCCGGCATTCCACTTGCATTAACAAAATGGGTATTCGTGCATCCTATTTCCTTTGCACGCTGATTCATCATATCCACAAAATTTTCTACTGTTCCTCCCACATGCTCTGCAATTTGAGTAGCAACATCATTGGCTGATTTTATCATTAAAACCAAAAGACACTGCTTCATAGTAAGGATTTCTCCTACCTTCATTCCGGCATTACCGCTATCCGGCGTTTGATCTGCCAAACATACATCAGTAAATATCACTTGCTCTTCCATATTTGAATGTTCGATAGCAAGCATTGCCGTCATAATTTTGGTGATACTTGCCGGATAACGAAGTTCATTCATCCCTTTATTATACAATACAGTTCCTGTCTCTGCTTCCATTAATACAGCAGTTTCCGAATATGTATCCATTCCCTGGGGCCAACCCGCAATTGAATTAGTATAAATTGGATAAATAGAACCATTCTGAATTTCTGCAGCTGACACAAACACGGCCTGTGACAACATCAACAGAACAAGTATTACACATCCTATTATTGTATTCCATCTTTTCATAATTTCCCTCGTTAATTCTGGACCATTTGTATTTTTCATAAGTAATTTGGAAGAAATACCTGAAAATAAGAATATACTGCTCCTGCTATACTGAGAACCGCAACTCCCACATAAACACAATTTCGTATAAACTCTCTTTTTGTCAGTTGTTCCATGATATTACGATATCCGGATGTTACAAAATACATAAACGGAATTATCATAGGAAGTATATATCTCCCCTGCGCCTGAAAATCATTCTGATAAGAATATTTAACCAGCAAAACAAATGGAATTATTGCTGCCAGCAGCAAGGACCAATTCATCAGGTGCTTCTTATTGCAAACATTTTGTTTTATTATCTTTTTATACGTAATAGTTTCTTTTCCGTTTTTTTCATTTCTCTTTTCAATTTTTGTATCAAAAACAGAAAAAAACTTTCTCAGGATTGGCAACAAGCCTACTAATCCTATCCCAAACATCAAAAAATAACTTTTGCTTAAAATTTCAGGCATAAAGATATCTAAAAAACCAAATGTTCCCACAAAACTTACGGCAACTGTCACAAGCCAATTATGTCTCCACCCAGTAGGCTGGTGTAACATCATATCTTTAATAGTCCATCCAAGAACTTCAGGCGTAGCACGATTGGAAGGTTTCAATTCTTCTATAGCATACATCTCTGCATACTGTGTTGAAGTATTTGACCCAAGAATGTCTCCGTCGTATAGAATACCATTCCGAATAAACCACCACCCGATCAAAAGCAACACAATTACAGCAATCAAACCACCTCTGGAAAACAAAAAAGCTAAATTTTTGTTTTCTCTTGAGGACAAAATAATACTAAATGCAAAAAACAGTATACTGCACAGAATAAATCCATATATATTATAATAGGAAAGTGCTGCCATAGAAATCGCAAGTGCCAGATGTATACATACTTTTAGCGTCCATCCTTCATAAATACTTCTTACCCATGCATACACAATCCATGCTGATGATAACAGTGCCATTGAATCCGTGTTAACATATGAATGTATGAATATCAATCCCGGTAAAAAAGTAACCAGGCAAATAAACAACCATTTCTCCCTGCCATCAAAAAGCATTTCACCGATTCTCACCACCAGATACGCCATACAAGTACCAAATACTACATTTACCATTCGGGATGCAAATAACATTGCAAAGGCAGATGAAGTAAACATAGAAACTATTTTGGCTGGAATTGCCATAATCATGTAAGGCAATATTGGACTAAACGCATATGAAATTCCCCATAACTTATGTCTGATTTCCGGATCTCTCCCATCCGGAATTGTTCCGTGTTTTACAATAAATTGAACAATCTGATATCGCATTTCTTCATCCGGAGATGCATTCAGAGGCTGTACAACTGCCCAGGCAGTGAGGAACACAAATACAACTATTAAAAAAATAGTAATCTGAATATTCCTCTTTTTTTTATCCCTTACTGCTAAATCATTCATTGTATATCTCATTAGTATTCAATCTCTTTCAGATACCGTGCCAACGCATCCTGCCAGGTGGGCAGTCTGTCAAATCCATGCTCATCCAGTTTCTTCTTTTCCAGACGGCTGTTAGCCGGACGTTTTGCTTTTGCCGGATAGGCGTCAGAACTTACCGGAACTACATTTACATCCATACCGGCCTGTCTGAAGATTTCTTTCGCAAAATCATACCAGGAAATATAACCGCCTTCGTTGGTCACATGATATTTTCCATATTCTTCCTTCTCCAGCATATCCACTACCAGACGGGACAGATCATAAGTATAAGTAGGTGTACCCACCTGATCATTTACCACGGTAAGTGTGTCATGAGTTTTGCCCAGATTCAGCATAGTCTTAATAAAGTTCTTACCATTTACCCCAAAAACCCAGGCGATTCGCACGATGTAGTACTTGTCCAGGTATTTTTCCACTGCCTGTTCACCCTCATATTTGGTAAGGCCATATACATTCAGCGGCTCAACAACAGGATCATCAGGTTCCCAGGGGCGGGTACCCTGTCCATCAAACACATAATCTGTACTGAAATAAATCATGGGGATATCCAGTTCTTTACATACTTTTGCAATATTTTCTGTTCCCAGCGAATTAACTTTACGACATACTTCTACGTTATCCTCCGCTGCATCCACAGCCGTCCAGGCCGCACAATGTACCACACTGTCCACATGGGATTCTTTGATCACACGGTCTACTGCTGCAGCATCGGTAATATCCATCTCTTCTACATCAACGCCAACGCCTTCATAGCCGCGTCTGGCAAGTTCATTCATCACATCATGGCCCAGCTGGCCTTTCACACCTGTTACTAATGCTCTCATATTTTCCTCCTATTGTCTTATTTCCTGTTCATAGCAGTAATATCAAATGATGTAGGGGTCAAAAAGTATTTTTACCCCTATGATACACGGATTTCTTCGCACTATGTGCTCTCGAAATTCTAAAAACATTCTAAATCCGCCTCAGCGAAAAATCCTGACTATCCAATGTCAGATTCGGATTGTAATAAGGATCTCCATCCCTCAGGATTTCAGGCCAACGTTTTTCGAATTCTGCAATTTCACGATTAAACCTTGCTACTTTCTCAGGAGTGTCTTCCAGTCCACGAGATTTGGATTCATAATGATACAGTTCTGCATAAGGATTATAAACCACATGATAACCTGCTTTTCCTAATTTCAGGCAAAAGTCAATATCATTAAATGCCACTTCAAAAGCCTCGGTCAAGCCTCCAACTTTTTCAAAAGCTTCCTTCTTCACCATCATACAGGCAGCTGTAACCGCACTGTAATCCTGTGCACAGATAATTCTGTGGCAGTAACCGGTAAAACCTCTTTTTTGCTGAACAAAACAATGACCTGCAATACCGCCAAATCCTATCACAACACCTGCATGCTGGATGGTATCATCTTCATAATATAAACGTGCTCCTACCGCACCTACATCTGATCTTGTACAGTATCCCAAAAGTTCTTCCAGGCAATCTTCATTAATGATTTCTGTATCATTATTCAGGAGCAATATATATTCACCCCGGGCAAACTGTTCACCAAAATTATTGATTGCGGAATAATTGAACTTATCTTTCCAATACACCACATGCACTTTAGGATTGATTGCTTCCAACTGCTGATAATAAGCAAACGTTTCCGGTTTTTCACTATTATTCTCTACAATAATGAATTCAAAATTACGGTAAGTTGATTTTTTTTCTATAGAATCCATACACCGCTTCAGATCATCAATATGATCCTTATTAGGAATGATAATCGAAATCAACGGATCATGATCGAGCAGGAATTTTGTACGATACAATCCCAGAAATTCTCCTTTGGTAATCTCAACCGGCACGCCGATCCGGTCATAATGAGCCTGCACAGCTCTCTGACCGGCATCAAAAGCATATAACTTGCTCTCAGGATTCTCAGAAGTAGAATCCTCATGGCATCTCCAATGATACAAAATCTTGGGAATATGGCAGATCTTTTTATCTCCCGCCGCTTCTACACACCGAAAAATAAAATCGTAATCCTGAGCCCCGTCAAACTCTTTTCTCAACATACCCACACGGTCAATCAAATCTTTTTTTGCTATAAATAAATGACAAATGTAATTAACGGTACACAACAGATCAATGTTAAAATCCGGTTTGAAATGCGGCTGAAAGAATTTATGACCATCCATCGTCATTTTATCTTCATCAGAATAAATCACTTCAATATCCCGGTTTTCATTCAAAGCTTTCACACATTCATATAAAGCATGATCTGTTAATTCGTCATCATGATCTGCAAAAACGATAAAATCACCTGAAGCAGCTTCAATAGCCGCATTTGTATTCTGGGCAATCTGCAAAGATTCCTGATGATAAATCACCTTGATTCTGGATTCCGATTTTTTCAAATCTTCCAACACCTCCCGAATCGGTGAATCCTTTCCGCTTCCATCAGACAGACATAACTCCCAATTACTATATGTCTGTCTCTGAAGAGACTCTACCAATGCCCGCAGGTATTTTTCCGGTGTTTTATACAATGGTACTACAACACTGAACTTGGGCTCCCAGGAAAACTTTTCCTGCCTTTGGCGTTCCAGTTCTTTTTTCGTTGGCAGATGCCTGGGCAGCCATTTTTGATAGATCACGGCAGCTTTGTTTCTTGTTTTAACCTTTCCTGCGACCTTTTGAGTCAATGCCAGTGGTCCATGTGCCTTTAGATATCTGGTTCCTTTTCTATAATAGACACCCGCTTTCTCCATGGCAATCTTACCTGGCTGCAAATGAATCAATCGCCGTAATTTTATATTTCCTGAACGAAAAACAATATAGAATTCTTTCAGTCTCTCATACTTCAGTTCAAAGAAAAATCCACATTTTTCTTCCACATCCAGTTCCATATACTGATTCTGAACATCAACACGTTTCAGGCGCTGCATTTCACAGGAAATTCTGTTTCCATTCTTTTCTTCCAGATAGACCAGCAGAGGTTCTTTATATACTGCCCATCCTCTTACCCGGCATACTCCTGATTCTATATCCACATTTTCAATATAATACTGTGGCTTTCGCTGTCTCTCCAAAAGTTGTTTGACCGGAATGGAAAACCATAAAAACTTCTTACCTGCTCCATAAATCTTCAGTTTCTTATAATCGCACAAATTTTCCGGCAAATGAATCTCCATTCGAATCCGAATCCCATTTACCAGATCCAGATCCTGAAAACGCTCCAACGCACTTACACGTTCCTGTTTTTCGATCTGTACCGGAATTTTTTTACCATCCAGATAAGCCTCTGCATCACATTCCTTTGGCCAGGTTCCCTGTAAATGATAAATACATGGATCCGACAAATCAAATCTCTCTTTTTCTACTTCGAAAAACTCCTGCTGCATCGTAACTCCTCTCTCATCTTTCACATCATACGGTTCCCCTGTCCTAATCTTTAACACGCTCTGCCGATGCTCCGATTAGAAATACTCCAGACAGTCCTTATTTCACAGTTACCTCAGCAAACATATCATAGTAACCTACAGATTGTTTGCCTGAAATGACTGTCAGACTGCAGACATCATACAGCCGATGGAACACCGTAAAATTTCCATCTTTATAACCAGTGCAGCCCAGACAGACCATATATTCCCCATCAACCAGAGACATTTTCTGCGAAAATCTGATTTTTCTTACATCACCTTTTTTCTGTGGCTGAATCGGAATGTTTTCATACATGGTATTGGTTCCGGTAATCTCCGTTCCCTTCAGGTCTTTGATGGTAAATGCAAAAATCGGATCACTGATGTCTTCATAAAACCGAACAACCATATCCACAGAGAAATCCTGTCCTTTTTCTATGATATTTGTTATCATACCAGTGTTGTCACGAACCGCAAAATCTTCAATAACTGCCAGTTTACTTCCATACTCCAGTAATTGAGGATTCAGATTCAGGCTATTCTTCATGGGTTCCTTCGATTCTTTGACTTTCTGATTGCTTTCGGCTGACGCTGCATCATCTTCTTCCGAAGGATCTTCATACTGATTTACCATAACACGACGATAGAGATTAACCATCTCCTTTGCATCGCCCTCTGCCAGTTTTTTACCCTGGTTCAATAATACTACTCTGTCACAATATTTACCAATACTGCTCAGATCATGGCTTACAAAAAGGATAGTTTTACCCATTTGTTTAAACTCTTCGAACTTCCGGTAACACTTTGCCTGAAAAAACACATCTCCAACGGAAAGTGCCTCATCTACAATCAGGATTTCCGGTTCAATATTGATGGCAACTGCAAAAGCCAGACGGACAAACATACCACTGGAATACGTTTTTACAGGCTGATAAACAAAATCCCCGATATCAGCAAAATCCAGAATATCCTGTAATTTTGCATCGATTTCTTCTTTTGTAAAGCCAATCATTGTACCATTCAGATAAACATTTTCTATTCCTGAATATTCCTGATTAAATCCGGCTCCCAGCTCCAGCAATGCGGAAATTCTTCCATCAACAACCACCTGTCCCTGAGTGGGACTCAATACACCTGTGATAATCTTTAATATGGTGGACTTTCCCGCACCGTTTGTTCCAATAATACCAACGGTTTCTCCTTTATGCACCTGAAAAGAAACATGATCAAGCGCATAATGCTCCTTATATTTCTTCTGTCTTGTCAATCCCAGAGACTCTTTCAATCGATCCATAGGATTATCATATAATTTGTATACTTTACTAATATCATTAATTGAAATTGCAATATCTGACATCATGATCCTCTCTTTATAATACGTCTGCAAAATGTGGTTTCAAACGTTTAAAAATCACAGTTCCCACACCAAACAGTACTACAGTTATCACCCAAAAATACAATGTCCAGCCCCAGCGTTCCCAAAACCATACATTTCCCAGCATGGCATCACGATAGCCGGATACGATATAATACATTGGATTTAATTTAAAAGCTTTCATCAGCAACGGATGGTTAGAAAGCATATTTAAGTCCCACATGATCGGAGTAAGCCAAACGCCAACCTGCAGGAAAATACCAATAATCTGCGTCAGATCTCTGAAAAAGATAACAATTGCACTGGTTGTATACACAAGACCAAGCGTAAGCAAAAATGTACAGAAGGAATAATACAGGATCTGAATGGTATGCAGACCCGGTGTATATCCATACAGCCAGCATAAAATCAATGAAAATACCACAAAAAACGCATGTACAAATAATGCGGATACGATCTTTACAATCGGAAGAATACTGATTTTAAATACAACTTTCTTAACCAGATAGTTATATTCAATCAGTGCATTAGTTCCACTGTTGAGTGCATCCTGGAAGAAAAACCATGGTACGATACCGGAAACCAGATACAGTACAAAAGGATAATTTGCCACCATACCTGATTTCAAACCAACAGAAAATACAAACCAGTAAACCAGAATTGTAACGATCGGCTGGACAAACGCCCAGAAAATCCCCAGATAAGAACCGGCATATTTTGTTTTAAAATCATTTTTAGCAAGATTCAAAATCAAAGCCCGGTTCTGCCAGAGTTCCAACGGAAGAACAAAAACTTTTTTTCTGAAAACAACTGCTAATACAGCGGCGCCGTCTACAAAGAGCAGCATCAGAAGATTCAGGATCCAGTCTTTTTTCTGAATACTCTTTTCCATTGATGCATATAAGCTGTCAGAGTCCATTTCCAGCCATATAAAAGGATCTGTACCATCTGTCACAACAGCAAGTCCGTTCTCTGTCTTTGTGACAGATGAAATCTGCTGAGTTTCCAACATTTCCGGATTTTCCGTACCGCTAAAAACAGTCTGAAATTTTTTATAACTTAAGGAAAGATTCTCGATTTCAAATGTTCCGGGCTTGTCTCCCAAGTCTAACCGGATCCAATTACAATTTGAGGGAACAGAAAAGCTCATTTCCTGAATTGTTCCAACTGTTTCATAGGTCTGAACCATACTGTTTTCCTCTGATAGTTCCCTGCCTGCACTATAATATATTTGTATTGCCTGCGTTTGATCAGCAGTAACACTCATTCTCAGATCATAAAAACCACCCACTTCTGTCTTATGACACAGAATCAATACATTAAAGAGTGCTAAACATACTACCCCCAGAACGCCTAAAATTTTCTTCTTTTTTCCCATCTGGTCATCCCCTAACGATTATTAAACTCTGTAAAGCTTCCCCACTTCTGATCTTTTTCTGAAATAGTAAGCTCTGCTTTTGTCATACCTTCCGGCATCGGCCATTCGATTCCAATTTCCGGATCATCCCATTTCAAACCTCCCTCATCATTTGGATGATAGAAGTCTGTGCATTTGTACGCAAATTCAGCAGAATCTGACAGTACAATAAATCCATGTGCAAAATTCTTAGGAATAAAGAACTGTTTTTTATTCTCTGCGGAAAGAACCACACCAAACCATTTTCCGTATGTTTCGGAACCCGGACGCAAATCTACGGCCACATCAAAAACTTCTCCGCTCACCACGCGTACCAGCTTATCCTGCGGATAATTAATCTGAAAATGAAGACCACGAAGAACCCCTTTTCTGGAACTTGACTGATTGTCCTGAACGAATTCCATATCAATTCCTGCGGCTTTATAATCATTATAATTATATGTTTCCATAAAATAGCCGCGTTCATCCCCGAAAACAGTAGGGGTAATAACTTTCAAACCTTCAATTTCACATGTTTCTACACTGATTTTTCCCATGATATTTCCTCCTGTATGCATTTTCTGCATTCCATGTAATGATTACGATCAACGTTTTATAAACCTTCTGATACTTCAATCAGATATTTTCCATATGCAGTCTTCAAAAGCGGCTGAGCCAGTTCTACCAGCTGCTCTTTTGTAATAAATCCCCTCTTATATGCAATTTCCTCGATACAGGAAATATAAAGTCCCTGTCTTTTCTGGAAAGCAGCCACAAAATCAGCAGCATCCAGCAGCATGTCATGATTACCGGTATCCAGCCATGCAAATCCTCTTCCCAGTGTCTCCACATGAAGATTACCGCGCTGCAGGTATTCGTTATTGACACTGGTAATCTCAATCTCGCCGCGGGCAGACGGTTTTACATTTTTGGCAATTTCCACAACGTCATTGTCATAGAAGTACAGACCGGGGACTGCATAATTTGACTTCGGATGTTCCGGTTTTTCTTCGATGGAAAGTGCTTTACCATTCTCATCAAACTCAACCACGCCATATTCACGGGGGTCACGCACATAATAACCAAAAATAGTAGCTCCGGGCTCATTCTGTGTTCTCTCTGCAACAGCCTTCAGAACCTTGGAAAAACTCTGTCCATAGAAAATATTATCTCCCAAAATCAGTGCCACACTGTCATCACCAATAAATTCTTCACCAATAATAAATGCGTCAGCCAGTCCTCTGGGAACCTCCTGAATCTTATACTCAAATCTCATCCCCAGACTTTCACCTGTTCCCAGAAGTTCCTGGAATACCGGAAGATCTCTCGGTGTGGAGATAATCAACACTTCCCGGATACCTGCCAGCATCAGAATGGAAAGAGGGTAATAAATCATCGGTTTGTCATAAACCGGCATAATCTGTTTGGAAACTGCCTTTGTCAATGGATATAATCTGGTGCCTGAACCACCTGCTAAAATGATACCTTTCATTTGTTCTTCTCCTTTCAAGTTCTTCTTTAATGATAAAAACGCAAACTAGCAGTACCCTTTTCAGGATACTGCTGTCAGATTGTTATTTGTACATCTCCTGGTAATACTTCTGATAATCGCCACTGGTCACGTTCTTCATCCACTCTTCGTTTTCAAAGAACCACTTGATGGTTTTCTTAATGCCTTCCGCAAAACAGGTCTCCGGATACCAGCCGACCTCTGCCTTAATCTTATCCGGGGCAATGGCATATCTTCTGTCATGACCTTTTCTGTCTGTCACATAAGTAATCAGATTTTCGCTGACCAGTTCTTTTCTGGGATCGCCTTCCGGCAGCATCTCCTGCAGTGTATCCAGAATAATATGGATAATTTCAATATTCTGTTTTTCATTATGCCCGCCAATATTATATGTTTCAAACAGTCTTCCCTGTTCCTGAACCATATCGATTCCCTTGGCATGATCTTCCACATACAGCCAGTCACGGACATTCTTACCATCACCGTAAACCGGAAGTTTTTTACCCTGAAGTGCATTGTTGATGATCAGGGGAATCAGTTTTTCCGGGAACTGATACGGACCGTAATTGTTACTGCAGTTTGTAATATTCGCCGGGAACTTATACGTATCCATATAAGACTTCACCAGCATATCAGAAGATGCCTTACTTGCAGAATATGGGCTGTGTGGATCGTACGGTGTTGTCTCATAAAAATACCCGCCATCCTCTTCAAGAGAACCATATACTTCATCCGTAGAAACGTGAAGAAACTTCTTGTCTTCCTTAAATGTTCCATCTGGCAGCTCCCATGCTGCTTTCGCTGCATTCAGCATTACCAGTGTTCCAAGAACATTTGTTTTGACAAATACCTCCGGGTTCTTGATACTTCTGTCAACATGGCTCTCAGCCGCAAAATGAACCACACGGTCAATATCATTTTCCTCGAAAATCTTATTGATTGCATCACTGTCACAGATATCTGCTTTTACAAATGTGTAATTGTCTCTGTTCTCCACATCTTTCAGATTCTCCAGATTACCTGCATACGTTAATTTATCTACATTAATAATTCTGATTGCATTATCATATTTTTTAAACATGTAATGAATATAGTTGGATCCAATAAAGCCGGCTCCTCCGGTAACCAGATACGTTCTCATAGAAATTCCTCCGAATTTGTTATTTTCTATAGTATTATACCATTCTTTCCCCTATACTTCAACCCAGGTGGAAAAATACTTCAATTTCATCATTTTGACTGTACACGAATCCATATAGAAGAAAAATATCCCATAATAATCACAACGAAAAGCTCAGCAATAATAAATGGAATAAAACCTTCAGCCAGTAACGTTTGAAATAACGGGGAATTTTTATATAATCCACCCATTACAGGCAAATGCCAGATGTATATCCCATACTGATATTTTGCGATAAATGACATAGGACGCATCAGCACACCATCCAATTGCGGCAGCATAGAAACACCAATCATCAGTAACGCTATGAGGAGTGCCAGTACAGAATGAGCGATGTATCCAACTGGTTTGTCCATATATATTCCACTCTTGCTAAATTCATAAGCCAAAACAATCAAAATTATAACGGAAAATATCGTGACAAAAATCCCTCCAACCATCATCTTCCTGGTATGCTTTTTGTCCCAAAACTGTAAAATCACCTTTGCAGCGACCATTCCAAGCACAAAATTATCAAGTGCCATGAACAATTGTCGGCCATAAACAAAATATGCAGCCCCATCTAACTGTAAAGCAGGAATCAGATAATGGTATAACAGAAATTTGCACAATACAGATATCAGAATTGAACTGCCCCCTGCCAATACCCAATTTTTCTCTACCATGCGATACAAAAAGATTGCCACCAGATAAAACTGAACAATCGTCGCCATACTCCACAACGCACCGTTGATGGAACCATGAGTCTCTATCCACAAGTTTTGTGTAAATGTACAATAAGCTAAAACATGTTTCAGTCCGGACAGACTAATCATTCCGCCTGCCTGTAAGACAAGTAAAATAAAAATATTAGTATAATACTGAGGCATTATCCGAATACATCGCTGTTTCATAAATACATGCCATTTCGGCATGGCATTTTTCTGTTCTTTTTGATGCAAAGACCAGAAAATGCCAAAGCCGCTTAAGGCAAAGAACAAGGTAACTCCAAGTTCACCACCAAAGTTCATCAGCAGATTAATGTTTTTGTGTGACTGCCAGGGATACCCGGCAACCACATAACCGTGATAAATCACAATAATCAATATTGCACAGGCGCGTAAAATATCAATATTTTTATTTCGTTTCATTAAACCTTTTTTATCAACTAATGTATTCATCAATCCATCCCATAACCTTCTTATGACGAGTATCGTATTTATCTGCGCCAACGCCATTTCCCGCTTTATTCTCGGTGTGGTTTCTCATCGAAGTGTACAGATTTCTCATTGTTAATGGCAGACCATCTTCAATACAGCATTCTACTACCCATTTCATCGGTTTAGATCCGCCCAAATGTCTGACATTTGCCAGAAACATCTGTCCTTTTAAGTCCTTCACATCCAGTTTTTTTGCTTCATTTACATACTTTGTCATTTCCTCATCTACCAGACGATCCTGTACCCTGATTCCAGCATCAGTTGAAATCAGTGCCTGAATACATTTTGCTTTGGCTGATCCTTTCTCTATGGTAACGTTTCCTTCTCCGTCACTTCCATATGTGGTCCAGTCCATATTATCAATATCATCACTGATTCCTTCTGTATCCAGCGAAGCAAATAATTCCGGGTCTTCTTCACGAATTAACTTTAACAGTTTCTGAGCTTCCGTTGCAAACCAGCAGGCTGCCCCAATAGTGATAGCTGTTTCTTTCTGAGATACATGATATGCCTCTACAAAACAGTCATACTGAGCCTTACCATAAACCTGACCACCTGTCTCTACCGCATAAATGATATTATGCATAACTTCCTTTGCCTGGTCATCAAACTCTCTGATAACAGCAGCCTCATCATTAGCACCATCTGAAATGATATAGCGAATGCCGCCAATCCAGCTTTCTTCACCATTTACAGTACCATAGACATGTGTAGCATATTCTCCGCCTCGTTTGTAGTCTGATCTGGAGATTTCAGCATAATAGATACCTTCATCATTTTTCTTTGCGGTAACCCATTTCAAGTCATCCTGATTGCCATCACAGGACCATGTAGCCATCCGAACAGAATCCACTTTCTGGTTTTTCACATTTGCTCCATAGATTAAAACCTTTCCTTTAGAAGAATCTGTTTTTTCATAAACCACCATATTATTTGCCGTAATCGTAAAAGAAGTTCCATTCAGGAACACATAATCCCCATTGACATCTACAACATACACATGCGCATTGTAAGTACCAAACTGGCACTTATGATTTCGAACATCAAAGGTCGCTGTGTAGTCATCTTCTTCTCCTGACATATCATACCATACCACATCTCCTTTCTGTTCTCCATTCTCGTCCACATCCCATACACCCACACGGACACCGGTTATCTCATATCCCAGATTGCCCATAGTCTCTACAATCTGAGCTGTTCCTGTTTTTCCACTGATCTGTTTAACTTCCACCCCTGACCTGACAATTTCATCCACCTGAAAAGAAGTGCATACAATACAATAAGAACTATCATCCCGAAGATCTGCGTATATATGTACGTTATAACTTCCTGTATCATTATATTTATACATCGGAATTTTAACCTGATAGGAATTTCCTGATTTTTCTGCGGTGTACCATTGCAGGTCATCCTGACCGTTCTCTTCACTCCACACAGCAAAACGAATCTCTTTCTCCATACCTTTCATATCCACATCATTCAACGTCACCGTATAAATCATTTTATTGGATGATATGGCAACCGGAGCTACTGTTCCTTTATTAATGATAATTGACTTGGCTGTTTCCTTTATCAATTCACTTTTTCCATCATCCATGTTTCTGTAAATGTTCAGATGATAATCACCGGAATAGAGACCAAACGAAGACAACGGAATGGTTATCGTATAGTTTCCGTCTGACTGTTTTTCTGAATGAATGGTCTGTACATCACTCTTGTCATCCTGGGTCCATACATCCGCCGAAAAATCCACAAAAGATTTCTCTGTATCAATTTTGGCAATATCAACGATCAGTTCACCGTTTTCCGGCTCACCAATCGTAACAATACCATCAATGGTAAAAGTTTTATTGCAAAGGAAGGTACATTCACCTGAAGAATCGATCATATAGGCGTGTGCATAAAATACTCCTGCATCCGTTAATTTATCCAGTGGAACCGAAACGCTATAGTTTCTCCCCTCCTTTTTTGCATCATACCATACCAGATCATCCTGTCCGTCTTTTTTACTCCATACCGCTATGGATACACGATTGTCAAATACACAGGTAACATCAGAGAGCAAAATATCACATCCATCTTCCGACACGGTTGTTTTCATAGAGCCAGCACTTACCTGAACTTTTCGTTCAACACCTGCACAAAAACTGTCGATGCCATTTCCATCCACTGCATATACATGAACATAATACTTCCCCATTGTTTTCTTGTGTTCTTTTGCATCTACTTCAATCACATATGTTCCATCCGTTGGTAATATCGTTTTCCAGATCAGATCGCTTTGATCTTCTTTCACCCATACAGCAGCCTTTACTTTTTCTATTCCTGAAGGAGATGTAATTCCACTGATGTTAACACGGAAACCATTATCCGTAGTCTCAGCAGTTATCTCCCCGACTGTAGGAGCATCAACCTGAAAGGTTGTTCCTGAAACCATAGTCATTGTACCATCTTTATCTTTACCATACGCATGGGCATAATAGCGACCCAAGGATGCATGGTTTTTAATCTCCACATTAACTTTATAAATATCCCCATCTTTCTGAGCAATATACCATACCAGATCATCCTGTCCGTCCACATCGCTCCAAACTGCAACTTGTATATCGGAATAATCGTTTGTCATTACCTCACATTCAAACTGCTTTTGGGTTCCGTCCACATCTTGCACAGACAGCTGATTTTCCTTCTCAGCTGTTGAACCATCCCTATTTTCATCCTCATTCTCTTCTTCTGTAATTTCTTCTTCTATAATTTCTTCTGTTACTTCTTCCGGTACTTCTTCTGGTGTTTCTTCTTCCGGTATTTCTTCTGGTATTTCTTCTTCCGGTGTTTCTTCTTCCGGTACCTCTTCTTCCGGTGTTTCTTCTTTCGGTGTTTCTTCTCCCGGTACTTCTTCTGGTGTTACTTCTCCCGGTACTTCTTCTGGTGTTTCTTCTTCCGGTACTTCTTCTGGTGTTTCTTCTTCCGGTACTTTTTGTGTTATCTCTTCTTCTGTTACCTCTTCACCATTTTGTTCTGCCGCCAACATATCCTCTTTTGCATTCTCCTGAACGGATGCATAAACCAGATGACTGTTCCCTGTAAAAGTCATACAAATTGCCAGCGCCAGGCTCATAGCTCTTTTCATCTAGAATTGTTCCTCCTTATAAACGGAAGGAGTCTGCAGACAACTTCGCATTATTTGCAGACTCCTCATTATACATTATATATTCGGATCAGTAGGATCCCAGTTCTGTGAAGCCGGAATTTTAATTGTTGCAGGCTTTCCAAATGGTCCTGCAAAACTGCTGTCAAAAATTCTGACTTCCATATCTAATTCACAGTTGTCGTATATCCATTTTGCATCTCTTACACACAAACGGACACATCCATGAGAAGCAGGCTGACCAAGCTTATTATATTCTGCTGCTGAAAGATTATAACTTGTCATATTGCTTCCTGCTACTGAATGGAACAGAATTCCACCTACAATTCTTGTACAATACTGACCATACGACGGCCCCATCAATTCATGCCATCTGTACTTATTCAAGGTATGGAATGTTCCTGTAGGTGTCGGTGTATCCGGCATTCCTACCGAACAAGTAAATGCAATCACCGGAATGATATATCCATTTGCCCCATCGCTTGCATATATGTTTACCGTACAGGTCTGTCGATTAACTTCAGCAACATATCTTGACTGACGTCCGATAATATTGTGAACATTTTTCTGTAATACACCATCAACATAATACAACTTGTAGGTTTTTCCATTCATTTTCTCATAATACCAGCCATTTTTAACAATTTCATCAGCTGGCAGAGTAAAGGTTGTTGTAGCCAGGCAGTTAGAGCCAGAATATACATGCAGATTGAATGTGCCGCCATGTTTATGGTTTTTACCAAGTAAAACAGCTGTCCAGTTACCATCTTCAGCCTGTGAAGCCTTATACCATGTAATATCATCCTGTCCGCCGGTTTCACTCCATACTGCAAATTTAAGATCAGAAGTACTGGTTGGGCCGCAGATACCCAGGGTTCTCTTGCCTTTTCCAAGATTATTCAGCACATATGGAAGGTTTTTCGCATAAAACTCATAATTTGTACCTGCAGTAAAGCTGTCAATTTCATTACCCATTGTAGTATAAACATGAATGTTATACACACCGGAATGATACTTATGATTTGCAACATTTACCTCGGCTACCCATGATCCATCTGACTGCTGACTGCAATTATACCAGTACACGTCACTTTGATCATTTTTCGTCCATGCTCCAACTCTTACACTGCTAACCCCTGATACTGCACTTACATTCGAAACAACAACCTTAAAAGTTCCCTTAGTATCAGATGCTTCTGTAATAGACAGTTTTCCTGAAGCAGTTCCCTTTACATTGATCAGTTCTCCATCATCTGCAAGAAAGACAGCATTGTCAGAACCGTTAATTCCATATGCATGAACACTGTAAGTGCCGCCTGTCTTATGGTTTCTGATGTCCACTGCAGCCTGATAGTTAGTTCCACTTTTGGTGGCTGTATACCACTTCAAATCATCCTGCCCATTAGCATTGCTCCACACAGCAAAACGAACCTCTTTCAGTCCTGCCGGATATTCTTCAACCGGAAGGCTTACAGTATAAGTAGTTTCCTTGGAATTATCGTCTGTGGATTTCAAAGCACCGATCTTACTCTTGAATTCCACTGCTTTACAATTGACACAGTTTTTAATTCCCAGCTCATCAGTTATGTAAACATGAATATTATAAACTCCAATATCATATTTATGTTTCGAAATATCTGATGTGATAGTGTAGGTTCCATTACCATCAACTTCTGCTTTATACCATTTCAGATTACTCTGGTCTCCCTGGCTCCAGACTGCTGCTTCAACGGTATCGGCTCCCCACGGAGCTTTCAGATTATCCATGACAATCGAAAAAGTTCCCTTTGCATTATCCGAAGATACACTTACATCAATCGAAGGGCTTTCAAGGACAAAACTCTTCCCCCCAAGGAATATCTGTGTTTTATCACTTTTAACACCATACACATGAATGTAACAAGTTCCTGTACTCTTAAACATAGTCAGCGGAATTTTCTGAGACCATTTTTTTGAAAGTACGCTATGTTCCAGTTCATACCATTTCAGATCATCCTGACCATTTGTCTCACTCCAGACAGCACAGCGAATAGATTTTAATGCTCCAGGTGTTTTCAACTCCTCGCTGGACAATGCGATCTCTGCCTTTTTCGAATCTCTATCTACAGATATTTCGATCGGTGCAGTCTTCACAGAAAAATCCACATTGGTTTTGCCAACAAATTTCTCAAAACCATGGTTATCTGTAGCATATGCTTCAATGTTATAAATTCCCCAATTATTCTTATGATATTTGGAGATATTCATATTCACATACCATCCATCATCTTTTTTCTCTGCATTATACCAATAAAGATCACTCTGGTCAGATGTACTCCAGGCCGCTGCTCTGATTTTTTTAATTCCGGAAGGTGCTGATACTCCTGAAATCTTTACTACAGCTGTCCCCTCTTCATAAACCTGCTCCTGCTGATTTACCGTTCCTGCAGATATTTCCGCCACACTGAACTCTTTGCCAACAACACATGATTGAGAACCATCTTTCTGCTTACGGTATATATGTGCATAATAGATACCTGGTGATTTGAAATCAGAGATAGTAATGGTCAGACCATACTTATCCTCTTCTTTCTTCTCTAATGCAAGCCATTTCAGATCGTCCTGCCCATTATCGTCACTCCAGACTGCTGCCTCCAGAGAATCACCGTCTTCCATTTCACAATGAGACAGTTCCATTTCATATACCATTTCCGTTGAATCCTGAAACTCTGCCTTCGTCACATCAAAGGGTTTTGCCTCTTCTTCGACTTCCGTCTCTTCGTCTTCATCTTCTGTTTCTGAATCTTCAGCTTCTGTTTCTGAATCTTCAGCTTCCGTCCCTTCGTCTTCAGTTTCCGTCTCAGAACTACCATCTGCATCTTCTGTAGCTGAATCTGTTTCATCGATTTCATCGGAAACTTCGGTGTCATCCTCTGCAGCCAGAGTATCGATCATTTGTTCTTGTTTCATCTCAATATCGGCTGCAGCAATGCTTGATACATTTGATACACATAAACTGGCAGATAATCCAATGACTGCAATTCGCTTCATTACATTTTTGAAATGCATTTCTCTTCTCCTTTCCTTCACTTTGTCTCAGATTATTCCACTTTATCGATTTTTATGAGAATCGGCTTTTCATTTTTCAGGGAAATATCTGTGTAAACTAAATACAGATCGCTGTTCTCATCTACATCTTCAAATGCAACCTGAGCACTCTTATTGTACCCTTTTTCCACCGGTTCTGCAACTATCTGTTCACTAAAATAATAAGGAGTATAGACTTTTTTCTGAGCAGCATCTGTAAGCTGGAATCTGACGTCTCCAACCATCAGCAACTCATCAGACAAATTATGGTACGTATAATCAACCAAAAGAATATTATCCTTACCATTTTCATCTTTCATGTATGAAACAGAATCTATCGTTAATTCATATTTCTTTTTCTCAGATGGTATAGAAATCACTTCCTGTATCGTATATTCCTCGCTGTCAGACAGATCCTGCAATTCCGGTGCAGAAGTACCTTCTCCGGTTCCCGGGTCCACCTCCGTATTATTATTCGTATTATCCTTTACATCTCCCTCTTCTTGATTTGTTTCGCTGACTACTTTGTCGGTGTCAGGCTTCTCTGTTTGATTGCAGCCGCCAAACCACAACATTCCGCAGCACAGACCAACAACTAACCATAAACGTTTCAAATACAATCACCTCCGTTTTCTTATTTTCACATACAATCTGTAGTATATACTTTTTTCAGATTTCTTCCGGGAAGAATATCATAGTAATTTTTCTCTTACATCTTTTCCCGTATTCTGCGTAACATATCGTTCCATCACAACATTATACGCATTCTCACCCATTCTCCTTCTTTCATCCGGGTTTGTTACTAATTCTTTTAATGCTTGCAGCCACTCATTCTTCGTTGAGCAAAGCCAGGCTGTTTTCCCATTATCAATAACATGCTCCATCTCACTATTTCGGCTCATTACACTCGGAACCTTTACAAGTGCAGCCTCCATCCATTTATTTTCCGATTTACAACAATGGAATATACTGTTCTCCAGAGGCATCAAATTGATATCAATTCCGGCAATAACCTCCGGAAGTTTCTGCCATTCCATAAAAGGAAGTTTTTCAATTCTTTTCTCCATCCGTTTCATTACATTTTCCGATAATACTCCCACGATTTTCAGATACACTTGTGGAAATTCTTCCATAATCTCCAACAATGCCTCTTCTACCAGCTTAAAATCCTGATCATGGGTTTTGGATCCACTGAAATAGCCAATATAAATCTTATCCTCATCTTTTTTTACATGCTCAACAGCATCATGGGACAAAATCTGCATCTCCATGCTGGCACAATTTCGATTTACAACTACTGGTTTTCCCGGAAAAGCCTCCTCAATTTCTCTTGCAAGAGTCTCTGTAGAAGTGATATAGCCATCACAATAACTCATACATTCATGAATATTCTCTGTAGTGTTTTCAAAATCCACGTACTCGCTTCCCTTCAGGAAATGAAGAAAAGATATCTTGCTATAATCGAAAATCAGATCGTCAATATCGTAATAAACCGGAATCCCGACGTGCCTTGCCATAGCAATCAGTTCTTTAATTTCAGCCGTTTGTGCACAACGATAAAATACAAGTGTGTCATATTGTTCCATGGTTTTTATCTGGTTTTTATCTTCTACCTGAATAAAATCTGACCGATAACCATAATGACTCAGCTGTTCACGAAAATGCTCCACCCGATATCGAGAAGCAAATGATATTTCTTCCCCTACAAATAATACTCTTTTTTTCTGTATTGGAATACTATCGTATTTCAATACATTTTTGGCAAAACCAAGCATCTCGCTGACAATGGTTTCCGCATCCGTATCAGAAATAATAACGCCTTTTTCATAACGTTTCACTCTATCTGCGGGTGCTCCTAAATCAAAAACTGCCAACGGCATATTCATAGAAATAATCTCTGAAGTAGTATAAGAAAATGTTTCCGGCCAAATGGAAGGAATAAAAAACATATCTATATCTTCCTGCAATGTCAATTTTGGCAATTGTTCTCTTGTATACCGTCCAGTATATGAGAATATAGGACTGTCAATTTCTTCATCAACTACTCCCAAAAGTTTAATTCTGATATTCATATGGTTCTCTTCAATATAAGATATCATAGATTTTACAATGTCCAGGCCCTTTTTGTAACTTAGTACCCCCAACAAACCAATATTGAAGGTTTCCGTCGACTTTGCATACTTATGAAGCGGCAAAAGATAATGAGGAGTATGTGGAATCACTCTGACATGGCATACATCAGGATATACCTTCCTGAATAATCTTGCTGTATCATCAGAAAAAGCACGTATTTCATCACACTGCTGCAAAAATCCACACCATTTCTGTCTCCAGATCGTACCACTTTCAAATTCCAGACATGCATTACTTTTATTTAATGGAATACACTTATTACATTTGTCTTCACATGCACCTTTACAATAAATTCCATTTTCATCCAGCAAATTGATTGCCGGACACATACAAAAGAAATCGTGAAGGAGCATTTTTAAAAATGCCTGATGTTTTCTTTTCAATTTAACAATTTCATCTAAAGTCTGATACAAGTTTTGATATGTTACCAGTTCATTAATCCATATTTCATCTATCCGCAGAATATTATCAAATAGCCCTTCCAGTTTATTGGCAAAAAATTCAAAATTATACTGCCTGTATTCATAATTCAAATAATATCTGCCTGTATAGAAATCAAACGTAATCGTGATAAAACGATAACCATCTGTCAAAGCCGATTTTTTCTTTTCTTTTAAATATTCTGTAGCCCCACCTCCAAGAATATGATCAAAAGCTATAATTGTCGGTACATCCAGTTTTTGATTTAAAAGATGTATCTGAACATACAGTCTTACTGTTCTCAAAGGATCTTTTCGGCAATACGAAGCTGTATCACGGTCATAATCAGGATGTTTTTTTACTAATTCTTTTCGATTATGCTCAAGAAGTTTCATCTTTTCTTCTGACGGGAAGCTACCTCCATGTTTATGATACACAAAAAGATTATCTACATGAACATTTTTATATCCTGCTTTTATAGCACGCTGACACCAGTCATTTTCCTCACCATAGCCTTTCCCGAATGTATCAGCATCCAGAACTCCAATTTCACGTACAACCTGAATATTCATTCCCATACAAAATCCTACTCCAGTAGGCATAGACGGATACAGTGGTTTGATTTTTCGAAAAGCTTCATCTACCTGCCACAAAGCCATTCCTTCAAAAATTTCATTATCTTTGCAAAACTCCGGAAAACTACAGATAGTTCCGCAAGTAGTAAACGGAGTAGTCGTAGCTACTTTTGAATCCATAAGGATTGGAAACATTAATCGTTCCAACCATTCATCAGGAACTTCTACGTCTGTATTCACCAATGCCACATGATGTTCTGCAAACTCAAGTGCCCTGTTTACAGACCGAACAAATCCAACATTGACTTCATTTCTCATCAAAACTACATTTTCACGGCCTGCAGCATACTGTTCCAGATAGTCTTTTACTCTTTCATCAGGACTGTTATCATCGACCAGAATCAATCGATATGACATTCTTGTTCTTTCAATACTTCCAAACAACGCATCGAAATATTCCAATCCATTATAAATAGGAACAATAACATCAATTATTTGCTGCCCTACCATCGGAGGATACAGTATTTTTTCTGATTGTAAATTTTTGCGGTTAAAGTATTGAATATTTCCCAAACTTTCCGGTTTTTCCATAGAATATATTAAAATTTCTTCTATATCTTCATCTGCAGGAATGGTAGTTAAGTAATATCGTCTTGTTCCCGTTTCCGTACTATATTCTAAACATACATCCAGATTTTCCGGTGCTCGTACAACAGCAACATATGAAAAACCACTTGTTTCAGCATCTGGAATCTGAAGAACCTGTGCAACATCCTTTCTAAAGATAACTGAGTAGGAATCTTCATATACTTTCTCGTTTCCCCGACAAAAAGCAATACGTGGATGCTCCATGGGATAATCCATATCAAATACCCAGCCTACCAGATTGAGAATATAATTCTCATAATTATTGTAATCAACACTTCCCACACAGTTTGTGACCACTTCCGGGGATTCTGTCGATTCATTTACATCTGCTTCTCCTCTTCCCAGTACTTTTTTCAAAACAGCTTTTATCTTTTCCTTTTTGCCAATGGGACGCTTCTCCTGCACTTCATTATCAACAACAGGTACAGATCTATGTGTTTTTTTCTCTTCCAGATTCTTTCTTTTTTCCTGTTCCTCAACCATTATTTCTTCAATGTCCTGTTTGTTAAGAAATCGAATTCGTCCTTCAATCGTAAGTTTTCCCGGGTTTTCCCAATCCCATGCATTTACATAATAGAACGCATCTGTAGTAAAGAAAGTGGTAGTTCTGCCATCTTTTTCAATTCGCATTCCCCCAGGAAGAAGTTCTATCCTGTTTTTATAGTCTATATTGTCAATTTTTACTTCACTAAAATATCCTTTAACAACATTCCACCGGACACCCTGAATTCCCTGAATACCAGTCAAATCATATGTTACAGAAAATCGATCCCGATCAAAAGTCACAACACTTTCTATCACATCTTTTTCATTTAAGCCATGACCTAAATCATAGTAAAGTTTTGTTTTCATTCTGCTTTTTATAAGTTCATTCGCAGCAATGTCACCAAAATTTGGTGCAATTCTTGGTTTTCGGTAAGCATCAAGTGAATCACTTCCAACATATTTATATACAAAATGTAACGCCCACTGCATAAAAATCTCATAATCAGAGTATTCTATGCCAAATTTCTCCATCATCTTTTCTTCAGGACAAAGTGAGACTATTGTTGGAATCTGCGTATACACATCATGAATCATCCGCCAGATGATAAAGGATACAGGTACAGCAAACGGAAATACCCATTCATAATCAATAATTTTATAGCTTTCTTCCTCTACAAAAATGTTTGCACATATCATATCTACATTAGCCGGCTTAATACACTCATAATAATCTTTCCCCTGATAGCTGCCAAAAACCTGGCAAAACTCCTCTGTCTGATAGTTTGTTTCTTTCTTTCTGTTTACAAAATAAGCTTCATAAAACTTCTCCAATGCAGATACAATACTCTGAATGTCACCTTCGTCAGCCCAGACTTTTATCTTTTGATGCAAGGTTTCACCTTCCAGAAATTCATAAAACATCTCACCATTTTGATAAACACTTCTCAAATTTTCACATTTCGCAGAGACCTCTTGCTTACCCTTATCCTCCAGGCCTTTAACAAACGGGACTGCATGCGGATTCATGGCACTTTTAACAACAACTCTTTTATCGTTTTCTTCAATAATCTGAGTCTGTATGCGGAATTCCTTTTTTCTGTTTTGATTCAGTTTAACATATAAAATCTTTTTTTCTTCGCATAATTCTCTTTTTCCAGCAATAACCAAGAAAGAATTAACAAACTTATCAAGGATTCTTTCTTTTACCAGACTTTTTATTCCGGCAGTTTCAGAAAAAAACGCAAAATTGTTTTCTGTATATACAGGATATTCTTTTCCATACATGTTTTTATACAAAGTCTCATCCGTAAATATCTCGGTTGGAAATTTGTAATCCGGATATGGATAATAATATTTCATATACGGGAAACCACTTTTTTCCAAAAGCTCGCTCAATTCTGTTTTAGAAAATGTTCGAACACTCTGATTATCAGGATATCCTTCAATACCGAAAAAATAGAGATCCGTATGATCTTCAGGAGCACCGGCAAAATACTTAAATCCCAGTTTATTCTCAATAGCGATCAGCAATTTACCACTGTCCTTCAGATAACTTCCCATCTTTCGGAGAAATGTTTCGTATGGAGTATCACCTTCGGTAAAACTCATCGCATATTCCAATACACCATTTACGACTACATAGTCAAATGGTTCATCAAACCTCATATCATTCAGATTGCCTACCATAATAGTAAGATTATCATGATTTTTATTTCTTTCAAAATTAATTTCTGATCTGCGTTTGGATAATTCCACCGATGTAACATGACCAGCTTTTTCACAGAGCATTCCCGTAATTGCCCCGCAGCCGGCACCAATTTCTAATACAGAATCTTTCTTGCTAAATGGATACCAGCATAGAATATTAGTCCTAAGGTCAGAAAAATGATAAATGATTGGGAAATCCACCTGTTCCTTAGGCAAGTCCTCAAAGGATATTCCATTTTTAGCCATACAAAGCATCTGTTTTTCAATATCTCCATCAGAGTATAAATCTTTTTGTGTGTAATACTCCAAATTTAGTATTGCCATCGCAAACCCTCCATGTTTATTTCTTCGTTCCGCTTAAAATGTACAAAACGTGTAAATATTACAGCAGCATACCAGTTTATTATAACCTTTAGGTCAAGAAGAATCAATCCTAAAATCAGACTCAGCTTCGTTTGTTCACTCCATACCCAAAAACCAGGGCTCAGGACTTTACAGATAATTCTGCCTCACCTCCTTGCTCCTTCATTTCAATCATGCTATACTATCTTTAATTATCTTAATAAGGGGAAGCCATGAAACAAAAATTGATTCACACATACAACTACATATCTCTGCTCCTGACTTTTATTCTGTCAGTTCTGTTTGTTTTGCCTGCCGAATCTGTCTCAGGAGCACTCAAAACTTCAGATTTGGAAACCACCCCATGGAGTATGGTAACCGAGACCTCCATCATCGATACATCCGGCCAGCTCCAGTCCATGTGTGCCACCGACCAGTATATCGTATGTCTGGTCAATGGAGATAAAAACACGACAAAACCAGACACTCTGATTGCATTTTACCGGAACTCCACCGATGCCAACGGCAATCCTGTGGAACAATACAGTTATGCCTTTCACGTGACAGAAACGGATTACGAGCACGGCAACGGTATGACCTACAATCCCAACACGCAAGAAATTGCCATTGCGGGGCTGTTTACCAATGACCCCTCGAATGCGGGTGCTGTATTTATTGTGGATGCCAACACCCTGCGCTTTAAGCGAAAAGTCCAGGTTGGCAACGGCAGTATGAATTATTTCGGAATTGATTATGACCAGGAAAATGACCGGTATATCCTGATGGCTAATCGGATTGCCGACTATGCTTTTGTTTTCACAGATAATAATTTTCAGATCACAGATATTCTGAATCTCCGCCTGTCCCACAGCCGCAGCTCTTTTCAGGATTTCTGCGTGACAGGGGATTTTATCATCAGCATACCCTATATGCAGCGTGAAGGTTATATGAATATCGTGGATGTATATTCCATTTCCCAACAGGCCAGAGTGGGCAGTTATTATCTGACTTTACCCGGTCATGATTCTTTTGATGTGGAGCCGGAAGGTATCTGTCAGCTGGAACCGGGACATCTGATGATGGCCGCCATCGTCAAGGGAACAACGAATTTCAAACTCTACGATACCCATCTGCCGATTATACACAGTGTGATAACTTCTGCAGAAAACGGAACAATAACGGAAAGTGCACTGGAACTTCCGGAAAGCAGTTCTCATACGGTATCCTATGACTGTGCGGAGGGGTATCGCCTCGCACGGTTAATCGTGGACGGTATAGACCAGTCCATTACTGACTATCCTGAATCCTATACTTTTATGAATCTGGAAGCAGACCATACAATAAATGCAATATTCGAAGAGATTCCCCGCTATACGGTAACCACCAGTGCGGAACACGGAACAATTACGGAGAATTCAACCGCATATGAGCACGAATCTGTCACCATCGACTTTACCCCGGAGGAACATTATGAGTTGTCATCTCTGACGATTGACGGGGAAACGGTAAATCTGAACGGCGATGAAACTTCCTACACCTTTACAGATCTGACTGCTGACCACACGGTGCATGCGATTTTCACTGCGATTCCCATGTACACATTGCAGATTCAAGCAGAACACGGAACCGTAATGGAAACTACTATCAGTCTGTATCGGGGGGATTCTTACACAACCAGGGTTGAGCCCGACCGTTTCTGCCGGCTTACCAGATGCCTGGTCGATGGAAAAGAAGTGTCATTGAAATATGTGTCTCAGAATGTTAAGCTGCGTAATATTAAAGGTGATCATATCATTACACTGATTTATGAGCCGGTCTGGCTGTATGTTCTTATCATAGTACTGCTGTCGCTTCTGCTGTTTACTATCATTTTGCTTCTTCTGCATCTTCGACGCAAAAAAAAGCGCAGACAGCGAGCAGAAGAGCTGCGCCGCATGCGCCGTGAAGCAAGAGAGTTTTACAGAGAACTGGATGAGATGGAAGAAAAACAGTCTCATCGAACCCAGGATCGCAAATAATCCTGACTGCAGGGACTGCGGTGCGGATTAAATGTCTCATTAAATTTCTCATAATTTGCCTGATAGTTTTCCACAACTTCAGGCAAATTTTTTATAGTTTTCAACAATTCTTCCTGGGTTTTCACCACCGGCCCCGGAAGTGTGTGGATATCCAGATAGAAATCCCTCATCTGATTTTTATAGGCCTCATAGTCATACATATAGAACAGAATCGGTCTGTTCAGGTTGGCATAATCAAAAAACACACTGGAGTAGTCGGTAATCAGCAGATCTGATACCAGATAAAGATCATTGACATCATCCAGTCCGGACACATCAATGACAAATCCATCATACGCCCCAAAATCATACTGCCCACTGATAAAATAATGGGCTCTGAATAAAATTACATACTCCTGTCCCAGCATGGCTTTCCACTTCTCAAAGTCAGCCTGAAGCCGATAGCGGTATCCCTCCCCCGGAACATGCTGGTTCTCACGCCAGGTTGGTGCGTACAGGATTACCTTTTTGTCTGACGGAATTTTCAGCCGCTCCCGGATTAGCTGTATTTCATCTGACGATGCCTGGAACAGCCTGTCATTCCTTGGATATCCTTTTTCCAGAATGATATTTTCCTTGTTGAGATATTCCAGATGAAATGCCGATATCATCTTTTCTGTATAAAACGGAGAGGGAGACATCATCCTGGTAAATTTCTTTGCCTCACCAAGATAGTTTTCCCTCACCTCCTGCAGACTTCCTTTGTTTTCAGCATAAACCTCCAGATCAAATCCCAGCTTTTTCAGAGGAGTTCCATGCCAGCACTGGATATATTCCTGTTCTTTTCGCGGAACAACTTCTCTGGGCAGACGGGAATTAGTAATCCAATATGCACTCCTGGCATACGCTTCATAATATTCTCTTTTCCGATAAGCGACAACCTTCGTATTCGGATCATTCTCCAACCATCGATACGATTCCGGATCACGAAAAGCCCATATTTTTTTCCAGGACGCATAATAAGAATCCTGCAGCATGGCTTCATACATTGCCCTGGGACTGCAGGCATATTTTTTCCCCATAAAAGTTTCGAACACTACCGTATGGGGTTCCATCTCTGTCTTATCCACATAATGGTGTCTGTACATCCGTGTTTTCCACCAATAGAGCATTTTCAGACTCAGTTTCTTTGTCCAGGGAGTCACGCTGCACAGTTTTCCCATCCATTTCCACATATTCATCTGTTCTGTTATCCCCCGTTTCAGGCCATAAATTCATTGTACGCCTCCAGAACTTTTCTGGTTTCTCCCTGCATCCGTACTTCACCCTCATGAAGCCACAGCAGACTGGTACATAACTTCTCCAATGTTTCCGAACTATGGGATACGATCACCACCGTACGATTTTCATCCATGATCAGTTCTTTCATTTTTCTGTAACTTTTTTTCTTGAACTTCGCATCTCCCACACTGAGCACTTCATCAATCAGCATAATGTCCGTCTCCAGAACTGCGGTGATGGAAAAGGCCAGTTTGGAGTGCATACCGCTGGAATACGTCTTTACCGGCATATCGATAAATTTTCCCAGACCTGCAAATTCAATGATCTCATCCATTTTATCCCGAACCTGCTGCTCGGAAAATCCCAGCAGCATTCCGGACAAAATAATATTCTCCCGTCCGCTCAGCTGTTTCTGAAATCCTACACCGATAGAAAGCAGGGAAACCGAATCCGATTCCAGCTCGATACTTCCGGAATCCGCTGAGAAAATACCTGCGATTGCACGCAAAAGCGTAGATTTTCCGCTTCCATTTTTGCCCACAATTCCCAGAATCTCTCCTTTTTTCACTTCAAAGGAAATTCCTTTCAGCGCCTCGTGAACCTCCAGCTTACTCTTGCGTAGATGAAAAAAACTCTTGCGAAGAGAAAGGGACTTCACACATTTATACGTAATTTTCAAATCTTTGACTTCGATTGCATTTCCCGGTTTCATCTAAATTACCTTCACATAATTATTTTCATTCTTATAAATTGTCGCGATACCGATAGCCGAAAGTGCTGCCCCCACCACAAACCAGAGCAAAATCAGACGTCTGTGAGGTGTATGACAATACACCAGAGATTCCCTGCAGGCATCAATCAGAAATCCGATTGGATTTACCCGCAAAAGAAGGGTTGCCACCGCCGCATCCACACGATCCGTGATCACATAAAAAATACCGGACATGTAAAACAATACGCGCAGTCCCACATTGGTCAGATTTTTCAGATCATCCATAAATACACCAAAATGTGCCAGAATCGTACTTACACCAAAGGTGATCAAAATCAGATCCACCAGCACAGGAAAAACGTAAATCACATTCCAGGAAATCGGCACATGAGACCAGAGCATCATGATGATCACAATTCCAAAGGAAATCATCATCTTAAATAAATTCTCACACAACAGAACAATAATCAGAAAATACTTTGGTATATACACCTTTGTGACTACAGCCCGGTTGGCAGCCACAATTCTCACACTGCCGGAAACCGTTTTGTTAAACAGGTTCCACATAGACAGACCTACGAATACAAAAATATGAAAGTATTCTTTCTTCTGCCCAAAGATTACCATAAATATAAACCAGTAGACCAGCATAAATAAAATCGGATCCAGAATCCACCATAGCCAGCTCAGATGTGAGCTGGCTACTTCAGACTTCAGTCCCGATTTTGCTGCATATTTTGTATAAGGCCAATAACGCCGCCAATCTTTGATCAATCGCTTCATGCTTCTCCTCCGGAATTCTCATCATCAGCAGGCTCCTGCACCGGCTTCTTTGGAAGCATCAGTTCTCTCTCCTGAGCCCTGGAAGTCACTGTAATCTCAGGAAAAACAGTGGCGACAAAACGTGCACTGGCATTTCCATCCTCCAGATGACTGAACAATTCGTTGAATTCTCTGTACTTTTCATCATAACAGAAGTTTTCCATACTGTCACGGATCGCATCCGGAAGTTCTTCTTCTTCCGTAATGATTCTGCCCGGAAGCCTGTCGATACCAAAATAAAAACCGCGGATACTGTCCTTATAATCATCCAGATCATACATATAGAACAGCATTGGTTTTTTCAGAATTCCATAGTCAAAAAATACACTGGAATAATCGGTAATCAACAAATCCGCAATCAGATACAGATGGTTAATATCGTCATAGTTAGAAACATTGTAGATAAATCCTTCAAAATCCCGGAAAGAAAAGCTGCTTGCAACCAGATAATGCACGCGGAACAAAATGACATATTCATCACCCAACTCCCGGCGCAGCCGTTCAAAATCCACATTCAGATCATACGTAAAGCCAACTCCGGCCTCATGCTGGTTATCTCTCCAGGTAGGTGCATACAGAATCACCTTTTTATCCTCCGGAATCCCGATAAACTCCTTGATTTTCTTTAGATCATCCGCTTTGTAATTCAAAAGAAAATCATTTCTCGGGTAGCCGACCTCCATTACCTTGTCTTCCATGCCGCTGGCTTTCAGATTCCAGGCAGAAGTAAACTTTTCACTGGCAAATGCAGATGGAGAAAGAATATATTTGAACTTTTTAGCATCCATGTCGTACTTCTCACGAATATCCGCAATAGAATCAATGGCATTCTCAGAAGTCTGAAGGTCATACCCCAGACGCTTCAGCGGAGTTCCATGCCAACACTGCACATACACCTGATTTTCCTTTGGCCATATATGATCCGGTACACGGTAATTGGTAATCCAGTATTTGGCATGGGCCAGTTCTTCTTCATATATTCTGGCAATTTTAGGAATTACCCTTGTATGTGGATTTTGTTCCAGATACTTATATTTCGCCACGTCTCTGAAAATCCAGATATAATTCCAGTCTTCAAACTCTTTATGAGAAATCATATATTCATAGATAGCCTTGGGACTACATCCATATGTTTTCCCATTAAATGACTGAAAAACCACAGTTGTGCTGTCAGGCATTATCTTTCGGGTACATGAGACATATTGCATTCTTCTTTTTAAATATATCATTTTTTTCCATGATTTGCGGAACCCAGGATGATTTTTACCATACAGACCAATCATTCTTTTAATCACTTTTTTTATTTTCCTACACAATATCTTGTATTCCTTCATTTATCTTTTCCCAAATCTCTTTTGATTTGTGTAGTAGAAATCTCCGGTGTCCTTGGCAGATAAACGACTTCACAATATTCTTTCAGAAAATCAAATTTTCCTTCCCAGTCATCACCTATCACAAATGTATCTACCTTAAACTCCTTCACATCTGAAATTTTCTGTTCCCAGGAATTCTCCGGAATGACCAAATCCACATATCTGAGAGCCTCCAGAAGACTTTTTCTTTCTTTATAGGAAAAATAACATTTTTTATTTTTCTCGTTCCAGTTAAATTCATCAGTAGACAATCCGACAATCAGATAGTCTCCCAAAGCCTTTGCTCTTTCCAATAATTTAACATGACCATAATGCAGAAGGTCGTATGTTCCATAAGTAATTACTTTTCTCATATTGTTCTCCTGTCATATCTTTGCCGACACAATGATTAGCACTTCTTCGGCTGTAACACGTTAATTTTCTTATTTTATGATATATTCTTTTACCTTTTCGCAGATTCCGCTGCAGCACTCATGCTGAATTTCATTAAAAAAGTGATTCAGTTCCAGCCTTTTCTGTATATAACTATCATGATTATACAACAGTTCATACACAGAATTCAAGAGTTCAGTAAAAGTTTCAGGTTTGGGTCCCATAAAACTTTTATTTCATTTTTAAATGATCTGATCTTCTTTTAGCATTTCAATTAGCCGTTCGGTATTCTTTCCGTCATGGAACTCAACAATTTCCCGATAATGAGCAATATATTTTTTTCTTTGCCCCTCTTCGTAATTCTTCTGAATTATTGACTCAAGTTCTCCATTATCATAACAAATATCACCAAAAGCATTATCTTCGTTTAACATCAGTTTTGAAGATGGTCCATACTTTTCCAGACATTCATCCTTTTCTTCCCAGTAGAAAATCACATTAGCACCTCTGTAAAACGCATCATAAGAGATAGAAGAATAGTCTGTAATCATTACTTTGGTTTTCTTAAGAATATCATCATATTTGATTTCACATTTCATATATTCTTTTAATTCAAAGTCCAGATTTTTAATCGCATGAAAGAAAAGTGGATGCGGTAAAATAATAACCTTTTCCTTCAGATTTCCCGGAATTGCATCAAAAATCCGACATATCATCTGATAATATTTTGTATTTTTAAAATCAAATCTTATCTGATTAAATTCCCATGGTCTCCAGGTAATCATGATGACAATCTTATCTGCATCTTCATCCATGACACTGCGATCAAATTTGGGGAGTCCGCAAATATACAGATTGGATGGGGCGTATTTTCCATAATCTGTAAAATGTTCCGCTTCTCTTTTTGAAGATGTTACCACGCGATATTTCCCATTTGTTTTTACAGGTCTGAAAAATTTTCTTGCTTCTGAATCCATGGATATCATATACATCACTCCATGCTGAAGGAAAACATAATTTATATCTTTCGATAAAAGTTTTTTTCTGGCATATTTGTTTTCTATTCTCAGGTCAATGGCATGGCCCAGTGTTTCTGATCCAATAAAAGTGGTCGCCTGAAAAAAATAAAGATAATGGCGAAAGCTTCCTTTATCAACTAGATTGCTGCGATATTCTTCCGGAATTTCACTGTAAAACGGATAATTTCTGTCAAGGAAAAAATAAGCATTGCTATATCCTTCATCAATCAATCTTTCATATAATACTGAAGCGCTTTCTTCATATCGGGAACTATTTTTTTCAAATAATATCATTCTGTTTTTAGAAGGACATATTTTGGACAAATAATAAGCAAACAAAAGCTTTCTCTGTTCTTTTCGGGAATCAGTCATATTGGTCTCCCTAACAGTGAGATATAGCCGATTACCCACAGACTGTCTGAAATAGACTGATGTATTTTTCTCTGGAAGAAAATGAATCGGTCCCCGCTTATAATGACCTATGTTCTTTTGATAAAATTTATATTTGACGCCCACATTCATTCCGTACCCATCTGTATCCTGATACACAAAACTGATTCTGTTATTAACATTCATCTGTCCAATACATTCAAAAGGAATCTGCAGCGAATAAAATAAAATCCTTTTTGCCTTTCCCAACTTGATACCTCTATAAATGACTGAGGGACATATTTCATTATTTACCGCTATTTTCAGCTCTTTTACAGGAACTGCACCTGTATTTTTTACCAGTGCAGCAGCATACATACTGACTTTTTCTTTTCTATTTTGATAAAGAGTACAAATATTTCCTATTGTAAAACACTTATTATAATATCCTTTTCTTTCCTCTTCTTCCCAGAAAGGATATACATTATCTTGTCTGTGATCAATGACTATATCATAACTTTTCCGTACTTTCTTTTCCATTACACTAAAAATATGAGATTTGGTCATCAGCCCCATCATATTCTCATGATGTATATGAGCCTCTTTTTTGCATGAAAAAGTAGCCAGGACTCTGTACATATAATTTGGCCTGCCCGATGCATTAATTACCTTTATCGGTTCCAAACGATAAAACAGACGTTTTCGTTCTTTTTGATAGGCTAAATTCAGAAATTGACCTGTCAATCGATCTGCGGTAAGGAAACGCAATGAAACAGCTGCCAGTATTTTCTGTATAACAGAAAAATTGTACCCTGAAATAATATTAAAAAACGAAACATTGTCAGGAAGATTTGTTAAAAATTCTCTTTTTACCGGTGATAAATTGCCATTAAAGCAAAGAAGGATATTATCCTGTGTCTGCTCACGAATAACCGAAATCAATTCCAGTAATTTCCGATTAATAAATTTGTTTTTCAAATCGCCTCCATAAATAAGAAGCATAGACTTCCCATTATCCGGTGGATTTTCAATTGTTATCTTTTCATTTTCTCCATGAATCATCAGTCGTAACAGATATCTTGCCGTATCTGAACACCGATAAGCACAATACTGGTGAAAAAAAGCATCTATGTGCTCATCGCCACCGGCCCGATCAATCTCCTCCACAAGCTGTTCTGTGTTTTGTACGATTGGGAAAGGTAGATTTTCTAAAGGAAAATATGTTCCTCTGGTACTCATATACTCTTCCAAATCATAAGGAAATAAAATAACTTTCTTTTGCGGACAGGCGAAATCAAAAAAGACACTGGAATAATCCGTAACCAGAATATCACAGACTGCAAGGAAATCATACGTTTCATATTGTTTCGGGAAAGAAAGAATATGCTTAAATCCGCTATAATCAATCGTATCTGCTACAAGGAAATGCAAATTTACATATAGCAACTGGTTGTCTGTCAATTGAGAGTCTATTTCATTAAAAAAGGTCATTAATTGTTTTTGCTGTGCCTTAATTTCCGCTTTTCTGTTAGCTCCACGCCATGTTGGCATATAAGCAATGATCTGTTTCTCCTGAAGTCCTAATTTTTCTCTCAGATTGATTTCATGCTTCTTATCAAACAATATACTGTTTCTCGGGTAATCACATAAAACAATTTTTCCCTTATAAAGATTCTCAAGCATATAGTCTTTCATGAATATATCCCTGGTAAATTCATTTGGGAAAAGAGCATAATCACACATCAAATAATTTTTCTGTATATTTGCCATGGATTTTACGTTCTGGATTTCACTTTTACCAAGGGTCTTAAGTGGAGTTCCATGCCATGTATTCAGATAAATCTGCTCTTCCCTTTTATTAAAATAGGGAGGAAATGAATTATCTGTCAAAAGATACTTTGCTGTTGCCAGATACCGACAGTATTCTTTTGAATTCCGAATAACTGTCATGACATGATATCCATAAAATTCAAAACGCTCATGTGCTTTTTTTTCATTATTCCCAACAACTACATAAACTACCTGATAATCTTTCCATTCGGGGTTTTCACATAATTCACGTAAAAAAGCAAACATATTGCCATTAATATTCTTTCCCTGTCCTCCTTCCAGAAGAACCAGTTTTTCATCAATTGGTTCCCTACTATACTTCAGATAAACATTTGCCGTAGTATAGATTCTCTTTTTTAGTTTCTGCAATTTTTTTCTCAGCTTTGTTAGCATCTTCCTGTAGCCTCCGTTCCTCACTCAGTTCATTCTGTAATCTTCAAACGCATCTATTATACACCAGATAATTGCAAATACATAATATTTTTTCACCAAAGGAATGTGCTTTAATACAAGTGAAATATGTGATTACTTTTCTCATATTCGCTCTTGTCTTCTCTCCTGTTACTTATGTTTCATCCGGATTTAATATTTTCCTTACAGAATCACAGATGTTCCCGCAGCAGGGTGTTTTTATCTCATTGAAAAATTGATTTGTTTCTGTTCTCATTTGTTCATAGCTGTCATAAGCATACAACAAGTCATATACAGAATTCAAGAACTGGCTGAAAGTTTTTGGTTTCGGACCCGGGGTCACCCTGTCATAATCAAAATTAAGCCCCCTGTCTTTCAAATATTTCTCCCTGTCATATGGCAAGAAAAGAACCGGTTTTTCTGTAATCAGATAGTCTATATATATACTGGAATAATCCGTAATCAGAAGGTCAAAAACATTCAATATTTCCATAATATCAGAAGCTCTGTCTTCATTCAAAAAACGAATTCTGCTTCCACTGCCATCCAGTTTTTTCAACCATTCATAGCCGGTAGTGTCATAAAGGTGCATACGGATACATAGAAAAATACGGTTTTCTTCAAGAAAAGAAAGTAGTTCATTCAACTCAAATTCTTTAAACGGAAAAAGCTTTGTAGGGGCATGTTCCCGGAAAGTTGGAGCATACAGGATAAATTTATCTGAATACTGTATCACTTTCTCATTCCCAACTTCATTTTCAAATATACTTTCCAGTATCTCGCTTGCCGACTGCCTTACAAACAACATATCATTTCTCGGCTGCCCCCAGACTTTTACCCTCTCCGGCTCTACCAGAAAACTGCGGCTCATAACAGGCACCAGTTTATGAGAAGTGGTCACCACTGCCTCATAGTTATCTGCGAATAAGTATTTGTAATACATTCTGGTGATTACAGACAGATTTTCCTGCTCCATACCGATTTTCTTCAATGGGACTCCATGCCAGAGATTGATAATCTTGTACTTTTTCCGAAATCCCACACCGTAAAGCGGTGGTGCCGTAGAGGTAAACCATACCTTACAGGATAACACTTTACGAATCCCGGCCAGTGAATCCGTCTCTATAAAATAGCCTTTTCCATACTTTTCTTCCAGTTCTTTTCTCTTCTCCCCGTCATTCATCACATAATACGGATGTATATCCGGACAATGCTCCTTCACATAAAGAAAAAGATAGCTGGAATTATAATTAAACGTCCGGTTATGGACAGAAGAAAACACCCAACACTCCGGAGACGGATCCCCCCGGAATGTCAGGCGCACAACTAATGTTTTCAAAAGATTTTTTATTCGCTCTAACATTATATTACCTACTTGCTGACAGCATTTTAGAACACATCATCAGTACAGATTCTATTACTGCATCCATATCGTAATACTTGTATTCACCCAGGCGTCCGCCAAATATAACATTTTCTTCCTTCTCTGCAAGTTTCCGATATTCCTGATACAACTTTCCATTCTTCTCATCATTCACCGGATAATATGGCTCATCTCCCACATGCCACTCGGAGCTGTATTCCCGGCTGATGACCGTCTTGGGCTGGGTTCCGAATTCAAAAAACTTATGCTCAATGATTCTTGTCCAGGGTGTCTCCCGATCCGTATAATTTACTACCGCATTTCCCTGGAAATTCGGTTTGTCTAAAACTTCAGTCTCGAATCGTACGGAACGATACTCAAGTGCACCCAGCTGATATTCAAAATACGCATCAATCGGTCCGGTATAGATAATTTTTTCCGCCTGGCTGTCCCAGTATTCTTTCCTTTCCAGATAATCTGTATTTAACTGTACTTCAATTCCATCCAGAATATTCTCCACCATCTTTGTATAACCACCCATGGGAATTCCCTGATACAGAGCGTTAAAATAGTTATTATCAAAAGTCAGGCGGACCGGCAAACGCTTAATGATAAAGGATGGAAGTTCGCTGCAGGGGCGTCCCCACTGTTTTTCCGTATAGCCCTTTACCAGTTTCTCATAGATATCTGTTCCTACCAGACTGATGGCCTGCTCTTCCAGATTGGATGGTTCTGTAATACCGGCTTCTTTTTTCTGCTCCTCTATTCTGGCTGCCGCTTCTTCCGGTGTGACTACACCCCACATTTTATTGAATGTGTACATATTAAATGGAAGTGAATACAGTTCACCATAATAATTGGCCACCGGAGAATTTGTAAAACGATTGAACTGTGCAAACTGATTGATATATTCCCATACTTTTTTATTGTTGGTATGAAAAATATGAGCTCCATAGGTATGAACGTTGATTCCTTCTATTTCCTCTGTATAAACGTTGCCGCCAATCTGCGGTCTTTTATCAATCACAAGAACCGATTTTCCCGTTTTTTTTGCTTCATGAGCAAAGATAGAACCGTAAAGTCCGGCTCCTACTACCAGATAATCAAACTTCATTTCCTTCCTCCCCTAGCAGCAACTATCCTTTTCACCATCAGGAACAATGGTGAATCACCATCTCCAGACAGGATACCGGAGCACTGACAAATGCCTGTATCCCCTGAGCCAGAAATCCTCCATAACTTTTACTTCTCAGATACGCATAAGCCAGTACAAGATGATGCCGCATACGTATTTTTCTCACATAAGATTTTTTCATCTGTGAGAAATACTGTTTTTTATATTCATACAGTGCATTTTCTCCATCAATCTTACTCATACGACTGGAAAGCCCCGTCGTATGAGTATGAACCATTGCTTTGACTTCACAGACAGGAAGGTAACTGAACCTGCCTCCGCCCACGAAAGCCTGATTCATCAGATAAAACTCATCCCCCACATTAATGGGAGGAAATCCCCCGATCTTCTCCAGATACTCCTGACGAAACATCAGGGTGTCGGTACCAGTCAAATGATACATCAGATGCTGTGCAAACAAATCTTTTGCTTCTTCTTTTTCATACACATATTCTTCCTGTCCCTGAAGTTTCTCTCTACCTGACAGATTTTTTCTATGTTTCAAATAATATCGGGTTCTCTTCTCTGCCAGTCTTCCCTGTTCATCATACAGAGCCAGATCGGTAATGGAAAAATCTGATTCTGTACGCAGCATATGGTGAAGCTGATGTTCAACCTTCTGCGGCATATACCTGTCATCATCATCCAGGAAAGTAATATACTCACCGGCTGAAGCTCTGATTCCTTTATTTCTTGATTCGGCGGAACCAAGATTTTTAGAATTCTGGATATATGTAAGAGGAATTTTATTCTTTTTACTCCATATTTCCGCCATATGTTCCAGCTTTTTATTCCATTCCCTGTTTGCATTATCATCCACAAGAATAATCTCAAGATTAGGATAACTTTGTTCGGACAAACTGAGCAATGCCCTTTTCAACTCTGTTTCTCTTCGATAAGTTACCAGCACAACACTGACCAGGGGCAGCCTTTCATGTTCTTGTAAAGCACCCGTTCCGCCTTCCACAACACCTTCATGTTTTAATACTGAAAGGGCTGTCAGGAAAATGCATTGGATATCCATCCAGACACTCTGATGTTTTACATAATAGCCATCCAATGCTGCCTTTTCTTTTATTGAAATTGTATCTCTTCCATGAATCTGTGCCCACCCGGTAAGACCCGGAAGTACATCGTTAGCGCCATAATGATCCCTTTCTGCAATCAGATCATACTGATTCCATAAGGCCGGCCGCGGTCCCACAAGACTCATATCACCCTTCAAAATATTAATGAGCTGTGGAAGTTCATCCAGACTTGTTTTTCTCAAAAATGCCCCAGAACGGGTAATATACTGTTCTGGATTTTTTAAAAGATGTGTTGGCATATCTTTCGGCGTATCAGTCCTCATGGTGCGAAATTTCAAAATATCAAAATAAGTTTTATGAATTCCAACTCTTTTTTGCTTGAAAAATACCGGTCCCGGTGAATCTAATTTTATCCATATGGCAATACCTGCCATCACTGGTGCAAGTACAACAACGGCTGGAATGGTAATCAGATAATCCATCATCTTTCTTTTCTTAATATCCATAACACTTACCACATTCTCCTACTTTTCTAATAATCGTCCAACACATTCCCCAATTTAATTTATCTTTATTTCAATGATACAACAAAAGAAGATAAAATCCAAGATTTTCTTTTTCCAAAGTGCAAAAAAATCCCTGGTGTTACTACAGCACTAATAATATATGTAATAAATCTGGAATTTATCTTGACATTCCCATAGTTTGCAACTAAAATCTAGTTTTAGCGTACTGTAATAAATATTCTTTTATGAAGTAACAGGAGGCTTCTCATGCATAAGAATGATTTTGAGGCCCACTTACAAAAAGGAGAATATGACATGATTTCCTCCTATAAAGTGGACAATGCCATTATAATGGCTGCCGGTTTTGCTTCCAGATTTGCCCCTCTTTCTGATATCATACCGAAAGCACTCTTGAAAGTAAAGGGCGAGATTATGATTGAGCGACAGATTCGCCAACTGATTGAAGCAGGAATTCCGGATATTTATGTTGTTGTAGGTTACAAAAAAGAAATGTTTTATTATCTGAGTGAGAAATATGGTGTTCACATTGTTGAGAATCCAGACTATGAAACCCGTAATAATCATTCCTCCATCTATGCCGTTCGTGAATATCTGGGAAATTCCTACATTTGTTCTGCTGACAATTATTTTATGGAAAATGTCTTTGAGTCTTACATCTATGAACCTTATTATTCAGCCGTATATATCAGCGGACGTACAACAGAGTATTGTCTGTCCACAAATTTTAGCGGACGTATCACCCATGTAAAGATAGGAGGCTCTGATTCATGGTGTATGGCAGGTCATTCCTACTGAGACAGGAAATTTTCCCAGCATTTTATTGAACTGCTGGAGGCTGAATATGATCTTCCTCACACGCAGGATATGTACTGGGAAAGCATCTACATCCGTCATCTTGATACTCTGACATTATACATTAAAAAGTATCCTGATGGCATTATCAGAGACTTCAACAGTCTGGATGAACTTTGCCTTTTCGACACTTCGTACATCCCATACAGAGATTCTCTAAAACAAAGCAATCCGGTTTTTTAACCGGATTGTTTCAGTTCTATACTTATATAGATTTATTTCGACATTTTTATGTCTGTTGTTCGATTATTCCTTTAAAATACCATTCTGCAAAGGAGCAAATCATGAACAAAGTTAAAGAACTGCCGCTGCGTCTGGGTATCCATCGAACTTACAAAGGTTATCATTATCTGGTAACTACCCTTGAGCTTGCGACAACAGACGAGCACAATCTGCTTTTTCTCTCAAAAAACATCTTTCCAATTGTTGCCAGAAGATATAATACAACCGTCTATTGCGTCGAACGCAATATCCGCACAGTCATTCAAAATTGTTGGAATTCCCCATGCCGGGAAATTCTGCTGGAAATGGCTCCGTATCCACTGACCAAAATACCTACGGTCAGCGAATTCATCGACCTGCTGTACTGGGAGCTCAAATCTGATTCACAAGATGATTAATATATTACTAACTGTTCAGGTCTTCCGCCTGAACAGTTAGTAATAAGTATTTCTTATCCCCATACCCCTGTAATAAATATTTCAAGACCAATAATAATCAAAATCACCCCACCCAGAATAGAAGCTTTGTCAGAAAGCTTTGTTCCAAATTTTTTTCCAATGATAAGACCTGCCATACAGATCACAAATGTCACAGCTGCAATAATCAAAGAACAGACCAATGCCATCAGCAATCCATACTCTGCTATTGTAAAACCAACCGACAACGCATCAATCGAGGTTGCCACCCCCTGTACCATCAAAACAGCAAATCCAACACCCGCCTGCTCATTTTTTTCATTTTCTTCATTTTCATGTTTTAACCCTTCCATCAGCATATGTCCTCCGATAAAAAGCAACAAAGCTAATGCGATCCAGGGGATAAACTTTTCAAATGCATGAAACCACTGTACAATGGAATGTACACATATCCAACCTACCATGGGCATCAGTGCCTGAAAAAAAGCAAATACACCGGCAATTTTGCACATTCGCCTGGTCTTCATTTCCGGTTCATGCAGTCCGTTCGCCAATGATACCGAGAATGCATCCATTGCCAAACCAACGCCGAGCAAAATGCTGTTAAAGAAAAAAACTAAACTCCATTCCATCCTCTGTTCCTCCTGTAAACGATATGTCCCTGACATGTAATTAGAGCATAGCAAACTATTTTTCTGACAAAACAAAACCCAGGTACAACCGAAAGCCATACCTGGGTAAAAAATCAAATAAAACACCTCATGCATAGCTTTACAGTTATACATGAGTCTCGCGAATTAAAACAAGCCAGACCCTGCGGTCAGTATGTTGACTTGCTGCGTCAGACGCCCGCTACTCCCTCATGGGAAATCACAAGCAAAGTTTAGCACTACAGAGAAGATTTGTCAATTATTTTGTACAGTTGTAATGTGTGTCCGTAGTTTTCCCCATATAAAAAGTAATAGTCAATCTGTTCTTTGTTTTCTGTGTACACATAAGGACCATACATAGGAATGTGGCAGCAGATGACATCCTGTTCCGCAGCGATTCCGATTCCGTAACCATTTCCTGAGACAAGCAGAGGCATTCTCCATTTTTTTCCATTAAAACTGATGTATCTCGCCTTCTGATTCATACGCTCCAAGCTGTCGTCCAGGATACCTTTTGCTGATATTTTTTCTTTTTGGGTCCAATTAAAGTATACCCATGTTCGTGGTGTTGGCAGGTTTTCTATCTGGCGCGGCAGTTCTGCTTTTTCTTCCAGGAGAAGTTTCCGGTTTTTATCCATAAACTGAAGTGCTCCGGTCTTTTTATCAATTCGGATGATAATTTTTTCAGTGGACACCTCTGCCAGATGTTTTCCTTCTTTCGCCGTCCACCGAACTGCAGATTGTGATTCATAATTCCAGACTCCTGTATCAAATGTGGACAGCCGACCTTTCTGAAACTGTATCCGGATAATTTCATCTTCCAGTGGAGTCAGACGCAAAATCCCATAATTGCTGATAATATCCAGATACGTTCTGGTCTTTTTCAGCATACGAACAGAGTTATCAATGCGGCTATGTCCTGAGGGACGAAGCAAATGATTTTCCGGTGCTGTCCCAAATCGGTGCATTTTTCTCTCCTCCATGAGCTGCGTATCTGCAGGTGACTTTTTCCCTTCCAACACCTGTGTTTTTTCAAGCGTTTTTGGCACAACAATCGGCTTTGGTCCCATATAGTTTCGCATTGCCTTTTCTTTATTTCCCTGCTCTACATCCAGAAGCTGCTGTTCTCTCACCGTCATTCCTGTTTTCTGATACTGCAACGGTGTCTTCCTCATTCCATTTTCCAGTGACAGCATACGTTTTTCTTCTGATACCGGTTTTCCGATCAGATCTGTCAAGTCTCCCTGGTGCACCACCGCAAGTTCATGCAGAGCACGGGTCACCGCCACATAGAGTAATTTTACATATTGATCCTGTGTGGGATAATGTTCCTCTGATGGATGATAGAGCAGAACTGCATCAAATTCCAGACCTTTCGTATATTCTACCGGAAGGACCATTATCCCATTTCCAAACTCAGCAGTTTCCAGATTGCAGTCTGCCAGTGTCAGTTTTTCACCCAACAGACCACTGACTTTGTCGGCTTCTTCTTCATCCCGGCAGATAACAGCAATTGTCTCATGCCCCCGGCTCTGCCATTGCTTTATCAGTGTTGCCGTTTCCTGCAGCATCCCCACTTCATCAGTACACTTTTTTATCATCACGGGATTTCCATGACGGATAATGGGTTCCACCGGATAAATGGAAAAATTGCCGTGACGCAGAATCTCAGTGGCAAACTGAGAAATTTCTACTGTATTACGATAACTTTTTTTCAGCAAATTAAAACTGTCAAAAGTTCCGGTTAATACCAGTTCCTGCAGGTCCTTCCAGTCATTCAGACCATATCCGAAATGGATGTTCTGAGACACGTCTCCCATAATCGTATATGTACACCCTCGAAGGCAATATATCAGTGCCCCGTATGCCATCATTCCAAAATCCTGAGCTTCGTCAATGATCACATGGCTGGCTTCACGAATTCCGTCTGTCTCTTTGATTCTCTTATACAGATACGCCAGTGCCGCCAGATCATACACATCAAAGGAATCCTCTGTCCATGGTATTTCTTTGTCTCTCTGTTTCTGTTCCTGCAGGAATTCTCTGTAAAGATCAAATATAGAACCCTTCCATACTTCTTTTCCGAAATGCCAGCGATATCTCCGATACAGTTCTTTCTTTTCTTCCGGAGTATAGGAAACATATTTTCCTGACAACTCATTCTCCAGCCGGGACAGCAACATCGCATTCAGCACATTGATTTTACTCTGCATGGACAGAGCAGGGTAATTTCGAATACTGTCTGAAATTACATTTTTCTCCAGCAGAACTTTTCCATTTTCCCCCAGACTCACCTCATGCTGCGGTATCACAGAATATTCATATTCTTCACAGAATCTTTCCAGATCATGAAACCAGTTATAACTTCCCTTCATTATGGATTGGGGATTGGACTGATCCAGTGGAACGATATGATACCGGCCGGAATCCCAATCCTCATACAACAGACGGACAAACAACTGCTCCATCGTCATCTGTGAGACTCCATAAACGTCCAGGTCCGGCAAAACACTGGTGATATAGTTCAGCAGTATCCGATTGCTCCCAATAATGTAAAAATCTTCCGGTCGAAAATCATTTTCATAATTATATAAAATGTAAGAAATCCGGTGCATCGCCACGGTCGTCTTTCCGGAACCGGCAACTCCCTGTACAATCAGATTTGTTTTCGGAGACTTGCGGATAATATCATTCTGTTCTTTTTGAATCGTGGCAATGATTTCTCCCAGAACTGCTTTCTTACTTTTGGCAAGATATTTTGTCAAGAGTTCATCATTGGCAACCACATCAGAATCAAAAAAATCAACCAGATGATCATGTTCTATCTCGTAGGTACGTTTCCGCTTCAAATCAATTTCACAGATTCCCTCATTTTTCACTGTATACCGACAGAGGCCCATGACATTTTCATAATAAACAGATGCCAATGGAGCTCGCCAGTCTATCACAATCGGTTCAGAACCTGACTTTGAGATGCCGACTCTCCCCACGTAATAGGATTCCTCCTGAGGTAATTTAGAATCCTTAAAATCAATCCGTCCAAAATATGGCTTTTTTCTTGCTTTCTGACACCGAATCAGATCACGCTGATTTTCCCGTAACTGGGACTGTGTGTTATGCAACAGAGAAAGGGCTTCTTTATCTTTAGGACCATACGTTTCCATCAAATCATACAATTCATCTGATAGTTGATGGATACGCTGCTCCGTTCTGACCAGATTTTCCTGAGCCACCTGAAGAATTTCCGTCAGCTGCTGCTCCTCATCCTCCCGGCTCAATCCCGGGATGGGGCGAAATGTCTTACTTTTTTCCATCTTCTTCTCCCTGTAGATTCAAGTACGCCTAAGCGTACTTGAAAGATGAAATACCCCGCTGCAAGCAACGGGGTATCAAGTATCATTTAATTATTCCAAATTTTTTCAATCTGCGGAACTGCAAGATACATATGAGCTACAACATTTGTTGTAGTTCTGACACCTGCAACCATCGGTGTTACATAATAGTAATAACGTGTACCATTTTCCACATCCGGGTCAACAAATGTAGTTCTGTCTTTAACTACTCCGATTCGCACTGCCTTGCTATCACCGTATTTCTTTCTATAAACACGATACTCGGATGCTTCCTTCACTTCCGTCCAGGAAAGTTCAATACCCTCTGCCACGTTATTGAGTTCAATCATTGTATGAATAATCGACTCTGTAGCAGACCATGCAGAATAATATGTATTTGCCCCTGAAGTGTTAAATGCACGCACCTTAACGTAATAACGTTCTCCTTTTTTCAGTCCGCTGATAATTTCCTGTGGTTTTTGATTGGATGGAACATCTATGGTTCTGCCTCCATCAAATGTACTGTTTGTGCTGAAACAGATCTGGTATCCCGATGCCATTTCATTCTGTGTCCATACAACTTTCATCTTGCCGGTAGATTTCTCAGCCAGCCGCTCAACAATCTTTGCCGTCAGCTCTTTTCTGTTTGTCTTAAAGTGGAAATACGGTCTTTCCTGAATTACAACAATTTCAGCCGGATATTCATGTTTCTCCAGTGCAGCAAGAATTCCTGGTCTTACTTCATCCAGTTTTCTTCCTTCGTCCAGAATAACAAACAAATATGGTACATAATAACCTTCATGATCCTGATCCGGTACAAAGCAGAAGAAACCATCCTTAACACCATCTGCCTCAACGACACGGCTTTCCATTCTCATCATGAACAGATATCCTCCGCCATAACGTTCTGTGAAACCACGTCCGAGAACATGTACAATTCCATTTTCTGTAATATATCCAATATCACCGGTATGCAGCCATGTTTCTCCATCCGGATGAACAACCAGTGTCCGTTCCGTCATTTCTTCGCCCATATATCCACTATAGCCAAGCATTTTTGCAGGACCATTCATGCATAATTCGCCTATTTCACCATAATTTTTTTCTTCCAGAGTCTCAGAATCAAAAATAGCAAGCACCGTAGCGGGCATTGGCATACCTACACATCCGTCAGTCAAAGGGAACAAGGGGTTAGGCAATGTAAAACATGAACCGCCCTCACTCTGACCATAACCGGCACTCATTTTGTGCATACAGTTATGTTTATGGAAAAATTCTTCCGCTTCCTTATATTTTCTTTCATTCATCGGCTCAGCACCTGGTCCGATGCTTCTAAGATGTGACATATCGTAATCTTCCGGAATTCTGTCACTCTTCATAATAATATCACACATCATTGGAATCAAAGCCCAATAATTCGGTTTTAAATCCATGAATCGAATATCAATATCATCAATCGGACAAAACGGATCAAGGATTACTCTTAATCCGGCTGACATTGGGAAAATAGTCATGGAGACTGTTGCCGCCACCAGCGCCGGTGTCAAAATCGGAAGCCACCATGTTTCCTGTGTTTCAGCAGGAGGAATAAATATTGACATCTGATATGCAACAGCTACAATATTAGCTCCTGAATGGATAACCAGTTTGGATATTCCCGTTGACCCACTGGTATAAGCACCGAATAATGGTCGATTGGGGTTCTCTGCCACAGCAAAATCTCCATTATAATTTCTGCCCAGATTCATGAATTGATCCCATGTAAGATCACCTTCGTTTGTCCCGGTCTCAGCAGAATATCGGGATCTGATCTCATTCTCTATATAATCAGGTATACAGTTCTTATCCGCATAATCATACGGAGAAACCTTAATCATACGATTCATCGAAGTGGTAGTACGAAATAATATTTCATCTTCTTTTGAAATATAATCATGCACAAAAACTGTAGATGCCTTTGATTTACGTATAGCAAAACATAGTTCTTCTGGTGTATCATCACGACAAATCATTGAGGCACCAATTTTCTCAGCTGCTAATAACAAAATGTAATGAGCGGGAACCGCCTGTACAAAGACCGGAATTCTGTCTCCTTCTCCAAATCCCAGTACTGTCAATGCTTTGGCCGCAATTTCTACTTCCTTCCAGAACTCTTTCCAGGTATATTTCTTTCCATAATATTCGATAGCATACCTGTTTTCATCAGGATTCTTCATTTTCAGAAAAGACTCCAGCGTCATTTTGGGAACTTCCAGATTCTGCAATTCCTTTGGATAATACTGAAGCCAGGGTTTATCAATACTTGCTTTTCCTGTCAATCCTTTAGAATTTAAAGTCATTTTTTCCTCCACTCTTTCATATTTTTTCATTTGTACTCAAATACAAATAGCATACAGTAATATAATTGTACCCCTCTACAGAATCTTTGTCAACCAATAAGATGTTAATTTCCGCACTCGTTCAGTCTGTGCTTGACTCTATAACTATTGTAGAGTTTATGGTTTTATAGTAAACTATACCAATGAAAGGAGTTCATATGGAAAAGAATTTAACAACCGGAAGTGTATTTAAAACAGTAGTATCGTTCTCTCTGCCTTTTTTACTATCTTACTTATTACAGACACTGTATGGCATGGCCGATTTATTCATAATCGGTCAATTTAACGGAGTTGACAGCACCACTGCTGTATCCATTGGCAGTCAGGTTATGCACATGCTGACAGTCATGATCGTCGGTCTTGCCATGGGATCCACGGTAATGATTGCAAGAGCTATCGGTGCCCGACAAAAGAATGAAGTTTCCGCAGCCATCGGGAATACCATTACTTTGTTTATGGTATTGTCTGTTCTGGTTACCTTGATCCTGCTTCTCCTGGTCAGGCCGATTGTTTCAGTTATGTCCACCCCCGAAGAAGCTGTAAAAGGAACCATTACTTATCTGACGATTTGTTTTATGGGAATCCCATTTATCACCGCCTATAACATCATTAGTTCCATCTTCCGCGGCATGGGTGATTCCAAAAGTCCTATGTTTTTTATTGCTATTGCATGTGCAGTAAACATCGGCCTGGACTATTTATTTATCGGTCACATGAAACTGGGACCGGCAGGCGCCGCCCTTGGCACCACCTTATCCCAGACAATCAGTGTTATTGTATCACTGTGGATGATACGGAATAAACAGACTGGTCTGACACTAAAAAAATCAGATTTGAGACCTGAAAGGACTACTATGCGCGGAATTCTGCACATTGGAATTCCTGTTGCACTGCAGGATGGTTTTATTCAGATTGCATTTATTGTGATTACCGTTATTGCCAATCAAAGAGGATTACAAGATGCGGCTGCAGTCGGTATAGTAGAAAAAATAATCAGTTTTTTGTTTCTGGTACCGTCTTCTATGCTTTCAACTGTTTCAGCTCTTGCCGCACAGAATATCGGTGCCGGGCAGCAGGACCGGGCAAAGCAGACCCTGTATTATGCGATATCACTGGCTGTATCCTTTGGAATTTTGTCTGTCATCGTGATGCAGCTGTCTGCCGAAACATTTATCTCATTGTTTGCAGATAACCTCGAAGTGATAAGTCTCGGCGGTCAGTATATGCGCGGCTATGTCTGGGACTGCGTCTTTGCAGGTATTCACTTTTGTTTCAGCGGTTATTTCTGTGCCTGTGGATTTTCAGGATTGTCTTTTATACATAACTCTATTTCCATCGTATGTGCCAGAATTCCCTTGGCATATCTGGCATCAAAATACTTTACCGATACGCTGTTTCCCATGGGACTTGCCACAGCTGCAGGCTCCGGTGTATCTGTCATAATATGCTTTGGGCTGTTCTTCTGGTTGATTAGAAAGGAAAAACAAAATGGACAAAAGTGGACTGTTTCTAATAAGTGATATTGCAAAATTATTTGAAATCCTGAATACCATACGTTATCTGCGTGTACTCAATACCCCGCTGGACAGATAGAGGGATTTCTTAGGAATCGAAACGTGAACCATATTCAGGAATTACTGCATCAGCAAAAAGATGCACTGGTCTTTCTGATCTTTGATCCGGAGGATGATTTTGAGGGTGATGTGGAGCAGATTCCAGAAGAAGGTATCCGTGACAGTCCGTTTCTGCGGAAGCCACTGGAATGCTCCTACCCAATACCAGAAGCTTGCAGAATTTATAACTGAGCACAAGTTACAAATCATCGGATTTTCCAAAAAAATTACCATAATCGACTACGGAATAACAAGCGATACAGAACAATTTTACAATTATACATTATTTGACAGAAGGGGGTTTTATTCTGTTCTATATTTACGATTTTATAGATATCTATCTATTTTTTATAACCCACTGGCCCTTTTTGGTAGATCCTACCCTTTCAATTATTCCTTCATTTTGAAGCTGATTCATAATATAACGAACACCAGCATATGACAATCCTATTTTTTCTGCTAGTTGCTTTTGCGTAATATCTGGAGATCCATATATTTCACATAGTATTTTTTCCCTGTTAGTTATTTCTTTGTTAGTTTCTTTGTTAGTTTCTTCGCTAGTTTCTTCGTTTATTCTTATTTCTTCGCCAGTATGATTACTGATTTCTTCGTTATTGCTAATTTTCACATCAGTAGACGCGCGATACAAATTAATTCTCATCGCAATTTCCATATCTATGAACTCTGGTTCCTTCAATCCGTATTCTTTCATTTCATGAATCAATCTCGGAATACCTGTTCCCCAACCTTCTATCAGATTCATGTAAGAGAACGCATGTGCCAATGCACGATTCCTAATTTGAGAGTAACCTTCTTTCATTCGTTCAATCGTCACACCTGGCATAAGACCACCCGGCGATGTAATCTCCAACCTATCATCATAGATTGCTATCTGAACATGGGATGATTTTAAAAAACTACAATTCATAACCGCATTAATAATCAATTCACGAATACTATCCGCGGGCAATTCATATATATCTTTACGATAAAGGCCTTCTATTTTTGCCCCAAGTCGTATATTTCGAAGAACAAACTGAAAAGCTTCTTCTACCTGCCGCCAAAGTGGGCCTTCATAATCTCGTTTATCTACAAATATAGCACGTGTATTTCCTTTGAACATACCACACTGGATTTTGGAAAGAAATGCATCACGCCCCAAAAGGAACACATACGCATTTGTCGGATGAATATTTCCATTCTTTGTTTCAGCCAAAATACCCCAATTCAGGAGCACATTTCTTGTAACTGTCTTTACTGATTGTCGCTGTACATCATTTTTGCAGTTGGCAATCGCTACCTTTTTCATATCAGCACACAATTTTTTGATTTCTTCATCAGAGATATTCAAATCAGTACGTACAACCTCATCATAAGAACGCCCCTCTGATTCATAATACATTTCTCTAACAATTGTTTGATCTGCTTTTCTTGATGTACCAGAGACGCGTATATAAACTCCATCCGTCAGCCCATTACTTTTAATAAAATATGGACGCTGTTTCCCTGCACTAATTGCTGCTACGATCACCGTTTTACCATCTACCGTTTGTGGATATACATCCGGAATAATTACCGGTTCACAGCTGTCCGATATTGCATTTGTGATGGCATCCATTTCTTGAAAAATAGTATCTTCTGGAATGCCAATCACTTCTCTCGATTTATCCTCAATGCCAAAAATAATATAGCCTCCAGTACTATTAGAAAAAGCCACCACCGATTTCAGATAATTTATACTTTTCTCAGGGCGTTTCACTTTATATTCTACGTTCTTTGATTCTCCAGAAAGTAATTCTATAATATTCATGTAAGTTCCTCCAATCATAATAGCTATACTCTATTTAGTGAAAAATACTACTATTTCTGGTATGTTTACCTCATTGCATAAACAAAAACATCAATAGATATCAATATAAATCGTTTTCAATCCACACACCCATAAAGGGTGTGACGAATACGGACTGGCCGGCATGGCCATCTACGTGACATTTCAATCCACACACCCATAAAGGGTGTGACTGCAAAACTATATAATACATACACGAATTTCGAATTATTTCTTATATATTTTCACTAATTTTCCATGCCAATATAGCATAAGTCAAAATAAATATTCGCTATATTAGCATAAATCACGGTGCGAATCTCACAGCTATTTCATGTTCTCTTCGCATTCGCACTTTAGTTACTGTTCACTTGCCATTTTTTCACGAGATGTTTTCGTGCTGTAAGCATGAAAATCCCAATACACACGGCACAGAATGATGCAGAATGCATCATTTCTACGTATCACAGATAGTGTTACTGGTTACAAAATGAACAGTAATCTTATTCTGCTTAGAATATCAGTGGTTCATCAAGTTTTCTAGTAATTTTTGCACCTATATGTTCTACCTTGGTCTTGTATTTGTCACCAAGATAATAAAACCTCAGGCTGTCTTTTTCTTTATCAATTATATCTTCCAGAATTTGCTTGACTTCACGACATTTTGCGGCATCCATAAGACATTCAAATACCGAGTTTTGAACTCGCGTTCCATAATTCACACATTGCTTTGCCACTTTCCGCAGTCTTGCCTTTCCTGCCGCAGTTTCTGTATTTACATCATACGTTATTAATACTAACATTTTAATCACTTCCACATAAAGACTGGATATGCGTCTAAATCGCCTCTGATATACCGGGCTAAAAGCAATGCCTGTACATACGGTAGCATACCCCACTCTATTTTTTCTTCTAAAAATGGATGTTTGATTACTTCATTTTTCCTCTTCTGCCATGCCGCAAGAACCTCTTTACGCCCTTTTTCGTTTAATATGACAGCTCCATCTTCTCTCTTTTCAAAGTCATCCGCACTTATTATTCTTTTATTGATCAACATAAGTACAAAACGATCGCAAAACCATGCACGGAATTCTTCTACCAGATCAAGTGCCAGTGATCGTCTGCCTGGACGGTCTGTATGCATAAATCCAACATAAGGATCCAATCCCACAGCCTCCAGTGCAGACGTACACATACTTGTACAAAGCGAATAACTAAATGATAACAGTGCATTTACATTATCCAGCGGCGGCCGCTTACTTCTTGTTGAAAAGTAAAATTCCTTTTTTTGCTGTAAAATCATATGGTCAAAAATTGAAAAATAAACTGACGCACATTCTCCTTCAATTCCTCTCAGACCATCAATGTCTCTGACATTCTTGCACTTTTGCAAAGCTTCCTGCAAAAAATCTGCTTTTTTCCGAAATAAAGCCTGATCCACCCTCAGTTCATGATCTCGAAGCACACGAAGAATCACTTGTCTGCTATTATATATTTTTCCGATTATCATATTTCTGGCGATTGCCAGACTTCTGTTTTTATCATCCGCAATTCGGAATTGTTCCCTGCGAAGTAGTACATTTCCATTGATACCGCCCTCCACTCTTGCAAGGAACTTTCCATACGGTGTCATAAAAACCAGTTCAATTCCGAGCTCAACACATTTTCCCATTAATGCCGGACTAACTCCCATATATCCAAATGTCATAATTCTTTCAATATTATGCATAGGGATACGGCCAAGCTCCTGTTTTTCTTTTAAAACAACTACATTTTCTCCGTCCAGCGACAAATATGTTTCCGGTATTGTTACATAAAGTGTATTAAGTAGTTTTTTCATCACTGTCCCCCTCAGCTAAATGCATGTCTATATACGCAGAAGCCGTTTTTCTTCCACACAAAACAGGCAAACAGATATTTTTCAGCGAACAGGCATTACAGGATTTTGTCCGTTTTACCTTTGGCGTATGCCCTTTCCGGAATAAATCATGCATTTCCTGTAAAATCAATTGAGTCTTCTCACGTAATTCTTCATTAATCTCCACCTTTGTTCTGTGCCGCGTTTCTCTATAATACAAATATCCTTCCGGAATTTCACAACAAAGCATTTCCTCAAGGCACATTGCCTGTGCCGCAAGCTGAAGCTTATCACTTTGATCTATTTTCGGTGATCCTCTTTTATATTCCACAGGGGTCACAGAAAATTTTCCATCTTGCCCATACAATGAAATTCCATTGTCGTTTTGTCTGAACTCCACAACATCACACTCTCCGGATATTCCAAGATATGGCGAAGATACCGCCATCCCACGGGCAATAATCAGATTTCCTCTTTTTTCATGAAATGTATCATCATGTGCACGATTATGCATAATATTTCCATCCACAGTGCGATAATTTTCCTCCCACTGCTGTTCAATATGTATCAGTGCCCATTGGCGACGGCAAAAAACAAAATGCTGGATTCCGGACAACATCAAATATTCATCTTCCGAATATCTTTTCATTCCACCATCAGCCTGCCTCTCACATTTATCTTAAGTCATATATTTCAGGAACAGGTCCACCCGGAATTTCATCCAAAGTAACAGTATAATCTTCAAAACTTAAAGGTTTCTTTTGTGGATCATTTTCTTTAATTTTCAGGGAACGATGAACTTTTGCTGTTGAAACTGCAGGCATTTTGCAGTTATGTTTCCACCAGTATAATCTGCATACTTCCATACTTCCGTCCGGTCTGGCAGAGGAACTGTCGTTCTCAAACAGTGTCAACAGTGCCTGTTTGATTTTTTCCGCATCCTCATCAGAAAAACCTGTTTTCTCTGCCAACTGACAATTGATACTTCCTTTCACCAGATACAGTCCAAATTCCACACGATGCTTCATTCCCATCGTATCAGAACTCTTTCCTTCTTTTCCGCCTTCACTGTTGACACTTTTTGTAATCTGCATACTGACAATGTCCACAGGAGACAGGCTTACCGCCTGATGAACGGACACAGGTCCTCGCACACCAACAGACACACTATCTCCTTTAAATGCAAATACCTGTCCAAAACTTCTCACATCAATCCATTCTGCACATGCTGCATTTGCATATTCATCACGATTTGTATTTTTACCCGACGAAAATTTCTTCAGTGCTTCACAATTTGCAGCACGGCTTCGTAGACTGTCGCATCCATCATCACATCTGTCATCAGACTGAACAAATACTTTTTCTCCCATATCCTGGAGCCTGTTTCTGATTTTTCTCTTAATGCAGACATCTGATATTTCACCGTATCCATCAAAATTTTCTCTCGGCCTGTTACCATTCAATGGATCTCCATTTGGATTTGCATTTGTTGCGGAAATAATTAACGCGAAATCAATTTTATTTGCTAAAATACTCATTTATTTTTCCTCCTTTGAGACATTCTTTTTCCCCGACAGCTGATTTAACTGGCAATGATATGCCAGTAAAAATATAGGTTTCAGTTTGGAATTATCTTCGAAATCTTCAGTTTCAAATTGTTCCATAACTTTTCCCAGCAGATTTTCATAATATCTTCGCTTCTCTGTTCCCATTTTATTCAGATATGGAACTAAACGGTTATAAATAACTCCCCAGGTCTGATAGGGCTTATTAGAAAATGTTTCAAAGTAACGGCTTGCATTTGTAATACGTGCTTCATCTTTCTCATAAGTAGAAGCCTCCGCAACCTCCGCAATAGCAAGTAATCGCCCATACAGATAATCCCGTTTTCTGCACGAATAATCCAGTGACACTTCATATTCCCCCTTTTCTTTTCTTTTTTCTTTTTCTTCAATAATTCTCTTTCGAATCAAGGCACACGCTGTTTCCAATACTTTACGCCAGTTATAGTTGTTTTTATAAGACGTGGGACGGCAGGCTTTATGAACCAGATTTCCCACAATATCAGAAGGAATATTTCTTCCCTCTACAACACAGGGAATTAATTTCAAAATAATGTCATTTCTTACTTCTGGTTTGCACTTTACAAAATCACCCTGCTCTGTTCCGTAAGCGTAATCCGCAATTTCATACAGAGAGCATGAATGAATTTCATTTTTTCTCTGTTTGCCGTTGAATCTGAGCCATCCCGTATCATAATTCCACTTTCCTACATTTTCATAGAGCTCAGAAACAGGCATTTCTGCATACATATTCATAGACAATCTGCCCGTTGTTGCTGCGTCCAGTACCATGATCATTACCTTTACATTCTGACCTTGTTCCAATGCTTCATTCCCTGCTTTTCCCCAGATTGTTTTTCGTAAATGCTCCCTGTAAGCCGGCATAGTATCCGATAGTAACGGACTTCCTGCTTCACTGTTATCTTCGACAGAATCGCCCCAGTCATCACCCCATACATCTTTTTGGGAAACAGAAACGTCATTTTCCAGATGTCCTATAACCTCCGGCAGTGGCTGTAAATTACTGGACCATGCCAAAAATACCATAGAACCAATGGGAACACCCTGCTTTTCTATCAGCCATTTCAATGCGTTGTGTATTTTCTGAGAAAAATCATAACTGACAGAAATTGCCTGCTCTTTTGTATCAAACCGCCCCCTATAGGTAAATCCGCTCTCATCATTTGTTGAAATTAATTTCGCCTTATCACCGGCATTTCGTATTTTAGACGGATGTTTGTATGTACATGGACATGTTTTACCCGTCGCATAACATACCTGCACACTTCCTACTGTTTCTGAACAATATTTACTGAAACTGTCATATAATGATATATCTCTCCATGTTCTGCTTTCCGCAAATAAACTAGCATACTGAATTCGGAATCTTACAAATGCATCTTCCTGAGCAATCCCAAGTATTTTTTCTTTTTCTTTCAGCTTTCCCGTTGTCTCATCCAGTATCAGACAATGTGTTTCTGCCAGATCCTGCATTAGCCTCCCCTTTGTCAAGTATGCATAAACAATCTCCACTGCCGGATGTGTATACTTTGAATCTTTCCATGTCTGAAGCTGTTTCACATAAGCTTCATAATACTTTCCATTGTCCGATCGTTTTCCCGTCACATACTTACCGTAATCCCCGGCAATATATACCAGTTTATCTGCAAATGGATGAGGAGCAATACCCGAACTTCTGGTACCGGAATTCTCTGTAACAGGAATAATCGTCACAGAATCTTTTTTATCTTCCAGCCTCGCTGCGGTAACAAATTCCCCATTTTTTGACAATGTCACTTCAATCTGTGCATTTGCTGTGGAATGCGAAACTGGCAGGAGAACATTTTTTTCATCATCTTTTCCACAATTATTTTCATAAACCTGATATAGTTCATTCGTCCAGCTCAATTTTCTCCCCCTTTCCGAATTCATTTATCCCAGTAAAATTGCCAATGTCTTCACCAAATAGCTTTATGGGCATTTCCTTAATATGACGTTTTATCTCACATTCTTCCGGTCTGATAAAGTCAATGAATCCATTCTTCATCATCGGCGACCACAAACGCACCGTCATCTTTCCCCTATCTTCCTTAAGCTTTGCTTCATCTGCATAGGTAATCCCATGATACATAATGCTGTATGGAATTTCTCCGGTCTTATCATAATATCCCTGCCCCTCTCCAAAACAACATGGTTCCACATATCCCTGACACTCTCTTGTTCCCAAAAAAATATCTCTTCTCCCACCACGTTCTATCATACGCTTTGCAATGTTATGATGTTTGTTCTCATTCCTGTCCTGCTCCAGTTCCGGTCTGTTCATATTCCATTCGAAATGGGCTCTTACCTGATAACATACATTATTTAAATAGGAGTAAAATGACAAATCATTTCCCCCTCCATATTTCAAAGGGCGGATTCCTTTACGCACCATTCGTATCCTATTCATCACACGCACACTGTCAACAACCCAGACGAACGTAGGCTTCCAGTAAACACTGCTGAGTATTCCCTTCAGTGCCTCGTATGTCGGAATCGGATATGACATTTTCTCCCCTCCTGGTCGTGTCAGGATATCAGAAAAAAGTGCATATTCTCCTGACACCTGAAATTCGACTGTATTCCGATAGATTTCTTTACTCATACTGCTGATCCTTTCTTTATTTTATCAAAACATTAGTAAATCCATTGGCTTTCCATCCAGTGTAACCCCCGAATCACAGTCATAGAACCTTTCATCCAACACATATACACCACACGAAAGCATTTCCAGGGCATGTTCTTCATTCAGTTTTCTTACTGCCTGTTCAAATAACTCTACTGTATATTTTTGAGTTTTCCTCAGGATTTTAACTATTTCACCACTCCATATATCCGATCGTAACCGTGTTATCATTTCCTTTGCATCTTCATCATAGGGAACAATCACAGACACAGAACAATCATCAATCACTTTAAATTTCTTTCCGGCAGTCAGAAATGCCTGTCCGGTATAAAAATTTCTGTCCCGGTTCAGTTGCGGATCACTTCTGTCTTTATTAATCGATAACAATCGAATCAGATCCGTCTGAACTCCCATATCCTCCACATTGTACTCAAGTTCTTCTTTTTGTTCCTGATAATACTTATCGAAATAATCTCTCAGTGTTTCCACTGACTGCAGATCAGGATAATTGCCATTCTGAATCATCTGTCCTGTTATATTCTGCCCGGCTCTGATTTCCTTTAAGGTTCCCAGTCGTTCTTCATTCAGATTCAAAAGATACACTTTGCAGCATTTTCTATACTCACCGCTCCGGTTACAGCGCCCTGCGGCCTGTGCCGCATGATCCAGCCCTGCCAGTGAGCGAATCACACATGGAAAGGAAATATCCACGCCAGCCTCAATCAATTGTGTGGTAACACAGATTACTTTCCGTTGGGCTTCCAGCAATTCTTTTAAATTTCTGATAATCTTTCTCCTGTGTTCCGGACACATATTGGTGCTTATATGTATAATTTTCGTGTCATCCGTCATTCTCAGTTTTATTTCCTGAAAAATCCGGAACGCCGCTGTCTTGGTATTCACAACAAAAAGAACATTACCCTCTTTACTATATTTATTCACACAAAAATCTGCCGCTTCCTCGTAACTGTATCCCCCGCGCCGCATCATTGGAATCACTTCATTTCTTTTAAATGCCAGAAAATCTCCGGAATAATCACCGGTGATACTGCTATTCTTCCCAATCTGCAGGGGATATTTTGTTTTTTCAAAAGTTGGCTGTGTAGCAGAACACAAAACAACGCAAGACTTTCCGACTGTCGATATGAAGTTCATCCCCAGATTAAATAGCGATACACACCTGGTTGGTACAGACTGCACTTCATCGATGATAATCACAGAATTGCATAATCTATGCATCCGGCGCACGGAATCCAGACGATCCGAAAACAATGTATTCATAAACTGCACCAGTGTCGTGGCTATGATCGGCATATCCCATTTATCTGAGCGAAGCTCATATTCTGCTATTTCCTCCTCGTTATCCATCTCTGCCGCAATATCTGAGTGATGTTCAAGAAGATGCTTTTCACCAACAATATCCTTTAAGACATCACTGTTTTGCTCCAGGATAGACATATAGGGCGAAATATAAAATATACGTTCCTTTCCATGTTTCTTACAGTAATTAATGGCAAATCTTAATCCACTGAGCGTTTTTCCGCCTCCGGTAGGCACAATCAGTCTGCATATACCAGTCTCACGTTCGGCAAAATCCCTGCATCTGTCAGATATATTGGTTCTGAGTTTTGATATCGAATCTGTTCTTTTTCCAAACTCTTTCCTTTTTGCTTCTATGTTCTCGTAACACTGATTCCAAATGTCACTGTCAACCTCTAACTCCATTTCCATTCCCAGCTGAAATCCTGCAGTATCGGTCCGATCTGCATCGATAAGAACTGACTGCATCAGACGTTCGAACTGTCCCATATAAAATGCAAACTTCATTTTGTCCTTACCGCACATTTGACGAATTTTAAACCTTATCTGTGCATACTCATCCCGAGCTCTCATAAGTAGTTTCATCAGCTCTTCATCCGGCATCATGCAACGGATATTCCCCTTGATTTCGCCATATCTTTCATCTTTACCGATTCTTCTAAGGAAATAACTCTTTCCATTCTCATCCAGCCAGTCATGCAGTCCATGATGAGAAATTACAGTATGGGCAATGAATTCGGCAGTCTCAATCAATTGCGGATCTTTTGTCTGCTGTGCAAACTCTTTGATATACCTGGCTCCTGCATAGCAATGATCAATCATGCCTCTACGGAAATCATTCCTTCCACGAATATAATCATCAAAATCTCTGCATAGCTTTCCTAAATCATGGATTATGCCCTGTAATTTGGCAATAGCAGATACATCCATATTCTTCGCATATTTCTCCGCTAATACAGCGACTCCCTTACAGTGCTCTGACACTGTCTGAACTTCAATTTCTCCGCAATTTTCACGGATGTGTGCAGCAAAATTATTCATAAGATTCTCACTTCCTTGGAATCACTATAACACTGAATTTGATATCTGTCAATATTAATATCTACTGTCGAATTATTAAAAATTAAATCAACTAATGAAAATCTTATTTGACATATTTTAATGTTTCCCTTAATATTAGAAGTGTTCAGTTATTTATTTCTTAAATGAATGAAAATAACTGTGGATTGAAAAGACAGCAGATATTAATTCTGCAAAAATAGCGGCAAGTGGTCAAAGTCCACTTGCCGCTTATGTTTTAAGTACAGGGGACAGTTCCCTATACTGTTATCATAATGAATATTCATATCTCTTTCGTTGAAATATTTCTGCAGAGAATGAAACTGTCCATGCATCATCATCCGTAATAATTTGAATAGAGCAGATGCCATAAAAGCAATCATGCCCGAATTGCCCAGCGCATTTTCGTAGATTTAGCCCGACCATTTCTGGCACACTCCTCTGCTGAAGGACGAATCACATCTCTGGATATCTCACGGTACAGCCCTTCACGCTGATATTCTTTCAATGACTTTTTCACTAACCTGTCCTCGCCGGAATGAAAAGTGAGGATAGCAACCCTACCATTCGGTGCCAGAACTTCCGGAAGTTTTTCCAGAAATGTATAGAGAACTTCAAATTCACTGTTGATATCAATACGAAGTGCCTGAAAAGTCCGCTGGCAGGATTTCTTCACTGCCTCTTTGCGTTCTTTCTCCGGCAGAAAATGAAGGGTTTCTTCAATTGCTTCCTTTAACTGCGTGGTGGTGGTGATCGGTTTTCCACGTTTTCTCCATTTCAATATCGTATTTGTAATTTCCTCTGCATAGGGCTCATCTGCATTTTCTACCAACATTCCCTGCAGTTCCTCTCTTGAAACCATCTTTAACCGTTCTGCAGCACTTATTCCTTTTTCCGGATTCATGCGCAAATCAAGAGGACCTTCTATTTTGTAAGAAAATCCCCGGTCCGGATTATCAATCTGCATGGAAGACACGCCTAAATCTGCCAGAATGAAATCAAACTTTTTTCCCACATCCCGGGAAACCTGGTCAATATCCGCAAAATTCTGTAATCTGACAGTCAAAATTTCCTCACCAAATCCCTGCTTTGCCAGACGCTCCTTCGTCTTTGCTGATTCAATAGGATCCACGTCCAGACCATAAATATGCCCCTGACCCTGAAGGCATTTCAGCATTTCTTTCGTATGACCGCCATATCCCAGAGTAGCATCGAGTCCTGTCTGCCCCGGCTGAATTTGAAGAAAATCCAGAATTTCTTGGACCATTATGGAGATATGCATACCCGCGGGAGTGCTTCCCTTTCGGATTACCTTTTCAATGGTATCCGCATATTTTTCCGGATTGTGTTCCTTGTATTTTTCTTTATAATTCTTTGGATGCGTGCCGGAATAACGCACACGCCGTTTATGCTGATTTTCCATCGATTCACCTGCTCCTTTTTTTGATTTACTATAATCATTTCATCTGTTGGGCGGACAAACAGTCTTAAACTATCCCCTGCCCACTAAACTTTTGTCATCGACACTATGCACTCGCAATGCACCGTGAAAGGGAACATGTCCGCCGGACAGATTCTCACCACACGATATCCTTTTTTCGTCAGATATTTCAGATCTCTTACCTGTGTCTCCGGGTTACAGGAAATATACACGATTTTTTCCGGCTGCATCGTTACTACAGAATTCATAAATGCTTCATCGCTCCCTGAGCGGGGCGGATCCATAAATACCACATCGGCTTTCTCTCCTTCCTCCGCCATTGCCACCATAAATTTTCCTGCATCTCCCTGGTAGAAACGGGCATTCTTAATACCATTTCTTTTGGCATTTCCCACAGCATCTCTTACCGCATCCCGGTTCAGCTCCACACCGATCACTTCCCCTGCATGTGGTGCAGCAATCAGTCCAATAGTTCCGATTCCGCAGTAAGCATCAATCACACGTTCTTTTCCTGTAAGACCTGCCAGTTCAATCGCCTTCTGATACAGTTTTTCTGTCTGTATCGGATTCACCTGATAGAAGGAATTAGGCGAGATACGAAAACGGCAGCCACAAAGCTCATCTTCAATGTATCCCTTTCCATAGAGTACTACATTGCGCTCACCCAGAATCATATTCGTATTTTTATCATTAATATTCTGAATAACTGTGGTTATCTTCGGATGTTCTTTCCGCAGTGCCTTGACAAAATTGTTTTTCGATGGAAAAACAGGAGATGCCGTCACAAGAACCACCATCATTTCTCCGGTTTTTCTTCCTGTTCTCACCAGAACATGACGAAGAAGACCATACCCACTGTCTTCATTGTAAATTTTTATTTTAAAAGATACTGCAAGCCTTCGGATTGTCTGTATCACCCGGTCTGCTTCCTGATTCTCGATCTGACACTCTTCCACAGGAACAACTTTATGGGTTCCTTCCTGATAAATTCCGGAGATTATTTCTCCATTTCTCTGATGATGATAAACCGCATGGACTTTATTGCGATAATAATAAGGATTCTCCATACCAATGATTGGTTCCGGCTTTCCAAAATCTTTCATCAATTTTCTTACTTTCTTCTCTTTTTCCTTTAACTGCTCTTCGTATGCAATTCCCTGGTACTGGCAGCCGCCACATTTTTTGGCATATGAACATTTTTCCATTGTGATATCCTTTCAAATTTAAAAGGACATTGTTCCAAATTCAATATCTGGTAAATGTCCTTTTTTCGTCTTATTCACCCAGTCCATCATTGATGATTTCCAGCATTCTCTCCATTGCTGCTTCTTCATCTTCCCCCTCACAGATCAACTGGATTTCATTGCCGCTTTTTACGCACGCTCCCAGAACACTGAGAACACTTTTGGCATTCGATACAGTTCCATCAAATTCAAATGCAATCTTTGATTTGAACTGCATCGCCTCTTTACATAATACCCCTGCCGGCCTCAGATGCAGACCGGTGGGATTTTTAATTTTTACTTTCTGCTTCACCATAATACTACTCTTAATCCTCTAATCTAGTGGTATTTTCCACTTTGGACAGCTGAACTGTTGCCACAGTACTTTCCACAAGCTCATATCCGTCAGGAAGTACGATATTCACAGGCAGCGTATGCTCCCCTTCCAATCGATCCGTAAGATCCACGGATGCCTGAATCTGGCTTTCTGTCAACGCCTCAAGTTCTGAAGCATTCGCTTTGACCCGGACAGTTACCGTATCCTGACTGAAACTGAGTCGAAGATTATCAGCCAGTCCAATGACTTTTATATCATCTGTGCTCACAGCAAACTCCTTGCTGCCATATGGAAGAATACTTACTTTAACCATCACAGACTGGGTCGAATCTTCCGGTATCTTATAGCCATCCTCTTCTTTCAAAAGAGAACTCAGCTTGATATTATTCTCCAGATCCTGTTTCAGGCCTTCCACATTCATCTGGCTGGCCGGAATCTCAATGGTGTTATTATTCTCTTTCAGCTTTCTGAGTGCTTCCTCACTTCCGGCAACAGATATGGTCTCCGGTGTGGTGGTAATTTTATCCACCTGATAGCCATATGCCGGTGTTCCGCTATAATCCGCTGTTACTTTGATATTATCTACAATCCTCCACAGCTTGACCGATACATCTACCATACGATCCTGACTGATATTATAAAATGTCAGGTATTCCAGTGCATCATCCGTCAGATTAACGCCATTCTGATCTAAAACCTGAAGTTTTCCGCGTCGCATATCATCAGCATTCATGCCGGAAACACCAATCTTTACCATCACACTTTTGATTTTATTGATTGTAGACTCAGGCCCTTCAATGGATATTTTCTCCAGTGATGGTATACATTCGCCTACTTCATAGCCGCTTCCCGGTTTGCCATCCGTATTGACCGTAATTACAAAATCCTTACGCTTTACGTTCTCTATCTGCACAGGTATGGTCTTAGGAATAATATTGACATTCTCTGCGGAAATTCCTGAAACCGTCTTAAACTGCACCGGAACGTATGTCGGTGAAGTATTTTTATCAACAATCTGTGTCATATCTGCTTCCACTACAATATCATTACGATTAGTTATGACCGATTTTTTACCCGTTATATATACCATAACAGTCCGGTCTGCATCCGCAATCTGATAAGTTTGTCCCGATTGGTAAATATAATCATCATTCACTACATTTACTTTTACAGAATACCCCTTAATGTCCACCGGGTCACTGGCATTGCTGGCAAATAGCCAGATCAGTACCGCAATCAGAATGGAAACGATTTTAAGGGTAATATTATTCATGAGTTTTTCCTTCATCTTTACCCCTTCCCTTCCAGATTCTGAACTTTCCTGCTTCTTCTTTGACATTGGACTTCATTTTCAGCTTGTTAAGCTGTTCTCTTAGAACTCCCGGCGTTACCCCGGTAAAAATACTGCCGCCCATTGCATAGGAAACTTTTCCTGTCTCTTCTGACACAATAATCGTAAGAGAATCACTGACCTCACTGATTCCCACACCAGCCCTGTGACGGGTTCCCAGACTTTTGTTCAGATCCAGATTGTCTGAAAGCGGCAGATAACAGGTTGCGGCTACGATCCGATTGTCACGGATAATTACCGCACCATCATGCAATGGGGTATTATGCTCAAAGATATTAATCAGCAGCTGGCTGCTGATTACTGAATCCAGAGGAATACCGGTTTTCTCATATTCTTTCAAAATAATATTCTGTTCAATAACAATCAATGCACCGGTCTTAACTTCTCCCATGGCATAAGCTGCATGAATCAGTTCCCCAATGGTCCGGTCACTGATTTTTTCTTCAGCTGCCTTATTGCTGTCAAAAGGAATCAGGGTAGCAAGCATTTGTTTTTCTCCTAATTGTTCCAGTGCACGACGAAGTTCAGGCTGAAAGATAACAATTACTCCTGTAATGGCAACCACACTTAACCGTCCGCAGATCCACAAAATCACGTCCATATGAAGGATACCTGCCACAATCAGGAACAAAATAACCAGAAGTACACCTTTCAGCAATGTGTACGCCCTTGTACTCTTCACCCATACCATCAGATAATAAACAAATACTGCTATTAACAGAATCTGTATGATATCAATCACGCTAATGGATACAGGCAACGAAAACTTCATAAGCCGAAATTTCAGATATTGTATCACATTTTCCACGTTTTTGCTCCCCTCCCTGCAATTCTTCTACAGTTCTTTCAATGACTGTTCCAGTTTCTCTTCAAAATCAATATTTTCTATGGAAATGTCTTCCGAATTCCGGGACTGCATCTCATCCTGCGGTTGTGCAGCAGCACCTGAAATTCCTTCAAATGCTATCGTTTCCTGAGGCACAGGTCCCGGCTGATAGGGATAAATCGGAGACTCATAGGTTCTGACATCATCCTCTTCTTCTGACTGAATCGTTTTTATTGTCACATTTTTTTCTGCAATACTCATTTTAGGAACTGCCTTCACGTAATAATAGTATTCATCATCCTCATACTGCAGAGTTTCTGTTCTGGTATAATCCACATTAAAAAAGAAAAACTCCAGAATCTCTGCCAGAATCACTGAACCGACAGTTCCAAAAATCAGAGACAACATCTGGCTTTTCACATCTATGAACAGTCCTCCTGCTATCATAATCACAATATATGAAATTGCACCTGAAAGAATAGCAATCTGCCATGCATAATCTATCGACAATCTGTGAATTACATAAACAATCAATAAGACTGCCACAAAGGCAATGATTCCCATAAACATATTCTGATTCTTTAAGAGACCATCCAAAAGCAATTTCAGATTCTGTGCGATTTCCTTTGTTTCAGCTCCCTGCAGGATTGCCACTTTTTGTTTTACCAGTTCCATAAAATAATAAATCACCACACCAAATCCAGCAGAAACCGCAGAAGCAGGTGATCTGGTGAGACCACATCCAATCGGTATCACACAGGGCACTTTCATATAACAGGCAATCGGTGTAAGTATCAGAATCAATGCATCGCCGGGTGTAAAGCGGATATAAAGAATAAACATAACCAGGATCAACGCCAGTGCAAATGCAGCAACCTCAATTCCAATCTCATAACACTGACCCACAATCAGCACCATTCCTAATAAAACCATTACATTCAATGGAAGAATAGCACAGAACAATGCCAATATCAGAAGTATAAAAATACTGTTCAACACCTCTGAAAAGGGCAGGATGGAATTAATACTCTTAAATACAATAAACGCCAGCACAAATTTAAGAATCGGAAACAGGAATGTTCCATATTCCGCATAAATTTGTTTCATCTTTTCTTTTATTTCCAATAAAACTGTCATTTGTGCTTCCTCCTGTCTTCCACTTTCCGGGTACGGTTTTTTTCTTCTTTTTCATATAACTTCTCCAGTTTCTCCAGCTTATGATCGTATTCCTGCACACTGCGGCTGGCCCGGGAATATCGGAGAGAATAAACTGTATAAGTCACTACAGAATATAGCGTAAGAACCACAATATAACCGCCAATCACCAAAGTCACCAGCAGAACCAGATTCATCGTGTGCACATTATCCAACAAATACTCCAGAAAATATGACGCTATCAACAATAAAATCACCACATACCCAAGAGTAGCAAGGAAGAAATTTCTAAACATAGCTGTCCCTACATAATCGCTTCTGAAATACTTCGTAATCCGGAGTGCCTCTTTACCTTCATTTTCTTCATAACGAGCCAGTTCTGTCATTAATCGGATTTTCTTTTCATTCAGCATAATTTCACCTGATTTACAACCCTTTCAATATCATTGCATACATATTTTATTTTACCATAAAATGTGCTTTATTGAAAGCAGTTTTTAAAATCCTTTGCCAATACATAAAACCAGAAAATAAACCCTTTGTACTCCACGGCTTTTCAGTTTTTCCGCAATAGCATTTACTGTACTTCCCGTTGTATAAATATCATCCACAATCAGAACGGTCCTGTAATTTTTCACCTCATCTTTGACATAAAAAGCCTGCTTCAGATTCCGTTTTCTTTCTTTTCTGTTTAATTCTTTTTGTGCCTTTGTGAACTTTCTGCGCAGCACCAGATCGGTGCGAATGGGTATAGAAAACCCTCTGCTGACAGCTGCGGCAAGAACCTCCGCCTGATTATATCCCCGTCGGTTTTTCTTTTTCCTGTGAACAGGAACCGGAATAATGACCTGAGGTTTTGTCTGCTGAAGAAATGTTTTCCCATACATACAGAGCAATTTCCCCAGGAATTCACCATATTCTTTACGCCCGTGAAATTTGAACCGCATCAAAGCTTCTTTCATGGGATCCCGATAAGCAAACACAGCCAGACCTCTGTCGTAGCTGTGATGATATTCTGTGCAGTCATAACAATACTCTTTTCCCTCAGATTCCAGTGGTTTACTGCACTTTTTACACCTGGGCTCCCGGATAGGTTCCGGCATATGTCTTCTGCACTGGCTGCAAAGATATTTTTCTCTTTTTTCCAGCAGACAGTCACAGAATACACAGCGTGCCGGGTACAGCCAGTCCAGAAGCTTTTTCCCAATACTCTTTACTCTCTCCATCAACTCTCCTGTATTTCCTGAATTCGTTCATTCAGGCTGGTGTAGCGACTTTTCTCCTGCTTATTATGTATCATCTCATGAAAAGTCACTTCACTTCCCACAACGGTTACACATTTTCTTGCCCTGGTCACCGCAGTATACAGAAGATTTCGGCTCAGAAGCATCCTGGGGCCTCCCAGAAGCGGCAGAATCACTGCCGGATACTCACTTCCCTGAGATTTGTGAATCGTCACTGCATAGGCCAGCTCCAGTTCCTCCAGCTGTTTGAACGTATATTCCACATATCGGTTTTCTTCATAAACTACGGTCATCGTCTCGGCAAACGTATTAATCTCTTTCACAATTCCCATATCTCCGTTGAATACACCAATTCCCTTCTCTACAGGAATACCATATTTGCCGCGAATCTCCCATTCCAGCTGATAGTCATTGCGGATCTGCATGACTTTATCACCCTCGCGGAACAATCCATTTCCATATTCTTTTTCCTTCTTTTTCTGATCCGGCGGATTCAGATACTTCTGGAGCACTTCATTCAGCCTTTCCACGCCCAGCAATCCTTTCCGCATAGGCGTCAATACCTGAATATCCAGCGGTTTTGCCTGTACATAGGGCGGCAGCTTCTTCTGTACCAGATACACGATAGAAGCCACGATCACATCCGCATCATAACGCTTAAGGAAGAAGAAATCTTTACTTTTGTTGTCTGTAGCAACATCCAGACCTGCATTGATTCTGTGGGCATTAACAACAATATCACTCTCTGTCGCCTGGCGGAAAATCTTGTTCAGTTCGACCACACAGAATGCCTGTGAATCAATAATGTCTTTCAGTACACTTCCAGGTCCCACACTGGGAAGCTGATTCACATCCCCTACAAGGATCAGACGCGTACCTACCTGCACGGCACACAGCAGTGCATGCATCAGAGAAATATCCACCATGGACATTTCATCAATAATGATCACATCTGCCTCCAGAGGATTTTCTTCATTTCTTTCAAAATGAGCTGCCGCTGAAGATTCTTCCATCATCCCGCTCAGTTCCAGAAGCCGGTGGATCGTAGAAGCCTCATATCCGGTGGCCTCGGTCATTCTTTTAGCTGCCCTCCCCGTGGGGGCTGCAAGATAAATATCCAGACCTTCCAGTTCAAAATACTGTATAATGGCATTGATCGTTGTGGTTTTTCCTGTGCCCGGTCCACCTGTAATTACCAGAAGACCATTTTTTACAGCCTCGATGACTGCCTGCCTCTGCAGTTCTTCCAGCTGAATTTCATTCTTCTTCTCAATAAATTCCAGCCTCTTTCGGATACTCTCTTCGGATTCCTGATTGGTCACTGCAAGTTCACTAAGTCTTCTGGCGGTATCCAGTTCCAGATAAAAAAACTGACTGGCGTAGATCCGTTTTTGTCCATCTTCTGTCTCACGAATCACTACCTTTCGATCCATAGCCAGATCCATAATGTGTTTTTCCATACAGGACGGTTCCACTCCCAGAAGCTCCGATGCCCGGGATAATAACAGACTCTGCGGAAGAAACACATGCCCTTCCGATGCTGCGAGAGACAAGGTATAAAACAGTCCACTTTTAATCCGATAATCAGAATCTGTATGAATTCCAATCCGTCCCGCAATCTCATCAGCAATCCGAAACCCGATTCCCTGAATATCATCCGCAAGCTGGTAGGGATTTTCTTTCAGCACACTGTATACCCTTGAACCATATTTTCCATAAATTTTAACGCCCAGAGCCACCGAAATCCCGTATTTTTGCAGAAACATCATCGCACTGCGCATCTCTGACTTTTCAGCTGCCTGCTGCGCGATTTCTCTAGCTTTACGTTCACTGATTCCCTTTACTTCTGCCAGCCGTTCCGGTTCTTCATCCAGAATCCGCATGGTATCCTCACCAAATCTTCGAACAATCCTTGCGGCTAAAGCAGCTCCCACGCCTTTGATTGCGCCGGAGCCAAGATATCTTTCGATAGCGACGGTATCTTCCGGTATCTTCGTCTCATAGGACTCCACCTTAAACTGCTGTCCATAGGTGGAATGCTCCACATACGTTCCTGTCAGTTCCAGAAGTTCCCCCTCGCCAATATATTCAAATATTCCCACACAGGTCAGTTCTGAACCATTTACCATCAGGTTCAGAACTGTATACCCGTTATCTTCATTGCGAAAAATGATATGATCTACATATCCCTCCACTGTATTCTGCATGTATGCTATCCTTATCTTCCCAGTTTTGCCATCATTTCTGCATACTTTCCTGTTCCCTCTGCAACTGCACAGGCCGGATTCTCTGCTGTTACGGTATTGATTCCGGTTCGTTCTGTCAATATTTCTTCCAGACCATCCAGCAGTGCTCCTCCACCGGTAAGTATAATTCCTCTCTCCACAATATCGGCCGCCAGTTCAGGCGGTGTTTTCTCCAGAACACCATGGACAGCCTCCACAATCTTCACCACAGATTCATGGAGAGCACCCCGGATTTCCTCAGAAGTAAGAGTAACCGTTTTCGGAAGCCCGGTAATGACATTTCTTCCCTTTACTTCCATCGTCGTAATCTGCGGACGTTTGCATGCTGTACCAATCTTAATTTTCACTGCTTCTGCCGTCTGTTCACCGATAAACAGATTATGGGTCTTACGAACATGCCGGACGATTGCCTCATCAAAATCATTACCTGCAATTTTGATCGATGCAGAAACCACAACACCGCCCAGAGAAATAACCGCTATATCCGTAGTACCGCCTCCGATATCTACTATCAGATTTCCAAACGGTTTCGTAATATCAATACCGGCTCCGATGGCTGCGGCTACAGGTTCTTCGATAATATGGACTTCCCTTGCACCGGCCTGATACGTTGCTTCTTCCACAGCCTTTCTCTCAACCTCTGTCACACCGCTTGGCACGCAGATGCTGATCCTCGGTTTGCGGAATGCTTTTCTGCCCATCGCTTTCTGTATAAAATGCTTCAGCATTTTTTCTGTTATCATATAATCAGAAATGACGCCCTGACGCAGCGGACGAATCGCCATAATATTGCCCGGCGTTCTTCCGATCATCTGTCTGGCTTCCTCTCCAATCGCTTTTACCTTGTCCGCATCTTTATCATAGGCAACTACGGAAGGTTCTTTTAAAACGATTCCTTTTTCTTTTGTATAAACAAGAATACTTGAAGTTCCCAGATCGATTCCTATATCTGCTGATGCCATATGATTCCCCTTTCAAACTTCAGTTACTGTTCACTCCGAACCAGTAACAAACTTAATTCGTAACTGTTCAAAGCAGTTACCATATACAAAGACATTATAAACAATAGCAGCTGAAATGGAAAGCGTTTTTTAGAGGTATTTTTCGACATACTTTCCGGTGTAAGATACCGGATTTGCAGCTACTTCCTCCGGGGTTCCCTGTGCAATGACCGTTCCGCCCCGGTCTCCGCCCTCCGGGCCGATATCAATGATATAATCTGCAGTCTTAATCACATCCAGGTTATGCTCGATGACAATGACCGTATTTCCTCCTTCTGCCAGCCGCCGCAGAATGTCAATCAGCTTGTGAACATCCGCAAAATGCAGACCGGTCGTCGGCTCATCAAGAATATACACCGTCTTTCCCGTACTTCTTCGGGACAGTTCTGTGGCCAGCTTGACTCTCTGTGCCTCGCCTCCTGAAAGCGTTGTTGAGGGCTGTCCCAGACGAATATAAGACAATCCCACGTCATTCAGTGTCTCTATTTTTCTTCGGATGGAAGGAACATTTTCAAAGAACTTTACGGCCTCTTCCACCGTCATATTCAGCACATCATAAATGCTCTTTCCTTTATACTTAACTTCCAGAGTTTCACGGTTATATCGTTTTCCCTGACATACTTCACAAGGGACATAGACATCGGGAAGGAAATGCATCTCAATCTTGATAATACCATCCCCGCTGCAGGCCTCACACCGTCCTCCCTTAACATTGAAGCTGAATCTTCCTTTTTTATATCCCCTTGCTTTTGCATCGGCTGTTGCCGCAAAGAGATCACGAATCTGGTCAAACACACCGGTATACGTAGCCGGATTGGAACGAGGGGTTCTTCCGATGGGTGACTGGTCGATATTAATCACTTTATCCAGAGCCTCCATACCTTCAATACATCGATGCTCCCCGGGTATTGTCCTGGCCCTGTTCAGCTTTTTAGCCAGACTTTTATAAAGAATCTCATTTACAAGAGAACTTTTACCGGAGCCTGATACACCAGTCACGCAGGTCAGCACGCCCAGAGGAAACTTCACATCAATATTTTTCAGGTTGTTCTGTTTCGCTCCCCGTACCGTCAGCCAACCGCAAGGCTTCTTTCTTTCCTCCGGAACAGGGATCCGCAATCTCCCGCTCAGATAGGCACCTGTAACAGAATTGGGATTGTTCATCAGATCTTCTGCTGTGCCAATGCCCACCAGTTCTCCGCCATGCTCCCCGGCACCTGGGCCGATATCCACAATACAGTCCGCTGCACGCATGGTGTCCTCATCGTGTTCCACCACGATCAGGGTATTACCCAGATCACGCAGATGACAGAGCGTATTCAGCAATTTATCATTATCTCTCTGGTGCAGACCGATACTTGGTTCATCCAGAATATAGGCAACACCCACCAGACCAGAACCAATCTGGGTAGCCAGACGGATACGCTGAGCCTCTCCGCCGGACAAAGTTGCTGTGGCACGGGAAAGCGTCAGATAATCCAGTCCCACATCCATCAGGAATCTGATTCTTGCCCGGATTTCCTTCAGGACCTGACCGCCGATCATCTGCTGCGTCTGTGTCAATTCCAGATGTTCCATAAATTCTGTCAGCATGGCAATGGACATGGAGGTAATCTCAAAAATATTTTTGTCACCCACAGTAACAGCCAGTGCTTCCGGCTTCAGCCTCTGCCCCTTACAGACCGAACAGGGAGTAAACTGCATAAATGTCTCATATTCCTGCCGACTGGATTCAGAACCGGTCTCACGGTATCTTCGCTCCACATTACGAATCAAACCTTCGAAAGCCACATCATAGACACCTTCCCCACGCTGACCTTTATAATGAACCTTTACAGAATGTCCATCTGTTCCATAAATAAGAATATCATGAATTTTCTTCGGATAATCCTGGAAAGGCGTGGAGAGATCAAAATCGTATTCTTCACAGAGAGCATCCAGTATGGATCTTGTAAAACTTCCTTTCGTCTGACAAGACTGCCAGCCCGTAACGGCAATAGCACCTTCTTCAATGGAAAGGGACGGATCCGGTATCATCAGGCGCTCATCAAATTCCATCTTATAACCCAGCCCCAGACAGTGAGGGCATGCACCGAACGGGTTGTTAAAAGAAAAACTCCTCGGCTCAATCTCGTCCACACTGATTCCGCAGTCAGGGCAGGAAAAACTCTGACTGAAATTCAGGTACTTGCCATCCATGGTATCCACCACCAACAGACCGTCCGTCAGAGCCAATACACTTTCGATTGAATCTGTCAGACGTTTCTCAATTCCCGGTTTTACGGAAAGTCGATCCACAATAATTGCAATTGTATGTTTAATATTCTTATCCAGCTTAATTTCTTCAGATAACTCATAGATACTGCCATCAATGGCTACTCGGACATAACCGCTTTTTTTCGCCTGTTCCAATACCTTTTCATGACGGCCTTTTCTTCCTCTGACCACAGGTGCCAGAAGCTGAATCCTGCTTCTCTCCGGCAGTTCCATAATCTGGTCGACCATCTGATCTACCGACTGTTTTGCTATCACTTTCCCGCACTTCGGACAATGGGGAATACCCACGCGGGCATAAAGAAGACGAAAATAATCATAAATCTCCGTCACGGTTCCCACCGTGGAACGGGGATTGCGGTTGGTTGATTTCTGATCGATGGAGATTGCGGGAGAAAGTCCCTCGATACTCTCCACATCAGGCTTTTCCATCTGTCCAAGAAACTGTCGGGCATAAGAAGAAAGACTTTCCATATATCTCCTCTGCCCTTCCGCATAGATTGTATCAAAAGCCAGCGAACTCTTTCCTGATCCGGAAAGGCCTGTCAGAACAACAAACTCATTTCTCGGGATATCTACATTCAGGTTTTTCAGATTATTTTCATTCGCTCCACGTATCTTAATATACTGTTTTTCTGATTTGTGTACTGCCATCTCCACACACTCCTTGATATCTTTATCCTAATGATAAACCAAACATACGTTCCTGTCAACTCAAAAATTCTGCCAGCACAGGATTGCTGACGCTGATGCCATTCCTGGTCAGCCGGATATAATCGCCCTCATTTTCCATGAGCCCCATGGTCACATATTTCCGTAAAACTTCTCCATAGATATCCCCCGGGTATTCACCAAACAATCTATAAAACTCTGTCTTTGACACACCTTTGGTCATCCGAAGTCCCAGAATCATATACTCTTCTATCTGCTCCTGCCGATTCAGACCTTCCATATTTTTTCGTATTTTTAACGGATACCGGCTATTCTGCAGATACTCCTTCATTTCATCAGTATTAGAAAATCGGGTTTCATCTACAAGGGAAGCACTGCCAAGCCCCAGTCCCAGATATTCGGTACGTTTCCAGTAACCAAGATTATGCCGGCACTCCCTTCCTTCTCTGGCATAATTGGAAATCTCATATTGATGATATCCGTATTCAGCAAGAATCATACGTGTATCCTCATACATTTTCCGTTCCGTATCCTCATCCGGAAGCAGCAGATTTCTTTCAGCAAATGGAGTTCCTTCCTCAATCATCAGACTATAGGCGGATATATGTTCCGGACCCAGTTCTGCTGTCATCCTAAGCGAGCGCTCCCAGTTTTCACAGGTCTGCTCCGGAAGTCCGGACATCAGATCTACATTGATATTATCAAACCCTGCTTCCCGGGCCAGATGATAACTTTCCAGAAACTCCTCCCAAGTGTGAATCCTTCCCAGCATTTTCAATTCTCTGTTATCCGCTGACTGACAGCCAAAACTTATTCTGTTGATCCCGGCCTGACGGTACAATTGAAATTTTTTTCTGTCAGCAGTGCCGGGATTCACTTCTATAGAAATCTCCGCGTCTTCCCTCAACTCAAACTTTTCCCTTATTTCCTGAAGAATTATGGTGATCCATTCTTCTGGCAGAACCGATGGCGTTCCTCCTCCGATAAAAACGGATACCACCTGACTTTGGGAAAAATCCCCACAGAAACGAATTTCCTCACAGAGAGCATTTATATATTTTTCCTGTATTTCCCGGCTTTCAGGTCCGGAAAGGAAATCACAGTAGGCACATTTTTTCAGACAAAATGGAATATGAATATACAACTCAAGTTCTTTTTTCATACACATCTCCGTTTATCGACAAAAAGAATCCCGCAATGCGGGACTCCCTCTGTCTTAATCCTCATCCAGTTTTAATACACTCATGAATGCTTTCTGCGGAATTTCTACATTACCCACCTGACGCATTCTCTTTTTACCTTCCTTCTGTTTTTCCAGAAGCTTCTTCTTTCTTGAAATATCACCGCCATAACATTTGGCAAGTACATCTTTTCGCATCGCCCTTACTGTCTCTCTGGCAATGATTTTGCCGCCTACAGCAGCCTGAATCGGGATTTCAAAAAGCTGCCGCGGGATTTCCGCTTTCAGCTTCTCACACATTTTTCTTCCTCTCTCATAGGCAGAATCTGCAAACACAATAAAGGAAAGTGCATCCACTTCTTCTCTGTTAACAAGTATATCCAGTTTTACCAGTTCACTGCGCTCATAACCTAGCATTTCATAATCAAAGGACGCATATCCTCTGGAACGTGACTTCAGAGCATCAAAAAAATCGTATATGATTTCATTCAGCGGCAGATGATATGTCAGCAGTGCCCTGGTCGTTTCCATGTATTCCATACCCTGATACTGCCCCCTTCTTTCCTGACAGAGATCCATAATCGGTCCGATAAATTCGGTCGTAACCATGATCTCAGCTTTGACCATAGGTTCTTCCATATAGTCAATCTCAGATGGATCCGGAAGATTGGACGGATTGGTCAGATCAATCACATCTCCGTTCGTTTTGTGTACTTTATATATAACACTCGGAGCTGTGGTGACCAGATCCAGATTATATTCCCGTTCCAGACGTTCCTGGATAATCTCCAGATGCAGAAGTCCAAGGAAACCACAGCGGAAACCAAATCCCAATGCAGCGGACGTTTCCGGTTCGTAGAACAGCGATGCATCATTCAGCTGCAGCTTTTCCAGAGCATCCCGCAGGTCACCGTATTTTGCTCCATCCGCCGGATACACACCGCAATACACCATAGGATTTACTTTTTTATACCCCGGCAGAGGATTCTCACAGGGACGATCACGATCAGTAACTGTATCGCCCACCCGGGTATCTTTTACATTCTTAATACTGGCCGTAAAGTAACCCACCATACCGGCACTCAGTTCCTCACAGGGGATAAACTGACCGGCACCAAAATATCCCACTTCAACCACTTCGGCAGTTGCACCAGTAGCCATCATTCTTGCCATTGTACCTTTTCGGATACTTCCTTCTTTAATCCTGCAGAATACAATAACTCCTTTGTAAGAATCATATACAGAATCAAAAATCAGTGCCTGCAGAGGTGCTTCCGGATCTCCTTCCGGTGCAGGTATTTTTTCAACTATCTGTTCCAGAACTTCCTCGATATTGATTCCCACCTTTGCGGAAATCAGAGGTGCGTCCTGTGCTTCGATACCAATAACATCTTCAATTTCATTGATCACACGCTCCGGCTCTGCACTGGGCAGATCAATTTTGTTGATTACCGGAACCACATCCAGATCATGATCCAGAGCCAGATACACATTGGCAAGAGTCTGGGCTTCGATTCCCTGGGCTGCATCAACAACCAGAATCGCGCCGTCACAGGCTGCCAGACTCCGGGATACTTCATAGTTAAAGTCTACATGACCCGGTGTGTCAATCAGATTAAAAATATATTCTTCCCCGTCATTTGCTTTATATACGGTACGGACGGTCTGGGCTTTGATGGTTATCCCACGTTCCCGTTCCAGATCCATATTATCCAGAACCTGAGACTGCATCTCCCGTTCCGTCAAAAGTCCTGTTTTTTCTATGATACGATCTGCCAGCGTCGATTTGCCGTGATCGATATGTGCAATAATACAAAAATTACGAATCTTACTCTGATCGATTACTGCCACCTTCGTTCCTCCATTCACAATGCTTTCGTAAAACTATAGATACAGTTTGCACGATGTTTTTATTATAGCATATAAGAAACAACTTTGTCATTCTTCTTATACATATTTTTTCAGACCTTTTGCGTACCAGGATTTACATGAACCATAATATGTTTCACCTTTGGAAAATTTCGTTCGATATTGTTATGAACATTTTCTGCTATATTATGTGCCTGCCGCAGAGTATAAGACTCATCAGCCCGAATTTCCACATCCACATAAATCTTATTTCCAAAAATACGTGTCTGAAGCAGGTCGATACCCATCACGTCCTCATTCTCCATGACACAATCATAAATCCGCTTTTCCGTTTCTTCATCACAGGAATGGTCCACCATTTTATCCATCGCATCTTTGAAAATATCAAGCGCTGCCTTAACGATAAATACAAAAATTACCAGACTGGCAATGGAATCCATAACCGGAAATCCCAGCCGTGCTCCGCCGATTCCAATCAAAGCTCCGATTGATGAAAACGCATCTGACCGATGATGCCATGCATCCGCCATCAATGCACCGGAATCAATTTTCTTCGCATAATGTCTGGTATACCAGTACATTCCTTCCTTACTGACAATGGAAACAATTGCTGCAATCAGTGCCAGCAACCCTGGTACCTGAAGTCCACCGTAATTGCCGCTGAAAATATTTTTCAACGCTTCCGCACCAATTCCGAGACCTGTCATAAAAAGAATCATGGCAAGCACAATGGCAGCCACACATTCCAGCCGCTCATGCCCATAAGGATGCTCCTTATCCGATTCCTTTGCCGCCAGCCTGATTCCTATGATCACCACAATTGTACTGAACACATCGGATGCCGAATGAACCGCATCACTGATCATAGCATTGGAATTTGCCAGGATTCCTGCCAGAAGCTTCACGATTGACAAAAGAATATTGCCTATAATCGTGACCATCGATACCTTGTTTGCAATTTTTTGAAAATCCGTTTCTGTCAAGCGGCTTTCCTTTGTCAGTGTTCCATTTTTCTCCATATCCGTTACCTCCTGAAAATAAGTTATGCTTTTAACAATAAGATAGCTCTATGGCACTTAGTATATGTGGGGGATTTTAAAAGAATTGCTTTGATAAAGGCAGGATTCTGATTTCCTTTATAGACACAAAAACACCCACGAATCAGTATAAGCAACTACTGTCCCGTGGATGAGAATTCCACTGTCACTCCTGTGACCCGACTCCATGACGTACCGCCACGGTCTGCTCAGATTGTACTGTAGATTTAATATGCAGTGCAAAGAGTGAATGTAGCATAGCATATGAGGCATGAAATGTCAAGAAACAAATCATTACAAAAGCCCAGAAACAAATCATTACAAAAGCCCAGAAATCCTTTATTTAAGGAATTCCGGGGCTTTTTCTCATTCACCGCTTAAAACTTTATTCAAAATTACACTGAATGGTTCCATGGCATTCATGGCTTCCTCCACGGTATTCGTCTGTGCCCCCACTTCCAACAGCATGGAGCGCGGACGCACATGGAGATTATACCGATACCCTTTCAGATAGATGCACCTTGTCAGTTCCGGATAATATCTGGCCGCCTGAACAGACATCTGAAAAGCAAAGGCAAGATTATCTTCTATGTAAGGATTGGGAAGTGAATCCAGACTGCCATTGCTGACTGTTCTGCTTAACCCGTTAAAATACATAATCTGTGCCGTGGGCTTTCCATTGATTTCTGTCACCAGATGTCTGTCATCCGGGACCCCATCCCGGTGCAGATCAATCACCACCTGCACGGACGGGTTTTCTTCCAGAACTTTCTCTACCGCAGGTAATGCATAATTATATGCTTTGCTGCGCTCCAGGGTGCCATTTGCCATATCAAATGCATCCTTCATATGAATCACCTGATAACCAAATACATCTCTCAACAGGGATTCCAGATAATTGCCCACGCCAATCACCGTTGTATTTTCATCCCCCGGAACAGAATCTATATACCCCTCCTGTGAATGGGTGTGATAGATCAATATCTGTGGGTTTTCACCATCAGCTTCCAATGTAAGATCAGTATCAAGCAGAGCTGCTGCGTTTAATTGGCTGGAATCTATGGTGGTATTGGGGTCAACCACAAAAAAATGATTCAGGACATAATCAAAATTCCCCAGGCTTTCCTGAGAAAGATCCACTGAAGGTGCCATTTCCACAGCAGTTGTCCACGCCGGAAGCTGACGATTCCCATTTTCTCCCGTTTTTTCCGGCTGAGTTTGTTGATTTTCTGCAGATTCCTGTCCATTTTCAGCAATTTCAGACTCTTCCTGCCTTTTTTTTGAAATCTCCTGATAGTTTTCTTCAGTTACAGCGTTCCCCTGATTTTCCGCCAGTAGCCGTTGTGTGATTGTTTTTCCGTTTGCGTCTATGATTTCATGACAGGTACTCTCATCCTCCACAAAAATTTCTTCCTGATTCTCCTGCCAGAGATAACCAATCAGCGGAATCTGTTTCCAGACACTTCTCCATACATTATCATTATGTTCCTCAGATTCCTCATAATTATAAATTGGCAGAAAAAGTGCAATCATATCCTCTTCTGCCAACTGATAAACATAGCGAATGGTATCGTCTGAATTTTTCAAGATTTTTTCCCGAGCCATAATCAGTCCTTTTGCTGTCAGGTAACCACCCAGGCCTACCACCAATATCCACAGCAGGCTGTTGAGGATTTTTTCTGTTCCGGACACTGCATCACTCTCTCTCTGCTTTCAGGCATTTGTGCCGCTCAAGGCCATATTAATTCCCTCAGAAATCGTATAACTTAACATTTTTACTGTTTCATCCACGTCTTTGGGAGTCACAAACATACTATGCAGCTTCGGCGTGATTAATTCCCCTAAAAATTCTTCCATCTCTGAATCTTCCAGATTTTCCAGCAAATGTGCGATGGCATCATGAACAATGGTTGCCGCATCCACAACAGTCGGGACACCGATTCCGATCACCGGAATACCCAGTGTCTCCCTGTTCAGCCCTTCCCTGTGATTCAACACACCTGATCCCGGATTGATACCGGTATCTGTAATCTGAATGGTACAGTTCAGTCGTTTCATACTCCTTGCCGCCAGCGCATCAATGGCAATCAGTACATCCGGTGCCGTTTCTTTCACCACACCCCGGATAATCTCCATCGTTTCCATACCTGTCTGAGCCATCACACCAGGGACCAGACTGCTCACTGCATGAACTTCTTCTTTGCCCATCCCTGTCACTCCATACTCCCGAACAATATGCCTGGAAATTTTCAGATTATGAACCGCTTTGGGGCCCAGAGAATCCGGAGTGATATTCTGATTCCCCAGCCCCACCACCAGAACCGACTGATTCTTTTTCAACTTCAAAAGTTGCTGCAGATGAGAAGCCAGCTGCTCTGAAATTTCCCTGTGATAATCCATATCCGGAACAATCAGACCCGGAGCTTCCATCGTCACATAAGTCCCCTTCGGTTTCTCCATCACTTTCGCCCCATAATCAGTCACAATTTTCACGATCGTTGTACGAAGCTCCAGCTCTTCCCTGTAATCCTCAGAAATCTCAACCCCTTCAATCTCCACATGATCCTTTTCGAATTTCTCTTTGCTCTCCACCGCAAGATCGGTGCGTATACGACTTGAACCAAGCATAACAGACTCCCTTCTTAACCTCCACATGGGATGGTAACGTTCTATCTGATAGACTTACCCAAATTCGTAAAAAATATACTTTTTTGTAAATACTCCATTCTTACAGCGAAAAAACCATTGACAAACCCCACTTCTTGGCATAAACTATATAAGTGTGTTCGGATTGGCTTTTCCGTGTCTAAGCTGATCAAATATTATCCTGACCGCCCGTTTTACATACCATTCGGGTCGTGTTTCGGAATAACCATAAGAAAATTATATAGGATTATGTTGGAGGTCGAATCAAATGGCAAATATCAAATCTGCTAAAAAAAGAATTCTGGTTAACAGAACAAAAGCTGAAAGAAATAAATCCATCCGTTCTGCAGTTAAAACTGCTATGAAGAAAGTTGATGCAGCAGTTGCTAACAAAGATCTGGCAGCAGCTCAGGCAGCTCTTCCGGCAGCTATCTCTGCTATTGAGAGTGCAGCATCCAAGGGTGTATATCATAAAAACAATGCGGCAAGAAAAGTTGCCCGTGTTACAAAAGCAGTTAACACAATCGCTTAATTACGGCTGACTGTCTGTAACATTTGATTTACAGACAAAATTAAGGATTAAAAGCAAGGACAATCATCCCGTCAATGATTGTCCTTTTTTGTTAATTTGAGAAGGGACGGAGAATCTCTGGTATTTTTCAGAAGCATTGGGGAAAGTGAGTCCGAAGATCCGACGCTTACGGAGACTTTGGCGCGAAGGCTCTCCTGAGCGTCAATTTAGTCGTAGTTAGCGGCTAGTATAATCCACGGTAATTAACGCACTGTTTCGCTGAGAATGTTTTTTCGAGAGTGCAATCGTAAAAACGTAGGCGTAGCCGGGCTACGCTGAGGCTTTTACGATTGTGCTATCGGGAAAACAGGCCAGCGAAACATGCTGTTAATTACCGTGGATTATACTAGCTGAGGAGGAACGGCCTGCTTCTGAAAAAATGAGAAGAAGTTTCCGTCCGTTTTCAAACGAATTACAAAAAATATACTTTTATTTCGTGTACTTTACAATCAGCAATTCTACGCTGAGCACGTCATTCAGACGCCCTGTTTTCACATCTTCTTCTGCCTGTGTAAAATCTTCCACGGCCTGACGAAGTTCTTCAGAGGTATATCTTCCGATGATTCCCATATATTTGCGGATCACAAATCCCTGAATTCCTGTTTTGGCCTCTATTTCCTTATTTCCCATTCCCTGTAACCGCAGTTCTTTTACCTGCAGAAGCTGGTTGAACTGTCGGGCAAGTAGATAAAGAATATGCATCGGTGGCTCTTTCAGTGCCAGCAAATCATAATACAAATTCAGAGCTTTCCTCTGATTCTGCTCGGAAACTGCCTGAACCATGGCAAATATCTGGTTGGTAACACGTGTAGTGCAGACTGCCTCGATATCCTCCGCCGTGACCACAGTTCTCCCCATGGTATAACAGATCAATTTTTCAAGCTCTTTCTCGATATTACTCATTTCATTACCGGTTTTGGTGAGAAACAACTCCATATCCCTCTGAGTGATCTGACGCCCCTCTCTCTTAAGAATACCCAGAACCCAGCGCATCAGAGTCTCATCTTTTTGTCTGGAAAACTCCACGGCTCTTCCGTTTTTTGTGACTGCTTTATACATTTTGGTTCTCTTATCTACTTCACTCTCTACAAAGAGTAACACAAGATAATCCGGCAATTTTCCGATATATTCTGTCAGTTCCGGACACTGCCCTTTAAAGAATCCTGTATTTTCCAGGAGCAATACTCTTCTGTCCGAAAAAAATGGAATGGTTTCGCCCAGAGAAATAATCTCGCGTACATTAATCCCTTTTCCCTCAAATCTTGCAAAATTCATAGTGTCTCCATCCGGATTCAGTGCCTGAATCAATTTGTCACGGTACTGTCTTCTCAGATATTCCTCTTCACCATAGAACAGATATACACTTTGATACTCTTCCTTTTTAATGTCTTCCAGAATACTTTTCATGTCCACTCCTGTCACATAATATCAGCCTTGTGCATCTTTCACATCCTGCTCTGTTACCACAGCTTCTGGCATTCCAATCGCATAAGCTCCCAGACTATACTGAGGAAATACAATATGCAGCCCTTCTTCCGTCATACAATATGCAGCTTCATCCAGATTTTCGCGTACCTGATCCAGAGTAATAATCCCCTCCTGTACAAGTTCTGTTCGGGAAAATGCCTGAGCAGCAGCTTCCACTGCACTTTCTTCAGAACAGCCCAGAACTTCTTCCATCGACAATTCCCGTTCTGCTTTCAAATCATAATTAATGCCTGTCAATGCTGCCAGCCCATGAGCTCCTCCTGTATATGAATAATCAAACTGTTCTACATATATCATAGAACCTTCAATATATACGTTTTTCAGACTTCTTTCAAAACTGACGGAAATATCCATATCCATCTCTTCTGCCTCTGCCAAAAAAGAGTTCATTTCTGTTTCCTGTTCCAATGCAATACGTTCAGCTTCACTTTTAACCCTCTCGTTCAGACGCTGCACTGCTTCCTGATACTCCCCGCCTGAGAATACCGGATATTCCACCGTGACATAATCTCCGGCCTGAATCATCTCTGATGTATAGGAAAGAGGTTTTTCCGGACTGATTTCTGTATCCTGCTGCTCAGGCTGTGATTCCATTTCTTCCGGCACATAGGTTTCTTCCCTGGTTTCATCTTTTTCCCCAAACATTTTTACAACCACACCAGTTCCCACACCGACAGCAACAATAGCAAGTACGCCGGCACAAATACCTAACGTCAAACCAGTTTTCTTTCTGTATCTCATCTATATATTCTCCTTCACGAAAACTTATTTACGCAAATTATAACATGTCATTTTTTTAATGTAAAGTTAGTATAATCCACGTCAATTGACCGCACTTTTCGCTGGCCTGTTTTCCCATGACCCAATTTTGGATTTTCGACTCAATATCAATGCACCCTGCTGATCAGTCCGAAAAATTTCAGCACCATAATTTTTAAGTCTTTTTATAGTCTCCTCCCCAGGATGTCCGTACCGGTTATTGATTCCACAGGAAATCCAGACTGCTTTGGGGCTGGCTTTCTCAAGAAATTGTTCTGATGTGGAGCCATTGGAACCGTGGTGCGCCGCTTTCAGAAATGTACAGGGGTGCACCATGTCCAGTAATCCTTCTTCCTGTTCCAGGGGCAAATCTCCGGTAAACAGTGCACATATCCCGTCACACTCCCACTCAAAAACCAGAGAACCGCCATTGGGATCCCGAGAATAATCCCCGGTTCCGGGATGAAGAACCCGTATCATCGCATTTCCCATGCACAAACTGTCTCCTGTCTTTAGTGTCCGGCAGGAAGCTCCACATTGCTCTGCCAGCCGGAAAATCGCTTTCCCTTCTTCGGTCTGTGCCATCCAGACAGGGCAAAATACCTGCTTCACAGTCAGCCATCCTTTCTGTGCTTCTTCCAGCACTTCTTTCGCACCATTCATGTGATCTTCATCCGTGTGGGTCAGAAAAACCCCTTCCAGCACGGATACTCCCTCATGTTTCAGATAAGGAATCAGGACGTATTTGCCCACCTGATTCCTGCTGGTGCTGCCTCCGTCAACCAGAATCTGAACTTTTCCACTCTGGAGAACTATTCCATCTCCCTGCCCTACATCCAGAACCGAAATACTGTCAACATTTTTCCAGGGAGCTGACAAAATCAATATCACGGCTGCAGGTATCCATACGGATAATGTTACCTGCACTGCTCTTTTGGAAACCCTTTTTTCCAGAAGAAGTTCTAATCCCAACAGTGCATAACAAATTACAACGACGAAAACAGAAGGTTTCCCCGGTGTCCATACACCCCACGGGATTTTTTCTGCCAATGTTCCTGTTATTTCATATAGCTTTACCAGTCCATAGGCTGGTATTCCCGTAATACTTCCCACCCGGCAGTTCCAACACCCCAGAATCAGAGCCGTGAAACCGGAACCCAGCACCAGAGGCATCAACGGCAGAACCACCAGATTGCAGAGAATTCCAATCGTTGACACTTGAAAAAATACTGACAGACTCACCGGAAGCATGCTGATCCACAGTGCCAATCCGGTTCCTGCCGTTTCCACCCACCGTTTTCCTGGAAATATCATCCGAAGCAAGTTGCCTTTCTGAGCCACATATGTCCCCATGGCAACAACTGCCGCAAAGGAAAGCTGAAAACTGCCTGAAAACAGCAAATCCGGGTTATCTACAAGAAGAAGGATTGCTGCCAGAGAGAGAGCAGAAAGCAGATCGTATGCTCTCCCAAACAGTCTCGCACCCATCATTACCAGGAACATGATAACCGCCCTCACTGCTGTCGCAGGATTATTGATCAGAACACCGTATCCCAGAAGAACGATACAGGATACCACTGCATTTAAGATCATTGGACATCCTGCCCACTGCATGGCTGACCATAGTGCCGCTCCCAGCATACTGATATGGAGCCCTGATATAGCAATCACATGGCTGATGCCAGCCGCCTGAAAGCCGGACTGCACCTCATCTTCCAGAAGCTTCTTTTCTCCCAACAGCATGGCTTCCAATACCCCTGCTTCCTGTTCCGGAAAAATGCTTTCCAGAACCTCACTGCAGTAATTTCTGCATTTTGCCATAAGAATGGCAAAGCCCTGCTGCTCAGGACTTCGTTCCTCAATTCTGCACTTTTTGAGATAATAGTCTATTTTCCGTGACTGTTCATAACGTCTCCGATTGAATTCCCCCGGATTTCCGGGTTCTTCGGGAACCTCCAGTGTTCCTGTCACTGACAGACATTCCCCCAGAAAATTTTCCTGACTTCCTTCTATGTAACATTTGATATTTCTTATGGGGTATGTTTTACCATTCACATACAGACTGGTATGTTTCAGATATAGATATGTTATTACTTGATTCGAATAGATTTGTTCTTCCTGATTGTAAACCTCACCCTGTGCGGTGATTTTTTCTCCTTCTGAATCCGGCACACGACCTGCCGGCGATCTCCATATCCAGGAAATCCCCAGCAGATCTGCCAGAATAATAACAAAAGCAAGGATGCAGGCAGCAAAACACATCGGTCTTTTGACTTTACTCATCCCTCCGCCTCCACCAATTCCAGATTTTTCTCATAAAACTGATTCAGACTCATACTTTCTCTGAATACAACTTTACTGTCTCCATTGACAGAAATCTGCACTTTCTGCACATTTCCAGCAGCAATCAGAGAATTGACAATTGAATATACCGGGATTTCCTGCTGGATATCCAGAGCTTCCGTCACAAACCTCTGATCCAGGTTAACATAGGCAATTCCATCAGCCTGTGTGACGGATAGAATTCCAGTTGTGGAGGAAAGAGTAGCAAAATGGCCCTCTTCCTTCGGTCCCCGGATCAACTGTTCCACAACCACCTTCTCAATCGGTGAATTACTGGTATAATATACATTTCTTTTTTCCTTTAGCAGTTTGTCACCAGCAGCATTTGTAAAATACAATTCAAGTTCTGTATACTGATACGCAGTAATATCTTTCCCCGAGTTTTCCAGAAAACTGTTGGCATTCATCAGACCTACCTGTTTTCCCCGGGAATCCAGCAGGGATTCGCCCTCAATCTGAAACTGTACATACCGGATTCCTTCAAACTGAACAAAGTTTTTAACAATAGCAGCTCTGCATAACACTTCTTCCACTGCCCCCATCTTCCGATAAGAACAATTAAAATTCAGCCGAAGAATATCTCCCGACAATTCATAACCCAGAATTTTTACCTGATGGGGCAGAATTCCTGTCTCCTCCTTCTGTCCGGAAATCTGTTCCACCATGTCAGCAGCCAATTGCTCCACCGCTTCCGTCTCAGTCACATAATTATTTCCCTCGATGATGCCCTTATCATAGTTGACAGAATATAATTGATACACTGTCTTTTCCTGTTCTTCCTCACACCCTGACAGACATAAGATTAATATCAGCAGAATTATCAGATATATTTTTCCTGTTCTTTTCAAACCTTCACCTCATTCTACCGGATAAATGTCAAAGGAATTCTGACAGAAAATGTGGTTCCCTCATTTTCTTTACTTCGTACCCGGATTGCCCCGTGGTGCATCAGAATTGCACTTCTTGTAATTGCAAGACCAAGTCCTGTTCCTTCAATTTCTGCTGAATGAGATTTGTCCACCCGGTAAAAACGTTCAAAAATATGATCAATGGATTCTTCTGGAATTCCTTTTCCCGAATCAGACACCGTTACATAAAAATACTTATGATCCGCATTCAATGATACTCTGACCCATCCATTTTCCGAATTGTACTTAATCGCATTCTCCACAAGGTTGCTGATAGCCAAAGTCAGCTTAGTCTCATCAATTTCTGCATTGACTGCCCGGGAACTTTCCAGCACAAGCTCAATATTGCGCTTTGCGGCAATCGGTTTCAGCCTTTTCAAAATCAATTCCAGCAGTTCATTGATATTCACTGATTCAATATTCATATTTTCTGCTTTTTTATCCAATTTCACCAAAGTCAGCAAATCCGTAATGATTTTATTCTCTCTGTCAATCTCATCCGCGATATCCTGCATAAATTCCTGATACAGTTCAATCGGAACATTCTCCTGTCCTACCAGAGAATCTGCGAGAACCTTCATAGAGGTCAGCGGCGTCTTCAGTTCATGTGAGACATTGGATACGAATTCCTGTCGGGAATCATCCAGGGATTTGAGACGACCCAACATTTTGTTGAAGGCATCTGTAATCATCACTGTCTCGGCGTAGTCCGGAACAGAAATATTTTCATCCAGAAATCCGTCTGTAATATCTTCAATAGACTTTCCGATTTTTTCAAATGGTTTCATCAATATGCCGGCAAGCACATACCCAAGCACCACAACCAGCACCATAATGATCGACAGAATCGTCATACCTTTCTGCTCCAGGATAGCAATACTTGCTACAATTTCTTCTGTGGAAACACTGATCAGAAGAACTCCTGCCACCTGTTTATCATTTTCCAGATCTGTATGGATCGGAACAGTCATCTCAATGTACCGGTTTTCTCTGTCATAATTGCTGGTTTCCTTACCATCAGTAAAACAGCGGATTACCTCTTCGGAGATCATATATTTGCCCCGATCAATATCATAGGTATCTTTTACCACACGAAAGTCCTGATCCACAATCAATATCCTGCCATTATATACCGTGGAAAGCATGGCAAGTTCACTGTCAATGGCTACAGAACTTGGATTCTGAAGATACTGTTCCTTCACCAGCTGGTTACTTAGAATATCACACTGGTTTTTCACACCAAAGCTTCTCAGCGAAACCGCCCTGTCTTCGTAGCTGTTGACAATGCCCTTCTCTACGAGAATACTTGGCACAATTCCGATAATCACCAGAATCACCATAATCCGAAAACGAAGACTTTTAAAAAATGTAAATTTTTTTTCCATTCTGTTATCCTCTTGATGTAGGAGTCAAAAGGTATTTTGTCCTCTCTTCTCATGCCTGAAAATAATATCCCACTCCCCATTTGGTATGTACATATTTGGGTTCACTGGGATTAGTCTCAATCTTTTCTCTGAGACGACGAATATGAACATCCACTGTTCGTACATCACCCGGATACTCATAACCCCAGACGATATTGAGGAGGTTTTCTCTGCTGTACACCTTATTGGGGTTAAACACCAGAAGTTCCAGCACATCGAATTCTTTTGCTGTCAGATTAATCTCGCGGTCTTTGATAAACACTCTGCGGCTTTCACAGTCCAGACGAAGGTCACCCACTTCTACCATACGGACTTTCTCTTCCTGCGGTGCCGCCTTGCTGGTCCGACGCATAATCGCTTTAATCCGCGCTTTCACTTCCAGGATATTGAATGGTTTGGTAATATAATCATCTGCTCCGTATTCCAACCCAAGAATTTTATCCATATCTTCTCCCTTGGCAGTCAGCATAATGATCGGAACATCAGAAAATTCCCGAATCTGCTGACACACTTCTAAACCGTTGAGCTTTGGCAGCATCAAATCAAGCAGAATCATATCATATTCCTTATTCTGTACACACTCCAGAGCCTCTTCCCCATCATAGGCACAGTCTACTTCCATTCCATCCTGTTCCAGACTAAATCGTATTCCCTTCACAATTAATTTTTCGTCGTCAACAACCAGTACCTTTTTACCCATCATTTCACTCCTCAATTCATTGTACCGTTACTTTATCTTTCAGTTTTTCGTATAATTTATCTTTAATTCCTTCAACCTGCATCAATTCTTCCACAGAAGAAAATCCACCCTTCTCCTGACGGTAAGCCAGAATCGCCTCCGCCTTAGCTTCACCGATTCCCTGCAGAGTCATCAATACTTTCTTATCTGCCAGATTCAGATTAATCTTTGCCCCTGCGGCCCCCTGCACGCCTGCATTCTGCCCTGCAGCTGCTGCGATTTCCTGATTCTCAGACTCTTCTCTTGTATAAATTCGAATCTGCTGACCATCTGCCAGAACCTCTGCCTGATTGATCAGCCGGCTTTCCGCTTCTTCTGTCAGCCCGCCTGCCAGCGCAATTGCCTGAAATATCCTGCTTCCCGCAGGAAGTTCATATACTCCCGGCTTCTGTACAGCACCGCAGACATCAACAAAAATGGTTTCTTCCAAATCGGCTTCTTCCTGTACAGGCTCTTCTTCCTGCACTCCCTCTGCTGCCGTATCCATCTCTTTCAGCACAGATCCTGACTCTCCGCAGCCAAAACAGCATACAGTCCACATAAATAAAACGGAAAGTAAAAATAAACGTTTCATATGCATCACTCCTTATGGAATTCATAAGGTTCCCTCCCATGCATACACGTTTTATTTTACCTAATTTGCCATCCAATTACAAGACTGCATTTTAAAAAACTATTCCCATTTAAACAAAATCACACCTGCTGCCATAATCAGGATGCCCACCAGTTTTTTCCATTCCAGTCCCTGCTTTTCCACACCAAATATACCCAGAACTTCCACCAGGTAGGAAACCACCAATTGCGACAGTACGATCAGCATGGTGGCACGTGCCGGTCCCAGACTGTCCATACTGCGGATTACTGTAATCGTGATAAACGATCCTATTACCCCTCCCAGCAGAGCATACTTATTCTCCACCTGCCATAAGGCACTGATACTCTCTCTCCCTGTAAACAGCCAGGCTGCTACACACACCAGCAATGCTGACAGCTGCACCCATCCGGCTGCCACCCACAGACTGGTCTGCTTTGTTACATCCGTATTAAAAATTCCCTGTATACTCATTAGGGCACCAGAAAGTAAGGCAATCAAAAATCCAGACATAAAATTCCTCCATACGAGAATTATTTTATTCTAGTATAAACGGATTTTTTATAATTATTCTTGTTCTTGACATTCATGCAACACAAGTTATAATAGTTCTAATTAGGCTTGACAAATCCCATGTTTCCAGTGCACATAAAGAAATGGAGGAAAAGAAATGGAGTTAATATTTGAAATTATTATTTGTTTTATCGCCGGTATGGGAGCCGGTCTCGGAACAGGTTTTGCAGGGATGAGTGCTGCCGCCGTCATCAGCCCTATGCTGATTACCTTTCTTGGAATGCCTGCTTATGAAGCAGTAGGCATTGCGCTGTCCAGTGATATTCTTGCTAGTGCTGTCAGTGCCTATACCTATGGGAAAAATAAAAATCTTGACATCAAAAATGGCTTTGTCATGATGATCACAGTTCTGGCATTTACATTTGTGGGAAGTCTTGCTGCCAGCAAAGTCCCCAATTCCACTATGGGAATCTTCTCCACTGTGATGACTTTGCTCATAGGAATTAAGTTCATCGTCCGCCCGGTTATGACAACAAAAGAAAACATGGCATCTGTAAGCCCGAAGAAACGTCTGATACAATCCATTATCTGCGGAACCATGGTTGGATTTATCTGTGGTTTCATCGGAGCCGGTGGTGGAATGATGATGCTGCTTCTTTTAACAAGTGTTCTGGGATACGAATTAAAAACCGCTGTTGGAACCAGCGTATTTATCATGACATTCACGGCACTGACAGGCGCAGGAAGCCATTTCCTCATCGGCGGGATGCCTGAAATACTGCCCCTGATCCTTTGCGTTTTATCCACACTTTTATGGGCACGTATTGCTGCCAAATTTGCCAATAAAGCAAGTGCAGCCACCCTGAACCGTGCTACCGGTGTAGTACTTACCATCCTGGGAGCTGCAATCTTTACGGTAAATATTTTGAAATAATGTAACTTTTTGGAAATGATAATTGTATAGATTAGGTGCGCATCATGCTTTGCATGATGCGCACCTCTGCAATCCTCCGAAAACTTTATTCGTTACTGTTCACTCCAAGCCTATAATATCCTTTTTGCTGCACTTGCCAGATGCAACGGAATATTGGTTATCATGCTATTTTTTAAATAACCCATTTCTGAAAAACGAACTGCTGTTTGTGTTTTCTTTTCAGCAATGTACTTTTTAAATGTCGGCGCACTCTTGTCCTCGCCGCCTTTTATCTCGGCTGGAATTATTTCCTGTCCATTCTGCAACAGAAAAGCAATTTCTCTATATCTTCCTCATCAAAGTTATAATAAACCGTATTCTTATAGTACCGTTTTCCAAATTCCAGCATAAGCCATGTCTTTCCGATCTGTCTTGCGCCCTTTAATATCATGGATTTTCGTTCTCTACTCATCTTCCATGTGACAAGCTTATTTAGTTCGATTCGTTCCATAAGCAACACCTCTCAATCCAAATATAAGTATGCCACTTTTTACGCAAAAATTTAATTTCCCAAATCACATTTTTACGCACTATTCAATGTCAAAAAAACACATTTTTACCATCCCATTATTTATAGCACTACCATAAATTAGATGTCACGAGATAAACCCGGGGAAAACTCCCCAGGTTTTCTCAAACATATATTTATCACCCTTTCACTCCACCTGCAGTAAGACCGGAAACAAAGAATTTCTGACAGAAGATAAAGATCAAAAGTACTGGTATCAAACTCAGGAAGGAAAGTGCAAACACATAACCCCACTGGGTGAACTGATGCTGTCCAAAGAAACCTGAAATAGCAATCGGCAATGTTCTCTTCATGTCATCATTAATTACAGTATTGGCCCATGGAAACTCTTCCCATGCAGTCAAAAAGTTAAAAATAGATACCGATGCGATACCCGCTTTTGAAAGTGGAAGAGCCACATGTCTATATACTGTAAATACATTTCCTCCATCCATATAGATTGCTTCATCAAGTTCTTTCGGAATCCCTTCTACAAATCCTTTAATCATAAAAGTCGAATAGGGAATTACCCATGCAACATAAAAAGGAATCAATCCCCATAAGTTATTAATCAGATTCAATTTTACCGCAAGTTCATACTGAGGTACAATCATGGTTGTTCCTGGTATTATCATCGTCAAAATGATAAATACAAACAGAAAATTCTTTCCTGGAAATTTATAACGGGCAATGCAGAAACCCAGGGCAGATGCAATGATTGCCGCAAGTGCAACGGTAATAACAGATACCAGCACACTGTTTAAAAAGTTCAAATAAAATTTGCTTTGATGTAGAACATAAGCATAATTTTCCAGAGTGATTTCGCTTAATTTGGGAAAAAAACGAGGCGGAAACTCATAAAGTGCTCCATTTGGTTTCAGGGAAGTGCTCACCATATAGATCATAGGAAGTACAACAACGATAAGACCTCCCGTTAATAAAGCATACATAACAATATTTTTCATGACTCTGTTTTTTGATTTCATGACAGCCTCCTTATGCCTGATCATTGCTCTGCATCATCTTAAATTCTACCATTGCCAAAATCCCCAGTACTAACGCTGTAAGGAAAGATAATGCTGCTGAATACCCAAATTTACCAGTGCTGAATGCCTTATAATACATCCATGTCAGAATGGAATCTGTCTGATGGCCAGGAGCTCCGTCAGTAATCATTTTTATTGAAGTAAATACATTAAAACCGCCAATCGTAAGCATTACAAGTGCAAACAAAATATTGCTCTTAATACACGGAAGTGTTATCGAAAAAAATTTTCTTATACTGCCCGCTCCATCCAGAGACCCTGATTCATATAACTCTTGCGGAACCGCCTGCAATGCAGCAAGGAAAACTACCATGTTCCATCCAATACCTTTCCATATTCCCAGAAGCATTGCTACAGACATGCCACCCCAGCGAGTATCAAGCCAACGTATATTCTGATTTGCCACATGAAGAACATTTACAAGAAAATAATTCAACATTCCTTCTGTATTAAAAACATACTTAAAAATCAACGATGCAATAACCCAACTGGTGATTACCGGGAGATAATAGCTGACACGGTAAAAAATCTTCCCTTTACTTATTGAATTAATAAACATTGCCACCAAAAGTCCTAATATCATCTGTGCCGGCACGGTAATCAATGTATATACAATAGAATTTACAAAGACAGTATGAAAGTTTGAATCTTTCAAAACAGTTATGTAATTTTCCAGACCTATAAACTCCTGTTCCAGAATGGAGCCAAAATCCCATTTAAAAAAGCTCATAATAAAAAGCTTTGCAATAGGATACACCGTAAAAACACTAAAAATCAAGATTCCTGGAAATAACAGAGCCGCAATCTGAAATCCTCTGCTTTTTTTAATCGTCATAACACGCCTCCTTACTGACACCGTCCATAAACTCTTTAATGAGAATTTATGGACGGTGAAACCTTTTCCATCAACCATTGACGGAAAACATCATGTGCTATATAATATCAGTTGTATGTTTACTCTTCAGAAAGAAGTGCATCCACTTTTACTGCCAGTTCGTCCATAGCATCCTGGGCAGTTTTATCGCCAGTCATGACGGCTGTCACTGCGGTTGACAACTCATTGTCAATCTCAGTCCAGCAGGAAACAGTTGGTCTGCTTTTCGCTGTTTTTATAGACTCTATGAATGGAGCAAAATCTGCCTCTTTCACAGTTTCATCTTCCAATGCTGCTTTATTAACCGGAATCTGTCCGCATTTGGCCATTTCCACCTGTGCATATTCACTGGTCATAAACTGCATGAATTTCCATGCAGCAGTTTTGTTTGCTGAATTTAACATGGAAATATCTTCTCCGCCAAGTACGGAGACAGAACCACCCTCACCTGCAGGTATTGCTGCTGTTTCATATTCAAAATTTGGATAACCTCCTTCCATTTCGGAGATTTTCCACGGACCTTCCAAGAGCATCATATAACGTCCGGTTCCAAAGCCATCTGTCATTGGAATATCGCCACTGTTAAAACCTGTCATAGCACCTTCGCTATAGAGGTCGGCAAACATCTGAACAGCTTTTACTGTTTTTTCTCCATTTATATAGCCTTGAGCGGTTGTTTGATCCGGACTTAAAATATCACCACCACAACTCCAAATATACGGGCAGATATTCCATCCGGAAAGTGCAGGCTCATCGTAGCCCCATACCTGTTGTCCATTTTCATTTATTCCCGAAAGGGCTTTTGCAGTCTCTACAAACTCATCCATAGTCTGTGGAGCTTTCAATCCAGCTTTATCAAAAGCTTCTTTATTATAAAACATAATTTTGGTATTGGTATTCAAGGCGAGTCCATATGTATGTTCGCCAATCTGAGCAGTACTCATAGCGCTTTCCAGCAATGTATCTGCCTTTTCCTGAAAGTCAGGAATTTCTTCATCCAGAGGAACTAGAATACCTGCCTTTTCAAATTCCGGAACCCATGCACTGTCTAGACGTGCCACGTCCGGTAAAGTATCAGCTTTTGCATTAATAAGGATTTTTTCATGCAGGTCTGCCCAATCATGAGGCACTGCATTTACCTTTATATTTGGATTCTGTTTTTCAAATTCAGGAATCAAAACATTCATTAATGTTTCATTTTCTGCAGACTGCGCACTATAGTGATGCCAGAAATTAATTGTTACTTTTTCTGCTGAATCGCCGTTCTCATCATTGCTGTCCAGGCTTTCCTGAGATTCGGCTTCAGATGTTGCCGGTGTTTTTCCACAGCCATTCATGACAAGGCTCATTGCTATTATGGCTGCAAACACCGGTAATATTTTAGATTTTTTCATTGTTATTTCCTCCTTTTGATATTAGAATTATCGTACTTAATGGTTCCATATGTATGGGAATAATACCTTCGTAATGATAAATATCGGAATTACAACATTCTTTTCTCGCTGCTGTTTCCACCATATACTCCTGTCCAGTTTCCCAGTCCATATACTGTTTTTTATAAAAAACAGGTATTTCCGCTGTCTGTTCATTTTCGTCCCCATTGATTACAATATAAATTTCCTTACCTTCATCATATCGAACGAAACCATATAACCTCCCTTCACACAGATTCACAGCAAATTTACCAGTTTTTATACATTGCTCTTGTTTCCGCAGATGAATCAACTTTTTATATAATTCCAGAAGTTCCTGATCCTGCTTTTCTTTTTCCCAAATCATACATCTTCTACAGTCAGGATCATTATCACCTGTCATACCAATTTCATCCCCATAATAAACTGACGGTGATCCCGCAAATGTCATCTGGAATGTGATGGCCAACCTCATTTTTTCTTTATTTCCCCGGCAATAATACAAAAATCTTTCTGTATCATGACTGTCCAGCGGCAAAAACATGGCCTGATTCATATCATCCGGGTATTTTGCCAGCATACTTTGTATTCTTGAATCAAAGGCTTTTGCATCAATCTTTTCATATGCGAAAAAATCTCTCGTCGCATCTCTGAAAGTATAATTCATAATACAATCCATTTTCAGTCCATCCATCAGGCGAAGTCCGCTTCCCCATGTTTCTCCCAACAGCAAAATATCGGGGAACTCCTGTTTTAACCGGATTCGTGCTTCCATCCAGACACTTTCATCCACTTCATCTGATACATCCAGTCGCCAGCCATCAATATGATATTCCTGTATCCAGTACGCCATGATTTCAAGAATTTTTTCCCTGACTTCCGGATTTCGAGTATTCAGCTTGGGCATGTAAGGATATGCTCCTACGCATTCGTAACACTCTGTGGATATTGTCACCGGATATTTGGTTATGTAATACCATGAGGTATATCTGGAGTTTTCCTGATTTTTCAGGATATCCGCAAACGGTGGAAAATGAATACCTGTATGATTGAATACACCATCCAATATGATTTTTATTCCTTTTTTATGAGCCTTCTCCACCAGTTCCCGAAATGCTTCATTTCCTCCAAATATGGGATCAATCGTAAAATAATCCGTGGTTGCGTACTTGTGGTTAAAATCCGCTTTAAAAACAGGATTCAGATAAATGCTGTCGATTCCCAATTCTTCCAGATATTCCAGATGAGCGATGATTCCCTTCAGATCACCTCCCATATAATTTTCTCTTGTGGGAAGAGTTCCCCATTCTTCACAATTATCCGGATTCCATTCTGGATTTCCATTGCAGAAACGTTCCGGAAAAATTTGATAATATACCTGCCCTTTACTCCATTCCGGCACATGAACAATTTCTGTCTGATTTGCATACAAAAATTCAAAATATCCATCCTGCGGTTCATTTTCACTGATTCCCCATGCTGACAGATAACAGATTTCATCTGTCCCTTTCAATTGAAAAAAGTATTTCTGATAACGTACAGGATGTGAAAAACGAATCTCACATCTGTAATAGTCAAACAAATCATCCCTCAGTACACAAGTCATCTCTGCTGTTTTTACATTGTGTGGACTGGTACGGGAAAAATATAAAATCTGGCATTTCACTTTATCTTTTTTTGCAGTTTGCAGTGTTACTGACAAAGTTTGGCGATCTTTCAGATAAATATCCGGATACGTTCCTGTATGTCTGATTGCCTCTTTAATCATTCATTCTATTCCTCCTTTTTTCTTTTAGACGAGTCTCTGATTATTAACTCGGTATCAATTAATTCTATTTTCTTCTCTGTCACCTCCCCGCTTATTATGCCGAATAAAATATCAGCAGATTTTTTACCCAGCTGATAGGTATCCACATCCACCACCGTAAGAGGCGGAATCATATATTCAGCCAATGGGTAATTATCAAATGTTACAATTCCAAACTGCTCCGGAACGGAAATTCCGACTTCCCGTGTCTTTTTCAGAATATGATAAGCAATTATATTATCAGAGCACAGGATTGCATCCACTTTCTTATCCCTGACAGCCTGAGTAACATTATCAAACATATTTTCCGGATTTCTCCCACAATTTAAAATTATAGGAGCTGTGTTTTTGTCACATTCTATTAAAGCATCTCTATATCCATTGATACGGTTACTAGAAAAAACAGTCACATTTCCATCAAATGCAAAAGCAATTTTTCTATAACCCTGGTTCCAAAGATGCTGTACGGCCTTTTTACTCCCCTCCAGATTATTTACATCCACCCAGGAAAATGGTTCCAATGCAAATTCTGAACCGCCGTATACAACATAAGGAAATTGTTCCTGATTCAGCAAATCTATTAATTTTTGTCTTACACTGGAAGAAGGGAGTATTAATCCATCCACCTTTTTTTCATAAACCAAAGTGCTGACAGAAGTTCCATGTTCATCTCTGTCATTTGTGATCAGAAGATTATATCCTCTACTCTGTGCCGTTCTCTCAATAGCATACACACTTCTGTTGAAAAATGAATTGGCGAATGTAGTCTCATTTTCTGCATCAATTACCAGTGCAATTGTATTTGTTATTCCATTTGCGAAATTTCTGGCTCTACTGTTAGGATGATAATTCAACTCCTTCATAGCTTCCTGTATTTTGTCTCTGGTCTGCTGCGAAATTGCTGTATTTCCATTAATTACACGTGATACTGTTGATGTAGACACCCCAACCATTTTTGCTATATCTTTAATTGTTGCTCCCATAATCGCCCTCCTTATCTATGCAACCGTTTGCATATCTTCTCAAAAAAATAATGCAACCGTTTGCACAAATTAATCATACATATTTTTCGTTAATTCGTCAATATAAAGTTGTTAAATATTACCATTTTCATGATTTCATCCAAATTTACCAATGCGTTTTTGTATATTTTTTTATTTATTCGCTATTTCGCCAATAAGACAAAGGATGCTATGACTCACACGAATCACAACATCCCCCATTTTTCTGCTCTTTTCTTATTGGTGATTCCCACAGCCGCTGCTGTTATCTGACGCAGCCATCGACTGTCCTCCATGAAACTGTTCTTTATTTTTCTTCTTCTTCTGATACATGGCTTCATCCACACTGGTCAGAAGTTTATCAATTGGGATTTCTTCTTCCCCTGTAACCTCCACCAATCCATAACTGAAGCTTACCGGGTAATCTTTCGTATTCTGTTTTACAAACTCCTGCAGAATACGTTCCATGCTAACGCTAACCCTTTCCATGGTACCATTCTCAATAAGCAGACAAAACTCATCCCCACCAAGTCGAGCAAACAGACTGACATTTTCCAGATTTTCCTGTATCGCATTCACAAAACTTCCTATATATTCATCGCCTTCGAGATGTCCATAAAAGTCATTGACATATTTCAGACCATCCAGATCCATGTAACACAAAATTGCCTGTTTTTTCTTTTTCAGAAAATTATCCATATAATCCATGAAAAATCTTCTGTTTCTGATTCCTGTCAGCTGATCCCAAAAAGCCATCCTGGCAAGATAAATTTCTCTTTCCTGTAACTGTTTTGTCATCAGATTAAAAGCATCTGAAAATTCTCCCAGATAGGAAACGTGCTGGGAGTAATCTCCAGCAGCCACCTGTTTTGCCTGCCAGGTAAGATGGTTCAGATTTGCATGCAGATTTTTCAGATTCACACAAAGGAAATTATCACGGGAAGGAAACTGTCCTGACAGATTACCACATGACAGATCTTTTGAATATGTTTTCATCTCTTCTACCGATCTCTGAAGAACCTGAAGTCCCAGACCAAGCTTCCTGAATGCTCATCCAAAGCATTTACATCAAACGGCTGAATCACATCGTCGTAAAGAATACTCTTTAAGTATTCAAAAAGCATTTCGCAATTCTGATCTGTCATCATTGCAGTCCTACCTTTCTATGATATCTGCCTGAAATCTGCACACACGATCCCCGGTTGCCCAACAGTTAATTTCCACTGCCTCATATTGTTTGCCCATATAAGAGGATAGAATTCCTGAAATAAATCCTTCATCATAATTACATACTGTCTCGCCCAAAAGAGGAAGTCCGGAACAGTCAGCATCTTCAGCAACTGTCAAAATCAGACGCCCCGTCTCTTCATCCAGGTTTTCCATGCGAAGGACACCTATTTTCATTTCCTCCATCCTTTGCTGCAGTTCAGCCAGAAACTGGTTCCTGGGCAACGACAGATCCAGATAATTATTTGCAAAATGCACTCCGGCTTTGTATCCTGCATTCCGCATCACTTCTTTCTGAACATCTTTTCCAAACTGTTCTTCCAGTTGTTCCCGAATGGAATATTCCAACATTCGATAAACTGCGATAGGCACGGAATCTCCCAGATTCTTTCTTCCACCTTCATGATAATTCATATACTGCTTCAAACTCAGTTGGTTCTCATCCTTCAAAAAAATATTATCTTCCATACCACTGCCGCTCCTTTCATCTGGCACCGGCTATAAATTCCGGTTATTTTTTGGAAAGCAAGGCGATACATTCCACATGAACACATTGACAGAATTGATCCACACACACAGCCTTTACCAGCCGATAACCACTCCCCAGAAACATCTCCAGGTCTCTGGCAAGGCTGGTTGGTTTGCATGATATGTAAACCAGATTTTCTACTCCATAATTTATAATTTTCGGCAAAGCTTTCGGATGTATACCATCTCTCGGTGGATCCAGGATAATATAATCCGGCTTTTCCTCAACCTCATCCAGTACTTTCAGCACATCCCCCGCGATAAAGCGACAATTATCAATTCCATTATAGGCTGCATTCTCACGGGCTGCCTCCACTGCTTCTTCCACAATCTCCACACCAATTACCTGTCCTGAAACCGGTGCCAGAATCTGGGAAATCGTACCTGTACCGCTGTACAGATCAAAGACTGTCATATCTTTCGTGTCTCCAATGTATTCCCGTACAGTGGAATATAAAACTTCAGCCGCCAGAGAATTGGGCTGAAAGAAAGAAAATGGCGTAATCTTAAACTTAAGCCCCAGAATCTGCTCATAGAAGTAATCTTTCCCATAGAGAATACGAGTCTCATCGCTCTGCACCATATCAGCCAGAGAATCATTTACTATATGAAGAATACCCACAATGCTTCCTTCCAACGACAGTGCAAGCAAACGTTCTTTCAATTCAGTCAGATCCGGATCCATCTGTGAGGAAGTCACCAGATTTACCAGGATTTCTCCGGTGGTATTCCCACGGCGTAAAAGCAGATGTCTCAGATAGCCCGTATGCTGCATCTTATGATAGTAAGGAAATCCCTGCTCTCTGCAATATTCCAGAACACACTGAAGAATCCTGGTCAGATCCTCATGAACCAGCTTACAGTCTACTGCATCAAGAACGTCATAAGTACTTCCCTTCTTATGCAGACCAAGTGTCAGAGATCCTCCCTTTTCTGCGTCACCAAAGGAAAACTCCATCTTATTCCTGTAGGCAAATTCCCGGGGACTTCCCTTGATTCCTTCAAAACGATAATCCGGTTTCCCATTCTGATCAGTCTGACCGCCCCGAAGCACAGCTGCATCCAGAAGTTCCCTGATCTGCTGCTGCTTCATGTCCAGCTGATTCTGATAATCCATCGTCTGATACATACATCCGCCGCATGCAGGAAAAATGGAGCATACCGGTTCACGTGTTTCATACGGTGAACGCTCCAGAACTTCCAGAAGCCTTCCTTCAGCTCTTCCATTTCTCTTTTTATTAATCATAAAACGAATCTTCTGGCCCGGCATTCCATTTTTTACCGTAACACACTGTCCGTCTACAAACACTTTTCCCTTATTAGGAAAGTCCACTTTTTCTATAATACCTTCGTAAATCTCGCCTTTTTTCACGTATGTCCCTCACTTTTTCAAAGAAAAAGCTCCGGGGTATTCCTCCGAAGCTTTTATTCTTAATCTTAGTCCTCTTCTCCGTCTTCATCTTCAAAGTATTCGTCAAGATCATCCTCAAAATCATCTTCAAAATCTTCCAGATAATCCGGTGTAAAGAAACGATACACTGCATATGCAATGCCCGCTACTGCCGCAACTGCTCCAACAATGGCTAAAATCCAAAGAATCGTATTCTTACATTTACATGTTTCCTCTTCTTTTTCTTTTTTCTGCAGTAATGCTAATAATTCATCGATTTTATTCATGCTGAACACCGTCCTCTCATAAAACTAAAATTATTATACCACCATAAGATGTATTTTACCACAGTTTTTATACTTTTTTTAGTTTTGCAAAAGATGCGAACATCTTCTTCACACCTACCTTCTCAAAATCTACCGTAACCTCAAAATCTTTGCCCCCGTCTGTAATCTGCAGAACCGTACCGTTGCCAAATTTGATGTGACGCACGGTATCTCCCTCCTGATAATCCAGACTAGTTGCTTTTTTCACTTCAAACTTTTTCGGTGAAAATGTATTCTGCTGGTATATCTGCCTCATTTTGGCATAGGTATCCGCAGTCTTTTCAGGGATTTTCACACTGCTTCTGTCAGCAGTTTTCTTCCCCAGTTCCACATATTCTCTGGGAATCTCACGGACAAAACGTGATACCCTGTTATACTGTGTCTCACCCCGGATCATCCGCTGATGTGCTGCCGTCATGGTCAGTTCCTTCATAGCACGGGTAATACCCACATAACACAGACGCCGTTCTTCTTCCAGATTCTCAAAATCCCCTGATACAATGCTTAAATAGCTGGGAAATACTCCCTCCTCCATACCTGCCAGATACACCTGAGGAAATTCAAGACCCTTAGCACTATGCAGTGTCATCAGAAGTACACGGTTTTCCTCCTCATTTACCGAATCCAGATCAGATACCAATGCAACATCCTCAAGGAAACCACTCAGCGACGGATGTTCTGTTTCCTGTTCATAAGAAACAGCCTTGGAAATCAATTCATCAATATTCTCAATCCTGCCTTTTGATTCCTCCGTATTCTCTGCTTTCAGTTCTTCCACATAACCGGTTTCTTCAATAATTTTCTGCAACAATTCTGTCACGGACAAATATTCCACCTGGCTTCTGAACTTCTGAATAAAATCAACAAATGACCGGATCTTTGCCGCACCTCTTCCCAGCGACGGAATCTCATCCGCCATACGCAGGGCATCATAAAAACTAATCTCCATTTCCTGTGCATAAATCTGCACTTTACTTAGACTGGCTGCACCGATTCCCCGTCGGGGAACATTGATAATACGCTGAACCGCCACATCATCTCTGGCATTATCCACAGTTTTCAGATAGGCAAGCATATCTTTGATCTCTTTTCTGGCATAAAAGTTTACACCGCCCACAATTTTATAAGGAATACTACCCAACAGAAACTTTTCCTCAAACAGACGGGACTGGGCATTGGTCCGGTACAGAACCGCACAGTCACTATAGGAACATTCGCCCTCACGCACCTTCCGTCTGATATCCCCGGCGATATACTCCGCTTCTTCAAAACCACTCTGAAATTCACGCAAATGAATCTGCTCACCTTCTTCATTGGCAGTCCAGAGTGTTTTTTCCTTTCTTCTTATATTATTCCGAATCACTTCATTGGCTGCATTCAAAATATTTTGTGTAGACCGGTAATTTTGTTCAAGCTTAATAACCTTAGCCTCGGGAAATACCTGCTCAAATCCAAGAATATTTCCTATATTGGCTCCCCTGAATTTGTAAATGGACTGGTCATCGTCCCCCACCACACAGAGATTCTTATACTTTGATGCCAGAAGGCTGACAAACTTAAACTGAACCGTGTTGGTATCCTGATATTCGTCCACCATAATATAACGGAACTTTTCCTGATAATACTCCAGCACATCCGGACAATTTTGAAACAGCTCTACAGTTTTTACAAGCAGATCATCAAAATCCAGAGCATTATTCTGATGCAATTGCTTCTGATAGGCTTCATAGACACGGGCAACCGTCTTTTTATTCAGATCCTGGGAGTCCGCAATCATATTCAGACGATATTCCTCTGGCGAAATCATTTCATCTTTTGCAGAAGAAATCGCAGCAAGCAGCATTTTTTCCTTATACATCTTTGTGTCGATATTCAGTCTTTTACAAATATCCTTCATCAGAGTTTTCTGATCATCCGCATCGTAAATAGTAAAATTCGTACCATAACCAAGCCGATCAATAAAACGCCGTAAAATACGTACACAGCTGGAATGAAAAGTACTCACCCAAATGCTGTCTGACCCAAATCCCACAATCTTATCTACTCGTTCCCGCATCTCATTTGCAGCTTTATTTGTAAATGTAATGGCCATAATATTCCATGGATTAATTCCCTTCTCCTCGATCAGATAAGCAATCCTGTGGGTAAGCACTCTGGTCTTTCCTGAACCGGCTCCTGCCAATACCAATAACGGTCCCTCTGTACAATAAACAGCCTCCTGCTGCATAGGATTCAAACCATCATATTTATTCATAATATCCTCCATCCTTCTCGCACATGTGTTCATCATATCATGCAGAACTACTAAAGTCAACGGAAGCAACACTAACTTTCGTTGTCAAAACTGGTTTACAAATAGTATCAAAAACTATATAATAGGTTGTGTGAGGTGATATAATGACAATCGATACAAACGATATACTTAACAGCATTCTTGAAAGTATCTCCAAAATTGATTATATTAAGCCAGGAGATATTCCGAATATTCCTTTATATATGGATCAGGTTACTACTTTTATGGACGCCCAGCTGTCCTCTTCCAGACGTTATGAAAGTGACAAGATCCTCACTAAGACGATGATCAACAACTATGCCAAGAACGACTTGCTCCCCCCTCCGACTAAGAAAAAATATGATCGGGAACATCTCCTTCTCCTGGTATTTATATACTATTTTAAAAGTCTTCTCACAATCACAGATATCCAGGCTCTGCTGCAGCCAATTACTGAGAAGTATTTTCAGGGAAATGAAAAACTGAAGCTGGAAGACATATACAGCGAAGTGTTCGAATTAGAAAAAGAACAGATTGAAGTGTTGAAAGAAGATATTACAAAACGCTATCAGATATCCAGAGAAACCTTCTCTCAGGCACCAGAAGAAGATCAGGAATTCCTGAAGAATTTTTCATTCATTTGCCTGCTCAGCTTTGATGCCTACGTCAAAAAGCAGATCATCGAAAAAATGATTGATCAGATGAAAGGTGATTAAAGGAGTGACCAGGGGACGGGTTCATGGACACGAATAGTGTCCATGAACCCGTCCCCTGGTCACTCCGATCATCTTATTCTTTTCCTTCCATCCGCTGAAATACCATTTCATATCCGTCATTTCCATAGGTAAGAGAACGGTTCACACGACTGATGGTGGCCGTAGAGGCACCGGTCTTTTCCGAGATCTCCAGATATGTTTTTTTCTGTCTCAACATCTTCGCTACCTCAAACCGCTGAGAAAGCGATAAAAGCTCATTAATTGTACAGATATCTTCAAAAAAAGTATAACACTCCTCTTTATTTTTCAGACTCAGAATCGCCTCAAATAAAGAATCAACTGCTTCTGTATGAATTTTCTTACTCATGGTTTTCTCCTTTTTACACCCCATATTTTTGCAGATTACCTCTGCTCATACGAATATCAATATGTTATAATATTAACACATCACTCCGGAAAAGCAAGTAATTTATAAAACTTTAAGGTTTTGAAGATAAATCACATAGAATCTCTTCCCATACAAAGGCGTTCCTCAGCCAGATTTCCTCCCATTGTTCCATCGGTACAGGAGTAATATCCCTTCCTATCTCAATGGTCAGACTTGGAATTCCCATAACGCTGACAGCCCAGTCTTTATAGCCGGCAGGATCCAGTCCGGATATATCCGCATCCATCGAATATCCCGTCAAACGTGAAATCATCTGTCCAAACTTCAGGTTTTCTTCGTACAATTCACCCTGTTGTCCAAAATACCAGTATATCTCACTGCCCTGTGCATGATAGCTGACCGTCCGCAAAAAATGTTTCTCCTCTGTCAATCGAATCAATGCTGCAGACTCTGCTTCGCTTCCAGGTGCAGTTCCTTTATAATGATCTGCCGATGGATGTTCCACCGGCTCCTGATACTCTTCCCATAAAGCGGGAAAGTTACGATTCAGATCTACTCCATTCGCATTAGCTTTCCACAATTCCAGATATCTTCCTTCCGGCTGCTGTCCGTCCATCTCTGCAATTATTCTTATCTGCTCTTTCACACTTTCCGTCTGTATGCCATCCATTCCTTTCTGGCTGATAGACACTCCGTCAGGATTAATCATGGGAATACAGTACACATTCGTATTTTCCAATAATTGTTCATAGGTGCATGTGCCATAGTGATCACCCGCTTCCAGATGCCGCAAAAAACTCACCGCCTGCTTCATTACAAGTTGGCAGGAGATATATTCTCTCCCATGTATTCCTCCGCTTACAAGAATACTCTTCTCTGCCTGTGAATCCCCAATAACCAGACAGTATACATTTCTTCGATCTGTCGTTTCTGCCAGTGTAATACAGGATACCTGGTCTGGATATTTCTCTGCCAGGCAGATGAAATCGTGTTCCATATTTTCATAAGTATAAATTTCCGGATCCTTATCAATGATCAATCCCTGCTTTTCCAGTATGAATTCCTCCTCTTCTCCAGAAACAAATGGTATGCGGCTGGTTCTTTCTTCATACCCTGGAATACTCTTCCATACATTCCGGATAGCAACACCGCAGCAGACCGCTGTGATGACAATTCCTGTCAGTCCAACGACCCACGCCGTTTTCCGGCTTACCATTCAATCAGGTAGCTTGCCAGTGCATACCCAACATATCCGTCATAAGAAATCATGTAAAATCCATTTTCTGCTGTACCCTGATATTCAACGACTGTTCCCAGAGGTATCTGGCAAAACTGCTCTGCTTTCGTGCTCGGTGTTTTTCGTAAAGTAATACTTTCCTTACAATTTACCACCTTCATATAAATAACAGACTCTGTAACAGCTATCTCCTGTTTTTCGGCACTCAGATATGAAGCAAGCCCATAGCCTGTTTTGCCATCATAGATAATCTTATAGAATCCATTTTTCGCTGTTTCCACATAACTTACCGGTGACCCGAAAGGAATTTGACAAATTTCCTCTGCACTGGTACTCGGTGATTTACGCAGTGTAATACTTTCACGACAATTAACTACATACATTGTATCATACTTTTCATAAGAAACATTCTCTGTTTCTTCTGAATTATCTCCTGTCGATTTGCTATCCGATGCACCATCCGCAATTTCCATCCGTTCTTTATCCTGTTCATCATCCAACACCTCAATCTGCTCTGTATCAAATTCTGCATCCATAATCTCTTTCAATTCATTTTCTCCGGATTCCTTCTCATTTTCCATAACGGTTATTCTATTTTCTGTACTTCGTTCCATTGTTACGTTTCCATCATAATTTCCCTGCCTCCGTTTTAAAATGTTTACACACACTACTGTAATAAAAATCAGAAACAATGCTGCCACAAAACATCCTAAAAGAATCGGCAAAGGGCTTTTCTTTGCTTGTCGTCCTCTCTGTGAGAGCGAACAACCGCATACATCACAGAATGCATCTGAATCCTGACAAATTTGACCACACCTCGGACATTTTTTCATTTGTTTTTCCTCCTTTAATTAACGGTACCGGCGGAACATCATCCGCATGATACATTAAATGTACGAATTTACCTTTCGCCTTATTATTCTCTTTCACTTCCATATATTTACAATATATGCATTATATCATATATATTCTTCTTTTTACTACCCTTGAAATCCATTTCCTACAATGTTATGATATCTTTAACATATACTGATTGCGAGAAAGGATGGTAGTTCTATGAGATGGCTGGAAAAGCCCTATCACTCTCTGGATTATATGCTCCGGGAACGTTTTGGAGAGAAAGTTTACAAATTAACACTGAACGGCGGTATGACCTGTCCGAACCGTGATGGAAAACTTGGTACCAGAGGATGTATATTCTGTAGTGCCGGAGGCTCCGGCGATTTTGCCGCTGATGCCCAACAAAGTATCACTGTACAGATTGAACAGCAAAAGGCCATGATCAGGTCCCGCCGTCCGGTAGAAAAATTTATCGCTTATTTTCAGGCATACACAAATACCTATGCACCGGTTTCTTATCTGCGTGAAATTTTTTCAGAAGCAATTTCTCATCCGGATGTTATCGCAGTCAGCATCGGAACGCGCCCTGACTGTCTGGGTACTGATGTACTGGAGCTTCTGGAAGAGCTGAATCACATCAAACCTGTCTGGGTAGAACTGGGATTGCAGACCATACATCCTTCTACTGCCCGCTATATCCGCAGAGGATATCCGCTGAGCTGCTTTGAGGAAGCTGTCCGCGAACTTCACAGACGCCACCTGGAAATCATTGTCCATACAATCTTAGGACTCCCAGGCGAAGATGACTCCATGATTCTGGAAACGATTGACTACCTGAATCACCAGCCCATACAGGGCATCAAAATGCAGCTTCTCCATGTGCTGAAAGATACCGATCTGGCCCGGGATTATCTGGACGGAAAATTTCAGGTTCTGACACAGGAACATTATCTCCATCTGCTGATTACCTGTCTTGAACATCTGTCACCGGATATTGTCATCCATCGGGTTACCGGAGACGGTCCCAAAGACTTGCTGATTGCCCCACTGTGGAGCAGTGCAAAACGTACCGTATTGAATGAGCTTCATCATCGCATGAAAGAACAGAATTCCTGGCAGGGCAGACTTTACTGTCCGAATATATCCGACTGACCATTTATTTACAGGAAGGAGGCCTGTTTTATGATAGAAAAATCTTCAACACTTTACAAAATCATCATTCTGTACATGCTGGAAAAGGTTAATTTCCCTCTCTCCAACAATCAGATCACCAATTTTTTTCTGGATCACGGTTATACCAGTTATTTCCATGTCCAGCAGACCCTGAATGATCTGTTGGAAAGCCGACTCATGGAAGTAAAAAAACAGGGAAGCCGCACCTGTTATCAGGCCACAGAAGAAGGACGGACAACTTTATCCTATTTTGAAAAGAAAATTTCCGACGAAATCCGTCAGGAAATCGATACCTATCTGAAAGAAAATGACTACGAAATGCGCAATACCAATTCCACTAAAGCTGAGTATTACCGCACTCCGGATCAGGAATATGTCGTACAGTGTCAGGTTGTGGAAAGGAAAGCACCTCTGATTAATCTGGAAATTACCGTACCTACAGAAGAGATGGCCAAAACTTTCTGCTCTCACTGGTCAAAAAAAAGTCAGGAGATTTATGCTTTCCTGATGGAAACTCTCTCCTGACCCTGTTATCGTATGATTATTCTCTGTTTCTGAGCCGCTCTATTCGTTCTCCTGCCTGCTTCTCATATCCTATTTCCGTAGGATAATAGAATCGGCTTCCCATGATTTCATCCGGAAGATACTGCTGTTTTACATAGTGTTCCGGATAATCGTGGGCGTATCGATACCCCACACCATGTCCAAGCTTAGCAGACCCTTTATAATGGGCATCCTGCAGATGAACAGGAACTGAGGTTTTCTTTGACTTCACGGACTCCATGGCTGCTCCGATAGAAAGACAGGAGGCATTACTCTTCGGTGCACAGGCCACATAATTTACTGCCTCTGCCAGAATTATCTGAGCCTCCGGCATACCGATCCGTTCAACAGCCTGGGCAGCTGATGTGGCTACAACCAGTGCCTGAGGATCTGCCATACCCACATCTTCGGCGGCACAAATCATGATTCTTCGGGAAATGAACTTAATATCCTCCCCTGCATACAACATTTTTGCCAGATAATAAATAGCTGCATCCGGATCCGACCCCCGCATACTCTTGATAAATGCTGAAATGGTATCATAATGCTGATCACCAGACTTATCGTAACGTACTACACGCTTCTGAATACACTCAGAAGCCGTATCCAGGTCGATATGAATCTTTCCGTCCGAACTTCGCTCTGTCGTCAGAATTCCCAGTTCAATAGCATTTAACGCAGCTCTGGCATCCCCTCCGGCAATATCCGCCAGGAATTCCAGTGCATCCGGAGTAATCTCCGCTCCATAACTTCCCAACCCCTTTTTCTCATCCGTCACTGCCCGCAGGATAAGTTTCTTGATGTCTTCCTTTTCCAACGGCTTCAGTTCAAAAATAACAGACCGGGAAATCAGCGCACCATTCACCTCAAAATAGGGATTTTCCGTGGTTGCCCCAATCAAAATCAGAGTACCGTCCTCCACAAAGGGGAGAAGATAATCCTGCTGCCCTTTATTGAACCGGTGAATCTCATCCACAAACAGGATTGTCTTCTTTCCATACATTCCCAATCGCTGCTGTGCTTCCTTCACCACTTCTTCCATATCCTTTTTCCCGGCAGTCGTAGCATTCAGCTGGGTAAAATGCGAACTGGTAGTATTGGCAATCACCTTTGCCAGCGTGGTCTTTCCCGTTCCCGGCGGTCCGTAAAAAATCACAGACCCCAGTTTATCCGCCTTGATGGCCCTGTATAACAATTTGTCTTTTCCAATAATATGTTCCTGCCCCACCACTTCATCCAGCGTCGTCGGCCGCATCCGGGATGCCAGAGGTGACTCATTTTCAAGGGCGGTTTCCTTCATATAATCAAATAAATCCATAGTAATTCCTGTCTCCTGCTTCGTACGATTTCTGAAAGTAAAAATACTGTTCCATGTAGGCTGTAACATAATAGAATTATTGTAGCAAAGATTGAGCACTCAGGCAATCAGAAATCTTTTATATGTTTTAGAATCAACTTATTATCGCAAATCTTTTAATCCACCACCATCTGATCCGCCGTAACAAACCGGAACCCTTTTTCCTTGAGGGCATCCACAATCCTGCATGCCGCTTCCACCGATGTCTGATATCCATCATGCATCAGAATAATATCTCCATCTTCCACTTCCGTCAGAACCCGCGATGTTATTTTATCTGTGTTTTTCAATTTCCAGTCCAGGGAATCCACACTCCAGAATATGGGAATCATTTCCACTCCACAGTCCAGCTGATCGTTCCATTCCCCATAGGGAGGACGTATGTACATAGGATAAATTCCCGTATACTCATAAATCAGATTATTCGTTTTTACGATTTCCTGACAGGCTTTTTTGTCAGAAAGCTTATTCAGCTGTACATGGTGATAGGAATGGTTTCCCAGCAGATGCCCATCCTGTACCAGTTGTTTGACAGCTTCTTTATGCTCCTCCATATTCTCTCCCAGCAAAAAAAATGTGGCTGTCACATCCCTGCTTTTTAATTCCTGTGACAGATGCATGGTATAGTTGCTGGGTCCATCATCAAAAGTCAGTGCTACCCTCGGAGCTTCTTCACCGGATATTGCAGCATCCACTTGCTTTGATCGAATGTTCCTTACTGTGTACAATAGACAACACGCTATTAATCCCACGAGACAGGCACTAACCAGGGCAAAAGTCTGTACCCTACTTCCTCTTTTGAAATACCCATTTCTATATCGGAACCTTTTCACAGAATCATCCTGCTGCACTTTTCCTTTATATATATGAAAAATGAGGGTAAAATATTTTGTATTTTACACCGCATCCGAAAAATTCATTTTTTCATAATATGACATCTCAGCCAATCAGTACTTTTTTCCCTTCAAATGCAAAACCATAACTCCGAATACACTCCTTCGGTATTCCTTTTGCCTCAAGGGCTGCTGCATAATGCTTTTCTTCTATCTGTTGCTGAGCTTTCTTCACTGTATCCTTCAACGTGGTTTCATCTTCCGGATCATGCACCTTAAATTCAATCAAAATTGCATCATTGTTCTTCGGATTCTTTGGTTCCAACATTACATCATATCTGCCAAAATCACTCTCACGGTTAGAAGTAATATAATATCTATCCTGTAGTTCTACCATCAGTCCCAATACAAATCCATGATAAAAACGCTCTGGTTCCACTCCTGACGGATTCTTTCCAGTATCAAAATAACTGAAAATCCCCAGTGCCACCCGATTCATATATGCATTCATAGCCTTTATATCCCCAACCAGCAACGCCTTTATAAAATCATTATAATCAGCTTCAGCTTCTGAAAACCAATCGCGTATCATATTGCCAAACATCAGCTTTACCTCCAGATTGGTAAGTGCCAACTCATATTTTGGCTGTATCCCTTCGGGAACATCCTGATAAGTTTCACAAGAAAGAACCTTCAGATAACCACTGGCCAAAAGCAGACTCCAGACCGCTCTTTCATTTCCATCCAACTTATTGTACACAATTTGTTCATCAATAGGTGTACGTATAGATTCTCCCTGAAGCAAAACTTCAAATTTTTCCTTTATCTTACGGTTTCCTTCCCGAAGGAGTGTTCCCACGAGACTGTTTGAGCTGGTATTTGCCCAATAGGTTGTAAATTTACCTTTATCCAGAAAATTCAGGATTGACCATGGGTTATAAATATCACGATGCCCACCAAAAATAAACCCGTCATACCATTTCTTCACCTGCTCTTTTTTATCTGCCAGCCCACATTCCTCCAATGCCTCAAATACCTCTTCTTCAACAAATCCAAAAGATGTGGCATATTTATCAGATGTAGTTGTCACTACCTCCAGATTATTCAAATCAGAAAAAATTGATTCTTTACTGATTCTTGTAATTCCCGTCATAATACCGCGTTCTAACCACGGATTCGTCTTAAAAGCAGCATTGAACATATTTCTGGTAAATCCAACCAACTCATCCCAGAATCCATTTACATATGCTTCCTGCATAGGAGTATCATATTCATCCAAAAGAATAATAACCTTTTTTCCATAATACAAAAATAAAAACTTAGACAAATAATGAAGAGCCATAGCAGCATCTACATCATCCATATCTATACTAACCCGACGGAAAAATTCTTTGTCTCCCTCTTTCAGCGCCGGACTCTCAAACAAAAAAGAGTGATTAGTATATAGCTCTTTGAGCATTTGACAAATCTTTTTCCTTGTACTTGCATAATCCTTTTCTTTCACATTGGCAAATGACAAACTGATGACAGGGTAAGTTCCCTGTATTTTCCTGTATTTTTCATCCTCCCATATAGAAAGTCCATCAAACAACATTCCCTGTCCTGCAAAGTCTACAGAAAAAAATCTCTCCACCATACTCATATTCAAAGTCTTTCCAAAACGGCGCGGACGAGTAATTAGAGTTACACTATCTCCACTTTCCCACCATTCGCTTATAAAAGATGTTTTGTCAATATAAAAGTACTTATTCTGAATCAGATTTTCAAAGTCCTGTATTCCAATCGCTACTGTTCTTGCCATAAAGACCTCCCGGAAAAACTGCTTGTATTCATTTAGCAACCTTAGTATAGCAGTTTCTATGCATAATTACAATTATTCTTCTTTTTGAAGCTGTTTAAAAACCTGATTCACATATGTGGATAACCCCGCCACAATAATCCCCTGTGTAACCGAGGCAAAAATAGCCGCCGCAATATCGTGCCCGGTTGTAAATGTTGTGGTAGACACCACCCATATGCTGCAGATAATGACACCTGCTATTCCCAGAACCAATGGTATATATTTGTCTTTCATAAATGCAGCCTGTTTCAGCCACATTCCCAGAAAGTATAATACAATTGCTACAATCAGCAGCTCCGGTTTCACATAATTCTGAATTGCATTCATTCTTTTTCCCTTGCTCCCAGTTGCCTTCATTTGATTTATTATATGCAAAAACCCCGGAAATTTTCAATTTCCGGGGTTCCAATATTCAATTAAGCCAGTTTGCTTTTAGCCAGCTCAGCCAGTGTAGCGAAGCCTTCTGCATCATTGATAGCCATGTCAGCCAGAACTTTTCTGTTCAGCTCAACACCAGCCAGCTTCAGTCCATACATGAACTTGCTGTAGGACAGTCCGTTCATTCTTGCTGCTGCATTGATACGTGCGATCCACAGCTGTCTGAACTGACGTTTTTTCTGTTTTCTTCCAGCGTATGAGCTGGTCAGAGCACGCATTACAGACTGTTTTGCAACTCTGTACTGTTTGGATCTTGCTCCTCTGTAACCTTTAGCCAGTTTCAGAACTCTATTGTGTTTTTTCTTTGCATTTAATCCGCCTTTAATTCTTGCCATCTCTTATTTTCCTCCTTCAAACGCAATCTTATAAATAAGGTAAGATTTTTTTCATGCTCTTAACATTTGTCTGATCAAGCACTGTAGCTTTACGAAGATTTCTTTTTCTCTTCTGAGATTTCTTTGTTAAGATATGGCTTTTATAAGCTTTATTTCTTACGATTTTACCTGTACCTGTAGTTTTGAAACGTTTAGCAGCTGCTCTGCTGGTTTTAATTTTTGGCATTGTATATTCCTCCTTAACTTTCCTGTATCTATTTTAACGTTTTTCAGTTAAAAACATCGTCATGCTTCTGCCTTCCACCTTCGGCGCCTTTTCTACAGTTGCCACATCAGACAGTTTCTCTGCAAATTCATCCAGAATGTACTTGCTGCTCTGCATATGAGCCATCTCTCTTCCGCGGAAACGCAGGGTAACTTTTACCTTATCACCTTTGGAAATGAACTTTCTGGCTGCACCAACTTTTGTATTCAAATCGTTGGTGTCAATATTGGGAGACAACCGGACTTCTTTTACATCGATCGTTCTCTGTTTTTTTCTTGCTTCTTTTTCTTTTCTGGCCATCTCATATCTGTATTTACCATAATCGATGATCTTGCATACAGGCGGTTTGGCTGTAGGCGCGATTTTTACCAGATCAAGTCCTGCTTCCTGTGCACGTTTATATGCATCTCTTGCAGACATAATTCCCAACTGTTCCCCATTCTCGCCGATCAGACGCACCTCTCTGTCTCTGATCTGCTCGTTAATCATTAATTCGCTAATAGTAGTACACCTCCATCAAAAAAAGCAGATAGACAGACTATCCGCTTGACATACTACACGACAGCATAACCACAACCGTCGATCATATTAACCATAGTCACTTTTGTGCTAAGGTGAGAGCGGATACTCTTCTTTGTTTTTCATACTTGTATAAGTTACCACAGAAACACTAATATGTCAAGTGTTTTTTTATTTTATGTAACCTCTTTATAAGCCATTTATGATAATGTCTCAGTATACCACATATGAAAATGTCCCAGA